>NZ_JBICWQ010000004.1:621084-1041940 GCF_043199815.1 Streptomyces sp. NPDC048523 | reverse complement strand
TCCTCAAGACGCACCGGGCCCTCGGGGAACCTGAGGTCGTGGGCGAGCAGGAAGTCGCGGCGGAACATCTTGTGCGGGGTCAGGCTCTCCATGAGGGGCGCGTCCTCGACCGTGCAGCGCTCCACGGTGCGTTTGAAGACGTTGCTCGGGCCCGCCATGGTGCCCACGACCTTGCCCAGGACGATGTCCGAGCCGTTGCGGGAACCCAGCCGGTGCAGGTGCTCCAGGGCCCCCGGGGTCAACTCGTCGTCCTGGTCGACGAACTGGACGTACTCACCGCGGGCTTCCTGGATACCGACGTTGCGGGGCTTGCCCGGCCAGCCGGAGTTCTCCTGATGGATCACGCGCACATGCGCGTGCTTGCCGGCCAACTCGTCGAGCCGCTGCGCGGAGTCGTCGGTCGAACCGTCATCGACGTAGATGATCTCGTACGCGTCCTCCCCCAGAGTCTGTTGTAAAAGTGACGGCGCACACAAGTCGATGTAGCGACCGGCGTTGTAGACCGGCACCACGATGCTCACCTTGAGCATGAACGCTCCCCCTAAACGGAGACGACGTGTCTCCTGTTGTTCTTTGGACGTTCAGGCTCTGGCAAAGGTTGTCTTATTCGAAGCAATCAAACGACCGCCTCCGGCAATCGCTTTCCCCTGCGTTGCGCTGCCGGTCTGTGGCTGAGCAGTGCCACCGCCCAGGACACCGACTCGGTGCACCCGCGGTCACACCGAGCCCGGGACCAGGACCCTGGTGGCGAAGTTCGCCAACTGTGCCCGCATCCTTTCCCGCGGCACGCGCTCCGCTCCCGCCAGATGCTCGACGAGATCCGCTCGCGTGGCGGCGAGCAGGGCGTGGGCCACGAAGCCGCTGTCGGTCAGGCCGGGGATCTGCTCCAGTACGGCCTGGAGCAGGCCGTGCCACCGCTCGTAGTGCTCCGGCTGGTAGGGGCTGCTGCTCACTCCTCCTCCTTCCAGAGCCAGCGCGAGTCGGCGGTTGTCGAGCTTGAAACACAGGAGGGCGTCGAGCAGCGCGAGCACGCGTTCCTGCGGAGGAGTCGCCGGCCCCAGCGGCGGTGGACCGGTCTCCACGGCCTCCCTGACCGGTTCGAGCCGTGCCTCGTACAACGCGCGGAGCAGTCCGGCGCGGTCGCCGAAGGCACGGAAGAGCGTCCCCTTGCCGACACCGGCCGCCGCTGCGACGTCGGCCATGGTGACGTCCTCGGGACTTTCACGGCTGGCGAAAAGGGCGTCGGCGGCTTTGAGCACGGCTTCCCGGTTACGGACGGCGTCCTTGCGGGACTTGCGCTCGGGCATGGTGCTCCCTCGTTTGCAAAGCGGACCCGTGGTCCGTATCGTCGAAGCGGACCCGAGGTCCGGATCATCTGAACTGGAGGATACCCATGTCCGCACCGACTTCGCCGGTGGATCTGTACCGCCACAGCCTGCGACTGCTGCTCGACAAGGACATTCCCGCGTGGGTCGACCTGTGGGCCGAGGACGGCCTCATGGAGTTTCCCTTCGCTCCCCCGGGCCGGCCCCAGCGCCTGGAGGGCAAGGAGGCCGTCGCCGACTACATGCGGCACTACCCCGACCACATCGATCTGCACGACTTCCCCGACCTGCGGATCCACCGGACGACCGATCCGCAGACCATCGTGGTGGAGATGCGCGGCGTCGGCCGGCTGGTGGAGACCGACACTCCCTTCGACATGACCTACATCGCCGTCGTGACCGTTCGGGACGGGCGCATCACCTCGTACCGTGACTACTGGAATCCCCTGGCCGTCCAGGCACCCGGCACCGACTTCGCGGGGAGCAGCCGATGACGAGCTCAGGGACCACTTTGGTCATCGGGGCCACCGGAACCACCGGCGCCCGCACCGCCGCGCAGCTGACGGCCGCCGGCCACCGCGTCAAAGCCGCCAGCCGTCGGGGCACCCCGGTGGCCGGCGCCGAGCCGGTCCCCTTCGACTGGCACGACCCCGCCACCCACGCTGCCGCGCTCGCCGGTGCCGACCGCGTCTACCTCATCCCGCCCGTGGGCGACTCCGATCCCGCGGCGGTCATGCTGCCGTTCCTCCAGCGGGCCCGCTCCGCCGGCGTGCGCCGTGCGGTGCTGTTGAGTTCCTCGGCCATTTCCGAAGGCGGCCCCGCGGTGGGAAGGGTGCACCAGGCTCTGCCCGGTCTGTTCCAGGAGTGGGCCGTACTGCGGCCCTCGTGGTTCATGCAGAACTTCACCGGCACGCACGCCCACGGCCGCAGCATCCGTGACGCCGGCAGCATCTGGACCGCCACCGGGAGCGGCCGGGTCGCCTTCGTCGACGCCGAGGACATCGCGGCCGTCGCCGTCCGTGCTCTGACCGACGAGCAGGCCCCCCATACCGATCTCGTCCTCACCGGACCCGAGGCCCTCAGCCACGACGACATCGCCACGATCATCACTGAGGTCACCGGTCGGCCCGTGACCCACCGGCGCCTGTCCTACGAGCAGATGCGCGATCGCCTCACGGCTGAGGTCCCGGCGGAGTTCGCCGCCCTGCTGGCCGGCCTGGACCGTGCCATCGCCGCGGGGGCGGAGGACCGCGTCACCGACACGGTCCAGCGTCTCACCGGCCGGGCTCCGCGCAGCTTCCGTGCCCTGGTCGAGGCGGAGATGCGAGGCGGCAGCTGATGTCCCAGGACGATCGGCGGTTCTGACGCGAATCTCTCTGCCGCCGGCTTGGGTCAAGGAGCGCCGGTTTCACCAGGCCGTGGGTCACGACGTGGCCCGAGAGGTGCGGAACGCGTGGTGTCGGGCCCCGGCGACGACGAGCAGACTGACTGCCCCCAGGGCGGCGGCCGACACGGCGACCACGGTGGCGCCCGATCGTTGCAGCAGCAGACCACCGATGATGCCGCCAACGGCCATCGCGGCGTTCCACAGGGTGACGAGGACGGCTTGCGCGGTGTCGGCGGCAGCGCTGCTTCGCCGCAATCCGGCTTGTCCGGCCGCGGTTTGCAGCAAGGTCGGGGCACCGCCCCACCCCAGGCCCCACAGCACAGCGGCCCCCCAGACGATCGCGTGTGTCGTGGTGACGGCGAGAGCCGCGGTGGCGAGAGTGAACAGCACCGCGCCGGTGACCATCAGCGCCCGTAGCCGGTGGTCCACATGGCGTCCGACGTACCAAATGCTCACCAGGCACGCGACACCGAAAACAAGCAGAACCGCGTCGGTCGCCGACCCGAGCCCGGCGTGCTGCAGATAGGGAGCGATGTAGGCGTAGATGATCGTGTGCCCGAGGACGAACGTGCTGACCGTGACCATGATGGCCGCGACACCGGGCACCTGGAGGGTCTGCCGCAGGGGCGACTTCGCCGGCTGTGGCGCGGCGTCCGGACGGTTCCCGTCAGCCTGTTCGACGGCGGGTTGCCCCACACCGGGGACGGACACGCCGATCCAGCCGATGACGGCAAGAATGACCAGGGAGACAGCGCCGAACGCCGCCCGCCAGCCGACCTGTTCACCGATCAGCGTGCCGGCCGGAACCCCCAGGGACAGCGCCACGGGGATCCCGGTCATCGCCACGGCGATGGCGCGGCCTTCCATGCCTGCAGGTGCGATACGTCGGGCGTAGCCGGCAAGGATCGCCCACGCCAGGCCTGCGGCCACACCGGCGAGGAACCGGCCCGCGAGCAGGACGATGTACCCCGGTGCGGCCGCGGTCAGCGTGTTGGCCACCAGGAAGACGGCCATGGCGCCGAGCAGCAGTGGTTTCCGCGGAACAGCTGCCGTCGCCGTGGCGAGCGGGATCGCGGTCAACGCCGTACCGGCCGCATAGACGGTGACGGCCTGGCCGGTGGCACCCGAACTGGTGCCCAGTGAGGCCGACATGTCGGGCAGCACACCGGCGGGCAGAGTTTCGGTCAAGCTCGTGATGAAGACGGCGGTCCCCAGCGCCAACAGCGCCGACCATGGCAGGCCGGCCTGTCGCGTCCGGGACCGTGCGTCGCAAGACGTGGCGGTCATGGACCGCATCCTGAAACCCTCACATAGATGTGATGGTCAAGTCGGCCTGTGCCGAGTAGCTTCGGCGGTGTGAGGATCGGTGAACTGTCACGACGGACGGGTGCGTCCCGCCGGCTGCTTCGCTACTACGAGGAGCAGGGACTGATCGTCCCGGACCGGGGCGCGAACGGGTACCGGGAGTACGACGACCGCTATGTGGACCGGGTCAACCAGATCCGCGGTCTGCTGGACGCGGGGCTCCCCACGCGCATCATCAAGCAGATCCTTCCGTGCCTGGACAAACCTCGATCCATCCACTTTCCCGACGCGACACCGGAGATGCTGGCCATGCTGGCCGGCGAGCGGGACCGGCTCACCGAGCGGATCGACGTCCTCACCCGCAATCGTGACGCGATGAGCGAGTACCTGACCGAAGTCGGAAAATGCCGAGCTCCGGAGCCCGGCAGCCCTCATGGAACACCGAACTCCCCGTCGGCGGTGTCGGCGACGTCATGAACCGCCGCACCTGATCCGCGGAACGTTCCTTCACGCTTGGATACGTCAGTGGCAGTTTCCGGTCAAGGCCTGCCCAAACCCCCGGATGGTTCCCCTCTCTCGTGGTCGGGTCTCCAGCGACGGCTGTATCACCGCCCGCTTGGGAGGACCTGGTGTCAGCACCAACCCGTAGAAGACGATGGCTCACGACCTGCGCCATCACCGCAACCGCCGGACTCGTCGCGATACCCGCGAGCGCCGCGCCCGGCACACATGGCAGCAGCCCCTTCGGAGCCCGGACACTCGCCCAACTCGCCGCTGAGCGCGCGCAGTCGGTGGGCGCCATGAGCCCCAAGGTCAAGGAGGACGACGGCGACGACGGCAACGAGGCCGACGAGATAGCCGAGGGCGCGGACCAGTACGCCGAGGCCCGCACCTCGCCGGGCATCGTCGCCCCGGGTGCGTACGGGGCCGCATGGAGCAGCCTCACCAAACTTCCCAGTACCGGCGGCAGTTGGCGCAATGTCACCGATCTGCCGTACAACTCCGACGACTCGCGCTACCGCGACATCGACTCCAACTCCAGCGGTGGTTCGGGCTATGTCACCGGCCGGATGGCCGCGATGGCCGCCGATGACGACGGGTACGTGTACGCGGGCAGCGCGGGCGGTGGCGTGTGGCGCTCGCGTGGCGGCGGCGGGCACTGGAAGCCGATCAGCGACCGGCTTCCCGCACAGTCCACGGGCGCGCTCGCGCTCGACGGCGGCGGACGGCTGTGGCTTGGCACCGGCGAGGCGACCACCAACGCGGACGCCTACCTCGGCAGCGGCGTCTACGTCCTGTCCGACCCGCACCACGGCACGTTCTCCACACGCAGCCGGGTCGGCGGTGACGAACTGGAGTCCACCACCGTTCACCAACTGCGTTTCGGCGGGGGCAAGGTGTGGGCGGCGACCAACGAGGGCGTGTGGAGCCACTCCACGAAGAAGCTCGGCGGTGCCTGGAAGCTGGAGTACGCGCCCAACCCCGACTACCTGCCCGGCGGTTCGAAGGCCGACGATCCCAGCGCCCCGTACAAGAACATCACCAACGACATCGCGATCGACCCGAAGCACCCTTCCAAGGTGGTGCTCGCGGTCGGCTGGCGCAGCGGTGACGACTACAACGGCTTCTACACCAGGGCGAACGGCACCTGGACCAGGATCAGCAGCGGCTTCGGCGACCTGCCGACCGACGCGGACGACGTCGGCAACGTCACCTTCGCCCGCTCCGCCGACGGCTCCCGGTACTACGCCATCGACCAGTCGCCGGAGCAGCTGAGCACCAATCCGGACAGCGGTCTCGAGGGCATCTACGTCTCCAAGTCGGGCTCTCCGAGCGGCCCCTGGACGAAGATCGCCGACTACCAGGGTCTGGCCGCTGCGGGCTCGGCACTGACCTCCCCGGGCTACATGCCGGGCGTGCAGGCCTGGTACAACCAGTTCCTCACCGTCGACCCGGCCGACCCCGAGCACGTGTACGCGGGTCTGGAGGAGGTCTACGAGACCAAGGACGGCGGCAGCAGCTGGTCGACCGTCGGGCCGTACTGGAACTTCGGTTTCTCCTGCTGGAGCATCGATCCGGCCAAGCAGACCGGTGACTGCAACCCGACCACCCACTCCGACCAGCACGGTGTCGCGATCGGCCGCTACCACGGCAAGAGCTTCGTGTACGTCGGCAACGACGGCGGCGTCTACAAGCGTCCCGTCAACGGCTCCCAGGACTCCTCCGGGCACGCCACCGACTGGACCTCGCTCAACGACGGCACCATCGACACCCTCCAGTACTACTCGGTCGGTGTCGGCAAGGACCTGGACCACGGCGGCGTCTCCGTCACCGGCGGTCTGCAGGACAACGGCCAGTCCGTCCTGCGCAGCAACGACAAGGTGATGGGCTCCAACTTCGGCGGCGACGGCGGCGACACGCTCACCGACCCCGCCAACGGCTGCAACATCGCCGAGGAGTACGTCTACCTCGCCGTTCAGGTGACGCAGAACTGCGCCGTGAACGACGGCAGTTGGATCACCGACCCGAGCAAGGCCACGTCGTACGGCGTCGCTCCGGCCGACAACGCCACCGGCGAGGCACGCTTCATCGCCCCGCTCGCGGCCGACGCGAAGAACAGCTCGACGTGGATCGCCGGCGGCCGCCATGTCTGGGTGCAGACCCACGGCTACGCCATCCGCAGCGGCGACGAGTGGAAGAGCGTCTACGACCTCGGCGAAGGCCACACCGCGACCGCCGTCGCCGCCTCGGGCGGCAAGGTGTACGCGGCCTGGTGCGGCCCCTGCAACAACCAGGGCTTCGCCCGCGGCATCGCCGTCGGGAACGCCGACGGCACCGGCTGGCACGACATCGCCCTGCCGGCCACCGGCGCGGACGGCACCGTACCCAACCGCTACCTCAGCGGCTTCGCCGTCGACCCGAAGAACGCCGACCACGTCTACCTCACGGTCAACGGGTTCTCCCGGCAGTGGACCGAGGGGCCGGGTGCCGGCGTCGGCCACGTCTTCGAGTCCAAGGACGGCGGCACCACCTGGAAGGACATCTCGAAGAACTTCCCCGACGTGCCGGCCGACTCCGCGGTCGTCACCCCGAACGGCGGCCTCGCCGTCGGCACCGACCTCGGCGTCGTCTATCGCGCGCCCGGCCGCTCGAGCTGGCAGCGCGTCGGCTCGCTCCCAGCCGTCGCCGTGCTCCAGGTCAAGCTGAGCCCCGACGGGCGCACGCTGTACGCGGCCACGCACGGCCGCGGCATCTACACGATCAACGTGCGGGACTGCGACTGAGGCCCGGATCGGCGTCTAGGTGAAGGGGTGATCCCGGTTTCCGGGGTCACCCCGCCGTCGTGTGCGGCACCACGTTCACCTGCAGAGTGAAGGCCGCACTGCCCGTGCCCGCCAGATCCGGTTCCTTCGCCAGGGCGGTGATGTCGGCGGCGCCACCCCGGGTGCCCGCACACCGCAGGGAGGCCCTCGCGGTGCCGTCCGCGTCCAGCTGCCAGCCGGACGGCAGGACGAAGACCCGCGCGGAGCTGCGTACCGCGGTCCACCGCTTGCCGTCCGTGCGCGGTCGCAGGACGAGCGACACGGTGGTCCCGGGCCGAACACACACCTGCTGCCGGGGCGGATCGTCAGGGGACACGGTGACGTCCACGTGCCCGGTGGCACAGGCCTTCGGCGAGGAGGGTGCGGAGGCCGGCGCGGACGGACTCCGTCCGGTCGGACTCGCGGTCGGCGACACAGAGGGGCTCGCGGCGGGGGTCGTGCGCGGCGCCCCGGACTCGGACGTCGGCGCCCCCGTCGACGGCGTCGCGGAGCCGCTCCCGGACGACCCGCCGGACGAGCCGCCGCACGCCATCAGGACGACCATCCCCGCGATCACCCACCCGACGGCCCATCCTCGTCGCATCTGCGCACCTCCCGGCCCGGGTCCACCGGGTTCCAGCATGCCTCACCGCGGTGGGTTCACCACTGCTCCTCAGCTCTGCTGCCCGGCCGCCTCCAGTACGGCCTTCAGCTGCCGCAGTGGATCCGGGCCGGTGATCCGCAGTACGACCGTGTCGGCACCGGCCGTCGCCAGCTCGCGGATGTGCTCGGCGGCCTGCGGGGCGGGGCCCGAGACGGTGAACACCTCGTGCGGCGGGCGGCCGAGCCAGGCGCCGTGGCCCTCGATGTGCGGGTGCAGGGTCCGGGCCACCTCGTCGGGGTCGTCGCCGACGCAGGCGAAGGCGAAGACCGTCAGGGTGTGGTCGGACGCGGCACCGCCCGTGGCGGTCGACGCGCGGGCGTTCTCCAGGTCCTGCGGGCCGTGCCCCTCCGCGATGACGGTACCGTCCGCGACCCGTCCGGACAGTTCCAGGGAACGAGAGCGCACCACACCCGCGACCACGGGCGGGACCTCGGTTGGAGGGTGCGTCAACTGAACGCCGTCCAGGTGGACTTCACGGCCTGCCAGCTCCACCCGCTCGCCGCGCAGCAGCGCGCGTACCGAGGTGATCGTCTCCTCCAGCAGGGCCAGCGGCGAGCGTGCCGCGGCGCCCACCTGGGCCATCCACTCCTGCACCCCGTGCCCGATCCCGGCCACCAGCCGTCCGGGGAACACCCTTGCCAGCGTGGCCAGTTCCATCGCCAGGAGCGCCGGGCTGCGCAACGGGGCGGGGGCGATGCCGATGCCGACCCTGATGCGTTCCGTGGCTCCCAGGGCCACGGCCGCCGCCGACACCCCGCCGTTCCACCCGAGGTCCTCGACCACCCACACGTCGTCCACGCCAAGAGCCTCGGCCTGCCGAGCGAATTCGGGCAGCCCCTCGGGGGCCCAGTCGCGGTCGTACATCACACCGATCCGTACGTTCGTCATACGCCGGAACCTATGTGGCGCTGACACATCGATCAACGGTGTATCGGGCCGGGGCCTTCGAACCCGCTTCCGGGCACCTCAGCCGACGGCAGGGCGTGAGGTGCCCGGAAGCGGTCGCAGAGACATCGAGCGCCCCGCCCGGATTCCGCTACCGCTCCGGCTCAGCCGCCGCTCTTGCGCCGGAACGACCGCTGGCTCGACGCCGGGCCGTGTGCCCCGCGGATCTTCGACGCGTTGGGGTTGGTGGCGGCGTCGGCGGCCTCCGCCTGCGCACCGCGCTTGCGCGCCAACGCCTCGCGGAACTTTCGCTTGAGGTCGTAGTTGCCGTCGCTGTCGGGCGTGAGCGCTGACGTCTCGGGCTCAGCCGGCTCCGAACCTTCTGGTGATGCAGCTTCTTCGGTCATCGTGACCTCCTGGGTTCGGGCAGTGGGAAGCACAGCTTGTCATGCCGGGCGCACCACATGACGCCGGTATCCGTCCGCCCGGCCGCCGGGAGCCCCCGCGTCAGGAGTTCTCAGGGACCGTAAGCACGATCTTGCCCTGAATGTGTCCACGGGCGGCGCGTTCGTGCGCCGCCCGGGCGTCCGCGAGCGTGAACGTACTGTCGATCGCGACGCGGACCGTGCCCGCGTCGACCAGGCGCCCCAGTTCGGCGAGCTGCGGCCCGTTCGAGCGGACCTGAGTGGCCGTGACGGTGACGCCCAGCTTCTTGTTCTCGTCTTCGTCGAACTCTCCGAAGTACACCGGGTAGAGGGCCCCGCCGCGCCTGAGGGTGTGCAGGAAGCGCCTGCTGCCGGGGCCCCCGACGGCGTCCAGGACGAGATCGACGTCACGGGCGACTTCTTCCGGCCGCTCCTTGGTGTAGTCGATGAACTGGTCGGCGCCGAGTTCGCGCAGGAACGTCTCGTGGGCGCCGGACGCCACGGCGATGACGCGGGCCCCCTTCCACTTGGCCAGCTGGAGAGCGAGATGCCCCACGCCACCGGCAGCGCCGTTGACGAGCACCGTGGTCTCGCTGTCGAGCCGCATCGGGCGGTGCCGGGCCGCTTGGAACGGCGAGGGGTGGTCGTGCCCGAGCTCGATCAGGAACTGCCACGCCGTCAGCCCCGACATGGGCAGACCGGCGGCGTGGACGTGGTCGACGGAAGCCGGCTTGCGCGCGAGGTCGGACGCCGGGGCGGTGACGTACTCGGCGTAGGCGCCGCCCTGGAGTGCGGCGGGGAAGCGCAGGAGACCGATCACCTCTTCTCCTGCCGTGAAGCCGTTGACGTCGGGGGCGACGGCTTCCACGACGCCCGAGACGTCGGTCCCCGGAATCAGGGGGAGATCGAACGGGGGCTTGAGCTCGGGAGGTACGTCGGGCATGCCTCCGCGCGCGTACCAGTCGGGAGGGTTGACGCCTATCGCGTGGACGCGCACGAGCACCTCACCGGGGCCCGGTTCGGGGACCGGCACCTCCTCGTGGCGCAGCACCTCGGGGCCACCGAATTCGTGCAGACGGATCGCCCTCATCGTGGGGGTCGGCATCATTTTCTCCTGTGTCCGTGCGGCGGGATACGCTTGTCCGGATCAGCGATCCGTTTATCCGGACCACTGATCCGAATATATGGATCACTGATCCGGATAGTCAAGAGGGGCAGATGCGAGCCGACGCCAGGAAGAATCACGATCACCTGCTCGCCGTTGCGGGCGCCGTCATCACCGAGCAGGGCGTCGACGCGTCGCTGCGGGACATCGCCCGCAGGGCGGGCGTGGGACTCGCCACGCTGATCCGTCACTTCCCCACCCGCGAGGCACTGCTCGAAGCGCTGCTGCGCACGAACTTCGACGAACTGGCGGTGAAGGCGGGCGTCCTCGAGACGTCGAAGGAGCCCGACGACGCGCTGATGTCGTGGCTGCGGGACTTCGTCGCGTGCGCGCACAACTACCGCGGCGTCGTGGAGCTGATGGTGACGGCCATCGAGGACCCGGAGTCCGCGCTGCACGCCTCGTGCGTCGCGATGCGCGCCGCCGGCACGCACCTCCTCACCCGCGCCCAGGCGCAGGGGCTGGCACGAGGCGACATCGACGGCACCGACCTGTTCGCGCTGGCCGGGTCACTGGCCTGGCTCAGCGATCAGCCCTCGCTCGCCGCCCGCGCAGATCACCTCTTCGAGGTGGTCACGAGCGCCCTCCTGACGAACCCGGCGAGCAACGCACGATACGTTGCCCACCATGACTGAACTCGCCCCTGTTTCCTGGCCAGTTGCCCCGATCAGAGCGGAGCGGCTCGTGCTGCGCGCGTCCGAGGCCAGGGACCGTCCGGCGTTCATCGAGCTGCTCTCCTCAGCGGAGGTGCACACCTACCTCGGCGGCCCTCAACCACGCGATGAGCTCGAGCGCTCGGTGCCCGACACTCCGGGGCAGCGCCCCGGCCATTTCGTGATCGAGCTCGACGGAGCGATGATCGGAACCGTCGAGGTCAGCCGGCGCGACGCGGAGCGCCGGGGGCAGGTCCGGCCGGACACCGGGGAGGCCGAGATCGGCTATCTGTTCCTTCCTCGGGCATGGGGGCACGGGTACGCGGCCGAGGCATGCGCAGCGGCACTCGACTGGTTCGCGGACGCCCTTCCCGGGGTGCCGGTCGTCCTCTACACCCAGACCGCCAACGCCCGCTCGATGCGGCTGGCGGCAAAGCTGGGCTTCGTCGAGGTGCGACGGTTCGTGAAGTGGGACGCCGAACAGTGGATGGGCATGTGGGCTCCGGTGACGCCGCCGGCGTAGGGAGTGCCACTCCTTCCCCGCCGTAGCAGCACCGGTCAGCGCTCCCGGCTCACCGCGGCGTCGAGGAGGGGGCCGAGTTCACGCGCCACGGTTGTCAGCGGACGTATGTCCCGCTCCGCGCTGGCCATGAGAATCGCTCCTTCCAGGGCACTGACCATGAGGGTGGCCAGCGCTCCCGTGCGTTCCTCCGGTACGCCCATGTCGGCCAGCGCCCGGGCCACCGGACCGGTCCAGGTCGCGAACGCCTCCGCCACCGCCGCCCGGGTGGACGCGGTGGACTCCGCCCAGTCCACCGTGGCGGCGGCGACCGGGCAGCCGCCCGCGAACCCGGCGCTCTCGTACTCGTCGGTCCACTGGCGCACCATCGCGGCGAACAGCCCGCTCGGTGTCGGCTCGGGCAGAGCGGCGAGGAAACGGGCGACCCGGTTGCCCGCGTATCGGCCGGCCCACTCCACCGCCTCGTTGACCAGTTGCTCCTTGCCGCCGGGGAAGTAGTGCTGGAGCGAACCGCGCGGCGCACCGGCGTGGGCGGCGACCTCGCGCATGCCGGTGGCGGCCACCCCGTCGCGCCGGATGAGCTGGGCCGCACTGAAGACCATTCGCTCCCGAGCTCCCCTCTCGGACACCGCCATCGCCGACCTCCACGTCCGGGTTCTGTTCGGGGTTCACTCTATGACCGCCGTCATAGCTCCGCTTACTATGACCGCTGTCATAGCGTGCGGCAACGGCTCGGCTTCGGCGTGAGCCGGAAAAGGCGGTGCCTCGTGTACGTGGGATTCATCGGCCTCGGAACCATGGGGCAGCCCATGGCCCTCAACCTCGCGCGGGCCGGGACGCCACTCGTGGTGTGGAACCGCACTCCCGGCCGGAGCGAGGCCCTGCGCTCCGCCGGAGCGGAGCTCGCCGGGAGCCCGGCCGAGGTCTTCGCCCAGGCCGGGACCGTGATCCTCATGCTGGCCGACGAGGCCGCCGTGGACGCCGTACTGGGGCGCGGTACCCCGGCCTTCGCCCCTCGCGTGGCCGGACGGACCGTCGTCCACATGGGCACGACCTCGGCCGAGTACTCGGCCGGTCTGCAGGATGCCGTCCTGGCGGCAGGCGGAAGGTATGTGGAGGCTCCGGTCTCCGGCTCCCGCATCCCCGCCGAGCAGGGTGAGCTGGTGGGGATGACGGCGGGTGACGCAGACGCCGTCGCCGCCGTACGCCCGCTGCTGGCCGCCATGTGCCGGGAGACGTTCGACTGCGGTGCGGTCCCTGGCGCGCTGCTGATGAAGTTCTCGGTGAACCTGTTCCTGATCACCCTCGTCAGCGGGCTGGCCGAGGCGTTCCACTTCGCCGACCGGCAGGGACTCGACCAGCGCCTGCTCCGGGACGTCCTGGACGCGGGACCGATGGCCAGTGCCGTCTCACGCGTGAAGGGGACCAAGTTGCTGGCCCGGGACTTCACCGTGCAGGCCGCCGCCACCAACGTCCTGGAGAACAACCGGCTGATCGCCGAGGCCGCCCGCAAGGCCGGTCTGGCCTCCCCGCTCCTCGACGCGTGCCACGCCCTGTACGGCGAGGCCGTCGCACAGGGCCACGGCGACGAGGACATGGTGGCCGTCCTGCACGCCCTGGAGACCCGCACCGACGGCACACCCGCACCCGTGCGAGGGCTGGAGGACCCCGCGGGGCGGCCATGACCCGGTCGAGCAGGTTCTGTCCGGAGCGCGGTGGCGCCGTCGGGGGCCGTGTCGACTCGGTACCGGCATGCCTGAAGAGTGATGAGGAGGGCCCTTACGAGATGCGGGTCGTCCTCCGTCACCAGCACCTGTGTCAGGGACTGCTCCCTTCTGTCCCACGTGAAGGTGAGCCTCGTGACACGGTCAGGTCTTCCCCACCAGTTCCCTGACGGCGATGTTGAGTTCGAGGACGTTGACCCGGGGCTCTCCGATGAAGCCGAGCGTGCGGCCGTCGGTGTGGTCCTCGACCAGCTTCTCGACCTGTGCGAGGGACAGGCCGTTGCGCTCGGCGACCCGGTGGACCTGGAGCTGCGCGTAGGCCGGGGAGATGTCCGGGTCGAGGCCGGAGGCGGAGGAGGTGACCGCGTCGGCAGGCACCTGGGACGGCTTGACCTTGTAGTCGGCGGTGGAGTTGTCCTTGACGACTCCGGCCTTGGCCGCCTTCACCCACGTGACGAGTTCGGGGTTGTCGGCGGAGCGGTTGGTGGCGCCGGACAGGATCAACGCGTACTGCGTGTTGACCGAGTTCTTTCCCAGTCCGTTGGCCGGCCGGGGCTGGAAGTAATCCAGGCTGTAGCCCTGTTGACCGATGAGGGAGGAGCCGACGACCTTGCCGTCCGCCCTGGTCTCGGAGCCGTTGGCCGTGGTGGGAAAGAACGCCTGGGCCACACCTGTGACGGCCAGCGGATAGAGGATGCCTGTGAGCGCGGTCAACACCAGCAGTGCCCGCAGGCCCGCGCCGAGCAGACGGGCGGTGTTCACAAAGGAGTTGTTCATGTCCTTCACGCGATCCCGGGGATGAGCGAGACGAGCAGGTCGATGATCTTGATGCCGACGAAGGGCGCGATCAGCCCGCCGACGCCGTAGATCCCGAGGTTGCGCCGCAGCAGCCTGTCCGCGCTCACCGGCCGGTACCGCACGCCCTTCAGGGAGAGCGGCACCAGCGCGACGATGATCAGCGCGTTGAAGACGACGGCGGACAGGATCGCGGAGTCCGGCGAGGACAGTCCCATGATGTTGAGCCTGTCCAGGCCCGGGTAGACCGCCGCGAACAGCGCCGGGATGATCGCGAAGTACTTCGCGACGTCGTTGGCGATGGAGAACGTGGTCAACGCGCCCCGCGTGATGAGGAGTTGCTTGCCGATCTCGACGATCTCGATCAGCTTGGTCGGGTCGGAGTCGAGGTCGACCATGTTGCCGGCCTCCTTGGCGGCCGACGTACCGGTGTTCATCGCGACGCCGACGTCCGCCTGGGCCAGGGCCGGGGCGTCGTTGGTGCCGTCACCGGTCATCGCGACGAGCTTGCCGCCCGCCTGTTCCCGCTTGATGAGGGCCATCTTGTCCTCCGGAGTGGCCTCGGCGAGGAAGTCGTCGACGCCCGCCTCCTCGGCGATCGCCTTGGCCGTCAGCGGATTGTCACCGGTGATCATGACGGTCCTGATGCCCATGCGGCGCAGTTCCTCGAACCGCTCCCGCATGCCCTCCTTGACCACGTCCTTGAGGTGGACCACCCCGAGGACGCGGGCCCCCCGATCGTCCTCGACGGCCACCAGGAGCGGAGTGCCGCCGGCCTCGGAAATCCGGTCGGAGAGGGTCCCGGCGTCCTCGGCGACCGTGCCGCCCCGCTCCTCGACCCAGGCGATGACCGAACCGGCCGCGCCCTTGCGCACCCTCCTGCCGTCGATGTCCACGCCGGACATGCGGGTCTGCGCGGTGAAGGCGATCCACTCGGCGCCGGCGAGTTCGCCCCGGTGGCGCTCACGCCGCCCGTACCTCACTTTCGCCAGTTCGACGACGGAGCGGCCCTCCGGCGTCTCGTCGGCCAGCGACGACAGTTGGGCCGCGTCGGCGAGCTCGGCCTCGCTCGCGCCCCGCACCGGCAGGAACTGTGCCGCTTGCCGGTTGCCGAGGGTGATGGTGCCGGTCTTGTCGAGCAGCAGTGTGGAGACGTCACCGGCGGCCTCGACCGCCCGGCCGGACATCGCCAGGACGTTGCGCTGGACGAGCCGGTCCATGCCCGCGATGCCGATCGCGGACAGCAGCGCGCCGATCGTCGTGGGGATGAGGCAGACGAGCAGGGCGACCAGCACGACCATCGTGAGGTGGGTGCCCGCGTAGTCGGCGAGCGGCGGCAGCGTGGCCACGGCCAGCAGGAAGACGATCGTCAGCGAGGCCAGCAGGATGTTCAGGGCGATCTCGTTGGGCGTCTTCTGCCGGGCCGCGCCCTCGACCAGGTTGATCATCCGGTCGATGAAGGTCTCGCCCGGCTTCGTCGTGATCCTGATGACGATCCGGTCGGAGAGGACCTTGGTGCCGCCGGTGACCGCCGACCGGTCGCCGCCCGACTCCCGGATGACGGGTGCCGACTCTCCGGTGATCGCCGACTCGTCGACCGACGCGACTCCCTCGACGACGTCACCGTCGCCGGGAATGATGTCGCCGGCCTCGCAGACGACCAGGTCCCCGATCCTCAGACCGGTGCCGGGGACGTACTCCTCACGATCACCCGCCAGACGCCTGGCGACGGTGTCGGTCTTGGCCTTGCGCAGGGTGTCGGCCTGCGCCTTGCCCCGGCCCTCGGCGACCGCCTCCGCCAGGTTGGCGAACAGCACCGTCAGCCACAGCCAGGCGCTGATGGTCCAGCCGAACCAGTCGCCGGGGTCCTCGAAGGAGAAGACGGTCGTCAGGGCGGAGCCGATCCACACCACGAACATCACGGGCGACTTGACCATCACCCGCGGGTCGAGCTTGCGAACGGCGTCCGGCAGCGACTTCAGCAGCTGCCCGGGGTCGAAGAGGCCCGCGCCGACACGGCCCTCGGGAGAACGGTGCCCGGTGGGTACGTCGCTGTGCGGCGCCCGGGTGGGAGTGGCTGTGGACATCTCTTCGCTTTCGTTGCGAGCGGTCCCCGCGGGAGTGCTCATGACGCCAGCCCCTCGGCCAGCGGGCCCAGTGCGAGCGCCGGGAAGTACGTCAGACCGGTGATGATGAGGATCACGCCCACCAACAACCCGGTGAACAGCGGTTTTTCGGTGCGCAGGGTGCCCGCCGTCGCCGGCACCGGCTGCTGCTCCGCGAGTGAGCCGGCCAGCGCCAGCACGAACACCATGGGCAGGAAGCGGCCGAGGACCATGGCCAGGCCCAGGGTGGTGTTGAACCACTGCGTGTCCGCGTTCAGTCCGGCGAAGGCCGAGCCGTTGTTGTTGGCGGCGGACGTGTAGGCGTAGAGGATCTCGGAGAAGCCGTGCGCCCCGGTGTTGGCCATCGAGTTGCCCGGCGTGGGCAGCGCCATCGCGGCGGCGGTGAAGACGAGCACCAGCGCCGGGGTGACGAGGAGGTAGCAGGCGGCCGACTTGATCTCGCGGGTGCCGATCTTCTTGCCCAGGTACTCGGGCGTACGGCCGACCATCAGGCCGGCGATGAACACCGCGATGACGGCCATGACCAGCATGCCGTAGAGACCGGAGCCGGTACCGCCGGGCGCGATCTCGCCCAGCATCATGCCGAGCATGGTGATGCCGCCGCCGAGCCCCGTGAAGGACGAGTGGAACGAGTCCACGGCACCTGTCGACGTCAGGGTCGTGGACACCGCGAAGATCGAGGAGGAACCGACGCCGAACCTGACCTCCTTGCCCTCCATCGCCCCACCGGCGATCTGCAACGCCGGCCCGTGGTGGGCGAATTCGGTCCACATCATCAGGGCGACGAAGCCGGTCCAGATGACGGCCATGGTCGCGAGGATCGCGTAGCCCTGCTTGACCGAGCCGACCATCAGCCCGAAGGTGCGGGTCAGGGAGAACGGAATCACCAGCAGCAGGAAGATCTCGAAGAGGTTGGTGAAGGGCGTCGGATTCTCGAACGGATGCGCCGAGTTGGCGTTGAAGTAGCCGCCACCGTTGGTACCGAGTTCCTTGATGGCCTCCTGCGAGGCGACGGCGCCGCCGTTCCACTGCTGGGAGCCGCCCATGAACTGGCCCACCTCGTGGATCCCGGCGAAGTTCTGGATCACGCCGCAGGCGACCAGCACGATCGCCGCGAGGAACGCGCCCGGCAGCAGGACGCGGGTGACACCGCGCACCATGTCCGACCAGAAGTTGCCCAGCTCACCGGTGCGGACGGCGGTCCCCCCGTCCGGGCGAAGCCGTGAGCGGGAGGACGCGAACCCGCGCACCAGCGCCACGGCGACGGCCATGCCGACGGCCGCCGAGACGAAGTTCTGCACGGCCAGACCGGCGGTCTGCACGACATGGCCCATGGCCTGTTCGCCGTAGTACGACTGCCAGTCGGTGTTGGTCACGAAGGAGACCGCGGTGTTGAACGCCTGGTCCGGGTCGATCGCCTTGAAGCCGAGCGACAGCGGCAGCACGCCCTGGAGCCGTTGGAGGAGGTAGAGGAAGAGGACCGACACGGCCGAGAAGGCGAGGACACCGCGCAGGTAGGCGGGCCAGCGCATCTGCGTGTCGGGGTCGGCGCCGATGGACTTGTAGATCCACTTCTCGACGCGCCAGTGCCGGTCGGCGGAGTAGACCCGGGCCATGTAGGTGCCGAGGGGAATGTGGGCGAGCGCCAGCGCCCCTATGAGGGCCAGCAACTGGAGGACGCCGGCGAGTACGGGACCCATGTGGCGGTTCAGAACCTCTCGGGGAAGATCAGGGCGAGGACGAGATAGCCCAGCAGGGCGACAGCCACCACCAGGCCGACGATGTTCTCGGCGGTCACAGCCTCGTCACCCCCTTGGCGACGAGGGCCACCAGCGCGAAGACCGCGACCGTGGTGACGACGAAGGCCAGATCGGCCATCACGAACTCCTGGAAAAGGTTCGGAAGAAAAACGGACAGGGGAAGCAAACCCCGCACGTCACCGATGCGGTCGGCCGTTGACGGCTCCCTTACGGCGGCCCCCGCCGCCTTGACGGGGCTCTTACGCCGAGGACGGCCGGAACCAGCCCCGGGAGCCGAGCCCACTGCAGCGGGAAGCCGGGGCATTGGAGCGACTTGAAAACCGCGATGTGGGAACCGGTAGAGAAGCCCTGACGCACGAAGGGGGCCGGGTGTGCGACGCCCCGGCTCGCTCATCGGAGGAGAGGCCACGATGGCGCGTGAACACGACTCCCAGCAGGCCGTCCCGAACACGCCGGGGATGCGCACCGACGCCGACGGCGTCACGCGCCGGCGGCCGCTGCGGAGGCGGCACGTCGAGGAGACCGTCGAGGTCGCGGTGCCGGTGCGGACGGCGTACAACCAGTGGACCCAGTTCAAGACGTTCCCCCGTTTCTCGAGCGTGGTGCACGGTGTGGAACAGGCCAGGCCCACCGTGACCACCTGGACCATCGGCTACGGGCCGCTGCGCCGTCGCTTCGCGGTGGAGATCGTGGAGCAGGACCCCGACGCCTACCTGGCCTGGCGCGGCCTGGAGCAGCGCCCCTCCCACCAGGGCGAGGTCGAGTTCCGGCCGACGGAGTCGGGCGGCACGGCCATCACCGTCCGGATGCTGCTGGAGCCACGCGGCACCGCGAAACGGCTCACCGGTTCCTCCAGGGTCACCCAGGTGATCACCCGGCTGGTGCGCCGCGAGCTCCAGAACTTCAAGCTGTTCATGGAGGGGCTGGGGCAGGAGGGCGGGGCCTGGCGCGGCACCATCCGCAACGGCCGAGTACAGCACGACCACCCGGAACCGCCGAGGAGCCGAGTGGCCCAGTGGCCCGTCGGCTGACCCTCGTACCGGACGCGGCAGGACCCAGCGGCGAGCGAGTCGCGGCAAGAGAAAGGCGATGCGATGCAGAACCCGCCCGGTGACGAGCCGGAGACCACCCTCTCCGTGACACCGCCGAAGAAGTGGGCGGCCGGGATCCCCGCGGTCGTGCACGCGCTGGAGTACTCCCTGGAGCAGACATCCCCGCGCAAGACCGGGGTGGACCTGCTGACCATGAACCAGGTGGGCGGGATCGACTGTCCCGGCTGCGCCTGGGCGGATCCGGCCCCGGGCCGGCGCCATCGCAACGAGTACTGCGAGAACGGCGCCAAGCACATCAACGACGAGGCCACCGCACGCCGGATCACCGCCGACTTCTTCCGTGAGCACAGCGTCTCCGACCTCGCCGGCCGCTCCGACATGTGGCTCAACCAGCAGGGCCGGCTCACCGAACCGATGATCAAGCGGCCGGGCTCCGACCACTACGAGCCCATCGGCTGGAACGACGCCCTGGGTGTGCTCGCCGGGGAACTCACCGCGCTCTCCTCCCCCGACGAGGCCGTCTTCTACACCTCGGGCCGGGCCAGCAACGAGGCCGCCTTCGTCCTCCAGCTCTTCGCCCGCGCCTTCGGCACCAACAACCTGCCCGACTGCAGCAACATGTGCCACGAGTCCAGCGGCTTCGCCCTGAGCGAGACGCTGGGCACCGGCAAGGGCACCGTCAGTCTCGACGACCTCCACCACGCCGACCTGATCTTCCTGGTCGGACAGAACCCTGGCACCAACCATCCGCGCCAGCTGTCCGCACTGGAGGAGGCCAAGCGCAACGGCGCCCGCATCGTGGCGGTCAACCCGCTGCCCGAGGCCGGGCTACGGCGCTTCAAGAACCCGCAGAAGGCGCGCGGGGTCATCGGACGCGGCACCCAGATCGCCGACCGCTTCCTGCACATCAAGCCCGGCGGCGACCTCGCCCTGTTCCAGGCCCTCAACCGCCTGCTGCTGGAAGCCGAGGACGCCCGGCCCGGCACCGTCCTCGACCACGACTTCATCGACGCGCACACCTCCGGCTTCGAGGAGTTCGCCCAGCACGCGCGCGCCGTCGACTGGGACGACGTGCGCGCGGCGACCGGCCTGACCCGCGAGGAGATCGAGAAGGTCCGCGACGAGGTCCTGCGCAGCGAACGCGTCATCGTGTGCTGGGCGATGGGCATCACCCAGCACAAGCACGGTGTGCCCACCATCCGGGAGATCGTCAACTTCATGATGCTCCGCGGCAACCTGGGGCGGGCCGGCACCGGTGTCTGCCCGGTGCGCGGGCACAGCAACGTCCAGGGCGACCGCACCATGGGCATCTGGGAGCAGATGCCGGACTCGTTCCTTGACGCCCTCCAGAAGGAGTTCGGCTTCGACCCGCCGCGCCCGCACGGGCTCGACTCGGTCAACTCGATCAAGGCGATGCGTGAGGGCCGCGTCAAGGTCTTCCTCGCCCTGGCCGGCAACTTCGTGCGGGCCGCTCCCGACAGTGAGGTCACCGAGGACGCGATGCGTTCGTGCCGGCTGACCGCCCACATCTCCACCAAGCTGAACCGGTCGCACACCGTCTGCGGTGACACGGCGCTGATCCTGCCGACGCTCGGGCGCACCGAACGAGACGTCCAGGCCGACGGCGAGCAGTTCGTCACGGTGGAGAACTCCATGAGCGAGGTGCACACCTCCCAGGGGCGTCTCGAGCCCGCTTCTCCGCTGCTGCTCAGCGAGGTCGCGATCCTGTGCCGGCTCGCCCGCCGCACCCTCGGCGGCAAGCCGGACATCCCCTGGGACCGGTTCGAAGGGGACTACGGCACGATCCGTGACCGCATCTCCCGCATCGTGCCGGGCTTCCACGACTTCAACGCGCGCGTGACGCGGCCCGGTGGCTTCCAGCTGCCCAACCCCGTCAACGAGGGCGTGTTCAACACCGCGGTCGGCAAGGCGCTGTTCACCCGCAACGAGCGGGTGGTCCCCAAGGCGCCCGAGGGTCACCTGCTGTTGCAGACCCTGCGCTCGCACGACCAGTGGAACACCGTCCCCTACACGCTCAACGACCGCTACCGCGGCATCCACGGCAGCCGCCACGTCGTCCTCGTCAATCCGGCCGACATCTCCGGACTCGGCCTCGCCCAGGGTGACCACGTCGACCTGGTGAGCGTCTGGGCGGACGGCACCGAGCGCCGCGCCCGGGACTTCGAGGTCGTCCCCTACCCCACCGCACCGGGTTCCGCCGCCGCCTACTACCCCGAGACCAACGTCCTGGTGCCGCTGGACAGCGTCGCCGACATCAGCAACCAGCCCACGTCGAAGGGACTCGTCGTCCGCCTGGAACCCACGTCCGACCGGGCGGCCCCGGCCTCCGCCTCCGCCTCCGCCTGAGGAGCATGCCGAAGCCGAAAGGGACGGGCAGGGACGGGGTCTACACGTCTGCCGGGCGGGTGAACCCGTAGGCGCGCTCGACCTTGGCCACATGGAGCGAGAACGAGGCGTACCAGTGCTCGCGTCCGTACGCACGGGCCAGAGCGTGCTCCGCATGTTCCCGCCAAGCGGCGATGGAGTCCTCGTTCTTCCAGTACGTCACCGTGATCCCGAGGCCGTTCGCACCGCGAGCGGCATCGACACCGAGGAATCCCGGCTGCCCGGCGGCCAGTTCGAACAACCGCTCGTCCGTGTCCCGGTAGCCGTTGTCGCCGGAGGTCCGCACGGCGGTGAACACCACGGCGTAGTAGGGCGGGGCGGGCAATGAGGCTGGCGCAGGATCGGTCACGGAGGTCCTCCCACGGACGGCACCGGCGGTACGGCCTCAAACGATCTCCTGTCCCGGCCCGACCGCACAACCCTCCTGCCCTGCCGATGAACCGTGTTCCCCCGGGCCACGATCGGCCGAATGCCGACTGTCCACGGGGCGTGACGGCCAATAGCCTGTGCGGCCTGCGCGTTCTGGGAGGTCTCGTGAACGGTCTCCGTGCGGTCGTCGTCTGCCTGGTGATCGCGTGTGCCGCGGTGGTGTCGCCGGCCGCGGCCGTGACGCCTGCCAAGGGCGTGACGCCGAGCTGGTCGGCGTTGCCGGTACCGGCGGCGGCCCCGCCCGTGACGGTGACCGACCTCGCCGCCCGCGGGCCGCGCGAGGCGTGGGCGACCGGGTACGAGCAGGCCGCCGACGGCCTGCGGCCGATGCTGTACCGCTGGGACGGCACGGCCTGGAGCCGGGACACCTCGTTCCCCGGTGCCGGTGAGCCGGGCTGGCTCGGCAAGGTGCAGTTCGTCGGCACGGACGTGTGGATCTTCCACAACCTCGCGGGCGAGGGCGAGATCCTGCGCCGGTCGGCGGGAGGCTGGAATGCCGTCCCGCTGCCGCAGACCCTGTGGACCTACCAGGACTTCACCGCCGTACCGGGGGCCGCCTGGGTGGTCGGTGAGGACGACACCGGGCTGAAGGTGCTGCACCACGACGGTTCCGGCTGGACCACGCAGGCCACCCCCGAGGGTGTGCTGTACCTGATGGGGATCACCGCACGGACCGCGACGGACGCCTGGGCCTTGGCGGACACCAGCACCGGGACGACCGTACTGCGCTGGGACGGCACGGCGTGGCGGGACGCGAACGTGCCGCTGCCGCCGAACAGCAACGTGCACACCCTCCTGCTCGAACCGTCCGGCCGGATCACGATCGGCGGCAGCCAATACACCGACGGCGTGGGCCGCACCTACCTGATGACCTTCGACGGGCACGCCTGGCGCACCACCTACCCGCCGCTGGGCGACACCTCCACCGAGGCCATGGTGCGCGGCCCGGACGGCGCGCTGTGGCTGCCGGTCCGCAGCGACCGCGCGTTCCAGTCGAAGTACGCGCGCGTCGACGGCCCCCGCACCACCTTCTCCTACGGCCCGGAGCGCACGAACGCGATCGACGTCACACCACGTGCGCTGGCCAGGGCCGGGGCGGCTCTGCTGTCCTTCGGCACCGTCGAGATCTACGGCTCGAAACCGAATCTGATGAGTGAGCGGCTGGGAGGCTGACCATGGCACGCAGACTTCTCGTCGCGGCCCTCGCCGTCGCCATGACCTTCATCGCCGTGATGAGCTCGGCCGCGGCGGAACCCCTGTCCTGGCAGCACGTTCCGGTCCCGGCCCAGGTCCGCCCCCAGGCCACGCTGAACGAGGCCGTGGCGCTCGGCCCGGACCTGGCCTGGGCGGTGGGCGCCGACGCCGTGGGTCGCGAGGCGCCGGGCTTCCCGCTGGTGCTGCGCTGGGACGGAACCGAATGGCACCGCCAGAGCCTGCCCGGGGCGGGCCGGCAGGGCGAACTGCTGTCCGTCGCCGCGACCTCCCCGACCGCGGTCTGGGCGGTGGGCCGCGACGCGGCGGGCGGCGCCCGTCTGCTCCGCTTCGACGGCACCGCCTGGTCCGAGAGCCGGCCCCCGCCCGGTGTCGTGCCGACCCAGGTCGTCGCCGGCGGCGGGGAGACCTGGCTGATCGGTTCGCGCGGCGGCGCCCAGGCACTGCTGCGCCGGGACGAGGACGGCTGGCGGGACGTGCCCGTACCGCCGGGAGCGGTCTACGGCCTGCACATCAAGGGCGCCGACGACGTCTGGGCCGCGGGCGCCACCGACTCGGGCGCGGCCGTGTCCCACTGGGACGGGCAGGCATGGCAGCAGACGATCGTGGACGGGGCCCCGCGGTCGGCCGTTGGCAGTGTGCTGGCGGTCTCCCCGACCGAGGTGTGGGCGGGCGGCACGGCGGGGTTCGTCGGCGGTCCGCCGGGGCGGCCGATTCCGCCCCTGCTGCTCCGCTTCGACGGACGGACGTGGAGCCGGGTGAGTGTGCCCACCGATTTCGGCTCGGTCAGTTCGCTGGCGGCCTCCACCTCGGGCGAGCTGGCCTGGGTCGCGGTGGCCCGCTCGCAGAAGTGGGGCCCGCCGGGCTCTCCGCCGCTGGTCTCGGGGCCGGACTTCCTCGCCTGGAACGGTGGGTCCTTCACCGAGTACGACGAACCGGCGGTGGCCGGCGAGGGAGACTCCCGGACACTGCGGCTGGCGCCGGTGCCGGGCACCGACACGGTGTGGTCGGTCGGCCGCGCCGACGGTCCCGAGGGCACGTTCGCCCCGCGGGCGCTGCGGTTCGGCTGAGCAGAAGCTCATTCCCCGCACGGCTCCGGGCATGCCCGGCTTCCCTCGTTCGAGAGACATACCGCACACGCGCCGAAGAACCCGCCGCGACGGGGTACCCGAGTTCTCGTAAGGAAGTCACGCGCTCACTGTTGCCGTTTGACAACAAAAGCCGGGACGCAACACAGTAGCCGTGTCGGACGTACGGGGAAGGACCTGGAATGCTCCGGTGGGCGGAGACCACTCCGTGTGCTGGTCACCCATGTCGAGAGGTGACAAAGGTGCCGTCGGCGCGCTCTTCGGTTCAGGCGGTCCGGTTGCCGGACTCCGCCGGGTCGTCGTGTATCTGCGTCGCCGCGGCGGCACAGAACGCCTCCAGCCCTTCCAGCAGCGCGATCCGCTTGGCGGCGGGCATGTCCGCCAGCACGGTCTGCAACTCCCTCTCCCTGCGGGCACGCAGGTCGACGAGGAAGGCGCGGCCCCGGCCACTGAGGTGCAGCCGCACCTCACGCCTGTTCTCCTCGCTCACGACCCGCTCGACGAACCCGGCCGCCACCAGCCGGTCGCAGAGCCGACTGGTGGACGGCGGGGTCGAGGCGAGGCACTCGGCGAGGGTGCGCAGGTTGATGCCGTCGTGGTGCTCGAGGATGTGCAGCACCCGCAGCTGCGACGCGGAGGTGGGCGAGGTCGAGGCCCGGCCCCACACGACCTCCAGCAGCTCGACGGCCGTGGTGGTCACGCGTGCGACCTCATCAGGCTCTGAGCGGCGACGGAAGGCAGTCACGATCACACTCTCGCAGGCACCGGGGTGCCTGTCAGCGTACTAGGCGCGCGCGCTGACCACACAGGACCGGGACGGCCGAAGCGAGCCGGCCTCGTGAGTGAGACCCGTACGTCGTCCGGCGAAGGACAGGTGTTTTGTCATCATGAAGAGATTTCTGGCCGTTGAACGCGCTCTGCGCACAGCGGCCCCCCACGAGTTGCTCGACGCCATCCGTGCCGTACTGATCGAGCAGTACGGCGCGGAGGACGTCGAGCTGTTCATGGCCGACTACAGCCTCACCGTGCTCCAGCCGGTGTCGGTCCTGCCGCACACGCTGGAACCGGTGTCGGTGCACAACAGCCCGGCCGGCCGGGCCTTCGGTTCGCAGAAGCCGTACCGGGAGGAGGGGCGGAGCGGGCGAACCCGTCTGCATCTGCCGGTCAGTGTGCGCGGCGACCGGCTCGGCGTGCTGTCCGTCACGCTGTCCGACAGCGACGCGACGGAGCGGTGGGAGTCCGAGCTGGCAGACATCGCCGACGTCCTGGGGCACGAGGTGGTCGTGGCGGAGCGCGACACCGACGTGTACCTCCAGGCGCGACGCAAGGACCGCCTGACGCTGGCCGCCGAGATGCAGTGGCAGCTGCTGCCCGGCCGCGCCTGTTCCCGGCCCGAGTACGAGCTGGGTGCCCAGCTGGAGCCTGCCTACGCCATCTTCGGCGACAACTTCGACTGGTCCGCCACCGCCGACCGGCTGACGCTGTACGTCACCAACGGCATGGGCGAGGGCATAGAGGCGTCCCTGCTGACGAACCTGGCCATCAACGCGCTGCGCAACGCCCGGCGCGCCGGGCTGTCCATCGCCGACCAGGCGGCCCTGGCCGACCAGGCCGTCTACGCCCACTACCGGGGGCGCTGCTATCTGTCGGTCCTGATGTTCGACTTCGACCTGGCCACCGGCCGGGCGAGCGTCGTGGACGCCGGCTCCCCCCAGCTGCTGCGGCTGCGCGGCGGCACCGTGGAGCGGGTCGCCTTCGACGCCCAGCTCCCGCTGGGCATGTTCGAGGAGACCGACTACATCGCGCAGGACTTCCACGCGGAGCCCGGCGACCGGCTCGTCTTCGTCAGCGACGGTGTCCACGCGGTGGCCTCCCCGAGGGGCGAGGCGTACGGGGAAGGGGCTCTCGCCCGGGCCATCCACTCCACGCGCCTGCTGCCCGCCGCCGAGGTGCCGCGCGCCGTCCTGCGGGAGCTGACCGGCCACCGCGGTGAAGCCATGCCGGACGACGACGCGCTGATCGTGTGTCTGGACTGGCACGGCAGGCCACAGCAGTCCGGCTGACCGGCGAGTCGGCGCGCTGCGGCGGGGGCATGTTGTTCGCCGCACACGCTCGCGTTAACGTTTGCCATGCGGCAATAATTGCCACGTGGCCTGACCGCTCGGCGGGCCGAATGGGCTCGCAGGCAGGGAGACGATGCAGGTGGCGGAGCACGACACAGCCCTCGAGACGGCGAAGGAGCTGGGCGCCTTCCTCGAGCGGCGTCGTGAGCAGATCGCCCAGCGCTGGGCGGACGCCGCCCTGTTCCGTACGGTCTTCACCGTGTCCCGGGACGAGGCGGTCGAGGCGTGCAAAGCCGTGGTGGACTCCCTGGCCGACGTGGCCCGCTCCGGGCGTATCGAGGATGTCGACGCACCTGGCTTCGGCACCGTGCGGGACCAGCTCGGCCGGATGGCCGCGGCCCGGGCCCGGGCCGGGTTCACGCCGGTGCAGATCGCCGGAGAGGTCGCGGAGCTGCGCGAGCCGGTGACCGCACTGCTGCGCTCCGAGTTCGAGGACGCCGCCGACGGCATGCGAGGGGACGCGTGTGTCCAGGCGCTGGCGGTCCTGACGGCCACCCTCCGCCTGGTGATCATGGAGACGACGGTGAGCGCGGGCGAGGAGCTCATCGCCCGGCAGCGCCAGCAGCTGCTGGAGGTGGCCACCCCCGTCATAAAGCTGTGGGAGGGCGTGGTCGCGGTACCGCTGATCGGAACCCTGGACAGTGCCCGCAGCCAGGTCGTGATGGAGAGCCTGCTGGAAGCGATCGTGGACCAGCGGGCCGCGTACGCCATCCTCGACATCACCGGCGTCCCGACCGTGGACTCGCTCGTGGCGCAGCACTTGATGAAGACGGTCGCCGCGGCCCGGCTGATGGGCGCGGAGTGCATCGTCTCCGGGATCCGTCCCGCCATCGCGCAGACCATCGTCCATCTCGGCATCGACCTGGGCTCGATCATCACGCGGGCCGGTCTCGCCGACGCGCTGGCCTACGCGCTCACCCAGCAGGGCATCGTCGTCTCCGCACGCCCGGTGACGGGAGCGAGTCCGCGGTGACCGGCTTCCTCGCCACGCATTCCGGCCCGGGCCCGGTGCCGGTACTCGCGCTGGGAGACGTCCTGCTGGTCACCCTGCAGGGCGAGCTGCGCGACGGGGTGGCCGAACAGCTCCAGCACGACATCTCCGAGCGGATCGCGTCCAGTGCGACGCCGGTGAACGGTGTCGTGATCGACATCTCCGGGGTGGAGATCGTCGATTCCTTCCTCGGCCGCGTCCTGGCCGAGATCGCCGCGAGCTCACGCCTGCTGGCCGCCCGGACCGTACTCGCCGGCATGCGTCCTGTCGTGGCCATCACTCTGGTCGAGATGGGTCTCACCCTGCCCGGCCTGGGGACGGCCCTCAACGTCGAGAAAGCCCTGTCCCTGCTGGGCCGCGCGCCCTCGGCAGCTCCGACCGCACACCCGGAAGAGGGTGCATGATGCATGCCCCCATCGCCTCGACCACGCGCCTGCCCATCGCCTCGGACGCGGACCTGGCCTGGGTCCGCCAACAAGTGCGCCAGAGCGCAGCCGACCTCGGCTTCAACCTGGTCCAGCAGACCAAGCTGGTGACCGCGGCCAGCGAGCTGGCCCGCAACACCCTCGTCCACGGTGGCGGCGGGCACATGGAGATGACCGTGCTGGCGGAAGGCGCCCACCGCGGACTGCGGCTGTCCTTCGTCGACACGGGCCCCGGCATCCGGGACGTCGAGCTCGCCATGACCGACGGCTACACCACCGGAAACGGTCTGGGCCTGGGACTGAGCGGGGCCAAGCGGCTCGTCAAGGAGTTCGCTCTGGACACCCGCCCGGGCCAGGGCACCACCGTCACTATCACCGACTGGGTCTCCGGCCTGCCCGCGCCCCGCACAGGTGCGTCGTGAGCAGGGTCTGGGACATTCCGGTCCAGGACAGCACCCGCGTCCGGGACGTACGGGTCGCAGCCGAAGCCGCCTGCGCCGCGGCGGGCCTGGACGCACACGCCACGGCGGTCGCGGCGCTGGTCGCCACCGAGCTGGGCACCAACCTCGTCAAGCACGCCGGGGGCGGCCGCATCTTCATCAACCTGGCCGCGCCCGCCGACACGCTCGCCGAGGACGTGCCCTGCGTGCAGATCGCCTCGCTCGATCACGGACCCGGCATCGACAACGTCCCGGCGGCGATGCGAGACGGTCACACCACCGCCTCGTCGTCCCTCGGCGCGGGCCTGGGCACCTGCCGGCGCGTCGCCGGCGAGTTCGACCTGCACAGCAGACCGGGGAGCGGCACCGTCGCGGTGGCCCGCATCACCCCGGCGCGGGGCCCCGGCCGCTCTCGCCCCCGGGAGGCCCGGTCGGGTCCGGGCACCCGGGCCGGTGGGATCACCACCTCCCTCGCCTACGCCGAGAACTCGGGAGACGCCTTCAGCCACGTGCGCTCCGGTCCGCGGGTCACGCTGATGCTCGTGGACGGGCTCGGCCACGGGGACAAGGCGGCCGACGCGTCCACGGCCGCCGTGGAGGAACTGCGCCGGTGCGCCGACCTGCCGCCGGCCGAGATCCTGCGACGGCTGCACACCGCGCTGCGGGCCACGCGAGGAGCGGCCGTCGGCGTCGCCCAGCTCGACGAGGACAGCGGCCGGCTCTCCTTCGCCGGGGTCGGCAACATCGGCGCCAGGCTGCGCACCGACGGCGTATGGCAGCCCCTGATCTCCCACCCCGGCATCGTCGGAGCCCACTTCCCCGCCACCGTGCCCCTGCGCGAGAGCGCCTGGACGCCGGACAGTCTGCTCGTCCTGCACAGCGACGGGCTCCCCAGCCGCTGGGAGCCCCCCGGCGATCCCCGGCTCGCCGCCCATGATCCGGCCGTGGTGGCCGCGGTCGTCCTGCGGGACGCCGGCAGCGCCGCCCGCCCCCTGCGCGACGACGCCAGTGTGGCCGTACTGGCCCCTGACCACCGGACGGACCCGTATGACCGCACCCCCTGACGTCTGGAAGATCGCGTCGGTGGCCGACGCCGCCCGGGCCCGCGCCGCCGTCGACCGCATCGCCACGGACGGCGGGGCGCCGGCGCTGGAGCGGGCCCGCTTCCTGACTGCGCTCACGGCACGCCTGCGCCACTGCCTCGGCCAGGGCGGTGAGTGGCAACTCCGCCTCCACATCCGGCCGTCCGGTCTGCTCGAGGTGTCCTTGAGCCCGGCCGGCGAGCGCGAGCCGGATCCGCAGGACGAGACGCCCTTACTGACCTGCCCGCTGCCGCACGGGCCCGTCCGCAAGGGGCGCCGCGGCGCCCCCTCGCTGCCGCAGGCCCTGCTGCGCGCCGACGAGAACACCGCGGCCGTGCTGAGCCTCCTGGACGAGCAGGAGAACCTGGTCCGGCTGCACCGGGAGGAACTGCACCAGACCAACCAGGGCGTCCTGGCGCTGCACGCCGATCTGGAGGCCGCGGCACGCGCTCAGCAAGAGCTCCTCGAAGCCGAGCGGACCGCACGCGCCGCGGCCGAAAAGGCCCGCCGTCTGCTGACCTTCCTGGGTGACGCCAGCGCCGCCATCACGTCGTCCCTCAGCCGTACGGCCATCCTGCGCCGCCTCTTCGACGTGCTGGTGCCGGAGTACGCGGAGCGCCTCGACGTCTGGCTCTTCGACGAGGAGGAGTCCGAGGGACGCGACGACGAGCGCGCGCACCGCGTCCGGGAGCACTCGGCGGCCGCGGTGGCCGCCGCCCGCACGGGCCGCCCCCAGCACGCCGCCGCCCACCCGGGCCGCCTTCCCGGCGTCGACGATCTCCCGCCCTCCGCCCTGTCCCCCGAGCGGCCCCTGCTGGCCATCCCCCTCGTCGCACAGCGCCTGCTGGGCGTCCTCACCCTCACCGCCCCCGGTCCCCGCTTCGACGAGGACACCTCCCTGATGCTGGTCGAGCTGGCCCGCCGCGTCGGTGTCGCCCTGGACCACGCCCACCGCTACCAGCGGTCCCGCAACACCGCCGAAGCCCTGCAGCGCGCCCAGCTCACGGACCTGCCCACGCCGCCGGGACTGCTGCTCGCCGCGCGCTACCTCCCCGCCACCTGGGGCATGAACATCGGCGGTGACTGGTACGACGCCTTCCTCCAGCCCGACGGCAGCCTGCTGGCCGTCATAGGGGATGTCACCGGCCACGGGCTGCACGCCGCCGTCGTCATGGGCCAGTTGCGCACGGCCCTGCGCGCCTACGCCGTCGAGAACGCCACCCCCGGCGAGATCCTCACGCGCCTGCACCACATGCTGGGCCACCTGCAGCCTGACCTGTACGCCACCGCGCTGATCGCCCGTTTCCGGCCGGGTGAACCGGAAGTGGTCTGGGCCTCGGCGGGCCACCCGCCGGCCGTCGTGCGCGCCGCCGACGGCACCGTACGGGTCCTGGACGCCAAACCCGGCGTGATGCTGGGCATCCCGCTGCCCTACGTGTACACGGACCACCGGACCGACCTGCCCCCCGGCTCGTCCCTGGTGCTGTACACCGACGGCCTGGTGGAACGCCGGGGGCAGGGCATCGACCCCGGAATCGGGCGCCTGTGCCGCGCTCTGGAGGCGTTGAGCACACCGGAACTGGAACAGGACCTGGACGCCGCCGCCGACGCCCTGCTCAAGCCCCTCCTGTACGACTCCGAACGGGACGACGACGTCTGCCTGCTGCTGTGCCACACCGTGACCGCCGCGGCGCGGGAGCGGCCCCGCACAGCCGATCGCTCGCCTTCCGAAAACGAACCGCCTGCCGGCCCGTCCGCTCGCGGTAGCGTGAAGGACACAAGGCGAGAGGGTGGATTTAGTGAAAGCCTCTGAACCGCAGCCGTCCGCGGAAGCACAACTGCGCGCGGCCTCGCCGCACGCGCTGGTGGCCACCGCCCGCCGTCTGCTCGCCGAACGGGCAGGGGCTCAGGAGGTGAGCGTGCTCCTCGCCGACTATGGCCTGGCCGTCCTTCAGCCGGTGACGCACCTGCCGCGGACCGGCCCCCCGGTCTCCGCCCACGAGGGGCCCGCGGGCAGTGCCTTCCTCACCCAGAAACCGGTGCTCGAAGTCCTTCCGGCCGGCCAGCTGGCGCATCTGCCCATCACCGTGCGCGGCGACCGTCTCGGCGTCCTGTCCGTGCACCTGCCCGCAGGCGCCGTGGACCCGCGCACCGTGCTCCAGCTGGGCGACTTCGCCACGGCGCTCGGACACGAGATCGCCACCGCCGGCCGCGACACCGACCTCTACCTCCAGGCCCGCCGCACCCGTCGGCTGACCCTCGCCGCCGAGATGCAGTGGCAGCTTCTGCCCGGCCGGGGCTGCGCCCGCGAGGAGTTCGTCATCGGCGCCCACCTCGAACCCGCCTACGCCATCGGCGGCGACACCTTCGACTGGTCCACCGGCGCCGACCACCTCGTCCTCACCATCACCGACGGGATGGGACAGGGCATAGACGCCTCCCTGCTCGCCGGTCTCACGACCGGCGCCCTGCGCAACGCCCGCCGCGCCGGCATAGGCCTCGCCGACCAGGCGTGTCTCGCCGACCAGGCCGTCTACGCCCAGTACGGCGGCAAGGCGTACGCCTCCACCCTGCTGTTGAGTTTCGAGCTGGCCACGGGCCTCGTGCACGCCGTCGACGCGGGCTCCCCGCAACTGTTCCGGCAGCGCGGCGGCCACACCGAGCGGGTCGAGCTGGAGGCGCAGATGCCGCTCGGCATGTTCGAGGAGACCCTCTACACCGAGCAGACGTTCCAGGTGGAGCCGGGCGACCGTCTCATCGCGGTCAGCAGCGGGGTCCACGGCACCCGCTCGGCGACGGGCGACCTGTTCGGCGAGCGGGTCCTGCGCCAGGTCCTCGGCGCCACGCGTGCCACGCCGCCGCACGAGACGGCACGCGCGGTCGTCGGCGGGCTCATCGAGCACTACGGCAGCAAGGAACTGCTGTCCGACGCCGCCGTGGTGTGCCTCGACTGGACCGGCCGCCAGGGCTGACCCCGCGGTCAGCGTCCGAGGTCGTCGTTCTCCTTGTCGGTGTCGCCCTGAGCGCTCAGGAAGGCCCGCAGCCCCCCGCTCAGCGCCGCCCGCTCGCCGGGTCCCATGGCCGCGAGGACCTCGGCGAGCGCCTGTGATCTGCGCGCGGCGACCTCGTCGAGCACATGCCGGCCGCGCACCGTGAGAACGAGCTGCACCTCGCGCCGCCGGTGCGGGTGCAGCAGACGCTCCAGCAGGCCGGCGGCCTCCAGCCGGTCACACAGCCGGCTGGCGGTCGGCGGGCCTATCTCCATGCTCTCCGCCAGAGTGGTGAGGTTGAGCCCCGGTTCCGACTCCAGGATGCGCAGTGCTCTCAGCTGGTGCGGTGACAGCCTCAGGCTCGCTCCCTGGGCGGCCACCGACCACAGGTTCGCGAGACCGTCCACGGCGTCGGCGACCTCCAGCGCGACGGAGAGTGGGTCGTCACCCGGTCCGCTCGACTGGTCGTCCCCCGAGCCACTGAGACGAGTCACACACCCATCGCTTTCAGTAATCGCTTGGCCATGCAGATACCACCCTCATTCAAACGCGGTACCCGATGCGCCGTCGAGCAAGCACGTGGGTCCGCTCCGGAGGACGGCAAAAAGAAAGGGCAAGGAGAGAACTCTCCTTGCCGTTACCCAAGTTATAGCGCGAAGGGGGGCTTGCGGCAAGCCCCCGGTCACCGCGCACAATCGTCGGCCGAGGCCACAACCTGCGGATATGGGGGAACTACGTGTCGTCAGACCTGACCGAGCAGTACGTTTTGGATCTTCAGGAGGTCGACGGAAGTCAAGTCGCCGTCGCCGGCGGCAAGGGGGCGCATCTGGGCAGCCTGTCACGGATGGAGTGCATCCGCGTGCCGGCGGGCTTCTGCGTGACGACGGACGCCTACCGGCGGGTCGTGGAGTCGACGCCGTCGCTCGACGCACAGCTGGATCAGCTCTCCCGGGTGGACCCGGACGACCAGGAGGCGATCCGCACGCTCAGCGCGGAGATCCGCCGGACCATCGAGGGGATCGCCGTCCCGGACGAGCTGGCGGAGGCGATCACCGGTGCGCTCGCCCGGTCCGGCGAGCAGGCCGCCTACGCCGTCCGGTCCAGCGCGACCGCCGAGGACCTGCCCACGGCCTCCTTCGCGGGCCAGCAGGACACCTACCTGAACATCGTGGGTCCGGCGGCGATCCTCCGGCACGTCAGCCGGTGCTGGGCGTCTCTGTTCACCGAACGGGCCGTGACCTACCGCCGGCGCAACGGCATCGACCACCGTACGGTCCGTATGGCCGTCGTCGTGCAGCAGATGGTCCTCCCGCAGGCGTCCGGCATCCTGTTCACGGCCGACCCCGTCACGGGCAACCGGACGGTCGCCACCGTGGACGCGGGATTCGGCCTCGGCGAGGCCCTCGTCTCGGGTCTGGTGAACCCGGACGTCTTCACGGTGCGGCACGGCGAGGTCGTCGCCAGGACGATCTCCGCCAAGCAGCGTGCCGTACACGCCCTGCCCGCCGGGGGCACGCGGGAAGTGGCGATCGACGCGCAGCGGCAGGAGCAGCCGGCGCTGACGGATGCGCAGGCCGTCCGGCTCGTGGAGCTCGGGCGTCGGATCGAAGCGCACTTCGGCCGCCCGCAGGACATCGAATGGTGCCTTGTCGGCGACGACTTCCACATCGTGCAGAGCCGGCCGATCACGACGCTGTTCCCCGTCCCGGAGAGCGGTGACCAGGAGAATCATGTCTACGTCTCCGTCGGCCACCAGCAGATGATGACCGACCCCATGAAGCCCCTGGGCCTGTCCATGTGGCAGTTGACGGCCATGGTGCAGATGCACGAGGCCGGCGGGAGGCTGTTCGTCGACGTCACCCGGCGCCTGGCCTCGCCCGCGAGCCGGGCCGCCCTGCTGGACCTCATGGGGAGGGGCGATCCGCTGGTCAGGGACGCGCTGGAGACCGTCCTGGAGCGCGAGGGCTTCGTCCCGTCGCTCCCGGACGCGCCCGCCGGCGGGCCGCGGGCCGGCGGCGCGTCCGACCCGGTCGAGACCGATCCGGCCGTCGTCACCGGGCTGATCGAGCGCAGCCAGGCATCCCTCGCCGCCCTGAGGCGCGAGGTCCGGACGAAGAGCGGACCGGAGCTGTTCGAGTTCCTGCTGGAGGCCTTCGAGGAACAGAAACGAGTCCTCACCGATCCCCTGAACTTCAAGGTGATCATGGCGGGGATGGAGGCCACCTGGTGGCTCAACGACAAGCTGGAGGAGTGGCTCGGCGAGAAGAACGCGGCCGACACCCTGACCCTGTCCGCCCCCGGCAACGTCACCTCCGAGATGGGACTCGCGCTGCTCGACGTCGCGGACGTGATCCGCCCGCATCGGGACGTGGTCGCGTTCCTGGAAGGTGCCGGGAACGACGGCTTCCTCGACGGGCTGGTGAAGCTTCCGGGCGGGACCGAGGCACGCGACGCCATCGAGGCCTACCTCGACCGGTACGGCATGCGCTGCGTCGGCGAGATCGACATCACGAGGCCGCGGTGGCGCGAGCGCCCCGGCACGCTCGTACCCGTGATCCTCGACCACGTCAGGAACTTCGAACCGGGCGCGGCCCGGCGGCGTTTCGAGCAAGGGCGCCAACAGGCGCAGAAGAAGGAACAGGACGTCCTGTCCCGCCTGCGGGCCCTGCCGGACGGGGAGCGGAAGGCCGACGAGACCAAGGGCATGATCGACCGGGTCCGCACCTTCATCGGCTACCGGGAGTACCCGAAGTACGACATCATCAGCCGCTACTTCGTCTACAAGCAGGCCCTGTTCGCGGAGGCCGAGCGTCTGGTGGAGGCGGGTGTGCTCGCCGAGCAGGAGGACGTCTCCTATCTCACCTTCGAGGAGTTCCGCGACGTCGTGCGCTCGAAGCAGGTCGACGACCGGCTCGTCAAGCAGCGCAAGGACGCGTTCCGCTCGTACCAGGCGCTCACACCGCCCCGGGTCCTCACCTCGGACGGCGAGGCTCTCACCGGGGCGTACCGGCGGGACGACGTGCCGGAAGGCACCCTGGTGGGCCTGCCGGTCTCCACCGGGACCGTCGAGGGAAGGGCCCGCGTCATCCTCGACATGGCGGACGCCGATCTCGAAGCGGGCGACATCCTGGTCACCACCTTCACGGACCCCAGCTGGTCACCGCTGTTCGTCGGCATCGCCGGCCTGGTGACGGAGGTGGGCGGCCTGATGACCCATGGCGCGGTGATCGCCCGGGAGTACGGCCTGTCGGCCGTCGTGGGCGTCGAGCAGGCCACCCGGCGGATCCGGGACGGGCAGCGGATCCGCGTGCACGGCACCGACGGGTACATCGAGATCCTGGACTGACCGTGCCGGCCGATCGGCTCAGGGTCGAGCGCCGCTCGCGCCGTCGGGGTGGATGGTGAAGATCTGATCGAGACCGACGATGCGCAGCACGCGCAGGGTGTTCGGCGGTACGGCCGCCAGGGCGACGTCTGCCTGGACGGCCTGTGCGTTGCTGCGCGCGGCGATCAGAGCCGTGATGCCGCTGGAGTCGCAGAACTCCAGTCCGCTCATGTCCAGGACCAGGCACTGACCCGGCCGGAGGGAGAGGCCGTCGAGCACGGCGCGCAGCTCGCCGACGTTGGCGTAGTCGAGTTCACCGAAAAGCTTCAGAACGGGGCCGGTCGCGGCGTCTCGGGTGGTGATGTTCAGCGGGCTCATGGTTCGTTTCTCGTCTGTGGGTCGGAGGCGGGGACACCTATGGCGAGCAGGGCGGTGTCGTCGTCGAGGCCGTCACCGAAGCTGTCCAGGAGTCCGGTCAGGGCCTGGATGAGGGCCTGCGGTGGCTTGCCCGCGTGCGCGGTGACGAAGGCGAGCAGCGCCTCGTCGCCGTAGAGACCGGTGCGGTCCTGGCCGGTGCGGGCTTCGGTGAGGCCGTCCGTGTAGAGCAGAAGCGTGTCGCCGGGGCCGAGAACGGTCCGGGCGTCGGCGAAGCGCGCGGAGGGCAGGATGCCGACGAGAAGGCCGCCGGGGGTGGGCAGGAAGTCGGCTGTGCCGTCCGCGCGGGCGACGATGACCGGTGGGTGACCGCCCGCGGCGAGGTGAACGGCCAGCTGCCCGGTCTCCGGATCGGGTTCGAGGGTGCCGAAGACGGCGGTGCAGTAGCGGGGGTCGCCGCTGCCGGCGTACCGCTCGTGGAGCGCCGTGTTGAGGATGGTCAGGGCGGAGACGGGGTCGGGGTCGTGCAGTGCGGCGGCGCGCAGGGTGTAGCGGGTCAGCGAGGTGAGTGCGGCGGCCTGGGGCCCCTTGCCGCACACATCGCCGAGGAAGAAACCGAAGCGTTTGCCGTCGAGGGGGAAGACGTCGTAGAAGTCGCCACCCAGCCGGTCGGGTGAGGCGGTGTGGTAGTGGGCGGCCGTCTGCACGCCGGGTACCGGGGGCAGGGTGTCCGGGAGCAGCGACTGCTGGAGCACGGCGAGCGCCTCCTGCAGTCGGGCGCGGTCGGCCTCCGCCTGCCGGCGTGCTTCCTCGGCCGCTTCACGGCGGCGCAGGAGTTCGGCCTCGTAGGCGCGGCGGTCCCGGGCGTCGAAGACCGTGGTGCGGATCAGGATGGGCTGCCCGGTGGTGCCGTTCTTGATGACGGACGACGCCAGCACGGGTATCCGGCCGCCGCCGGACTGTTTCATCTCCAGGGCTATGCCGCTGATCTCGCCCTGCATCCGCAGCAGCGGCGCGAAGTGCGTCTCGTGGTACAGCTTGCCGCCGACGGTCAGCAGGTCGGTGAACCGCATCCGGCCCACCACGGCCTCCCGCTCCAGGCCGAGCCAGTCCAGCAGGGTGCCGTTGATCTTGGCGACGGTGCCGTCCATCAGCGTGGAGAGGTACCCGCAGGGGGCGTTCTCGTAGAGGTCCTCGACGCTGTCCTCCAGCAGTGCGGCGAACACCGCGTCCGCGGCGTTGTCGCGGTCGGCGTCCCGTGGGTCCGGTTGCTGGCCGGCGCGGCACATCATCACAGGCTCGCCAGGAAGTCGACGATCGCCCGGTTGGTGGCCTCGGGCGCGGACAGATGCGGGCAGTGCCCGGTGGCGTCGAGCGTGACCAGGGTCGAGTCGGGAAGCGCCTCGTGGACGAAGGCGCCGACCTCACGGGGGGCGATCACGTCCTGGGTGCACTCCAGCACCAGCGTCGGCACGCTCACCTTCTTCAGGTCGTCCCTCGAGTCCGACAGGAACGTGGTCCGGGCGAAGACGCGTGCCATGTCCGGGTCGGTGGCGCAGAAGCTGTTCTTGAGCTCGTCGCCCAGTTCGGGCCGGTCGGCGTTGCCCATGATCAGCGGGGCCATGGCGGCCGACCAGCCGAGGTAGTTCGCTTCCAGGGACGCCAGCAGTTCGTCGATGTCCTCGGCACTGAACCCGCCCCGGTAGCCCTCGTCGTCGATGTACCGCGGGGACGGCGCGACCATCACCAGCGCGCCGATCCGCTCCGGAGCCGAGCCGGCCGCCAGTACGCCGATCATCGCGCTGACCGAGTGGCCCACGAACACCGCGTCGCGCAGGTCGAGGGCTTCGCACACCTCGACCACGTCCCGGGCGTACCCGTCCAGAGAGGCATACCGGTCCGCCGAGAACGCGGACGCGTCCGAGCGGCCCGAACCGACGTAGTCGAACAGCACCACGCGATAGTCGTCGACCAGAGCGGGCACGGTCAGCCGCCACATGTTCTGGTCACAGCCGAAGCCGTGAGCCAGCACGACCGTGGGTCCCTGCGCGTTGCCGGTGACGGTCACATGGTTTCTGCTCACGATGTCCATACCCGGCAGTCTCTCAAGCCCGGTGCGCACCTCGTGACGCCCCCTGTCACGCACGGGCGCCCGCCAGGGCCCGGAGCAGGCGGTTGCGGCCGCCGTTGGGCACCGTCCACAAGGGGTGGCCCCGTACCGCCCATGACTGCAGGATGGCGTTGGCGGCGAGGAAGCCGCTGGTGGCGGCCCGTTCCATCAGGGCGACGGGGAGGTCCGTGCGCACCAGGTCGCCCGCGAGCATCAGGCCGGGCTGCGGGGTGCGTACGCCGGGACGGTCGGTGTATCCGCCGACGGGGAACAGGGGGCAGTCCTGCCGCCACTCGTGCCGTGCGTCGAGGACGCGCGCGTCGCGGGTCTCGGGGTAGACGTTGCCCAGCTGTGCGATCAGGTGCCGGGCCCGCGCGTCGGGGTCGGCGTTCTCGGGCAGCGCGTAGCCGTGGAGTTCGACCACGGAACCGCCGGTGCGGGCGGACCATCGTGCGGCCTCCTGCTCCCAGCGCTCCAGGACGCTGACGTTGTCCAGTGAGCCGTATCCGGCCGTGCCGAGGAATCCGGGCCGGCCGGCGTCGACGGGGCGGTCGAGCCAGAGCCGGGAGACGAGGAAGGGCGGGGCGGTGCGGAGCCGCCCGACGCGTTCACGCCAGGCCGCGTCGGCGAGCCGGGGCGAGCGGCCGACCAGGGAGCGCAGGCCCGCGGTGTCGAGGGCCAGCACGACGGTGTCGTACCGCCTCTCCTCGCGGTCCGTGGCGATGGTGAAGGCGCCGTCCGCGGTGGGCGAGACGTTCTCGACGGCGGTGGACAGGCGCAGGTCGACGCCGTGGTGGCCGAGGTGCTTGGCGAGGGGGTCCCACAGGGCGGTCGGGAAGGGGTCGTCGGGCACGTCGAAGAGAAGGCCTTCGGAGCTGCCGAGGAAGTAGATGTGGAACATCAGGACCATCTCGGCGGCCGAGAGGTCGCGGGGGTCGGCGAAGAAGCTGCGGGAGAAGACCTCGAAGGCCAGGTGGCGTGCGGCCGCCGGGAAGCGCAGGGACGCGAGGAAGTCGTGGGCGCTGACGGCGTCCAGTTCGGTGTAGACGTCGGGGACGCGGACGTCCAGCAGGGGCAGGGCCCGCGCGGGGCTCATGCGCGCCATGTCCCGCCAGCGGAAGGAGGGGCTCAGCGCCACGAAACCCAGTGCGCTCAGTGGCGGGGTGCGCGGCACTCTGCGGAAGCTGTCCCGCAGTCCGTCGCGGTGCCGCAGCGGGTAGTCGGGGAGGCCGGTGAGGCGGCCCCGACGGGAACCAGTACGGCTCAGCAGGCTGCGCAGGTTGTAGTACTGGCGGAAGAAGGCGTGGAAGCCACGGCTCATGGTCGCGGTGGTGCCGTCGTACAGGTGGGTGTTCCAGCCGCCGACGCGGCCGCCGAGGTATGCCTCGCGTTCGTAGAGCGTGACGTCGACGCCGCGTTCGGCGAGCGCCGTGGCGGCGGCGAGCCCTGCGATGCCGCCGCCGACGACGGCGGTGCTGCGCGGCCCGCCGACCCGGGTCGCTCCGGGCGGCGGGGGCAGGAGGACGGCGTGCCGATCCCGCCCGGGGCGGGGACCCGCCGTGGCGGCGGTCACTGTCCGCCCCGGGCATGCGGCGCGGCGCGGCGGGCGACGACGGTGTGGGTGATGCCGGTCTGCCAGCCGGGCAGGGGCAGGGCCCGTACGCGGTCGAACCCCCGGGCTCGCACGCGGTCCGTGAACCGGTCGACGGTGTCGAAGTCGACGACGCTGCGCCACAGGTGGCGATAGAGGTCGCCGTCGCCGAGGGCGGTGGCGACGGGCAGCACGAGGCCGCGGCACACGGCCGTCCAGACGGCCCGGTCGAGCGGGCGGCCGCTGAGGGTGTACTCGTGCACGGCGAGCCGGCCGTGCGGGGCCAGCAGGTCGTGGACGGTGTCCAGCACGGCGTCGGGGTCCGCGACGTTGCGGAAGAGGTAGGCGGCGAACACCGCGTCGAAGGGCCCGGCCACGCCCGCCTCGGCGAGAGCCTCCGCCGGCGCGCACACGAACCTGACCCTGCCGTGCCACGGCTTGGCCGTGGCACGGTCGAGCATCCCGGCGGAGGCGTCCACGCCCGTGATGTCGGCGTCGGGCAGGACGCGGGCGAGTGCGGCGGTGGAGGCGCCGGTGCCGCAGCCGAGGTCCAGCACGCGCAGCCCGGTGCCCCGGTGGGGCAGGCCCAGCCGCCGGGCCGAGCGGCGCAGCTGGGCGTGGTAGCCGGGGTTGGCGGCCACGAGGGTGTCGTACCTGTGCGCCGCATGGTCGAATGCGGCGGCCAGGTCCGCGTCACGCAGCACGGTCACGCTGCCTCCTGGTGCGGGTCGTCGGGGAGTCGGGGGATCGGGCCGCACCGCGGGTCAGGGTCCGGGGAAGGGGCGGCGGGGAAGCCGGGGCACTTGCGCGGCGGCCCGCAGCATGGGCAGGACGGGGGTGCGCAGTCCGATGGCGAGTTCTTCGTGCGGTCGTGTGCCGCCGTCGAGGAAGCGCAGGAGCCGGGTCATGGGGATCTTTGTGAACAGTCGTGCGAAGAAGTCCGCGCCGTCGACGAGGCCGCTGTCGAGGGCGTGCAGCAGGACCGCGTCCATGGCGCGCGAGCGGCGCGAGTGCGGCAGCGGGGGCAGGGGCCGCCGGCCTCGGCGCAGGGCGGCCGCGACGGCCGCGGTCTGGCGCTGCACTCCGGCGAAGGTGTAGCCGGTCGAGGGCCGGGTGGCTCCGCCGGCCGCTCCGATACGGAAGACCGACGCGCCCGTCTGCCGTGCGAACCTGGCGTCGGTCATCGGGATGACGCCGGTCTCGGTGCCGGTCACCTCGAAGTCCCGCAGCCCGAGGACGGTGCCGGTGTAGTGGTCCAGGGCCTTGTCGTACGCGTCCGCGGACAGGACGGCCGGCGAGAACTCCGTGTACTCCACCAGGGCCTGGTCCGGGCGGGTGGGCAGCACGTAGCCGAAGGAGAGCCCTTTCGCGGGCTGGGAGGTGCGCAGGTCCATGAACTCGACGCGGTCCGGGTCGAAGACCGGACGGCCGGTGCGGACGAACCAGCCGTGGAAGTGCTGGAGCAGCGTCGTACGGGCGGCGGGGAGGCTGTCCAGCGGCCGGGAGTCGAACACCCAGCGGGCCTGCACGGATGCCGGACGCCCGGCCGCGGTACGGGCGTCGATGCGTGCACCCTGCGGGAGTCCTTCGACGCTCTCGACCGTGGCCTCGAGGCGCCGGACCTGGCCGCTGCGGGCGAGGTCCTGCTCGATCAGGGACTCGAAGTCGTCCGAGTGGATCATCTTGTACCGCAGGGGGGAGATGTCGTGCTCGATCGGTTCCCCCGTGGGCGGGTGCACGCGCAGGCGCTGCCATGACCTGGTGACCGCGGCGTCGTAGGGTCCGCGGCCGGTCTCCCAGAAGCACCAGGTGCGCCGGGGCGGGCGCAGCGGGCCGGGCGGGGCGTCCACGAGGACGACGGACAGGCGTCGCGCGCCTGGGGCGGGGCGCGAGAGGCGGTGGGCCAGGGACAGGCCCGCGGCTCCCGCTCCGATGATGGCGACGTCCGCCTCGTCCATGGCCGCTCACTCCCTCCGCGCCCTCGCCGTGCCGTGTCGTCGGTGTTCCGGTCGCAGTACCCGTCCGGATGCGGATGCCACCTGTGAAGACGTGGATCGATTCCGCGTCGTCTTCACGCGGCGCACTCGACGAGATCGTCCGTGCGGAGCCGGCCGGCGAGGCGGCGCAGGCCGCGTCGGGCGTGGCTCTTGACCGTGCCCAGCGGCCAGCCGGTGAGTTCGGCGATCTGGGTCTGGGTGAGGTCGTCGTAGAAGGCGAGGTTGAGCACCCGGCGCTGGGGTGCCGGAAGCTGTGACATCTCGTCGGCGAGCAGGACACGGTCGAGGGCGGTCTCCGGCAGCACCGCCTCGTCGTGGGCCCGCAGCACCAACTGGGCGCCCACGGCGGCGACGAGTTCGGTGCGCCGGGTGCGGGCGGCGAGCGCGTCGGCGATCTTCCGGCGGGCGATGCCCGTGAGCCAGCCGGGCAGGGTGCCGCGGTCCGGGGCGAATCCCACGCGGCCCCGCCACGCGGCGAGGAACACCAGCTGGGTGACGTCCTCCGCCTCCCTCGCATCCCCCAGGGAGCGCCTGGCGAGGGCGTGGACGAGCGGACCCCACCGGTGGTGCACGACCGCGAGGCATGCCTCGTCCCCGTTGCGGAACCCCTCCACGAGCTCGCGCTCGTCGATGTCCCCGCCGGTTCGCTGTGCGGTCCTCATCGTCACTCCTCCGCTGGGCCTGGTGGTCGCCTGGAGCGACCGCGGCCCTTCCACCGTGCGGATCCCACGCGGATGGGGCAACTTGCATCGACTTCGCATCGAATCGAGCAGGTGACGGGGAAACGCTCCCCCGTGGGGCCCGGTCGCTTCCATCCCTTCCCGTTCCGCCCCGCATCCGTCTCCGCCATCCGAGGCGAACCGGTCATGACGACGCCAGCTCTGAGCACGAGCATTCGACGAGGGGAAGCGGCATGAGCTCCACCGTGGCAAAGGACCACTGCGCGGACCGGAGTCCGTGCGCACCCCCGACCGCCGAGCAGGTGTCCCCCGCTCCGGCCCACCGGACGGCCGCAGACACGGGCCACGGACGAGGTGATCACCAGCGCGCCTCCCCGCCCGGCACATCCCCCGCGTACGACGACCCGCGCGCCGTGGACGCGGACGTGGCGCACGCCGTGCGCGCGGTTCTGGGTGACCTGCTCGACCATCACCTGGCCGCGGCCGAGGCCGTCGATCCGCTCTTCGGCGCGGACCTGGCCGCGCGGGTCGCCCGTTTCACGCGGAGCGGCGGCAAACTCGGCCGCGCCCAGTTCGTTTGGTGGGCGCTGCGGGCCTGCGGCGGCGGCGAGCCCTGGCAGGCGCACGCCGCGCTGCGGATCGGAGCCGCCCTGGAACTCATCCAGACCTGTGCCCTGATCCATGACGACGTGATGGACGGCGCGCGGCTGCGCCGCGGACAGCCCGCCCTGCACGTCGACGTGGCCGCCCAGTACGCCGGAGCGTGTGCCCCGCGGCGCGGTGCGCGCCTCGGGGAGGCCGCGGCGATCCTCGCCGGTGACCTGGCCCTGGCCTGGGCGGACGACGTGCTGGCGGACACCGAGATGCCGCGCCCCACCGCGCGGCGGGTCCGGGAGCTGTGGAGCGCCCTGCGCACGGAGATGGTGGCCGGGCAGTACCTGGACGTGCAGGGTGAGGCCACCTCGGCGCGTTCCGAGGCCCGGGCGATCCGCGCCGCCTGCCTCAAGAGCGCCCGGTATTCGGTGGAGCGCCCCCTCGCCCTCGGGGCGGCCCTGGCCGATGCCGGCCCCGCCGCCACCCGGGCCCTGTGTTCGGCGGGCCGCCGCGTCGGGCTGGCCTTCCAGCTGCGCGACGACCTCCTCGACGCCTTCGCGGATCCGCACGACACCGGCAAGCCCCGGGGCGGCGACATCCGCAGCGGCAAACCCACCTACCTCGCCGCCGTCGCGCAGGCACGGGCGCAGGCCTCGGGTGACCGACATGCCCAGGACCTGCTGCGCGACACGCTCGGCCGGACGGACGCCTCCGACGCCCAACTCGCCGCCGTACGGCAGGTGTTCATGTCCACGGGCGCGCGCGACACCGTCGAGGACAAGATCCGCGGGCTCGTCGCCCAGGGCCTGCGCCACCTGGACACCGCCGCGCTCGAACCCGGCCCCGCGAGGCGATTGCAGGGGCTCCTGCGCTCCGCGGGCGGCGTGACCGGCACCACGGCCTCCGACGTGGTCCCCCTCCCCCTGGCCCCGGCGACCGGCGAGGGGGCCGGCCGATGACCCGGACCGTGCCCGGGCGCACCGACCATGTGGTGGTCGTCGGCGCCGGTCTGTCCGGGCTGGCGGCCGCCCTGCATCTGCTCGGCGCCGGACGCCGGGTGACCGTGGTGGAACGCGACGCGTCACCCGGTGGGCGTGCCGGCCGGATCGTCCGCGGCGGCTACCACTTCGACACCGGACCCACGGTGCTGACGATGCCTCACCTGGCGGACGAGGCGTTCGCCGCCGTCGGCGACAGCCTGCGCGCCCGGGTCGATCTGGTGCCGCTGCACCCGGCCTACCGGGCCCGGTTCGCCGACGGCAGCACCCTGGACGTGCACACCGGCGCCGAGGCGATGGAGGCGGAGATCGAGCGCTTCGCCGGGGCCGCCGAGGCCGCCGGATACCGGCGGTTGCGTGCCTGGCTGGAGCGGCTGTACCGGGTGCAGATGCGGCGCTTCATCGACGCCGACTTCGACTCGCCCCTGAGCCTGCTCCACCCCGACCTCGCACGCCTGGCCGCGCTCGGCGGGTTCGGGCGTCTGGACGCGCGCATCGGACGCTTCCTGCACGACGAGCGACTGCGGCGCGTCTTCTCCTTCCAGTCCCTGTACGCGGGGGTGGCCCCCGAACGCGCCCTGGCCGCGTACGCCGTCATCGCCTACATGGACACGGTGGCGGGCGTGTGGTTCCCGCGCGGCGGTATGCACGCCCTGCCCCGGGCGATGGCGGACGCCGCCGCGGACGCGGGCGCCGACCTGCGCTTCGGCGAGGCGGTGACCCGTCTGGAACGCTCCGGGGAACGGATCACCGCCGTGGTCACCGACACCGGCCGTATCGCCTGCGACGCCGTCGTCCTCACCCCCGACCTTCCCGTCGCCTACCGGCTGCTGGGCCGCGCCCCCAGACGGCCGGTGGGCCTGCGGTTCTCTCCCTCCGCCCTGATCCTGCACGCCGGCACGGACCGCACCTGGCCCTGGCTGGCCCACCACACCCTCTCCTTCGGGGCGGCATGGCGGCGGACGTTCTCCGAACTGACCGAGACCGGCCGTCTGATGAGCGATCCGTCCCTGCTCATCACGCGTCCGACCGCCACCGATCCGGGCCTGGCCCCGCCGGGACGCCATCTGCACTACATCCTGGCGCCCTGCCCGAACACCGCGCTCGGCCCCGGCCCGGCCGCCTGGGGCGAACTCGGGCCGCGCTACCGCGACAGCCTGCTCGCCGAACTGGAACGACGCGGCCTGGACGGTCTCGCCGCCGCCATCGACGAGGAGTGCCTGGTCACGCCGGCCGACTGGCAGGCCCAGGGCCATGCGGCCGGCTCGCCCTTCTCCGCCGCCCACACCTTCGCGCAGACCGGGCCGTTCAGGCCGCGCAACCTGGTGCGCGGCACGGTCAACGCGGTTCTCGCCGGCTGCGGCACCACCCCCGGCGTCGGCGTCCCGACCGTCCTGCTGTCGGGCAAGCTCGCCGCCGCACGCATCACCGGCGGTCCCCGCCCGGGGCGGCCGCGCCCCGCAGTACGTGAACCCCGCGAACGGAGACCCGTATGACCGTCCGTGAACTCGACGCGGCAGGCGTCACCGATCCGGCACTGCGGCAGGCGTACACCCGCTGCAGGCGGCTCAACGCCCGGCACGGCAAGACGTACTTCCTCGCCACCCGTCTGCTGCCGCCGGCACGCCGGCCGGCCGTGCACGCGCTGTACGGGTTCGCCCGCTGGGCCGACGACATCGTCGACACGCTCGACGGCACGACCACCCCCGCCGAGCGCGCGGAGCGGCTGGCCCGTCTTCAGCACCAGCTGGAGAGGGGGCTGAGCAGGGGCGACAGCGCCGAACCGGTCGTCCGGGCCCTGGCCGACACCGCGCTGCGCTACGACATCGACCACCGCCACTTCACCGACTTCATGACGGCGATGCGCGCCGACCTCGACACCACGGCCTACGCCACCTACGCCGATCTGCGCACCTACACCTACGGTTCGGCGGAGGTGATCGGCCTGCAGATGCTGCCGGTGCTCGGCACGGTCGTCCCGCGCGAGGAGGCGGCACCGCACGCGGCGGCCCTGGGCGTGGCCTTCCAGCTGACCAACTTTTTGCGGGACGTGGGCGAGGACCTCGACCGCGGCCGCGTCTATCTGCCCGCCGACCTGCTGGCCGCCCACGGCGTCGACCGGCATCTGTTGCGCTGGAGCCGGGACACCGGACGGCCCGACCGCCGGATCACCGCCGCCCTGCGGGAGTTCGAGCGGCTGACCCGCGAGCTCTACCGCGCGGCCGCTCCGGGGCTGGCCATGCTCGACCCGGTCTCCCGCCCGTGCATCCGCACCGCGTTCGTGCTGTACGGCGGCATCCTGGACGCGGTCGCCGCGGACGGGTACCGCTCGGTGCGGCGCCGTGCCGTGGTCCCGGGACGCCGCCGTGCCGTCGTGGCCCTCGACGGTCTGGTCCGGGTGGGCGCGGCGCGGCTGCGGCACCGGTCGGCCGGCGGCCGGGCGGCACCCGTGCCGGACACGGCGGCCGGCACTCCCTCACCCTTGCGGAGGATCGCATGACACCGTGGCGACCTGCGGACCGTGCCCGCTTCCCGCTCGCCCTGCGGCGCCGCCCGGTGCGCTGGGAGAAGCAGCAGCCGACGTGGCGGCAGGCCCGGCCCGGCCTGATCGCCGAGGCACTGAAGCGGGCCCAGGCCCGCCCGTCCGGCAACTGGTACGTCGTCGGTGCCGCCCGGGACGTACGCGGGGACCGGCCGCTGTCCGCGACGGTGGCCGGTCAGGAAGTGGTGGTGTGGCGCACCGCCGACGGGCGGCTCGCGGCGGGTCCCGGTGTCTGCCCGCACCTGGGGGCGCCGCTCGCCGACAGCCCGGTGCGCTGCGGGACCCTGGTCTGCCACTGGCACGGACTCGCCCTGGACGGCGGGGCGTTCGCCGGCTGGGAGCCACTGCCCGTGCACGACGACGGAGTGCTGGTCTGGGTGCGCCTGGACCGGGCCGGCGGTGAACCGCCGACACCGGCACCGGTCGTTCCGCCCCGGCCGAAGTTGTCGCGCTCCGTCGCCGCCGTCTACGCCGGAGTGGGGATCTGCGAGCCGGAGGATGTCCTGGCCAATCGGCTGGACCCCTGGCACGGGGCCTGGTTTCACCCGTACTCCTTCGTCGATCTGACCGTGGTCGGCACACCCGGCGCCGAGGGGGCGGGTGAGGACGGGTTCACCGTGGACGTGTCCTTCAAGGTCGCCGGTCGGTTCGTCGTGCCGGTGCGGGCCGTGTTCACCACGCCCGGACCGCGGACGGTCCTCATGCGCATCACCGAGGGCGAGGGCCTGGGTTCCGTGGTCGAGACGCACGTGACCCCGCTCGGCCCGGACGAGCTGGGCCGGCCGCGTACCGCCGTCGTCGAGGCGGTCGTGGCCTCCTCCGCGCGTCCCGGCTTCGCCGTGGCCCGCACCGCGGCCCCTGTCCTGCGCCGCTTGATGACGGCGGGGGCCGGGCGGCTGTGGCGTGACGACCTGGCCTACGCCGAACGTCGCTGGCTGCTGCGCTCCACCGGACGCTTCCCCGGCTGACCGAACCGCCTTCCGCAGTTCACTCCAGCGGGGCGGTGACCGCGTCGGGGTGATCGGCGAGGTAGTCCCGGAGCACCGAGAGGAAGCTCGGGTCGGGGCCGAGTCCCAGTGCGGCGGCGCGCCGGTGGTCGAAGACGGCCGGCCATGAGCCGACGATCGCCTCGACCGCGGGGTCGGGAGCGAGGGTGACCCGGTCGGCGACCGGGTCACCGGCCACCTGTCGCAGGGTGGCGAGGATGTCGGCGGCCGAGACCGTCAGGGCGGGCAGATTCACCGGTAGCGGGCCCTCCAAGTACCCCGGCCCGGTGCCGCGTTCGGCCTCGGCGACACGAAGGATGCCCTCGATGGTGCGCCGGGGTGAGGAGAGTGCCACTTCGAGAGCGGGATCGACCGGGCAGACGGCGGGCAGCCCCGCGAGCGGCTCGCGGACGATGCCGGACAGGAATCCGGAGGCGGCCGCGTTGGGCCTGCCCGGACGTACCGCGACGGTCATCAGCCGCACGACACGGCCGTCGACGAAGCCGCGTCGGGTGCAGTCCGCGATGAGCTGCTCGCACATCAGCTTCTGGGTGCCGTAACTGGACCGCGGAACCGGCACCGTCGTCTCGCTGACCGCCGGTGGCAGAGGCAGGGCCGGATGGAAGCCGTAGACGGCGACACTGCTGGCGAACAGCATCCGCGTCACCGGCCCGCCCGAGCCGGACTGCGCCCGGGCCGCCTCCAGCAGCGCGCGGGTGACGTCCACGTTGGCGCGCATCCCGAGGTCGAAGTCGGCCTCGCACTCCGCCGACACCGCGGCGGCGAGATGGAACAGCACGTCCACCGGCTCGGCGAACACCGCGTCCAGGTGCTCGGGCAGTTCCCCGTGCACCACCTGGACGGGCACCTCGTCATCTTGTGCGGTGCCGGGGCGGGCCACGCGGTCGACCAGCACCAGACGGCTGATCGGCTCACCGCCGAAGGTCCCCGTCCGCGCCAACGCGCCGACCAGCAGTCGTCCGAGGAAACCGGACGCACCTGTCACGACGATTCTCACCGGTTCATCTCCTCCCAAGGCCGACTGGTCCCCCCGATGCCTACCCCGGCCGCCCCCGGCGATCCGGGAGCTCGGGACACCTCGGGGTAATTGACAGGGTACGCAAGTACTGCCTAACGTACCCACATCCTGAACCACGCCGTCGGCTCGACGAGGAGTACCGATGCAGCACCTGTACGAGATTGACGTCCGGGTCCCGATGCGTGACGGCGTGGCACTCGCCGCCAACATGTGGCATCCGGCCCAGGGGGAGGCGCCGACGCTGCTCGTTCGCCTGCCGTACGGCAAGGACGTGATGGGCTTCGGTCAGTCAGCCATCCCCGACCTCCTGACTCTGGTGGAGGCCGGCTACGCGGTGGTGGTGCAGGACTGCCGGGGCACCCACCGCTCGGAAGGCGAGTTCGTTCCTCATATGGCCGACCGGGGCGACGGCGAGGACACCGTCGCCTGGATCGCCGACCAGCCGTGGTCGGACGGCACGGTAGGCATGTTCGGGCCGTCCTACCTGGGCATGGTCCAGTGGGAAACCGCGGTGACCGGTGCTCCCGCCCTCAAGGCGATCGCGCCCGCCCTCACCTCGATCGACAACTACGAGTCGCCCTGGTACGGCCCGGGCGGTGCCCTCTCACTGAGCCTGGTCACGATGTGGAACGCCATGATGTACATGGCTGACGCGCAGCGGTCCCTGGCGGCCGGCGAGGGCTCCGTGGCCCAGCTGCAGCAGCTCGGTCAGGCGCTCCTGTTCCCGGACGCGCTCAACGACGTGCTGCCGACGGCCGAGGTTCCGGTCCTCGCGGCGTACGGCAAGTGGTGGGACGACTGGATGGCGCACCCCTCCCACGACGGGTACTGGGACGCCATGGAGCTCACGCCCGAGCTCAAGAACGTCACCGCTCCGGCGCTCAACATCGGCGGCTGGTACGACCTCTACATCGGGCAGACCGTGCGTACCTACACCACCGCCCGCCAGGAGGCAGGCAGTGAGCAGGCACGTGAGGGGCAGCGGCTGATCATCGGTCCGTGGGACCACATGTCCACGACCGGCGTCTATCCCGACCGCTCCTTCGGTCCGTTGGCCAGTGCCCAGATGCTGGGGCTGACCGGCCTGCACGTGAAGTTCTTCGACCGCTGGCTGCGCGGCGACACCACCGCTCTGGACGACGTGGCGCCCGTGAAGATCTTCGTCATGGGCATCGACCAGTGGCGCGACGAGCAGGAGTGGCCACTGCCCGACACGCGCTGGACCGACTTCCACCTCACCAGCGCCGGCCACGCCAACACGGCGGACGGCGACGGCACGTTGAGGACCGAGCCGCCGACCCACGCGGAGCGCGACACCTACCTCTACGACCCGCGCCGCCCGGTTCCCTCGGCCGGAGGGGCGTCCATGCCGACGACCCCGGGCTTCTGCGGCCCGGTCGACCAGCGGACGGTCGCCGTCCGCGAGGACGTGCTGTGCTTCGCCGGGCCCGTGCTGGACGAGCCCGTGGAGATTACCGGGCCGGTCAGTCTGACCCTGTTCGTCTCCTCGTCGGCGGTGGACACCGACTTCACCGCCAAGCTCGTCGACGTCTTCCCCGACGGCAAAGCGATCAACCTGTGCGACGGGATCCTGCGCACCCGCTACCGGGGCGGCCTCGCCACCGAAGAACTCATGGAGCCCGGCACGGTCTACGAGATCACCGTCGACATGACCGCCACCTCGAACGTGTTCCTCCCCGGTCACCGCATCCGCGTGGACGTCTCCAGCAGCAACTTCCCGCGCTACGACCGCAACACCAACACCGGCGGCGTCATCGCCCGCGAGAGCGAGGAGCACATGATCCCGGCGGTCAACCGCATCCATCACGGCCCGAACCACCCCAGCCGCCTGGTCCTGCCCGTCATCGACCGCAAGGACCAGCGGTGAGCGCCGCCGACCGGGTCGCCGAACTGACCTCGGCCTTCACGGCTCCCTCCCTGAACGTGGCCTGGCTGCTGTGCGACCGGCACGCCCCCGAGAACGTCGCGTTCACCGTGGTCGACGGCGACGGCCTGGCCGCGACGCTGACCTACGGTGCTCTGGCCGCGGACTCGCACCGCTGTGCGCGGGCGCTGCGGGGGCTCGGCGTCGGTCCGGGCGACCGCGTGGCGACCCTGATGGGCAAGAGCACCGACCTGGTCACCGTCATCCTCGCGATCTGGCGGCTGGGCGCGGTCCATGTCCCGCTGTTCACCGCGTTCGCGCCCCAGGCCATCGCCCTGCGTCTGGAGGGCGCGGGGGCGCACGTCGTGGTCGTCGACCCGGACCAGCGCCACAAGCTCGACCCGGGCCCCGACATGCCGGACGACCAGCAACGCCGTGTCATCGTCACCGGAACCGGCACGCAGCACGGTGACGCCTCGCTCGCCGCCCTCATCGCGGCCGCCCCACCCGAGCCGGTGCCCGCCGTCACCACCAGCGGGGACGGACCCCTGGTGCACATGTTCACCTCCGGCACCACCGGCAAGCCCAAGGGTGTCGTCCACCCCGTCTCCTACATCGCCGGATGGCAGGTCTACCTGGAGTACGGCCTGGGGGTCACCCGGGACAGCAGGTACTGGTGCGCCGCCGACCCCGGCTGGGCCTACGGGCTGTACGCGGCCGTCGTCGCTCCCCTGGCCGCCGGCATTCCCAGCCTGCTGCTGTCCGGCGGGTTCTCCCCGGAGACGACCTGGCGCACCCTCGTCGACCACCAGGTCACCGACTTCAGCGCCGCCCCCACCGTGTACCGGGGACTGCGCTCCTCGTCGGTACCGGTGCCTCAGAACCTGCGGCTGGAGCGGCTGTCCAGCGCGGGTGAGCCCCTGACTCCCGAGGTCAACGAGTGGGCCGGGGCCGCGCTCGGCCTGACCGTGCACGATCACTTCGGCCAGACCGAGGTCGGCATGCCCCTGGCCAACCACCACCATCCCGAACTCGCCCGTCCCCTCAAGGCGGGATCGATGGGCCGGCCGGTGCCCGGCTGGAGCCTCACCGTCCTGGCCGACGAGAAGGACGAGCCCGTCGCACCGGGCGTGCTCGGCCGGGTCGCGATCGACGTCGCCGCCAGCCCGCTGATGAGCTTCCGCGAGTACCAGATCCCCGGGCAGGCCGACGCCAAGTTCACCGCGGACGGCCGCTGGTACCTCACGGGCGACGCCGGGCGCGTCGACGCGGACGGCGAGTTCTTCTTCTCCTCCCGCGACGACGACGTCATCATCATGGCCGGTTACCGGATCGGGCCGTTCGAGATCGAGAGCGTCCTCGCCCAGCACCCCGCGGTCGCCGAGTGCAGTGTCATCGGCGCACCGGACGAGGTCCGCGGCGAGGTCATCGAGGCGTACGTCGTCCTGCGCGACGGCATCGACGCCTCGCCGGAGCTGGCCACCGAGCTCCAGCTGCTGGTCAAGACCCGCTACGCCGCCCACGCCTACCCGCGCCGGATCCACTTCATCGACGCCCTGCCCAAGACGCCCAGCGGCAAGACCCAGCGCTACCTGCTGCGTCGACGCCGACAAACCGAACTCGCCACCCCGGAGTCACGTTGACCGACACCGAACCTCTGCTCGTCGAGCAACGCGGCCCCGTCCGGTGGCTGCTGCTCAACCGCCCCGAGCGGCGCAACGCCCTGGACGTCACCCTCATCGAGGCCCTGGACAAGCAGATCACCAGTGCCGAGGCCGATCCCGGCACAGCGGTGATCGCGGTGGCGGGCAGGGGACGGAGCTTCTGTGCGGGCGGGGACTTCCACCAGTTCCTTCGGATGCACGACCGCGGCGACAACCCGGTGGACTTCCTGACCGACGTGTCGGCCTGCTTCAGCCGTATCGCGGCCAGCCCCAAGCCATGGGTGGCCGTGCTGCACGGTCACGCCGTCGCCGGGGGTCTCGAACTCGCGCTGGCCTGCGATGTGGTCGTCGCCGCCGACACCACGCTCATCGGGGACGGTCACCTGGGCCGGCGCCTGGTGCCTGCAGGCGGGTCCAGCGTCCGGCTGCCCGGCGCGGTCGGACGGGGCCTGTCGCGCTGGCTCCTGCTCACCGGCGAACTGCTGCCCGCGACCGCCTTCGCGCACACCGGCTGGATCCGCGCGATCGTGCCCGCGGCCGACCTCGACGCCACCGCCACCCGCCTCTGCCACCAGTTGGCCGACCGTCACAGCCCGGCTCAGCAACGGCTCAAGACGCTGCTGCACCGGATCGACGGCATGCCCCCCGAGCAGGCCCTGCGCGAGGAGCTGGCCACCTTCGCCGACAACTGGCCGGCGAGCTCGGTGGCCGACGCCCTGCGGGTCTTCCTCACCTCCCCCACCACGAAAGCGGACAACAAGTGAAGCGCTACCAGGGACGGGTCGTCGCCATCACCGGGGCCGCACAAGGTCTCGGCCTCGCCATGGCGGCCCGGTTCGCCGCCGAGGGCGCCACCGTCGCACTGGCCGACGTCAACGAGCAGGCCCTCACCGACGCCGCCAGAACCCTCACCGACGCCGAACTCCGCACCGACGTGGTGGACGTGACGAGATCGGCCCAGGTCAACGCCTGGATCGACGGCGTCACCGACGCTCTGGGCCGCCTCGACGTGCTGGTCAACAACGCCGGCATCATTCGCGACAACCGCGTCGAGGACATCAGCGACGACGACTGGCACGCGGTCATCGACGTCAGCCTCACCGGCGGCTTCCACTGCGCCCGCGCTGCGTTCGCCCCCATGAAACGCCAGGGCTACGGACGCATCGTCAGCTTCTCGTCCATGTCCTGGCGCGGGAACTTCGGCCAGACCAACTACGTGGCCGCCAAGGCCGGCATCGTCGGTATGACCCGCACCCTCGCCCTGGAGGGCGCCCGGCACGGCATCACCGCCAACGCCATCGCCCCCGGCCTCATCGAGACCCCCATGCTCGCCTCCATGAACGGCCCGGCCCGCGACAAGCTCACCAACAAGATCCCCATGCGTCACACCGGCAGGCCCGAGGACATCGCCGAAGCCGCCGCCTTCCTCGCCAGTGAGGCCGCCGGCTACATCACCGGTGTCGTCCTGGACGTGGACGGCGGCATCTCGATCGGATCCTCGATCAGGTGACGCCGCTCCCCCGCTCGCGCGACGCCGGTGGGATCACCCGCCGCTTCAGGCGGGGGCGCGCGTGGGAGAATGCTGCGGTGACGGCCCAAACTGACTCGCGCGACCGACGCCCACGCCGGACGGCACGCAAGCGGGTCGTTGACACCCGCCGACGCGACGAACTGCTGCGCCAGGCCGAGGCGATCATCCTGGCCGAGGGTTTCACCGCGGTGACCATGGATGAACTCGCCCAGCGGCTCGGATGCTCCAAGGCGACGCTCTACAGCCTCGCCTCCACGAAGGAACAGCTGGTCCTGGCGGTCACCCGTGCCTTCTTCCGGGAGGCGACGGTCGAGATCGAACAGGCCGTCCAGGCCGAGCCCGACCCCAGGCAGCGCATCCGGGTCTACCTCGCCGGCGTCGGCACGGCCATGCGCCGGCATTCCCACGCCTTCTACGACGACATGGTCGGGTACGAGCCGACCGCGCAGATCTACCGCAAGAACTCCGCGGCTGCGGCGCACCGGGTCCACCAGCTGATCGAAGAGGGCGTTGAGACGGGTGTCTTCCGCGCGCTCAACGGGCATTTCGCGGCCCAGGTCGTGGCGGTGACCATCGACGCGGTCCAGTCGGGAGTCCTTCTGGAGAGCACCGGCCTGACCGCCGGCGACGCCTTCTCCGAGCTCGGCGACCTCCTGCTGGACGGGCTCAGCTCAGGGCAGGGCCTCTCGGGGCCCGCACCGGCGACGGGCTGACCGAACCGGCCGCGGGACCTGCGAATACCGGGGCAGAACTCCCAAGCCAGGACGCCTCCGCGTGCTGAACTCGTGAAAGATTGACGGGAGTTGTGAAGACCGACAAGAATGCGGCTCGCTCGCTGTGACTGAAGCGAGCGAAGTGACGCGCGTGGCTCGCCACGGCTTGCCTTCGTCTTCTCCGCCCACCGCGGCCGCTCGCGTCCTGCCACCTCCCACACTCACAAAACCGCTAGGGCATATCTTGACGCGCCTTTCACGCTCCAGAACGTCGGCCGCCGTCGCCGCGACCGCCTTCCTCGCCACGGCCACTCCCCTGTTCGGGGCCGCCGCCGCCAGTGCCGCACCCGCGGGCGGCTGCCAGTCCGCCACGGTGCAGTACCGCATCGTCGACGCCACCGGAAAGCCGGACGCCGACTGGACCTCGCAGGGCGGCTTCCACCAGTTGTCCGCCGCCCCCGGCACCGTCGAGGTGCGGCTGGCTCCGGGCCAGACGGTCGGTGACGGCTGCACGTACCCGGTCTCGCTGGCCGAATACACCACCGAGGGCCCCACCTGGCCCACCTCCGGTCTCCAGACCCTCGTCGACCACGCCACCGTCTATCTCGGCGCCGCGGACCTGCCCGGCGCCGACGACGCCAAGCGGACCTGGCAGAAGCTCACGGTGAAGACGCCGGACTGCTACGGGCAGATCGACCTCTACGGCGACGACGTCATCTACGACGGCGGCTCCGGAAAGGGGCACGGGCCCGCGCCCTACCAGCCCGACAACGTCGTCACGCCGAACCACCTGATCGCCGCGTGGAACGGCGGCGACAAGTCGTGCGCCCCCGAGCAGCCGAACTCCCCCACGCCCCCGGCCTCCCCGTCCACGCCGGACAGCCCGAGCAGCCCGCCGGCCAGTCAGCCGCCCGCGGACGAGACGACTCCGCCGGCCACGTCCACCACCCCGCCGCCCTCCTCCAGCACTCCGCCCACCACCCCGGACGTCCCTCCGCTGGAGTCGACGCCCCCCACCGCTCCGGCGCCCTCGCCCAGCGACAGCACCCCGCCGCTGGCCGAGACCGGTTCCAGCGCGCCGGTAGGCCTGATAGCGGGCGGTGCGGCCGCGGTGATCGCCCTCGGTGCCGCCGCCCTCTACGGCACCCGCCGCACACGGCGCTCCTGACCCGCACCGCCACGCGGTGAGGGATCCGGCAGTTTCACCTCAGGCATCGGACACACCCGCTCGGTCGGGACACAGAGCCTGCGGTGAAACTGCCGTCGCGGCGAACGGGCGGGCGCCTGGTCAGTTCTCGTGACGCGCCGCGCGGTCGGCGAGGCCACCGGCGCCCAGCGGCCCGGTGTACTCGACCGGCGCTTCGGCCTCCAGGCGCGGCAGCGCGCGGCGCGAGACGCGCAGTACGACAGGAGGCAGGGCCGTGCGCACCGGCTGGACCAGGCGCAGCCAGGCCGGTGCGTACACCGCTGTACGGCGCCGCTCCAGGCCCGTGACCAGGCGGGCGGCCACCGTGTCGACGGGGTGGATCCGGTGGGCGGGCCCCGGCATGTGCACGCGCAGTTCCCGCAGGACGGCGTGCCGGTCGGCGTCGCGGATCATGTCGGTGTCCGTCCAGTTGAGGTAGGCGATGCCCACCCCGACGCCCCGGTGGGCCACCTCGGCCCGCAGGGCGTGTGCGAAGGCCTCGGCCCCCGCTTTGGAGGCGCAGTAGGCGCTCATCATCGGGGCCGCGCCGATCGACGCGAGCGAGGCGATCTGGAGGAAGTAGCCCGCCGTGTCGAGGAGGTCCGGAAGGAACGCCCGGGCCGTGTGGGCGCTGCCGGTGAGATTGACGTCGACGACGCGGCTCCAGGCGGCCGGCGGTGATGCCTGGAACGGGCCGCCTTCGGCTATGCCCGCGTTGGCCACCACGGCCGAGACAGCTCCGAGGCGCGCCCGCACGGTGCGGGCCGCGGCGGCCAGCGCGTCCGGGTCGGTGACGTCCACCTCGACGGCCAGGGCCGGCCCCGGCAGGGCGGCGGCCACCGCGTCCAGGAGGCTCTTCTCGTGGCCCAGCAGCGCCACCCGGCCCCCGCGCCGGGAGATTTCCCGGGCCAGAGCCGCGCCCAGACCGCGGGCTGCTCCGGTGACGGCCACCGTCCGGCCGATGAGCGGACTGCTGCGCACGGATGGACCCTCCTTGCAGCGGACGAACACTCCGGCTCAGGCCCCTGAGGCCGGCGGGCGCGGAGTGTGGTCGGGGTGACCGGGCGTGCGGCGCTCCTCCTTCATCTCCGCCTCGAACAAGTGGTCACGGCCCTGCGCGAGTTCCTGCACCGCGCTCAGCTCCAACTGCTGGAAGGGCCGGTAGTAGGTGGCGTTGTAGGCCTCGACGATCTGGAACGTCCAGTGTCCGGGGATGACATTGCGCCCGAGGACCTCCGAGCGGACCTTCTCGGCCCATTCGGGGTGACCTGCCTCCTCCAACAGCCGTACGGCATCGTCCAGTTGCAGATCGGCGGTCCCGGTCAGCTGATGGAAGTCGTACAGCCGGCCCCTCGCCCGCTCGGTCGTCTCCAGTGCCTTGGACAGCGCCCCGAGGGCCTTGACGGTCGTGTCGTCGACACCGGCGGGGCGCCGGTGGTCACGGTCGGGGCCGCCGAGGGCCTGCTCGTGTTCGTTCACTGTTCCTCCTCGACAGGTACGGCATCCCGAAGCGAACGGCGCCGTGGGTCAGCGTCTGCTTCCGGTGCGGTCGCGGCGGGTCAGGAGTCGTTGGGCGGGGTGGAGGCCGGGGGGCCGGTGGCGGTGCAGGGCGGCCCGTGCCGCGTTGGCGCCCGGCGCTCCGTGCACGCCGCCACCCGGGTGGGCGCCGGAGGAGGCCAGGTAGAGACCGGGGACCGGGGTCTCCGGGCGTCCGGTGCCCGGCACCGGCCGGAAGACGAGCTGCTGGTGGAGTGCGGTCGTGCCCCCGTTGATGGCGCCGCCGCTCAGATTGGCGTCCAGCGCCTGGAGGGTCGGGGGCGCCAGGACGCGGCGGGCGCGGATCAGGGCACGGAATCCGGGTGCGAACCGTTCCACCTGGCGTTCGACCCGGTCGGCCATGAGCTCCTGGTCCTTGGTGTCCCACTGGCCGGTGATGCCCTCGTCGGCGGCATCGGCACCGATCTCGTGGGGGACGTGGGTGTAGGCCCAGGCCGATTCCGTGCCCTGCGGGGAGCGGGTCGCGTCGGCGGTGGTCATCTGTCCGAACAGCAGGAAGGGGCGGTCAGGGACCTGCCGCATGGCGAGCTGCGCGGCGAACCGCGTGAGTTCGTCGACGCCGTCGGCGAGGTGCACGGTGCCGGCCCGGGACGCCTGCTCGGCCCGCCAGGGCACCGGGCCGTCGAGTGCCCAGTCGACCTTGAAGGTGGCGAAGTCCCACTGGAACCGGCGCAGGTCGTCCAGGAGCTGCGCGGGCAGGTGCTCGGGGTCGAGCATGCTCCCGTACAGGGCGGGTACCGACACGTCCGCCAGCACCGCCCGGCGGGCCGGCACCGCGTCGCCGGTCGCCGTCCGTACGCCGACGGCCCGGCCGCCACGGACGACGACCTCCTCGACGCGCTGCTCGCAGCGGATCCGCCCGCCCCGGGCCCGCAGACGGCGGGCCAGGGCCTGGGTGAGGGCGCCGGAGCCGCCGACGGGGACGGGGAAGCCGTATGTCTGGCCCAGCATGGCCATCAGCCAGCCGAAGCCGCCGCTGCCCGCAGATTCCGGGGCGAGGTCGGCGTGCAGGGCGTTGCCCGCCAGCAGCAGCCGGCCGCCCTGGCCGCGGAACTCCTCCTCCCCCATCCGCCGTACCGGAAGGACCAGGGTCCGGGCCATCCGCAGACCGCCCGCGGCCCGCAGCCGCCACGCCAGGCGGGCCGCCGCGCGGACCGGGGGGAAGGGCGTGAACAGCGCGTCCAGGAGGTCGGGGCGAAGGTTCAGCCACACATCGTGCAGCCGCCGCCACGCGTCCCCGTCGCCCGGCGCGAAGGCGTCGAGGGACCCGGCGGTGATGTCGATATCGCGGTCCAGGAGGGCGCAGCTGCCGTCGGTGAGGGGGTGGGCGAGCACGCTCGGCGCGTTGCTCCAGCGCAGTCCGTGATCCTCCAGGCGCAGTGCGGCCAGGACCGGGGAGGCGGCGGCGAGCGGGTAGAAGGAGCTGAAGAGATCGTTGACGAAGGCGGGATCGACCCCGTGGTCGTGGCGCACCGCGCCGCCCGGCTCCGGCTGTTCCTCCAGCACCTCGACGCTCCAGCCGGCGTCCGCCAGCACGTTGGCGGCGACCAGGCCGTTGGGGCCCGCGCCGATCACCACGGCGTCAGGCATGACCGGCGCCCTCCGCGCCCGGTGCCACCGACCTGATCGGCACCGGACGCAGGGCGTCGCGGTCCCGGTTCTCGCACAGCCTGGCCAGTCGGGCGAGCATGGTGCGGTGGCGCAGCTGGATCAGCGCGTCGAAGCCGACGTTGTGCAGCCGGCCGCCCGCTCCCTGCAGTGGGTGCTCGTCCACGATGACCAGGCAGTGCTCGCCCCACTGCCGCAGCTCGATCGCGATGCGGGCGGTGCCCAGCACTCCGGCGTGGGCCTCCAGCTCCAGCCGGGCGCCTTCCTCGCAGTGGCGTACGACCGTCTCGTTCTCCAGTCGGATCGGGCCGAGCCGGATCTGGAAACGGATCGCCGCGTCCTGGTGCGGCCACTTTCCTCGGACCGGCTCGGATTGGCTGGTTCCCACGACCCACTCCGCGTAGCGGTGACCGTCGGCGAGGATGTCCCACACGGCGCTCGGACTGACTCGGATCAGACGATGGCGACGAGCCATGGATGCCTCCCAGACTGTGTGTGCAGAGAACTTCCCTCGTGATCCCTCGGCCGGATGCACCGTCCGCCCGGAAGGTCGGCGAGCGCCCGTCGCGGCTCGACCGATGAGGAGTGCCCATGTCCGAGAACAGCGTGACGGTGCGCGAGGGTGGCTGCCACCCGGAGCCGGGCAGGCTGCTGATCGGGCCGGCGCCGTCACCGCGCGCCCTCGTGCCCGCGGTGACGGCTCACCGCCCGTCGTCCGACCACTACATCGGGTCGTCTACATCGGATCGTCGAACAACGTGAGGCGGGCCGTGACGCACTTGCCGACCGGCTCTCGGCGCGCCTCGATCCCCTGGACGACCGCCATCACGATCTCCAGACCGTGCTGGCCCACCCGCCCCGCGTCGGCGGCACGGGCCAGCGGAAGTGTCGGATCGGTGTCCCACACCTCGATCTCCAGCATGCCGTCGGTGATGCGCAGGTGCAGCAGCACCGGCCCGGGCGCGTATTTCAACGCGTTGGTGACCAGCTCGCTGACCACCAGCTGCCCCAGATCCATGGTGCGGGCCGACACCGGCAGCCCGTACTCCCCCTGCACCCGCGTCAGGAATTTCGACGTCTGGGCCCGGGCGTCGGCGATACAGCCGTCCGCTCCGTCCAGGGCCACGGTCACCTCGGCAGGTGCGGCTTCCGGCATCCGCGAACACTCCTCAGGCAGGACCCGCACCCTGCCGACCATCTCCAGTACCCCGTTCATGAGCGCGCGCATACCCCGTGTTTCCTGCCTTACGCCTGTGCACCGCTGTTCCTCTGCTGCGGACGAACTCAAGTGCTGTCTCATGCATCGCGCCGGGACTTTTGGGGCAGCGGTGGCACCAAGGACGGGGCAGGTCCCATCGAGTGCGCAGAGGACGCAAGTGGCAGAGAAGCGGGAAGCAGCGGGTCACGGCGAATTGTCCGTGGTCCGGACCGACGCCGACGGCATCACCGTCCTCGGCCTCGACGGAGAGATCGACCACCAGAGCGTGAGCGGCCTGACCCGGGCCCTGGCTCCGGCGGACGCCTCCGTGGAACGGCGGGTCGTCATCGATCTGAGCCGGGTCACGTTCATGGACTCCAGCGGCGTCAACGCCCTGATCGCCGCCTTCCAGGCCGCCCGGGCCACGGGAGGGTGGCTGCGGCTCGTGGTGGTGCGGGGTGCCGTGCTGCGCACCTTGCAGCTCGTGGGCCTCGACACCGTCATCCCCTTCCACCCGACCCTGGAGGACGCCCTCGCGCCGACACACCCCGGCCAGTGAAAAATAGTGCCGAGTACCCGAGGTCGCCTCCCTCATGCCACCCTCACGAACCCTTTTTTCGCCATGTCACCATGCTTCGGTCAACCTTTTGTCGCTGCTCGGCACCTGGGTTAATCTTCATCGGATTTCTCATCGCGCAGCTCCGTGGGGTGCGGGATTGTTGCTGGTGAGCGGGCCCTTCACGAGCCCGGCACGGTTCCGAGTCCTCGGTGCGGGGGCTCGTGGGGAGCGGAACGAGGGTGCGCATGACCAGCACGTCGACGGAGGCCCGGGAACAGGCCCCGGGCGAACAGGAGCTACTGCAGTTGCTGGCCGGGCTGACCGCCGTGCGCGACGGCGACTTCGGCACCCGGCTGCCGTCCGACGGCGAGGGTCTGCTGGGCGACATCGCCACGGTCTTCAACGGCATGGTCGATCAGCTGTCCGTGTTCACGTCGGAAGTCACCCGAGTGGCCCGCGAGGTGGGCACCGAGGGGACGCTGGGCGGACAGGCGGAGGTCCCGGGGGTCTCCGGCACCTGGGCGGACCTGACCGACTCGGTCAACGCCATGGCGGGCAATCTGACCACCCAGGTCCGTGACATCGCCCAGGTGGCGACCGCGGTGGCCAAGGGCGACCTGTCCCAGAAGATCGACGTGCCCGCGCGCGGAGAGATCCTTCAGCTGAAGGAAACCGTCAACACGATGGTCGACCAGCTGTCCGCCTTCGCCGACGAGGTCACCCGCGTCGCCCGCGAGGTCGGCAGTGAGGGGCGCCTCGGCGGTCAGGCGCAGGTGCCCGGGGTGGGCGGCGTCTGGCGCGACCTCACCGATTCGGTCAACTTCATGGCCGGAAACCTGACGTCCCAGGTCCGCAACATCGCCCAGGTGACGACGGCGGTGGCGCAGGGCGACCTCTCCCAGAAGATCACCGTCGACGCCCGCGGCGAGATCCTCGAACTCAAGAACACCATCAACACGATGGTCGACCAGCTCTCCGCCTTCGCCGACGAAGTCACCCGCGTCGCCCGAGAAGTCGGCACCGAGGGACGGCTCGGCGGACAGGCCGACGTCAAGGGCGTCAAGGGCACCTGGCGCGACCTCACCGACTCCGTGAACTTCATGGGCGGAAACCTCACCGCACAGGTCCGCAACATCGCCCAAGTGGCCACGGCGGTCGCCCAGGGCGACCTCTCCCAGAAGATCACCGTCGACGCCCGCGGCGAGATCCTCGAACTCAAGAACACCATCAACACGATGGTCGACCAGCTCTCCGCCTTCGCCGACGAAGTCACCCGCGTCGCCCGAGAAGTCGGCACCGAGGGCAACCTCGGCGGACAGGCGATCGTCCGGGGCGTGTCAGGGACCTGGAAGGACCTGACCGACAACGTCAACGTGATGGCGTCGAACCTGACCGGGCAGGTCCGCTCGATCGCCCAGGTGGCCACCGCCGTGGCCCGCGGCGACCTCTCGCAGAAGATCACCGTGGAGGCCAAGGGCGAGGTCGCAGCCCTGGCGGACGTCATCAACACGATGGTCGACACACTGTCCGCGTTCGCCAACGAGGTCACCCGCGTCGCCCGCGAGGTCGGCACCGAGGGACGGCTCGGCGGTCAGGCGCACGTGCCCAACGTGGCCGGCACCTGGAAGGACCTCACCGACAACGTCAACTCGATGGCCAACAACCTCACCGGGCAGGTGCGCAACATCGCCCTGGTGACGACCGCGGTGGCCAACGGCGACCTGTCGAAGAAGATCGACGTCGACGCCCGGGGCGAGATCCTGGAGCTGAAGACGACCATCAACACGATGGTCGACCAGCTGTCGTCGTTCGCCGCCGAGGTCACCCGCGTCGCCCGCGAGGTCGGCAGCGAGGGACGGCTCGGCGGACAGGCCGAGGTGGAGGGCGTCGAGGGCACCTGGAAGCGGCTCACCGAGAACGTCAACGAACTGGCCGGGAACCTCACCCGGCAGGTCCGCGCGATCGCCGAGGTGGCCAGCGCCGTCGCCGAGGGCGACCTGACGCGGTCGATCAACGTGGAGGCCTCCGGCGAGGTCGCCGAGCTCAAGGACAACATCAACTCCATGGTGGAGTCCCTGCGCGAGACCACCCGGGCCAACCAGGAGCAGGACTGGCTCAAGACCAACCTGGCCCGGATCTCCAGCCTGATGCAGGGCCACCGGGACCTGCCCGTGGTCGCCGAGCTCATCATGGACGAGCTCACCCCGCTGGTCGCCGCCCAGTACGGCGCCTTCTACCTGGCGGAGGACACCCAGCGCGGGCACGAACTGCGGCTGGTGGGCTCGTACGGCTATCCCGACGACGAAGAGCGACCCACCCGCATCCCGGTCGGGCGCTCGCTGGTCGGGCAGGCCGCGCGCAACCGCCGTAGCGTCACCGTGGAAGAGCTGCCCGAGGGGTACGTCACCATCTCCTCGGGTCTCGGGCACGCCGCGCCCTCCGCTCTGGTGGTGCTGCCGATCGTGGTCGAGGAGCAGGTCCTCGGGGTGATCGAACTGGCCTCCGTCAGCCGCTTCAGGCAGATCCACCAGGACTTCCTGACCCAGTTGATGCCGACCATCGGTGTCAACCTCAACACCATCGTCGCCAACGTCCGCACGGACGAGCTGCTCGACGAGTCCCAGCGGCTGACCGCCGAACTCCAGGCCCGCTCCGAGGAGTTGCAGGTCCAGCAGGACGAACTCCAGCGCTCCAACGCGGAGCTGGAGGAGAAGGCCTCTCTGCTGGCCTCGCAGAACCGGGACATCGAGGCCAAGAACCTCCAGATCGAACAGGCCCGGCAGGAGCTGGAGACCCGCGCGCAGCAGTTGTCGCTGGCGTCCAAGTACAAGTCGGAGTTCCTGGCCAACATGAGCCATGAGCTGCGCACCCCGCTCAACAGCCTGCTGATCCTGGCCCAGTTGCTGGCGCAGAACCCGTCGCGCAACCTCACGCCGAAGCAGGTCGAGTACGCGGGCATCATCCACTCGGCGGGCTCGGACCTGCTCCAGCTGATCAACGACATCCTCGACCTGTCCAAGGTCGAGGCGGGCAAGATGGACGTCGCACCCGAGCGGGTCCCGCTGCGCCAGCTCCTGGAGTACGTCGAGGCGACGTTCAGGCCGATGACGTCGCAGAAGAGCCTGGAGTTCACGGTGGCCACCGCCCCCGGCACCCCGGCCGATCTGCTCACCGACGACTCCCGGCTGCGCCAGATCTTGCGCAACCTGCTGTCGAACGCGGTGAAGTTCACCGAGCAGGGCGGTGTGGAGCTGCGGATCGAACCCGCCGCGGACCGGGAGGTACCGCCCGGCGTGCACCTCGGCGGCCCGGTCGTGGCGTTCCGGGTCAAGGACACCGGTATCGGCATCCCGCAGCAGCAACTGGAGACGATCTTCGGGGCGTTCCAGCAGGCCGACGGGACGACCAGCCGCAAGTACGGCGGCACCGGGCTCGGTCTGTCCATCACCCGGGAGATCGCCCATCTGCTGGGCGGCGCGGTCACCGTGGACAGCACTCCCGGCCAGGGCAGTACCTTCACGCTGTTCCTGCCCGTGGCACGCGCCGACTTCGAGGAACTGGTGGAGGGCGGCGGGCGTCTCGCGGAACAGCCGCAGGACGCCTTGGCCACCGGGGAGTCGGCCGAGCCCCGGCAGCTCGCGGCTCCCGCGCCCTCCCCCGGGCACCGCAGGCGCCGTCTGCTGGTCATCGAGGAGCGCCCACGGGGTCTGCTCACGCTGGTCGCCGAGCGGGCCGTCGCCGACCTCGCGTACGACTCCGACGATCCGCACGGGGGGATCGACATCATCACGGCGGTGGGGGCGCAGGAGGCGGCTAGCACGCTGGCGGCCGACCCCTGCCACTGCGTCGTCCTCGAACTCGGCATGCGGCACGACGAGGGCGCCGACTTCCTGGAGGCCATGCGCGGCGACTCGGCGCTGGCCAGCGTGCCGGTCCTGATCCACACCGGGCATCGGGTGAACCTCGGCCAGGAGCAGGGTCTGCGGGCTCTGGCGGGCGACCGGCCGCTGGACTTCCTGTCCAGCCTGGACGACCTGCGCGAGCGCATCACCCTGCACCTGTCCGCCGAGCAGCCTGGCGACGTGCTGTCGCTGGTGCGTCCCGAGGACCCGCAGCGGCCTGTGGCGCAGGTGGTGGACGACTCCTTCCTCGGCCGGACGGTCCTGGTGGTCGACGACGACGCACGCAACCTCTTCGCGCTCAGCGGGGTACTGGAACTGCACGGCTTCCACGTCCTGCACGCGGACAACGGCCGCAAGGGCATCGAGATGCTCCTCGCCCACCCGGACATCTCGCTGGTCCTGATGGACGTGATGATGCCGGAGATGGACGGCTACGCCGCCACCGCGGAGATCCGTTCGATGCCGCAGTACGCGGAGCTGCCCATCATCGCGGTCACCGCGAAGGCCATGCCGGGCGACCAGGAGAAGAGCCTCGCGTCGGGTGCCAACGACTACGTCACCAAGCCCGTCGACACCGGCGACCTCATCGCCCGCGTCCGACGGTGGCTGCCGGGGTGAGCGCACGGAGAGACCACCAGCCGACCGCGTGACGTCCCAGCCGAGGAACAGGCCCACCTTGAGTGATCTCCGTCAGCCCTCCGAGCCCCAGAACGCCCCCGTGCAGGACCAGCCCCCCGTCGACGGCAGCGACAGCGACGGGCAGGCCTCCCCTGTCGGCAGGCTGGCGGCGACCGTGGAGCGGCTGCGCCGGGAGGTGCGGGCGGCGCAGGCCGAGGCGGAAGGGCGGGCCCTGATCGAACTGGCCAAGGGCATTCTCGTCGAGCGGCTGGGGTGTGGTCCGGCGCAGGCCTCGCGGCAGCTCGCCGAGCTCACCGAGCAGGCCGGCGTGACACCGCTGGAGTTCGCCGTCGAGGTGATCAACCAGGCCTCGCGCGACCGGATGTCCGAGGTGACCAATGCCTTCCTCGCGGCGACCGCCTCTGCCGATCCGCCCGACGGGCATTCCTCCGCCGTACGACTGCGTGCGGCGGAGAGCGGGGTGCTGGCCGCCGACGACACCCAGGCCGTCGCCGACTCGCTGCTGGAACACGCGCTCACCCCGCTGGGCGCGGAGGCGGTGGCCATCTGGGCCCTGGGGGCCGACGGGTCCCTCGCGCTGGCGGGCAGCGCCGGGTTCTCCACGGCCGAGGCCGGACGCTGGCGCCATGTGCCGCCGGGTGTGACGACCGTGGCACGGCGCGGGCTCACCGAGCGCAGGGGGGAATGGATCCGCAGTCTGTCCGAGACCGGCCTGCCGTCCATCGGGCAGCACCACTACCGCGACGGCGGCCGGGTCGCCGTACCCGCCGAGACCGGCGGGCGCATCCACGGCGTACTGGAGATCGTCTGGTCCACGGCGCTGGAGCCCCCTCCCGCGGCGATCGTCCGCCAGATCGAGGCGCTGGCCGAGCTCTGCGCGCACACCCTGGAGACGAACGCGCTCCCGCATCCCGACGACGCCACGAACCCGCGCGTCCTGCCGGACGTCGCCGAGCTGATGGACCTGGCCGACGGGCTCCACGATCCCGCCCTGGTACTGGTGCCGCACCTGGGCTCCGACGGGCAGCTCGTCGACTTCCGCATCCACCACGTCAACAGCCGCTTCCTCGACCCGGCCGGCCGGCCGCGGGGCGCCGTGAACGGAGCGCTGCTGCTGGAGGCGTACCCGATGGCCGCGGGCCACAGCGAGCTGTTCGAACGGATCGAACGCGTCTACGCCACCGGCGAGCCCTTCCGCGCCCACCGCATGCGGCTCACCGCCCTGGTGGACGACGTCACGCTCGCGGCGGTCGCCGACATCAACGTCAGCCGGCACGGCGGCAGCGTCCTGCTGATCTGGCGCATCGAGGACGAGACGGCCCGCCTGGCGAGCCTGCTCCAGCACGCCCAGCGCCTGGGCCGCATCGGCGGTTTCGAGGAGAACCTGCTGACGGGTGAGATCACCTGGAACGGCCAGCTCTACCACCTCTACGGCAGGCCGGTCTCCGAGGCCCCCGTGCCGCTGGAGGACCTGCCCGCCCACGCCCACCCCGATGACGCCGTCGCCATCGGCCGGTTCCTGCGCACCGTGCTCCACCAGCGCCGTCCCGCGTCCACCGCGTTCCGGCTGCAACGCCCCGACGGGGTCACCCGGCACATCCGGGTCGTGGCGGAGCCGGTCCTGGACTCCGCCGGTCAGCTGTACCTGCTGCGCGGCGCCTACCAGGACATCTCCTCGCACCACTGGACCGAGGTCGCCCTCGCCGCCACCCGGGACCAGCTCGCCCACAGCGAGCAGCAGGCCAGCGAACGCGACCGGCTGACCCTCCAGTTGCAGCATGCCATCATGCCCCCGACGAGGGCGCCGCTGGCGGTTCCGGGACTGGACGTGGCGGTGCGCTACCGGCCCGCGGAGACCCAGCATCTCGTCGGCGGCGACTGGTACGACGCGGTCGTGCTGCCGTCCCGGCTGGTGCTGCTGTGCGTGGGCGACGTCGCGGGACACGGCATAGAGGCGGCGACCAGCATGGTCGTCCTGCGCAACGCGCTGCGCGGGCTCGCCGTGACCGGCGCCGGGCCCGGCCAGCTGCTGTCCTGGCTCAACATGGTGGCCCACCATCTGACCGGCGCGGTCACCGCCACGGCCGTCTGCGGCCTGTACGACCCCGAGAACAACACCCTGCGCTGGGCGCGGGCCGGGCATCTGCCGCCGGTCCTGGTACGCGGCTCCGAGGCGGCACCGCTGCCGCTGGTGTCGGGGCTGCTGCTGGGCGCCGTACCGGAGGCGACGTACGAGGAACACGAGGTCCAGCTGGCCGTCGACGACACACTGCTGATGTACACGGACGGTCTGATCGAACGCCGGGACCGGTCCGTGGAGGAGTCCCTGACACAGTTCCTGACGGTCGCTCGGGCCGTCCCGCCCACCCTGGACCAGCAGTTGGACCGTCTGCTGACGCACAGCAAGTCGGACACGGACGACGACACCTGCATCGTGGGGATCCGGGTGGCCTGAGGCAGGAGCCGGGGCTTGTGTCCCGGCAGACGGGGAACGCGGTGCCCCAGACGATCGGGGAGCCGCCATGCCACGTGTCAAGCAGTACGCCGTCGCCGCGTCCGGTCAGTGGACGGACGAGGAGGAGGGCCGCCGACGACTGCCGTCCGGAGAAGTCCACGCCTGGGAGCCGGGCACGAACCAGACGGTCTGCGGGCTCTCGCTCAGCCGCTCACAGCTGATCCGGTTCCCGCATGTCACCTGGTCCGACACCTTCCCGGAGTCCGGGGGCGCGGCCGACCGGGTGCGGCGCCTGTGTCCGCGCTGTGCCTCCGTGGCGGGACGTCGCGGCGGCGACGCACGGCCGCAGTGGCACCGCACCAACCCCAGGCCGTGAAGGGAGCCGGCATGTCCGACAAGAGGAGTCCCGGCGTCCCGGAGCGGTTGGCGCGGGCCGCCGACGAGGTGTTCGGCTGGAGCGAGTTGCGGCCGGGGCAGCTGACCGCGATGGCAGCGGTCATGCGGGGCCGGGACACCCTGGCCGTGATGCCCACCGGCGCCGGGAAGTCGGCGGTGTACCAGGTGCCCGGTCTGTTGCTTCCCGGGCCCACGGTGGTGGTTTCCCCGCTGATCGCCCTCCAGCGGGACCAGATCGCCGGCCTGCTCAGCCATGCCGATGCCCCGGAGGCCGTCGCGGTCAACTCCGCCCAGGCGGCCGGAGAGGCGGAGGCCGCCTGGGACGCGGTGCGGCACGGCGACGCCGAGTTCCTGTTCCTCTCCCCCGAGCAGCTCGCCAAGGACGAGGTGGTCGAGCGCCTGGCCGAGGCCGCGCCCTCGCTGTTCGTCGTCGACGAGGCCCAGTGCGTCGCCGCCTGGGGCCACGACTTCCGTCCCGACTACCTCCGCCTGGCCCAGGCGGCCCAGCGGATGGGCAGGCCCCCGGTCCTGGCCCTGACCGCCACGGCCGCTCCGCCGGTGCGCGAGGAGATCGTGGAGCGGCTCGGCATGGAAGATCCGGAACTGGTCGTCGCCGGTTTCGACCGGCCGAACATCGCGTTGGAGGTGCGCCGCTTCCTGGACGACACGGACAAGCGCCGGGTGGTCGTGGAGCGTGCCGCGGCGGAGCCCAAGCCGGGCCTCGTCTACACCGCCACCCGTCGGGACGCCGAGGCCTACGCCGCCGACCTCGCCGAGCTGGGTCTGTCGGCCGACGCCTACCACGCCGGGCTGACAGCCGGTGAGCGTTCCCGGGTCCACGATGCCTTCCTGGCCGGCGAGACCGACGTCGTGGTCGCCACCTCCGCCTTCGGCATGGGCATCGACAAGGAGGACGTACGGTTCGTGCTGCACGCCTCCGTACCCGGCTCCCTGGACGCCTACTACCAGGAGATCGGCCGTGCGGGCCGCGACGGCCGGCCCGCGCTCGCCGTACTGCACTACCGGCCCCAGGACAGCGGCCTGCAGCGCCTCTTCGCCACGCGCACGCCGGACGAGGACACCCTCGGCACGGTCGCGGAGCACATCCACGAGCGGGACGCTCCCGCCGAGCCGGACGGCATCGGGAAGGAGACGGGGCTTTCGCGCAGACGGGTGACGGCGGCCGTCAATCTGCTGGAGCAGGCGGGGGCCGTGCACACCGAGGACGACGGGCGGGTGCGCGCCGTTGCCGGGACGACGGCCGAAGAGGCGGCCGCGCGCGCGGCGGAGGAGGCCCGATCACGCAGGAGGCTGGAGGAGTCGAGGCTGGCCATGATGCTGGGGTACGCCGAGACGACGGGCTGCCGGCGCCGCTTCCTGCTCGGTTACTTCGGGGAAGCCTACGAGGCCCCGTGCGGGGCGTGCGACATGTGTGCGCCCGTTGCGCCCGCCCCGTCCGGGGACAGCGTCGTCGACGGGGTGGGCGACACGGGCGACGACTCCGACTCGCAGGCGCCGGCCGTCTCCTATCCGGCGGGCACCCGGGTGCGGCACACGGAGTGGGGAGAGGGAACGGTGATGAGCGAGGAGGGCGACCGGATCACCGTGCTGTTCGAGTCCATGGGCTACCGCACGCTGTCCCTGGCGGCGATCGCCGGCAAGGGCCTCCTCACAGCAGCCCCGCTCAGTGCTGTGCCACCACCCGCAGCGTCTTGACCGAGGGGTCGGCGGCGTCCGGGATCAGGACGCCGTGCTCGACGCCGCTGCGCAGGTAGTCGAGGACCTCGTCGGTGATGACCTCACCGGGAGCGATCGCCGGCACACCCGGCGGGTACGGGCTGATCATCTCCGCGGAGATACGCCCGGCGGCACGCTCGGCGGGGACGTGGTCGACCTCGGCGAAGAACGCATCGCGCGGCAGCATGGCCTGCTCCAGCTCCAGGGCCGAGGGCTCGGGCAGGCGTACCGGCGGCCTGCGTTCGATGGACTCGGCGCCCTCGGTGAGGGCGCGCAGGGCGTCCAGCAGCACCTTCTCCGTCTCGTCGTCGTCGGCGTGCGTGATCGACGCGCTGAGTCGGCAGGTGTCGGAGCCGCCCACATCCACGTGCCGCTCGGCCCGCAGCCATTCGGCGGCCTGCATGCCGCTGATCCCGAGCTCGCGTACGTCGATCACGATCTTCAGGGGGTCGAAGTCGGCGGCGAGCCCTTCCTCCACGATCTCCTGCCCCATGGGCCGCAGTCCCGGCAGGTCCCCGGCCGCCAGCCGGATCCGCTCCGCGCGGTGCAGCGCGGCGTCCAGGAGGGCGTGGCCCTGCTCGACCATCTGGCGACGCCAGCCGTCCAGGGTCAGGTACACCAGGGACGAGGCGCTGGTGGTACCGAGCAGGTCCTCCCGCTGCTTGAGTGCTTCCGGGGAGACCCGGTCGTACTGGAGGTGGAACACGGAGCTCTGCTCGATCGCCCCGCCCATCTTGTGGACGCTGGTGACCACGAGGTCCGCCTCGGCGTCCATGCCCCAGGCCGGCAGGTCGGGGTGGAAGGGCAGGTGGGCGCCCCAGGCCTCGTCGACGATGAGGGGTACGTCGAACTCGTGGCACACCCGCGCCACACCCCGGATGTCGGCGCAGGTCCCCCAGTCGGTGGGGGTGATCAGCAGCATGCCCTTGGCGTCCGGGTGCTCCTGGAGGCGGCGGCGTACGTCGTCGGGCTCCGGCGGGTGGGCGATGTGCCGCTCGCGGTCGAACTTGGGGTGCACCCAGATCGGTTCGACGCCGTTGACGACGACGGCCGAGATCACGGCTTTGTGCGCGTTGCGCGAGATCAGCAGCTTCTCACCGGGGCCCGCCACGGCCAGCATCGCCGTCTTGACGGACAGGGAGCTGCCGCACGTGGAGAAGAACGCCTGCTCGGCCCCGACCGCGTCCGCCATCAGCTCCTGCGCCTGACTGAGCACGCCCTGGGACTGGCGGCGGTCGTCCAGGCCGTTGAGGGACAGGACGTCCGAGCGGAACACGTCGAGCCCGACGATCTCGGCTACCCGCGGGTCCACGCCTCGGCCCTGCCTGTGGCCGGGCGGGCCGAAGACCGTGTCGCCGCGACGCCGGAACTCCTCCAGCGCCTCCAGTACCGGCACCCGCGAGTGATCCATCGTTCCTCCCAAGTCCGTCCCGCCCCGTCCAGTGCCGAAGTCGCAGTGTCGGAGTCGTAGGGCCTACCGGTCTGAACACCGTGTTGACCGCTGACGCCGTCCGAAACGCCCCGAACTGGCGTCCGAGGGTCAGGAGGGGTGCAGGTGCCGTTCCATCCAGTCCGCAGCGGCCCGGCGGAACAGGCGCCGGTTGTCCGCGCGCAGGAAGTCGTGCCCCTCGTCCCGCAGGACGAGGAGTTCGGCGGGCACACCGTGCTCCCGCGCGGCCCGCACGAACTGTTCCGACTCCCCCGGCGGCACGTTGGTGTCGTGCTCACCGTGGACGGCGAGCAGGGGGGCCCGCAGCGCGTCGATACGGCTCATCGGGGACAGGGCGTGCAGGAGTTCGCGGTCGCGTTCGGGGTGGCCGTACTTGTGGGCCGCCGATTCCGCGATCCAGGGCTCGGTGCCGGCGAAGAAGGTGAGGAGGTCGGACATGCCGCAGACGGCGACGCCGGTGCGGAACAGGTCCGGGTGCCACACGAGGGAGGCGAACGTCAGGTAGCCGCCGTACGAGCGTCCCATCACCGCCAGCCGGGTGGGGTCCGCGGGGCCCGCCGTGACCGCGTGGGCCGCGCAATCCGCGACGTCGTCGAGTGCGGCGAAGCGGCCGGTGCCCAGGTCGGCGTCGACGAAGGACCGGCCGTGTCCGCCGGAGCCGCGGACGTCGGGGGCGAAGACGTCCAGTCCGCGCCCGAGCAGTTCGTGGTAGAGCGGGTCGAACACCGGGCGTTCCTGGTCCTCGGGGCCGCCGTGCAGGTGGATCACGCAGGGCGCGGGCTCGTTGGGGGCGCGTCCGGGAGCGCGGTAGTACCAGCCGCTGAGGGGCAGGCCGTCCCGGGCGGTGAGGCGGGTGAGGACGGGGCGTACGGGCCGGCGGCCGGGCGGGACGGCGTCCTCGTCCCGGGAGGACCACGGGGTGCGCAGCAGGGACACGCCTTCGTGGGCCCACCACACGCCGGGGCGGCGTTGTGAGCCGGACAGCGCCAGCAGCAGGCGCCCGGCACCGGCCGGCGCGATCCGCGTGACGACCTCGTGAGGCAGCGGCACCGGCCGCGCCGGTCCGGCGGTGTCGGCGGCCCCGTACCCGGGGGCGGTCTCGACGACGTCGAGTTCACAGGCGCCCCGCACGTTCCACGCGAGGACGGCCGTCCTGCCGTCGTGCGCCATCGTCAGCAGTTCGAGGTCGCAGTCCTCGCGCTCGGCGACGACGGTTCTGCCGAGCGGTGTGCCGTCGGCGTCGAGAGCGACGGCGAACAGGGCCGCGTACTCCCGGTCGGCGTCGCTGCGCAGCCACAGCGTCCGCCCGTCGGGTGAGAACCGGCCGATCCACTGGTCACCGTCGGCGACCGGCAGGGTGAAGGTCGTCGCCCCGTCGTAGAGGCGCCGGACGAACGCCTCCCGCCGCCCGCGCGGCCCCCGGCGCAGCAGCGCCAGCCTGCCGTCGTGGCTGAGGTCGCACACCCGGAGGGTGGGGGCGTCCGGTTCCGTGGCGAGCAGCACGGGAGAGGCCAGCGCGTCCGGATCGACGAGGTAGGCGGACAGGCCCGCGCCCGGCCGGGTCGCGGGTGTGCCGCCCGGCCCCATGGCGTACGCGGTGGTGCCCAGGAGGGTCGCCCGGCCGTCCCGCGCGGTCCAGTGGGCCGGGGCGGCGTCCGCCCGGGCGCGGTCGGCGGCGGGTGCGGCGAGGGTGACGGCGACGGCCGATCCGTCGTGGGCCCAGCAGCCGAGGTAGGCGGAGCTGTCCCGGTCGGCACCGGCCAGCAGGCGACGACCGGTGCCGTCGGGGCGCACGCACAGCACGCGTGAGTGCTCTCCGCCGCCCGGTGCGGTGGTGTACGCGATCCAGCGGCCGTCGGGTGACCAGGACACCTCCTTCACGGGGTCCGGGGAGGAGTCGAGCAGCCGGACGCCCTCCCCGTCCACGGGCCCGGCCCACAGCTGGGGGACGCCGCCCCGGTCGCAGATGAAGGCCGCCTGGGTGCCGTCGGGATCTGCGGAGGGATACCAGCAGCCGTGGGCATACAGCCGGGTCACGGCGTCCCGGGGCCCTTCTGCCTCGGGCAACGGCATCGGAGCGGGGGCCGCCGCGCGGGCGGGCTCCTGCAGCGGTGCGGGGCGGGCGGGTTCCTGTGCCGGGGCGGGGTTTGCGGGGCGGGCGAACCCCGGCGCCGGGGCGGGCATCGCGGCATCGGCAGGCTCCTGCGGCCATGCAGGTTCCTGGGCCGACGCGGGCGCCGCGGCACCGGCGGGCGCCTCCACCGCTCCGGGCGCCGCGCCACGGGCGGACCCCTGCGGCGGCGCGGATTCCTGCGCCGACGCAGGCGTGGCGGCGCGGGGACCCCCCGCCGATGCCGGCATCGCGGCACCGGCGGGCCCCTCCACCCACCCGGGCGCCGCACCACGGGCAGGCCCCGGCGCCGGGGCGCGCGGCGGCGTGTGCGGGGACCGGGTGGTGTGCTCGCCGGTCACGAGATGTCGTGTGTCTGCAGCCATATCTCCAGCAGCGCCACCTGCCACAGGGCGTTGGCGCCCCGTTTGGTCCGGTGCTCGTCGGGCGCCGCCAGGAGCTCCGCCACGTACGACTCCTGGAAGATCCCCCGCTTCTTCGCCTCGGGTGCCGCGAGCGCCTCGCGGACCCGGTCCAGGACGGGGCCCGCCATGTGCCGGATGGCCGGGACCGGGAAGTACCCCTTGGGCCGGTCGACGATCTCCCGCGGCAGAAGCTTGCGGCCGGCTTCCTTCAGTACGCCCTTGCCGCCGTCGGCGAGTTTGAGCTCCGGCGGACAGGCCGCGGCCAGCTCCACCAGCTCGTGGTCGAGGAACGGCACGCGGGCCTCCAGTCCCCAGGCCATGGTCATGTTGTCGACCCGCTTCACCGGGTCGTCGACCAGCATGACGTGTGTGTCCAGTCGCAGCGCCGCGTCCAGGGCGGTCTGCGCTCCGGGGCGGGCCATGTGGTCCCTGACGAAGCGGCCCGACACGTCGTCCTCGGGCAGCATGTGCGGCTGGAGGATCCCCGCGAGGTCGGCGTGCGGGCGGTCGAAGTACGTCTCGGCATACCTCTGCGGCTCCTCCTCGCGGGCGACCGCGGCCAGCTCCGGGTACCAGTGGTACCCGGCGAACACCTCGTCGGCGCCCTGCCCGCTCTGGACGACCTTCACCTCCTTGGAGACCTGCTCGGACAGCAGGTGGAAGGCGACCACGTCGTGGCTGATCATCGGCTCGCTCATCGCTGCGACGGCGTCGTCCAGGGCGGTCGAGACGCGGCCCGAGGGCACCATCATCCGGCGGTGGTCCGTGCCGAACTCGCGGGCGACCAGGTCCGAGTAGCGGAACTCGTCGCCCTCCTCCCCGCCCTCCGCCTCGAAGCCCACACTGAACGTCTTCAGGTCGCGCTGTCCCTCGTCGGCGAGCAGCGCGACGATCAGGCTGGAGTCCAGGCCACCGGAGAGCAGCACGCCCACCGGCACGTCGGAGACCATCCTGCGGCGTACGGCCGTGCGCAGCGCGTCCAGCACCGCGTCACGCCACTCGTCGGGCGCCATGTCCGCGTACTCGTCCCGCCGTGTGTAGGACGGCTGCCAGTAGCGGTGGTCGCGGTGGCTGCCGTCCGGCTCGACGATCCTGACGGTGGCCGGCGGCAGCTTGCGCACGCCGTTGAGGACGGTGCGCGGTGGGGCGACCGTGGCGTGCCAGCTCAGGTACTGGTGGACGGCCACCGGATCGATGGTGGTGTCCACGTCTCCGGCGGCCAGCAGAGCGGGCAGGGAGGAGGCGAACCGCAGCCGGTCCGGCGTCGGCGCCAGATACAGCGGCTTGATGCCCAGCCGGTCGCGGCCCAGCACGACCCGGCCGGTGCGGTGCTCGACGAGCGCGAAGGCGAACATGCCGTGGAAGTGCTCCACGCAGGCGGTTCCCCACTCCCGGTAGGCGTGGAGCACGACTTCCGTGTCGGACGTCGACTTGAAGCGGTGCCCGAGGCTCCCGAGCTCCTCGCGCAGCTCCTGGTAGTTGTAGACGCAGCCGTTGAAGACGCCGGTGATCTCGCCGTCGGCGTCGGTCATCGGCTGGGCGCCGGCGTCGGACAGGTCGATGATCTTCAGTCGTCGGTGCCCCAGCGCCACCGCGCCCCGTGTCCAGATGCCCTGGCCGTCCGGTCCGCGGGCGGCGAGCCGGTCGGTCATACGCTCGACGGCCGCGAGGTCGGGTCGCCTGCCGTCGAAGCGGATCTCGCCGCTCAGACCGCACATGACGCGCCGCCCCCTTCCCAGGAGCCGTCGGCCACGAGCCGGGACGGGAACCCCGGGTCGCGCCTGCCGGTCGCGACCCGGGCGGAATTGCTGGACATGACGAAATCTCTCCTCGGGGTTGTCGGATGTGGGACGGGCAGCCGGGCGCGAGCCGCGCGGGACCGGATCAGCTGCCCAGGACCTCCGGTGCACCGGAGCCCGTCGCGCCCGCGACGGAACGTGCGACGCTTCTGCGGCTGACGTGGGCCGGCCTGCGGGGTCGCCGCTCGCCGCGGGTCTCCGCGATCAGCAGGTCGGTGCAGGACAGCAGATCCTCCTCCCGCGCCGTGCGGCGCATGCGCTCGGCGGCACTCCCGTCGGCCAGGGCTGCCTCGGCCAGATCCCGCACGGTCTGCCAGTCGCCGTGGGCCTCCAGCGCGGGACGCAAGCGGGCCAGCAGTGCGCGTACGACGTCGGCGGCGGGCGCCTCCCGGTGGGTCCTCGGATCCACCAGGACAGCCTCCAGGCCGGAGCGGGCGGCCCGCCAGGACGCGCCGCGCAGCCATTCGTGACGGCCGTCGCATTCCGCCGCACCGGCCGCGCGCAGCTCGATGGCCTGGGCCACCAGAGCACGGAACAGGCCGGCGACGAGCACGACGGTCTCCACCCGCGGGCAGGCGTCGCAGATACGGAGTTCCAGCGTCCGCAGATGTGCGGAGGGCCGAACGTCGTAGTAGATCATCCCCGGGTCGCTGATGATCCCGGCCCGGACGAGGTCGCCCACCGCGGCGTCGTAGTCGGCCGCGCTGCGGAAGCAGCCGACCGGGCCCGCGGTCGGCCAGCGCTGCCACAGCAGCGTGCGCCAGCTGGCGTAGCCGGTGTCGGCTCCCTGCCAGAACGGTGAGCTGGCGGAGAGCGCCAGCAGCACCGGCAGCCAGGGAGAGACCGCGCACATCACTCCTACGGCTGTGTCGCGGTCGGGTATGTCCACATGGACCTGGGCGCCGCAGATGAGCTGCTCGTCGGCGACCTGCCGGTACTCCTCGACCATGTGGCGATAGCGCGCGCCGGCCGTGGGGTGTCCGGAGGCGGCGGGCGCGAGGGGTGCCGTGCCCGCGGCCACGACCGCCAGCCCCAGCGAGGAGGCGGCCGCGTCGAGCCGCCGTCTGGTTCTGGCGAGGTCGGTGTACAGGTCGGCCAGCGAGGCGTGCACCCCGCTGTTCGACTCCACGGTGGACTGGTGCAGCTCCGTGGTGAAGGTGTCCCGGGAGAGCCGGCGCAGGACCGCGTCGGCACGCGGCACCAGCAGTCCGCTCTCCACTGCCAGGATGTGGAACTCCTCCTCTACTCCGATGCGCATGGCCACAGTCGCTCCTTGAGGTGGTGCCGACGGTCCCGCCTGTCGCAGGGTGACCCCCAAGTGCCCAGAAGATCGACGGATAAGCACGGTTATGCGCGTTTGAAGAAGGTGGCCCACAGATGAGCAGGTTTCCCGGTCAGTCGTCGGTGGTTTTGCCGACCAGTGCGCCGTACGCCAACTGCAGGGCGTCCGCGCCGGCCAGCGCGGTCAGGGCGCCCATCGCGGTACGTGTCGCGCGGGGCCACAGGAGTTGTCCGGCGGTCAGGGTCGACGCCACCCAGACGCTCATGCAGAAGGGGCAGGTGAGCAGTTCGCCCACGGTGTCCTTACCGGTCTCGGGCTGCGCCTCCTCATGCAGTTCGGCGGGGCCCTGCGGACCGACGTACGTCGTGAACGGGGCGCGCAGTGGGCTGGTCACCGACGCCTTGCTGATCAGCCGGCTGAGCCGGAACGTGGCGACCGAGGTCAGGACCACGTCCCAGGGTTCCGGCCGGTCGGGCAGGGGGCGCCCGCGCAGCCGTACCGCCGTGGCCCAGCCGGCCGTGTACGTGCCGAACGCCGCCATGGCGGCGAGATAGCCGCGCAGGGGCCGGTCGTGCGTGCCCGCGTAGTCGCGACCGGTACGGCGCAGGAGCGCCTGTGCCCGTCGTCCGATGCGGCTGTCAATTGATGTGCTCATGGCTTGCCTCGCTCAGGTGACGGTCCGGTTCCCCACCGTCCGCGTCTTTCTCTTCGTGCTCTTCGTTTTTCTCTTCGTGGTGGCGCAGTCGCACCTCCACCTGTCCCTCGGTGACCCGTGTGTCGAAGGCCGGCTGAGGGGCGATGGCCGGGCCCTGGACATTCAGGCCGTCCGAGAGCCGGAAGACGCTGCCGTGCCAGGGGCACCGCACGCATCCGTCGGACACCGTCCCTTCGGACAGCGGCCCCGCCAGATGGCTGCACCGGTCGGCCAGCGCGTGGATCGCCCCGCCCGTCTCACGCACTACCAGGACCGGCACGTCGTCCACGCTGCGCCGCACGGGCCGGCCCGGCGGAAAGTCGTCCACCGCGCCGATCCGGTGCCAGCGGTCGCCGACGACATGGGGCACGGCCTCGGCGTGGTTGGCGCCGGCGGCCTGCCGGTAGGCCAGGTGGCCGCCCAGCATGCCGCCGGCTCCCACGGCCGCGAGTCCCAGGAAGCCGAGGGTCCGGCCCGCGCGCCCACGGCCGGTGAGGCGGCAGGCGAGGGAGGCCGTGTACAGGCCGACGGCCGCCGTGTTGGACACGGCGTGCACCAGCCCGACGCGCATCTGCGGGCGGCGCAGTTCCGCCCAGTCCACGGCCCCCGTCAGCGCGGCGGGGACGGCCGCGGCCAGGCCGACGCCCACCAGCAGGCCGGCCTCACGGGGGCGGCCCTTGCGCAGGTCCAGGATCGCGGCGGAGAGCCAGCTGCCGATCGGCACCTGCACCAGCAGCGGATGGACGGGATGCCCCAGCCACGTGCCGTGCAGCACGTCCCGGCCGCGCCCCAGCGGCAGGGACCGTATCCCCGCCCCGAGTGCGTCGATCAGCGGGTCCTGCCGCGGTTCCCGCTCCAGACGGTCGAGCAGCCGCAGAACCCGGTTCTGTCGTGTACGTGGATGATGTCGTCGCACGCTCATGCGCAGCCGGGTCTCCCCCTGCACGTGCGGCAAACGACCGAGGAGGAGCTCAGCCGCCCGGCCGGATGATCGCGCGGACACAGCCGTCCGTCTTCTGCTTGAACAGGTCGTACGCCTGCGGCGCATCGTCCAGGGACACGGTGTGGGTCGCCAGGTGGGCGGTGCTCAGGTCCCCGGCGGCCAGCCGGTCCAGCAGCATCGGGATGTAGCGCTGGCCGTGCTGCTGGGCGCCCCGTACGGTCAGCCCCTTGTTGATGACCGCGCCGAGCGGGAACTTGTCAACGGCCCCGGCGAAGACCCCCAGCACGAATACCGTGCCGCCCTTGCGGCAGGCGTGGATGGCCTGCCGTACGGCGGTGGGGCGGTCCGTCTGGAGCCGCAGCTGCTGCTTCACCTGGTCGTACAGATGGACCGGGCTGTCGCTGTGCGCCTCCATGCCGACCGCCTCGATGCAGACGTCGGGACCGCGTCCTCCGGTGCGCTCGCGCAGTTCCGCGCCGACGTCGGTGGCCGTGTAGTCGATGACCTCGCTGCCGATGAACCGCTCGGTCATCTCCAGGCGTTCCGGGATCCGGTCGATGGAGATCACCCGTTCCGCGCCCAGCAGTATCGCGGCACGGGCCGCCATCTGGCCGACGGCGCCGCACCCCCAAACGGCCACGACGTCACCGGGCTTGACCCCGCCGAGGTCGGCGCCCATCCAGCCGGTCGGCACCGAGTCGGACACGAACAGCGCGCTGGTGTCGTCCACGCCCTCCGGGACCTTGAAGGCTCCGTAGTCCGCGAAGGGGACGCGGACGTACTCGGCGTGGCTGCCGCGCAGTCCGCCCATGGCGTGCGAGTAGCCGAAGATGCCACCGGTGTCGGCACCGAAGAGGGCCTGCCCGATCCCGGGGTTGGTGTTGGTGTTGTCGCACAGCGACCACAGGTCGTGGGTGCAGTACCAGCAGCGGCCGCAACCGACGAAGGAGGAGACGACGACCCGGTCGCCCACGGCGTGCCGGCGCACCCCGTCCCCCACCTCGACGACCTCGCCGAGGAACTCGTGTCCGATGACGTCCCCGGACCGCATGAACGGGATATAGCCGCCGATGAGATGCAGGTCGGAACCGCAGGTGGTGCCCGCGATCAGCCGTACGATCATGTCCTGGTCGTTGCGCAGGACCGGGTCCGGTACCTGCTCCACGGCGAGCTTGTTCACGCCTTCCCAGCACAGTGCCTTCACAGCACACCCTCCCCGTCGGCGCGTCGGCTGAACAGTCCGATGACCTTGCCGCCCGGGGTGTCATGGGTGGTCGGCTCGTCCGGGACCAGCACCTCGCCCGCCTCCAGCAGGGACTTGGCCTCCCGCAGAGCCCGGCGCAGGTCCTGGCGTGGGTCCTGGCCCGCGAGGCGCGCGGGCACGGACCGCGCGAGGTCCGACGGGGGTTGCTTGAGCCGCACGGCCAGTTCGGTGCCACGGTCCGCGGGCGCCGGGCTGATCCGCGTCTCGATGCGTTCGCCGTACTCCTGGAGCGGGGACGGCAGCTTGTCCGTCCGGAGGTCCGTCGGTGCGCAGTTGACCGTGACCGCCAGCCACCGGTTCGCGCTGCTCGACGCCGATCCGGGTGTCCGTGCCCTCCGCACGGCGACGGCGGCTGCGGCGACTCCCGCAGCGGCCACCCAGAGGGACTTCCTCGGAATCATGAGCTCACCTTTCCGTCATGCGGCTCTGCATGCCTCTGCCCGGGCACCCTGGTGGGTGCCCGGGCAGGTGAGTACCCGGTATCGGGGTGATCAGGACTTGGACATCGCGTGGCGTCCGGCCCGTCCGGAAAACGCGAGGTGGTGAGAAGGCCGGGCCGCATCGGTGGGCCCGAGGTGCCGCAGCCAACGGGAGGCCATGGCCAGCAGGCCCGTGAAGACGGCCAGGAGCAGCAGGGAGGTCCACATGGGCCGACTGCCGGGAGAGTCCCACATCGTCCAGGCCGACGACGCCGTCCACAGGACGACGCCGGCCGCGTAGAAGGCCCGTATACGGCGCAGTTGCCTTGCGGCCCTGATCGCTGTGGGGTCGTCAGTGTGTGTCATGCCGACCCGTGTACCCCGATCGACACTCTCCAGACCGCGCTGCGGGTGCGGCACAAGTACAGAACAGGACAGGTGTGTCCTGCGTAGTATCACTACGACATAGGAAGAGGTGCCAGCCCATGTCCGAATCCGCTCCCGCCGCCACCGAGTTGACCTCGCAGTACAGCACCCAGGTGGCCGACGACCTCGAACGCAATCTCAAGGAACAGGAGCGCCTCAGCGGGGAAATCGCGGCGCTCCAGGGCCAGTTGGCCGCCCTGCAGCACGACCACACCGTCCTGCTGAACATCCAGCAGGTCCTGGGCACTCCGCCGGCGGCCGCCACGCCCGCCGCTCCGGCCCGCGGTGCGGTGCCCGCTCCGCGCAAGAAGGCCTCCGCCGCACCGGCCGGGAAGCAGAGCGTGAGGAAGGCGGCCGCCAAGGCTTCGACCGCCCGGTCGGGGCCCACACTCGTCGACCTCGTCCGAGAGCATCTGGCCGAGCAGAAGGAGCCCCGCTCGGCGGCCGAGATCTCGACCGCGCTCGGCAGGCAGCACCCCGAGCGCACGATCAAGGCCACCGTCGTGCGCACCACACTCGAGGGACTCGTGGCGAGGAACCAGGCCCAGCGCACCAAGCAGGGGACCTCGGTCTTCTACACCTCGCCCGACGCGAGCGAACCCGCCGCACAGCCCGAGGGCGGCTCCGGGGCGTCGGACTGACGGACGCCCCCGTGAGGGTCGTTCAGCCGGTCCGCCGGGCGGGACGGAGACCGCCGCCGCGCCATCCGGCGGCCGCGAGGACCGCGGCCGCCGCCCCGGTGCCCAGCACGGCACCGGCGACGACGTCCCCCGGGTAGTGCACGCCGGTGTGGATCCGTGAGTAGCCCACCGCGCAGGCCAGCAGGCCCAGCGGCACCGTGGCGACGGGGAGCGCCGGTCCGACCGCCGCCGCGAACGCGACCGCGGACGCGGTGTGCCCGGAGGGGAAGGACGCGGACTCGGGCATCGGCACATGCCGCCCCGGAAACGGCGAGTTCTCCGCCCGGTGCGGACGGGGCCGGCGCACCAGGCGCTTGCCGAGCATGTTCGCGCTCGCCGAGGCGACACCGATGGCCGCGACTCCGAGGGCGGCGGCGCGCCGCGGCCGGCCGGGGCACAGGGCGAGCAGTCCGGCGATCGTGAAGGAGATCTTGGAGTGGTCCGCCGCGGCCGACAGCCGCCGCAGGGCGTGGTCCAGGGCCGGCGTCCGGGTGACCGTGACGGCCTCGTACAGCGCCTGGTCGAGGGCGGCGAGATCTCGCAACAGCTCCCGGGAGGTGTGCTGTTCGCGCTGCGGTCGGTCAAGCATCGCTCTGCTCCTGGTTCTTGACGGCCGGGATGGGAGTCCGGTCGAGGGCGAGGCGCACGATCCGGCGCCAGTCGACCGACGGGGCAGTGTACGGCGCGCCGGGACGGTCTCTCGGTACCCGCACCCGCAGGGCCTTGGGTCGTACGGCGCACACGACCGGCGGGGGCAGCAGCAGCGCTTCGCCGTCCACGGCCACCGGAATGGTCTCCGCGTCGGCCTCGACGACCACCCGGCGCGAGGTCGAGGAGGTGATCCCGCTGGCGCGTTCGCCCCGCAGCGCGAGTTCGGCGGCCTGTGCCGCGCCCTCGATCCGCAGACTGATCACACCGAGCCGGCCACCGTCCAGGTGGGACCTCCGTCCGACGCCCATCGGGCCGGCCTGCGCGTAGGGGTTGTTGCTCACCAGCAGCGCGTGCGGGGCCTCGAGCCGCCGGCCGTCCGCCGTGGCGGTCAGCTGGGCGCCGGCCTCGCCGACCAGCAGGTCCGGCAGCAGGTCGAGCGTGGTGGACGCCTTGGCGTCGCGGTATTCGGGGCTCTGCACGATCTCCGCGTACGTCCCGAACGAGACCGTGTTGACGAAGGGCCGGCCCGCCACGTCGCCCAGGTCGACCCGGATCTCCACACCGTGCGAGAGGGCTTGGAGACCGCTCGCCGGATCATCGCGGTCCAGGCCCAGATCCATCGCGAAGTGATTGCGGGTCCCGGCGGCGAGGACCATGAACGGCACGCCGTGTTCCGCGGCCACCCCCGCCACCAGGGCCTGTGTCCCGTCCCCGCCCGCCACGCCGAGCAGGTCCGCGCCCTCGGCGAGGGCCTGGCGGGCCAGCGCCGCCGGATCGGGGCTGTTGTCCACGTCGAGCAGGATCACCCGGGCGCCCAGGGCCTCGGCGCGCTCCACCAGTGCGTGGTCGCCGACCTTGCCGCCGCCCGACAGCGGGTTCATGATCAGGACCGGCCTGCGAGGCGGCCGGACCGGACGCGAGTGCGTGGCGCGGGGTGCGCGCAGTCGGCGCAGCGCGCTCCTGGCACAGGCCAGTGCCGCCACCCACAGGCCCAGCGCCGAGGCCGCGAACGGCCACAGGCCGGAGACCGCGTACAGGACCAGGACGGCGACGGGGGCGGCCACCGCCAGCAGGGCGCCGCACAGACGCGCCAGGCCCCGGTGGGCCAGTGCCCACCAGATGCCGGCGGCGGCCAGGCACAGGCCCACGAAGCCCAGCAGCAGGAGCAGCCACTGGCCCGCGGCCACCACCGCCGCGACCACTCCCGCCAGGCAGAGCAGGGCCAGCCGGGCCAGCGTCCGCGCCGCGGTGCCGGAGCCGTCCGGCTCCACCTCGTTCATCGTCGGGGTCGCCTCTCAGGGGTCGGTGGCCCAACGATCTCATGTGCACGCGCCGCCGGTGCCGCCCTGGTCCAGGGTGGATCAGCGGGTCACGACGTGCCGCTCGTCCGGCACGCAGTGGGTCATGGTCAGGCCCTCGACGTCCCGCGGCGGGTTCTTGCCGAGATTCGACAGCCGCTTGCGGTCCTCGTCGGTGAGGTCCTGGCTGGCCAGCGGCTCGAGACCGGCCACGTCCTCGGGGCTGATGCCGAGGCCGTCACCGACCCTCAGTCCAAGGTCGTTCTCGACCAGCAGGAAGTGCCACACCATGCGTTCCTGCACGGGCCGGTCGCACTGGGCGAGCAGGTCGGTGAAGTTCTTCACCAGGTCGTCGCGTTCCCACTCCTCCAGGAGGAGGTACCGCTGGCCCGCCTGCAGGTAGTCGTTGGTGCGGGGGATGCGCTTGCGGGTGAGCCGGCCGTGGATCTCCGGGCCCTGTTCGTCGTGCGTCGGGTACTGCGCCTCGCGCAGGCCACCGGTGATGGACGGCTCGTAGTTGACGATCGGGTTCTCGCCCCCGCCGTCCACGTGGTACGTCATCTGACCGTCGCGCTGGTTGGTGCGCACCTCGGCGTTCTTGGCCTGGTTGACGGGGAGCTGGAGGTAGTTCGGGCCCACCCGGTAGCGCTGCGTGTCGCTGTAGGAGAAGGTCCGGCCCACCAGCATCTTGTCGTCGGAGAAGTCCAGTCCGTCGACGAGGACGCCGGTGCCGAAGGAGATCTGCTCGTTCTCGGCGAAGTAGTTCTCCGGCATCCGGTCCAGCACCATCCGGCCCACCGGCTGCGGCGGGAACTCCTGCTCGGGCCAGGTCTTGGTGTCGTCCAGCGGGTCGAAGTCCAGCTCGGGGTGATCGTGGTCGTCCATGATCTGGACGAGGAGCTCCCACTCGGGGTACTCCCCGCGGGCGACCGCCTCGTACAGGTCCTTGGTGGCGTGGCCGAGCGAGTCGGCCTGCACGTTGGCGGCGTCCTCCTCGGTCATCGAGCGGACGCCCTGCTTGGGCATCCAGTGGTACTTGACCAGCTTGGTCTCGCCGTCGGCGTTGACCCACTTGTAGGTGTTGACGCCGAAGCCCTGCATGTGGCGGTAGTCCGCGGGGATGCCGCGCGGGCTGAACAGGTTGACCAACATGTGCATCGACTCGGGTGTCTGGGACATGAAGTCGAAGATGCGACGCGGCTGCTGCTCGAAGGTGACCGGATCGGGTTTGAGGGCGTGGATGACGTCCGGGAACTTGATCGCGTCCCGGATGAAGAAGACGCCCAGGTTGTTGCCCACCAGGTCCCAGTTGCCGTCCTCGGTGTAGAACTTCACGGCGAAGCCGCGAGGATCACGGGCTGCCTCGGAGGAGTCGCGCCCGCCGATGACGGTGGAGAAGCGGACCGCCAGGTCGGTGCGCTTGCCGCGCTCCTGGAACAGTTTGGCCCGGGTGTACCGGCTGATCGGCTCGTCGCCCCAGGCGCCGTAGGACTCGAAGTAGCCGTAGGCGGTGACGCCGCGGGCGTGTACGACGCGCTCGGGGATGCGTTCCCGGTCGAAGTGGCTGATCTTCTCCAGGAACTGGTAGTTCTCCAGCGTGGCGGGCCCGCGGGCGCCGATGGTGCGCTGGTTCTGGTTGTCGTGGACCGGGTGGCCCTGGCGGTTGGTGAGCTCCTTGCGGTCGTCCGCGGGAGCGGGACCGGTACCGGACACGTCCGTCATGATCGGGGGCTCCTCAGGTTCTCGGGTTCTCGGCAGGTGGCGGCCCCTGGCGCAGCGGGCGGCCTCCGGCCGGTGTTCGGCGGATCACCCGAGTACCCGGTCGGCTCGTGTCACTCACGTCAGGCGCCCGCCACCAGCGAGTCGTCCTTGGGGCGGGTCCCGGACAGCTGGCGGCGGGCCGCTGCCAGGGCGGATTCGATGTCGCGGGTGCCCGTGGCGATGCACAAGGTGTAGGACACGTCCTCGAGCCGCTGACGCGCTCCGGCGCTGCCTTCCTCGGCGTGCAGGACGTGCAGCGCCTCGTAGCGCTCGAGCAGGTCGGTGAGAAGGGCGGGGTGGGCCATGAGCATGATTCGCTCCTCCGTCTGCGCAGTGGGAGTGAGGGGCGGTGGCGTCCGCCGCGTCACTCGGACTGTCGCGGGAGAGGCCTCGGCGGCACGCACCAAGGAGAGCCGCATTCGGCCGCTTCCGCGGTGGGCCTGTGATCCCAAGCACCTGAACCCGCGTCTGCCCGGGCGAATGAAGCTCAAACCACCGATGACAACCTCAGCGTTCCAGTCGCCGTGGGCCGGGCAGCGGTCAGTCCCGGCGGGCGTCGACGTCGCCGTTGACCGAGGTCAGCGTCATGGTGTGGTCCCGGTCGGCCTCGCGTACCGGGACGGCCACGGTGGCTCGGCCGTTGTCCGTGGACGCGGTGACCCGGTAGGCCGGGCTGTCGTGGGGCACGGTGACGTCGACCGAGCCGTTGACGGTCGCGGCGCTGACACCGGACGGGACCGCCGTACATCCGAGGACGACGTCGCCGTTCGTGGTCGCCGCGTGCACCCGGCGCGCTGCCACGCTCGTCGCGCGGACGGAGCCGTTGCGGGTGGACAGCCGTACGTCGGCGCCGTCGCGTCCGGAACGGGTCACCGTCACATCGCCGTTGACGGTCGTGATGTCCAGGGCGGCGGCGACGCCCGCCACGTCGACGCCGGCGTTGCGGGCGGTGGCCGTGACAGTGACGCCGTCAGGGATCTCGACGTACGGCATCCGGGGACAGTCCCCGTCGCCCGTGTCTCGGTCGGCGCACGACAGGTCGAGCGTCCACACCTTCCCGTGGTGGGACCAGTGCTCGTCGACGCGGTCGTCGACGGTGACGTCGCGGCCGTCGGCCGGGCGCAGCCGCAGGCCGTTGTCGGTGGCGATGACCACCTGTTCGCCGGAGTCCGCGACGCGGAGCGTCCCCGCCGCCGGCGGGCCACCGGAGGCCCGGTCGTGATCGTCGCTGCACGCCCCGGCCAGGGGCAGCAGGGCCAGTACCACCATCAGGCGCGTCAGGCGCCGTGTCGGCATCGCCTTCATACCCCGACGGATGCCCCGGTTCGCCGTGGCCATGGCGGACGGCGGGGACGGACGGTTCGGGCCTTACGGCACCGGGACCGAGTCCGCGTCCGTCGCCCCCTCGTTCGCCGCGAGCGCCTTGTTGCGGCGCACCGAGGACCAGAAGGACCAGCCGATGAGGACGACCCCGACGAGGCCGGTGATGATCTCGTTGATCTGGTACTGGATGGTGACCATGAGGATCACGGCGAGGGCGCCGATCGCGTAGTGCGCGCCGTGCTCCAGGTAGACGTAGTCGTCGAGGGTGCCCTGGCGGACCAGGTACACGGTCAGGGAACGGACGTACATCGCGCCGATGCCCAGGCCGAGCGCCATCAGGACGATGTCGTTGGTGATGGCGAACGCGCCGATCACCCCGTCGAAGGAGAAGGAGGCGTCCAGGACCTCCAGGTACAGGAACATGAAGAACGCGGCCCGGCCTGCCAGCGTGACCGCCGAACGGGTCCCGCCGGAGCGCTCGGCCTCCTTCTCGCGTTCCTCCTCGTCCTCGAGCTTGTCCTCGAAGTAGCCGGAGAGGCCGCCGACGACCATGTAGGTGATCAGGCCCGCGATACCGGAGATCAGGACGGTCTGCGCCTTGTCGACGTGCGCGCCGCCGTGCTGGTGGGCGTGGGCGGCGAAGGTGAAGGCGGTGATCAGCAGGACGACCAGGGCGATGCAGACCGACAGCATGTCGACCTTGCCGAGCTTGGCCAGCGGCCGCTCCAGCCAGGCCAGCCACTTGATGTCCCGGTCCTCGAAGATGAAGTCGAGGAAGATCATCAGCAGGAACATCCCGCCGAACGCGGCGATCGCCGGGTGCGCGTCGGTGACGAGCTGCTGGTAACGGTCCTTGTCGGTCAGGGCCAGCTGGACCGCGTCGTACGGATTGAGCTTCGCGGTGACCGCGACGATCACGACCGGGAAGACCAGCCGCATGCCGAACACGGCGATCAGGACGCCGACCGTGAGGAAGATCTTCTGCCAGAAGGCGTTCATCTTCTTCAGGATTCCGGCGTTGACCACCGCGTTGTCGAACGACAGGGAGATCTCCAGCACGGCCAGGATCGCCACGATGCCGAAAGCGGCCCAGCCGTCGTAGAGCACTCCTGCGGCCAGGCCGAGCGCGGTGATCGCGAACGCCCAGCCAAAGGTCTTCAGAATCACTTGCATCAAGTCCTGTTGTCGGGAGGTCGCCGGGTCGGCGGGCGCGGACGGCCCGTGGGTTCAAGGGCGTTGTCTATCACGGTCAGGGGTCATGACGTTCTGGTGGGTGCTCGTACGGCGAGCAGGGCGACGTCGTCGTCGTTGTGGACGTGCCGTACCCGGCGCAGCACCTGGTCGGTGAAGGAGGCCAGCGGGCGGTGGGCGAGGGCGGCGGCGTGCCGGCTCAGATGCTGCAGGCCCTCGTCTATGGACCGGCCGGGTGCCTCGATCAGGCCGTCGGTGTAGAGCAGCAGGGTGGAGCCGGGCGGCAGCAGGACGCTCGCGTCGGTGCGGGGTGCGTTGACTCCGGTGCCCAGGAGGATGCCGTGGCCGTCGGTGAGGTAGCGGGCCAGGCCGTCGTGGCTGATCAGGAGGGGTGGCGGGTGACCGGCATTGGTCCAGGTCAGTTCCCAGTTTCCGTCGTCCTTCTCCTCGATCCGGGCGAAGATCATGGTGGCCATGGTGACGTCGGTGATGTGCATGACCGCCGCGTCGAGCCGGGCGACGATCCGGCTCGGCGCCTCCTGGTGGGCCCAGGCGTAGGCGCGAAGCATGTTGCGCAGCTGTGCCATGCCGGCCGCGGCCTCCAGGTCGTGGCCCACGACGTCTCCGACTGCCAGCGCGGTGGCGCCGTCGGAGAGGGTGAAGGCGTCGTACCAGTCACCGCCGACCTGTGAGGCGTCGGGAGCGGGCAGATAGCGGGCCGTCATCTGCAGTCCGGGCACCCGCGGCATCTGGGGCAGCAGGTGGTTCTGCATGGTCTCGGCGACCTTGCGCTGCCGCTGGTAGAGACGCGCGTTGTCCAGTGCCAGGCCGGCACGGCGGGCGATGTCCTCGATCAGCGGGAGATCGGCGGTGGTGAAGTCCACCGGGTCCTTGGCCCGGCCCAGGGTCAGGGCGCCCAGGACGGCACGGGTGCTGCGGATCGGGGCGATGGCGGCGGAGCGGATTCCGGTGGCCTCGAACAGGCGGCGCTGTTCCACCGCTATCCCGGAGTCCGGGTCCCGCCGGTAGGTCTGCGGCCCTGCCAGGGTGGAGGCGACCCCGCGCAGGGCCCGGGACAGCGGCATCGGCGATTCCTCCGGGACCGGTGGCATCGGTCCCTGGAGGTCCTCGTGGCGCTCCAGGGTGTCGTCCTCCGCGTGGACGACCGCGATGCGCCACACCTCGTCGCGCTCGGTGATCAGGTCGACGACGGCCCAGTCCGCCAGCCGGGGCACCACCAGGGCCACCAGTCGCCGCAGGGTCTCCTCGACGTCGAGTGTGGACGTCAGGCGGGTGGTGGTCTCGGCCAGCAGGGCGAGCCGCTCCAGTTCCGGCATCGCCTGGGCCGCCGCCTCCGGTCGGCCGGCGGTCTCCGGCGGATGCTGGGCGTGGACGAGCACGAGCGTGCCGACGTCCTCGCCGTCCACGTCGTACGGCGTGATCAGCCACGCGACGGGCAGCAGGGTGCCGTCGCCGCACTCGAAGTAGTCTCCCTCGCCCTGGGCGGTGCGTCCCTCGTGGAATGCCTGCCGCATGCTGCACCGGCTGCGCGACAAGGGGTGGCCGTGGGCGTCCCGGTGCAGCAGGTCGTGCGCGTCGCGGCCGAGGAACTCTGCGGTGGGGCGGACCAGCAGCTCTTCGGCATGGCTGTTCACGGCGATGACGTGGCCCTCTTCGTCCACGACGTACGCCGCGGTCCCGATGGCCTCCAGCGCCTCGGTGGGCCCCGCAGCGGGTCGTCTCCCGACGGTCCCCGTGTCCTCCGCCCCTGCCATGTCTTCCTCTCCTCGCCGGCCGGCCGCCGCTGCGTGCCGGTCTGTGCCCTGTTCACTGGGCCGTCCTGTCCTTCCCGTGTGCCCCGGCCTCCATGTATCCAGCCTCGCCTGTGAGCGAGCACTCGCAACCGGGTGGCAAGGTCGGCGGTGCGAAGCCGCTACGGACAGGGCTCCGAACCGGGTGCCATGGCGGCCTCCCGCGCGCCCCCTGACGCTTCCGTGCGCTGGGCGCATGTGGCCGAATTCGCCCTGCTTCCACGGCACTTGGCCACCTGCTGGGTATCCGTGAGATGACGGTAGCGGACCGGCGGCACGGGGAGGGCTGGGGCTGTGGCACGCCTGTCGTGGACGTCCGGCCTCATCCCGTCGCGTCTGTCGCGGAAACGGCATGTCGTGCGCGCGCTGCGGGCCGAGGGACGCTACGGGCCCGGGCTCCGTGATGTGCTCCCCGCCTTCGTCGGTGTCGTGGCGGGCGTGTGCACGGTGGCGGCCGTGCTCGCCGCGGGGTACCGCGCCGCCGGGATCGCCGTCCCCGTGGCCGGGGTCGCCCTGCTGGCCCTGGTCGTCACGGCCGCGATACGGCACGGGCGCCTTGACGCCCGCCGTCGTCTGGGTTACTACACCGCGGAAGAACTGCTCGAACTCGACACCCAGCAACTGGCGTTGGCGGTGGCGCGGATGCTGCGCCGGGACGGGTGGCGGGTGCGGCTGGTGCCCGCGCCGGACCGGCCGCGCCTGTGCGCGCGGGACGCGGCCGGCCGTCGTATCGACGTGGCCTTCCGGCCGGTGGCGGAGCCCCTCCCCGACGAGGACGCGCCGCATCCTCACCCGCACCGCGGGTGCCAGATGTCGCCGCTGCGTCTGGTCGTGCATCGGGGTGTCTTCACCGACCGCGACCTCCGGTGGGCCCGCAGGGAGCGGACGATCCGCCTGCTCGACGGCAGCGCTCTGCGGCGGTGGGCGGCGGGCGCCCGCCTCAACGACCTGTTACGTCAAGAACGGTGAGGAATGCCTCGGGGCCCGCCTCTCCCCCGTCAGATCCGCCCGCCGGTCAGGCGGGTGATCGGACCGTGCGTGTGACGTCCGGAGCGCCGGCCGACCGCGTACGAGGTGGCGGTCAGCGCGGTCAGCCCCGCACCGACGCCCGCGGCGATGAGCTTCCGCTGGGCGATGACCGTCCAGGCCGTCTTGGCGACGGCCGCGGCCTGTCCCGAGGCGGCGATGACGGTCTGACGGCCGGCCTCGACGCTCTTGGCCGCGGTCTGGGCGGCCCCGCTCACCGTCTTGGCCGTCCGTTCGGTCGCCTCCTGGCCCGCTGACGCGGCGTCATCCGCCTTCTCTGCGGCCTTGTTCGCCGCCTTGGTCGCCGGGGCGGTGGCCTTGGCCGTGCTGCGCCGGGCCTTCGCCGCGGTCCGGGTGGTCGCGGAATCTTGGTTCGTCTGCTCGTTCGATTCACTCATGGACATCGCGTTACCGCTCGCTTCGACGGCAAACACGCTGCGTCGAGAGGGTTTTCACCGCAGGGCGCTGTCGGCGCGCCCGCGCGGAGCGGTGGCGGCCCCGGCGCCGTGGCGCACCGGGGCCGCCACCGACGGCCTGTCAGCCGATGTGGAAGCTGTCCCCGTAGACCTTCCAGTCCAGGGGCGGGTTCAGGTCGAGGTTGCCCTTGCGCAGGAAGACGCGTTGGGCGGTGTCCACCCGGCTGGTGTCGCTGTGCGCTTCCTCCTGTTTCATCGCCCACACGCGCGCGTCGAGGAAGGCGTCCAGGTACGTCGTCTCGCTGCCGCCCTGCGCCGGGGGCTTGGCCTGGCGCAGGGCCCGGCGGCGGATGCTGCTGAAGCTGGTCGCGTCGCCGCCGTCGCCGTGCATGACGATGGCGTCGTAGTAGGCGAACTGGCCCAGCGCGCGCAGCCCGTCCGCCTTGCCCTGCCGGACGGCGGGGTTGAAGTAGACGCGGTCGCGTTCGTCGTTCTGCGCCTGCTGGAACGCCGTGTCCCGGGCGGCCTTGCGCCAGTCGTCGGGGAAGTTCGGGTCCAGGCCGTCGTGGGAGTCGGTGCCGTCGACCCGGCGCAGGGCCGGCAGGTACTTGGCGAGGACGTTGCCGGGCTTGCGGTCGGCGTAGAGCTCGACGAGGTCGAGCATGTCTCCGGTGCCGGAGCAGAAGCCGATGATGCCGGCGGTGTAGCCGCGGCCGTCACCTATGTCCTCGATGTACTTGTACTGCGCCTTCCAGTCGAGCGAGGAGTTCTCCGCGCTCGACACCAGCTTCATGGCGATCTCCTTCTTCGCGGGGTCGTCGAGGCCCGGTGCGGCCGCCGAGGCCGCGGCGGCGCGCGGGGGGCTCAACAGGGCCGCGCAGGTAGCCGCTCCCATCAGAGCGAGGACGCTGCGGCGGGACGTGTGGGCGGCCGGGGGCACTGTGTCAGGTTCCACGGAGGCTCCAAGTGGAGGTGGGGGGTGGAGAGTTGATTGGTGCAGACCTGATTGTTAGGAACGTTTCCTACCAGTGCGTGGCGCCATCAGTAACCCACTACGGAAGAAGTTCGTAGGTTCGAACAAACAATGGTTAGTCAGACGTCAGTTCGACAGCCTGAGGGCCCGGTCGCCGACCGGGCGGGGCAGGGACGGTTCCCTGTCGGCCCGCCGGTCGGTATGCGGCGTCAGAAGTGACGCGGCAGACGGACGACCTGGACGAAGAAGTCGTCGATCTGACGGACCGCGGCGATGAACTGGTCCAGATCGACCGGCTTGGTGACATAGGCGTTGGCGTGGAGCTTGTAGCTGCGCAGGATGTCCTCCTCGGCCGCGGAGGTGGTGAGGACGACGACGGGGATGTGGGACAGCTCCGGGTCGGACTTGATCTTCTCCAGGACCTGACGGCCGTCGTACTTGGGGAGGTTGAGGTCGAGCAGGATGAGGTCGGGCTGCGGTGCGTCCGTGTGGTCGCCGCGCCGGTAGAGGAAGTCGAGCGCCTCCTCGCCGTCCCGGACCACATGGAGCGTGTTGCCGATCTTGTTGTCCTCGAACGCCTCACGGGTCATCAGCTCGTCGCCGGGGTCGTCCTCGACGAGGAGGACGTCTATGGGGCTGGCGGCTGGGGTGGTCATGTAAGAACCTTCTCCTCGGTGCCGATACCGGACGCCTCCGGGCTCTCGGCGATGGACGGAAGGGTGAAGCAGAAGCGCGTGCCGTCCGTGTGAGCGGTGTCTATCCAGATCTTGCCACCATGTTGTTCCACGATCTTCTTGCACAGAGCCAGACCGATGCCGGTACCTCCGTAGGCGTCCCTGCCGTGCAGTCGCTGGAAGATGATGAACACCTTCTCCTTGAACTGCTCGGGAATGCCGATGCCGTTGTCCGTGACCGACATCAGCAGACTGTCGGGCTCGTCCGGATCCGTCCCACAGGTGATGGACACGTGTGGAGCGAGGTCGGGGTGGCGGAACTTGAGGGCGTTGCCGATCAGGTTCTGCCAGAGCATGGTCAACAAGGTCGGGTCACCCACGACCTCGGGCAGGTGTTCCGGGCGGTCGACGCGGGCGTCGGACTCCTCGACGGCTGCCCCGAGGTTGGCCAGTGCCTTGTCCAGTGCCTGGTCGAGGCCGACGGGCACCCGGGCGTCGTTGACCCGCCCGACCCGGGAGAAGGTCAGCAGATCGTTGATGAGGACCTGCATGCGCCGGGCCCCGTCGACGGCGAAGTCGACATATTGCCGGCCTCGGTCGTCGAGGGTGTCGCCGTAGCGCTTCTCCAGCAGCTGGCAGAAGGAGGCGACCTTGCGCAGCGGCTCCTGCAGATCATGGGAGGCGACGTAGGCGAACTGCTCCAGTTCCGCGTTGGAGCGGCGCAGTTCCTCGGCCTGGGCGTCCATGTCGGCGGCCTGCCTGGTCAGCGCCTGCTCCTGGGCGCGGGAAGCCTCCAGTTCGGCCACGACATGCCAGCGCATGCCCTCGACGGCGTTGGCCACCGCGGTCAGGTCGGCCGGGCCGGCCCCGGTGATGACGTACGAGAAGTCGCCGTCCGCCACCCGCTTCGACGCCGTGCCCAGCGCCTCCAGAGGGCGGGTCACCAGGACCCGGACCAGGACGGCGCTGGCGATGCCGGCCAGCAGGAAGACCGCGACCATGCCCGCGAGGACCCAGTCGCGCACCTTGCGTACATGGGCGAGGTGGGAACGGCCCTTGTCCACCGCCTTCGCCAGGTCGGTGTTCTGCCTGTCCCACAGGGTGCGCAGCCGGTCGAACTCCTTCTTGCCCCGGTCGGCCTTCTGCTGGTCCAGCGGCTTCGGACGGCCGGGCGTGACCGCGGCCGCGAGGGGTTCGGCGTAGGTGCGGCGCCAGTCGGCCGCCTGGGTTTCGATCGCCTTCAGGTCCGCCAGCAGTTCGGGCCGGTCGCCGATGAACCCGCGCAGCCGGGTGGCCGAGCTCGCCTCGTCCCGCTTGCCCTGGGTGTACGGGACGAGGAACTGCCGGTCGGCGGCGATCGCGTAACCGCCGATGCCCGCCTCCTGGCCGGCCAGGGCCGCCTGCAGCCGGTACGCCTCGGTCTGGGCGGGCTGGAGGCGGCGCGAGAGCCGGTCGCTCACCTCCGCCGTGCGGCCGAGCAGGACGGCCCCGATCACGCTGCCGACCACCACCAGCAGTGTCATGACGGCCAGCAGCAGGTAGAACCATCCCTGTACCGTCAGCCGGCCTTCCCTGCGCACCGCGCCCATCCCTCGCCTCACCATGTGGTCCCGCACCGCACTCTCGCTCACTCAGTTCCAGTTCAGATGGACGACGGCCACGTCGTCTGCCAGGCCGCCCCGCGACTCGGCGAGGCTCTCAGCCTTCTCGATCAGCCGGTCCACGAAGGCCTCCGGCTCCAGGGCGGCCGCCTCCCGGGCGAGGGCCAGGAGGCCTTCCTCGCCGAGGCGTTCCGTGCCACGGTTCACGTGCCCCTCGAAGAGGCCGTCGGTGAAGAGCACCACCGACGTTCCCGCCGGTACCGGCAGTTGTGCGGTCGGCCACCTGGCGCCGCCGGGGACCATGCCCAGGGCCGGTCCACCGGGCACCTCGACCCACTGCACGTCCGTCCCGGTGCGCTGGAGCAGGCCGTGATGCCCGGCTCGAACCACGTCGGCGTGTTGTTCTCCGGGGACGGCGGCCAGGCTCACCAGGGTCGCGAAGACCTCGTCGCGGGCCCGTTCGGCCATCAGCAGTTCCTCGAGCCGGGCCATCTGCTGGGCGCCGGTTATGCCGCTGAGGACGAGGGTGCGCCAGGCGATCCGCAGGGCGACTCCGAGGGCCGCTTCGTCCGGGCCGTGCCCGGAGACGTCCCCGATGAGGGCATGGAGGGTGCCGTCGGCGCTCTGGACGATGTCGTAGAAGTCACCGCCCAGCAGTGTCTGCGCGCGGCCGGGCCGGTAGCGGGCGACGACCTGGACGCCCTCGGCCCGCAGCAGGGGGCGGGGCAGGAGTCCGCGCTCCAGACGGGCATTCTCCTGTGCCTGGAGCGCGCCGGCCTGCAGGGCCACCGCCGCCTGCTCGGTCTGCTTGCGCTGGATCGCGTAGCGCACCGCCCGCCCGAACAGCTCGGGCTCCACCCGGCCCTTGACCAGGTAGTCCTGTGCGCCGGCCGCGACCGCGGCGAGGCCGGTCTGCTCCTCGGCGAGCCCGGTGAGGACCACGATGGCGACCTGCTCGGCCAGGCCCTGGACGAGGGAGACCGCCTCGAGACCGTGCGCATCCGGCAAGTGCAGGTCGAGCAGGACGCAGTCGGGTGTCTCGGTCGCCAGCACCTCGGTGGCCTCGGTCATCGACCGCACCCAGCGCAGCCGCATCTTCACGGCGCCGTCGACGACCAGTTCCTCCACGAGCATGGCGTCGCCGGGATCGTCCTCCACGAGGAGAACCGACGGCTCCCAGTGCTCCCACGCCGTCTCGGCGCCGGCTGCCGTCACCGACACCAACTCGGCAGCCTCAGTCCCCGAGATCACTCTCGTCCCGGCCTCCCCACTCCATCCATGTCGCCTGCCGCCGGCCGTTGCCCAGGACAACGACGGGAACGCGGTCAGAGCGACGATCCGATCTTCACTCGTCGCCCATGGCCGTGGACGGCATGTCCACCCCTGGGTCGGTCCTCTGGCGGGCCGTGCGGCCGGCCTCGGCAGTCCTGATCCTCGTGGCCGATCTTCACTCCCTGGTCAGTTCCCCGCGAGGTCCAGAGGGACGAGCGGGCGGCCTTCGGCGTCCCGGAGAGCGCGGCTGCGCTCCCTGTCGCCCCGTGCGGGGTCCGCCACCTCCGGCACTGCCGTACCTGTGCCGGCCGTCACTGACGTCGTCATCGTCCGTCCATCCCGAGATTCCGGTGTTCTGGCCGCGTTTACCCGCGATCGGCGTGACCATGCGGGGACGGTTTCAGAAAACCCTCCTGGGCGGCACGCCGCCTGCACATCCGGAGTCCTCCGTACGCCTTCGGTTCCGATCGATCTCACGGGGAACCGGGTAGGACGTCAGAAAGGAGTCCCCGTGACCACCTACGTCATCACCGTCCCCGGCACGTTCCTGCGGGGAGTGCCCGACAGCGTCCGCTCGGACATCGGACGGAGGCTTCGGCCTCAGGACCCCAGGAACACGGACCTCGGCGAGAGCGAGGAGCTCAGCGTGCTGACCACGGAGGAGGACGGCATGTTCGCCGCACGGGTCGAGGTCGACGCACCCGACCGGTTGCAGGCCGAGGCCGAAGCGGTACGGCTGGTGTCCCGGGCCCTGCGTGACAGTGGCCTGGCGGAGGAGGACGCCCCGTTGGGTCCCGCGGTCGTGACCGGCATCGACAGCGAGTTCTGAGGCGGCGGCGGAGCGGGCCTTCCGGTTCGCGGCCCGTCCGGGGGATGGCGCCGTGCGGTGCGGAGGGCGAGGATGTCCTTTCGCGAAGTGCGGTCCGCTCCGCCGCGGTTCATGGCCCATCCGGCCCCGCGCGGCACGGGCGGACGGCGTCGGCCGCCTGAAGGAGCCTCGGGATGGGTTCACACGCAGCGCCGCACCACCGCAAGCGGATCCTGGTGACCGCCGCGAGCCTCCTGCTCGTGGGCGGTGGTCTCCTCGGTCTCCCCCGGGCCGACGGTGCGCCCGCTCCCGCCGACGCCTGCCGCACCACCGCCACGCGGCTGCCCCGTGGTGACTGCGGGCCCTTCTGGCAGGTCCTCGCCGAGGACTTCAACGGCGACCGGCTGCCGCTGGGTTCGTTCAGCGACTGCGCGCACGATGTCGACACCTCCGCGGCCCACTGCGGGGGCCTGAAGGGGAAGTACCGCGACAACTGGTGGGCGTATCCGACGGGTTGGCCCGACACCGCCGCCGACCGGGGGCGGGACGTGGTAGGTGTCTACCACCCGGAGGACACCGTGAGCGTGGGTCCCGCGGCGAACGGCGACGGGCGGATGTCGATCCGGATGTGGCGGCCCGCGGACGGCGGCCCCGTGCATGCCGCGGCGCTGGTGCCGCGTGCGGTGATGCAGATGAAATACGGCAAGTACAGCGCGCGCATCAAGGTCACCGAACTGGCGCCCGGCTACAAGTCCGCCTGGCTGCACTACGGCGGGGGCTGCGAGATGGACCACCCCGAGGGCGAGTGGACCGGCTCCCTCAGCTCCTTCCACCACCCCTGCGGCGGCGGTGAGCAGGGCTACTTCCCGGGAAGCGACGACTGGACGCGGTGGCACACGGTGTCCACCGAGTGGACCCCGGGCCACGTCCGGTTCTTCGTCGACGGCCGGCAGACGGGTCATGACACCCGTGACGTGCCGGACCGTCCCCTGTCCTGGGTGCTCCAGAACGAGAGCGCTCTGGAGGGTCCTGGTGCCGCGCCGGGAAGCAGCGCGCAGCTCGACGTCACCTGGGTGGCGGCGTACGCGTACGGCTGGAAGTGAATTCTCACGCCGTGGGGGTGACGAGTTCGTCGGCGACCCATCGGGCGACGTGGGCGGGGTAGGGCGACGGCAGTCCGAGGACGATGTGGGTGAAGCCGGCGTCGGTCGCTTCGGCGATCGTGTCGCGGGTGGCGCCCGGACGGTCGTAGGAGACCGGGAGGTGGATGGAGCGGGTGATCTCGGCGGGGTCGCGGCCGATCTCCTCGCAGTAGCGGTCCAGCAGGGCGCTGCGGCGGGTGACGTCGTCGATGTCGCCGCCGGGGATGTTCCACAGGTCGGCGTGGCGGGCGGCGATGCGCAGGGTCGCGGAGGAGCGGCCGCCGATGAGGACCGGGGGGTGGGGGTGCTGGACCGGTTTGGGGTTGCCGAAGGCGCCGGTGAGGTGGTGGTGGGTGCCGTGGTGGTCGAAGGGCTTCTCCTCGGTCCACAGGCGCTTGATCAGCGCGCAGGCCTCGTCGAGGCTGCCCACGGCGTGCGCGGAGTCGTGGAAGGGCAGGCCGTGGGCTTCGTACTCGCGTCGGGCCAGCGGGTGGTCGGGGCGCGAGCCGACACCGATGCCGAAGTCGAGCCTGCCGCCGGAGACGATGTCGACGGTCGCGGCGATCTTGGCCAGCATCACGGGGGGCCGGAAGCGGTTGCTGCTCACCATGACGCCGAGCCGCAGGCGCCGGGTCTGGGCGGCCAGGGCCGAGAGGAGGGTCCAGCCTTCGTGGGCCGGTCCGTCGGGGTCGCCACCGATCGGCATGAGGTGGTCGAAGAGCCAGGCGTGCTCGATGGCGTCGATGGTGTCCGCCTCCTGCCAGACGCGCAGGATGTCGTGGTAGTCGACCTGCATGGGGGCGGTCATGATCCCGAAGCTGGGCGGGGGGTGGTGCGGCATGGACGGTGGGCCTTTCGTGTGCGGGGTCTCCCCCGGCGGTCAGCGGCGGCGCAGTGACGGGTCGAGGAGCGCGGGCGGGGTGTCGTGCTTCTCGTCCGGGGCCAGGTCGCTGCCGGGGGCGACGATCTCGTCGATCGCGTCGAGGACATCGGCGCTCAGGACGGTGTCCGCAGCGGCGAGTTGGGCGTGCAGGTGGTCGACCGTGCCGGGGGTCTCCCCCGGCGGTCAGCGGCGGCGCAGTGACGGGTCGAGGAGCGCGGGCGGGGTGTCGTGCTTCTCGTCCGGAGCCAGGTCGCTGCCGGGGGCGACGATCTCGTCGATCGCGTCGAGGACATCGGTGCTCAGGACGGTGTCCGCGGCGGCGAGTTGGGCGTGCAGGTGGTCGACCGTGCGGGGGCCGATCAGGGCACTGGTCACGCCGGGGTGCGCGGTCACGAAACCGAGTGCGAGCTGGATGAGGGTGAGGCCCGCCTCTTCGGCGACCCCGGCCAGTCGCTCGACGGCGGCGAGCCTGGCCCGGTTGGCGGGGGTGGTCGTGTCGAATCGCTGGGGCAGGATCGCCGAGCGGTGGGTGGTGATGTCCCGGCCCGCGCGGATCGCGCCCGACAGCCAGCCCGAGGCCAGCGGGCTCCACACCAGTACGCCGAGGCCGTACTCCTGGGTGACGGGCAGGACGTGGGCCTCGATGCCGCGCTGGAGGACGGAGTAGCTCGGCTGTTCGGTGACGTAACGGCCCAGGCGGTGTTCGCGGGCGGCCCACTGGGCCTGCACGATGCGGTGGGCGGGGAAGGTGGAGGAGCCGAAGTAGCGGATCTTTCCGGCGCGTTGCAGGTCGGTGAGGGCCGACAGCGTCTCCTCGTCGCCGGTGTTCGGGTCCCAGCGGTGGATCTGGTACAGGTCGACGTGGTCGACGCCGAGGCGGCGCAGACTGGCCTCCAGCTCGGTGACCAGCCAGCGGCGCGAACTGCCCCGGTGGTTGCGTTCGTCGCCCATGGGCATGCCGACCTTGGTGGCCAGCACGATGTCGTCGCGGCGGCCGGCGATGGCCTTGCCGACCATCTCCTCCGACTCGCCCTCGCCGTACATGTCTGCGGTGTCGATGACGTTGACGCCGGCCTCGAGAGCGGCGTCGACGATCGCGGTCGCCTCGTCCTGGGTGGTGCGGCCGATCCTGCCGAAGTTCATCGCGCCGAGCGCGAGAGAACTGACCTGCACTCCGGTGCGGCCCAAGGTGCGGTACTGCATGTGATTCCTCCGGGGTTGAAGCCGTGCGGCACGGCATGGCAGGGCTGCCGGGTTCCGGTCCGCCGTCACGAAGAAACGGAACCTCGTTCCGCAAACAATACGGAACATGGTTCCGGTTTTGCAAGGCGGGGAGGGCACCGTGGATGGCTGCGACGCACACTTCCCCGCGGGGCTGCTCGGAGACAGGTGTCCCGGACGCGCCACGGCCGGGTGATGCGGGCGCCTGGGCCTCGGCACTGGTCGCCCCGTCCCGCGGCCGACGCCTCTCCCCTACGTCGGCGCGGCCTGCCCGGCAGCTGAACATCGTGCCGTTGACCTGGCCCGCCGACCGCGGCCCGCGCTGCGGTGGGACCCTGGCCGGGCTGCCGGGCAGGACAGCAACTCCAGGGCGAAGGCCGAGGTGGAGGCGATGCGGAGCGTCCGCAGGATCGCCTGCCCGTACTCGCAGGTCGGCCTGTGCCTTGGCACGGGACGCTCTCGGTGGCACTGGTCGCCGTGCCGATCGGGATGCGCCTCGTCCACAGCGAGATGCACCTGTACGACGCTCAGCCGCAGCGGACGCCGTACAGCGGGTGGCGTCTCAGACCGCTGGTTCAGACTCCTGGTTCAGACTCCTGGTTCAGACTCCTGGTTCAGACTCCGGCAAGGCGGCCCTGCCCGCTGCCCGGTGTTCGGCCGCCGCCGTCGGGTCGGTGGCGTCGAGGACCGCCGCGATGCCCTCGTGGGCCAGGGCCTCCGCGTGGCGGTTGCCGAGCTTCGGAGCCAGTTCCAGGGCCTGGCGGTGGAGGCGCAGGGCCTGGTCGGGCAGGCCTGCCAGGCGGCAGGTCTCGCCGTAGGCGCTGAGGAAGTGGATCTTCCAGTGGTCCTCGAACAGCGCGTCCAGCAGCGCGAACGCCTGCTCGTGGCTCGCCAGGGCCTCCTCGTGGCGGCCCATCTGGCGCAGGGCGACGCCGAGGCAGTTCAGACACCATGCCTCGTTGTGCTGGTGGCCGTCCTCGCGGGCCAGCGCGAGCGCCCGGTGGAGGTGGCCGACGGCCTCGTCGGGGTCCTCGTGGGCGATGGCCACGCCCAGCGTGATCAGGGCCGTCAGGGTGGGCGGCCACGCTCCGTCGTCGTGCGGGATCTCCAGCGCCGTACGGGCCAACTGCGCCGCCTCCTCGCGGTGCCCCAGCTGCAGCAGCGCCCACGCCTCGTACGCGGTCGCGTGGGCCGTACCCATGGGGCAGCCGGCGTCCGCGTACAGCTTGCCCGCCAGCCGGAACAGGCCGAGCGGCTCCTCGACGTAGCCCTCGTCCCATCTCAAGTAGCCGCGGCGCATGGTCAGTTCGGCCTCCGCGCGGATGTCTCCGGTCCGGAGCACCAGCGCTGTCGCCGCCTCGTACGCGGCGCTCGCCTCCGCCATGCGGCCCGCGTTGTAGCGGGCGAACCCCAAGTCGCTGTGCGCCTCGGCGAGTTGCAGGGGCTCGTCGAGACGCCGCGCGGCGGCCAGTGACCGTTCGAAGAGGCCGTTGAGCATCGTGGTGCCGCAGCGCCGGGCGAAGTACGCCCGCATGAAGCGCGGCAGTTCGCACAGGTGCCGGTCGGCCCCGGCCTCCTCCGCCGCCTCGAACGCGGCCAGCAGGTTGAGGTACTCGGTGCCGAACCAGATGAGGGCCGCGATCTTGTCCTGGAAGTGGGGCAGTTCGACCGGCGGGCGATCCACGGAGGCCTCGCGGCTCAGCGACAGGAACGGCATCGCGGCGTCCGCGGCGGCGGCCGCGTGCACGTAGTAGTCGAGCACCCGGGTCAGGGCCCGGTCCCGTTCCGCCGGGGAGTCCTGTTCCGTGGTGGCGCGGCGGGCGTGCTGGTGGACCAGGTCGTGGAGGCGGTAGCGGCCTGCCGCGGGCTGCTGGACCAGGTGCGCGTCCAGCAGGTCCTCCAGCATCGCGCGGGCGCTGCGCAGCGGCACGTCGGCCAGCGCCGCCGCCACGTGCTCGTCGAACGACGACCCCGGCAGCAGACCCAGCAGACGGAACAGCCGCGCTTTGGCGCGGTCCAACTGCCGTACGGACATGGCGAAGGCGGTGTCGAACTCGCTCGCCCCCTCCGCCATCCGCTCGACGAGGATGCCCACCGTCCAGCCCGGCCGGTGTCGCAGCCGGGCCGCGGCCAGCCTGAGGGCCAGTGGCAGTCGGCCGCACAGGCGCAGCACCTCGGCGGTGGACCCGGGGTCACGGGCCAGGCGCCCCTCGCGGCCGTCGGCCTCGCCGCTGGCGCGGGCCAGCAGCTCGACGCTCTCCTGCTCGGTGAGCACGTCGAGCGACACGGGCGGGACCTCGTCCAGGCCGAGCAGCCGGTTGCGGCTGGTGACGAGGGCGACGGAGGGGCCGGCACCGGGCAGCAGCCGCGCCGCGGCCAGCCTGAGGGCCAGTGGCAGTCGGCCGCACAGGCGCAGCACCTCGGCGGTGGACCCGGGGTCACGGGCCAGGCGCCCCTCGCGGCCGTCGGCCTCGCCGCTGGCGCGGGCCAGCAGCTCGACGCTCTCCTGCTCGGTGAGCACGTCGAGCGACACGGGCGGGACCTCGTCCAGGCCGAGCAGCCGGTTGCGGCTGGTGACGAGGGCAACGGAGGGGCCGGCACCGGGCAGCAGGGGGCGGACCTGGTCGGCGTCGGCGGCGTTGTCGAGGACCACGACGGCCCGGCGGTGGGCCAGTTCGGACCGCCAGCAGGCGGCCAGTTCCTCGACACCGCCGTCCTGGGGCACCTTCTCGGAGGGTACGTCGAGGGCGGCGAGCAGGGTGCGCAGGGCGCGGTCGGGGTCGAGCGGTCTGCGACCCTCGGTGAAGCCGTGCAGGTCCAGGTAGAGCTGGGCGTTCGGGTAGTCGGCGGCGAGCCGGTGGGCGGCGTGCACGGCCAGGCAGGTCTTGCCGACGCCCGCCATGCCGTCGAGGGCGATCACCCGGCTGCCGGCCACCCCGTCGAGCACGGCAGCGAGCTCGGCCTCGCGGCCGGTGAAGTCGGGAACGTCGCGCGGGAGGTCGTTGCGGGGCGGGCGCGGGGCACCGGCGGGCGGTGCGGGCGGGGGTACCTGGCGGCTGGTCTTCGGTGGTGCCGGCAGCGGGTTGGAGGCCCGCTCCCACAGGGGGCGCAGCGGGCGGGGGTCGCGCTGGACAAGCCGGCACAGTGCGATCACCGCGGGCCACGGCGGAACCGTCCGGCCGCCGAGGTAGCGGGACAGGGACGACGAGCTGAGGCCGGCGTCCCGGGCGAGGGCCCGTACACCGCGCTTCGACAGTTCCTGGAGCAGCCGCAGCCGGGCGGCCAGTTCCTCCCGTGGATCTCCGGCCCCTGTCCTGTCGTGCTCAACCACTGTTCCCCGCCCCCCTGTCCCGCCCCGGCAGAACCTGTCCGGGCCGGATCGTGCCTGTTCAAGGCCGTTTCGGCTGTCCCACGGTGTCCCACGGTCGTCGTCCTGACAAGCCTTCTCGGCTGAGATGGAATCACGCCCCGAGGGACGGGGCACAGCCCGACAGAGGAGAGATTCCTGATGCAGTCCCGTATGCAGAACCCCGCCGCCGTCCTGTCCGACGCGATGCAGCCCATCCAGCAGCTCTTCAAGGCCGTGCACTCCGGTGGGGTGGACGGGCAGACGCTGGAGCTGGTGCATCTGCGGGTCAGTCAGATCAACGGATGCAGCGCGTGCGTCGACGGCGGCGCCAAGACGGCCCGTAAGGCAGGAGTGAGCGACGAGCGGCTGGCCACGGTCGCCGTGTGGCGGGAGGCCCCTACTTCACCGAGGAGGAGCGGGCGGCGCTCGCGCTGGCCGAGGCGGCGACGCGCCTCGCCGATCGTCCCGACGCGGTGAGCGACGACGTCTGGGACACGGCCGCCACCTACTTCGACGAGAAGCAGCTCGCCGCGATCGTCCTGATGATCGGTGTCACCAACCTGTTCAACCGGCTCAACGCCACGACCCGGCAGATCGCCGGCGCGTGGGGGTGAACGCCACGGCGGTTCTCGCGTGAAGATATGCCCGACCATCCGTAGACCTGGAGGAACCGTTATGGCCAGCACGCGCAGGACGACCGGCAGGACCGAGACGTTCACCGCCGAGGAGCGCGCCGCGATGAAGGAGCGCGCCCAGGAGGTCAAGGCGTCGGCGCGCCGCAGCTCGCGTGCCGACAAGGCGGCGGAGGACGAGGCCGCCGTGGTCGCGAAGATCGCCGAGATGCAGGACGCGGACCGGGTCATGGCCGAACGGATCCACGCCGTGGTCAAGGGCAACGCGCCCGGCCTGGCGCCGAAGCTCTGGTACGGCATGCCCGCCTACGCCAGGGACGGCAAGGTGGTCTGTTTCTTCCAGAGCGCGGAGAAGTTCAACGCCCGGTACGCGACTTTCGGCTTCAACGACAAGGCGAACCTCGACGAGGGCACGATGTGGCCGACCGCCTTCGCGCTCACGAAGCTGACCGCTGCGGACGAGGAGCGCATCGGTGAGCTGGTGAAGCGGGCGGCGGGCTGAGGACCGCGAGCGGGAAGGGGTGCCAGCACGATGCACAGGCCGACGAACAGCCGACGTCCCGAGGGGCTGTTCGTCGGCCTGTGCACGGTGGACGTCGTTCAGCTGGTGGACCATGTGCCCGGCTCGGACGAGAAACTGACGAGTCATCAGCAGGTCGTGGCCGCAGGTGGTCCGGCGGCGAACGCTGCTGTGGCCTTCAGTCACCTGGGCGGCGCGGCCGGGCTGCTGACCGGCATCGGCTCGCATCCGCTGGGAGTCGCCGTCGCGACGGAGCTGCGGAACCTGGGCGTGCGGGTGCGGGACCTCGCGGCGGATTCGGCCGAGCCGCCCGCCGTGTCGTCCATTCTGGTCACCGAGTCGACCGGGGACCGTGCCGTCGCCTCGACCAACGCGAGGGGGTTCCGGCTCACGCCGCCCGACGACCTGGAGGCGCTGGTGGCCGCCTGCGACATCGTCCAGTTCGACGGCCACCACATGGAGTTGGCGACGGTGACCGCCCGCGCCGCGCGGGCCGCCGGCCGGCGAACCGTTCTGGACGGGGGCAGTTGGAAGCCCGGTACCGAGGAGCTGCTGCCGTCGATCGACGTGGCCGTCTGCTCGGCCGACTTCCGGCCGCCCGGCACGAACACCCCGGCGGACGTCCTGCGGTTCCTCAGAGAACACGGGGTGGTGTGGTCGGCGGTGAGCCGCGGAGGCCGGCCCATCGAGTGGGCCGGCCCCGAAGGCACCGGTACCGTGGAGGTGCCCGCCGTCCGGGTCGCCGACACACTGGGCGCGGGTGACGTCCTCCACGGGGCACTCACCCATCGCCTCGCCACTCAGGGGCACTTGACCCCGTACGACTTCGTCGAGGCCCTGCGCGCAGCGGCGGGCGTGGCCTCGCGGGCGTGTGCCTCGTTCGGCACCCGGGCCTGGTTGCAGGGATCGTGACGCTTGGGAGGGGGACGTCCCACCTGGCCGTACTTCCCCCTACCCGACGAGACTCAGGACCTGCGGCCCCGTGCGCCCCACCCGCTGCCGATGCCCGCCAGGTGAAGCGCGAGCACCATGAGGCCGAGCAGCATGATGTTCGTCGAACTGAAGGTGTCGTTCGTCGATATGTCCGCGGCGTTGATGAGAAAGGAGATGAAGAACAGGACCGCGGAGATGATGGCGAGCATGGTGCCCGTCCCTTCGATTGTCTGAGGTAGTCACGCTGGGTACAACCCGCATGCCCCCAACTCCCCCATACATGTGGGGAGAACGTGTCGTTCGACCAGTCGGACATCGTTCGAAACCTCTTGACGTTCCCGTCCCACGCGATTGACACTCTCGCAACACGACGTCACACAGCCGAAACGGCAGGGTGCCCCCGCCGAGGCCCCGCCACGCCTCAGCAGGGAACACCACATGACGTACATCGCACGTCCGCGCACCCGCGCGAGACGCCGAGCGGGCCGCCTCGCCGCTCTGACCGCCGCGTCACTGCTCCTGGGCCTCGCCGCGCCCACGGTCTCCGCCCAGGCGGCGGACACCGCGGAAGTCACCGACGGACTGGCCCTCTGGTACAAGCTGGACGGCGCCTCGGGCAGTACCGTCACCGACGCCTCCGGCAACGGCCGCGACGGCACGGTGAACGGCACCGCCGACTGGTCGGACCCCGCGCGGGGACTCGCCTTCAACGGCTCCGACACCTACATCAAGGTGCCGAACGACATCATGAAGGGCATGGGCTCCATCACCGTCTCCACGGACGTGCTGATCGACTCCGCCCAGAGCACGCCGTACTTCCTCTACGGCTTCGGCAACTCCAGCGGCGGCACCGGCAACGGGTACCTGTTCGCCACCGGCAACTCCCTGCGCACCTCGATCGCGAGCGGCAACTGGTCGACCGAGCAGACCACGAAGCCCTCCGACTCGCACAACCTCACCCGCGCGGTGTGGAAGCAGCTCACCTACACCCAGACCGGCACCACCGGGGTCCTGTACGAGGACGGCGTCGAGATCGGCCGCAACACGGCGGTCACCATCGCGCCCGGTGCCATCGGCTCCGGCACCACCACCGCCAACTACATCGGCAAGTCGGTGTACTCCGGCGACAAGTTGTTCAAGGGCCGGATCCGCGACTTCCGCGTCTACGACCGGGCCCTCGCGTCCTCCGAGGTCGAGCAGCTCTCCCTGCCCGTCGCCACCGAGGGCGTCGCCGCCGACAAGGCCGCACTCGGCCTCGGCGACACCAGCGCCGTCACGGCCGACCTCGACCTGCCGACGACCGGCACGGCCGGCGGATCCGCCATCACCTGGGCCAGCGACAACCCGGACGTGGTGAGCGGCTCCGGCAAGGTGACCCGCCCCGCCGCCGGTGCACCGGACGGCCACGCCACGCTCACGGCGACCCTGAAGAAGGGCACCGTGACCGACACCAAGAGCTTCGACGTCACGGTCCTGCCGGACTTCGACGACGCCACGGCCACCGAGCGAGCCGCCCAGTCGCTCGCCGTCCACAACATCGACGACGTTCGCGGCAACCTCACCCTCCCGGCAACCGGCGAGTACGGCACCGCCGTCTCCTGGTCCTCCGCAGACGAGGACGTCATCGCGGCCGACGGCGTGGTCCACCGCCCCGCCCACGGCGACGGCGACGCCACCGTGAAGCTGACCGCCACCGTCACCAGGGGCGACGCGAAGGCCTCCCGCGCCTTCACCGCCAAGGTCCCCGAACTCCCCGCGAAACAGGCCCTCAAGGGCTACATGTTCAGCTACTTCACGGGCGAGGGCACCTCGGACGGCGAGCAGCTCTACGCCGCGCTCAGCAAGGGCGACGACCCCATGAAGTGGCGGGAGTTGAACGACGGCAAGCCGGTCCTGACCTCCACGCTCGGCGAGAAGGGCCTGCGCGACCCGTTCATCATCCGCTCCCCCGAGGGCGACAAGTTCTACCAGATCGCCACCGACCTGAGGATCTACGGCAACGGCGACTGGGACGCCTCGCAGCGCACCGGCAGCAAGTCCGTGATGGTCTGGGAGTCCACCGACCTGGTCCACTGGACGAACCAGCGGCTGGTCAAGGTCTCGCCCGACAGCGCGGGCAACACCTGGGCGCCGGAGGCGTACTACGACAGCAAGCTCGGCGAGTACGTCGTCTTCTGGGCGTCGAAGCTGTACGACAACGCGGCGCACTCCGGCGACACGTACAACCGCATGATGTACGCGACCACCCGTGACTTCTACACGTTCAGCGAGCCCAAGGTCTGGATCGACCGCGGCTACTCGGTCATCGACTCCACGATGATCCAGAACAACGGCACCTACTACCGGCTGTCGAAGGACGAGCGCAACAACAGCTCCTCGACGCCCAACAGCAAGTTCATCTTCGAGGAGAAGAGCGACTCGATCCTCAACCCGAACTGGACCGCCGTCGCGGAGGGCATCGGCAAGGGCGCGATGAACGCCGCCGAGGGGCCGCTGGTCTTCAAGTCGAACACCGAGGAGAAGTGGTACGCCTTCCTCGACGAGTTCGGGGGCCGCGGATACATCCCCTTCTGGACCACCGACCTCGATTCCGGCAACTGGACCCCGGTCGCCGACTACGACCTGCCGGCCAGGCCGCGCCACGGCACCGTCCTCCCGGTCACCCAGGCCGAGTACGACCGGCTGCTGCGCTCCTACCAGCCGGACCAGCTCGTCGAGAGCGTCGAGGGCATCTCCGTGAAGACGCGGATCGGCCAGGCGCCGGTCCTGCCGGCCACCGTGATCGCCACCTACGCCGACGGCGTCAAGCGTCCCGTCGCGGTCACCTGGGAGGACGTCCCGGCGTCGAAGTACGCCCAGGCGGGCACCTTCACGGTCACCGGCAGCCTGCCCGACGGCGCGGCGATCCTGGTCCAGGCCGTGGTCACCGTCTCGCAGGAGGGCCCCGACGTCCCGGCCGACCTGCTCCTGCACTACGGCTTCGACGAGACGGGCGGCAACATCGCGGTCGACTCCAGCGGCCACGGCTACCACGGCACCTATGCCGGTACGCCCGCCTTCGGCACCGGCGTGCAGGGCGGTTCCTTCAAGATGTCGGGAGACGCGACGGGCTCGCCGTACGTCAGGATCCCGAACGGTGTGCTGAAGAACGCCGACAGCGTGACGGTGTCGACGTACGCCAAGTGGAAGGGCGGCAGCAGCTTCCAGTGGCTGTTCGGGCTCGGCCCGGACAGCAACAAGTACCTGTTCGCCACGCCCTCCAACGGCGGCAACAGCCTCTACTCGGCCATCACGAAGGCGAGTTGGTCGGCGGAGTCGAAGCTGACGGCCGGCTCGCAGCTCACGCCCGGTGAGTGGCGGCATGTCACGGTCACCCTCGACGGGGCGACCGGCACGATGGTCCTCTATGTCGACGGCGTCGAGGCGGCCCGTGCGACGACCACCATCAAGCCGTCCGAGCTGTACGACGCGAACAAGGACTACAGCGGCTACATCGGCAGGTCGCTGTACACGGGCGACCCGGCCTTCGGCGGCGAGGTCGACGACTTCCGCATCTACGACCGGGCCCTGACGGCCGCGGAGGTCATGGAGCTCAGCGGCAACACCGCGGGCATCGCCAAGGCGACGCACCCGGCGCTCAAGGTCGACGCCATCGTCGACAACGCGGACAGCAAGGTCACGCTGCCGATGAAGGAGGGCACCAATCTCACCTCGCTGGCACCGGAGTTCACCCTCGCGCACGGCGCGGCGATCAGCCCCGCCTCCGGCAGCGTGCAGGACTTCAGCAAGCCGGTGACGTACGAGGTGACCGGGTCCGACGGCAAGAAGCGCACCTGGACGGTCTCGGCGCTGATCATGAGGAGCCCGGTCCTGCCGGGTCTCAACGCCGACCCGAACATCGTCCGCTTCGGAGACACCTTCTACATCTACCCGACCACCGACGGCTTCGAGGGCTGGAGCGGCACGCAGTTCAAGGCGTACTCCTCGACCGACCTGGTGCACTGGAAGGACCACGGCGTCATCCTCGACCTCGGTCCGGACATCTCGTGGGCGGACAGCAGGGCCTGGGCGCCGACGATCGCCGAGAAGGACGGGAAGTACTACTTCTACTTCTGTGCCGACGCCAACATCGGTGTCGCCGTGTCCGACTCGCCGACCGGCCCGTTCAAGGACGCGCTGGGCCACCCCCTGCTGACGGCGGGCCAGTTCAGCGGGCAGATGATCGACCCGGCCGTGTTCACCGACGACGACGGGCAGTCGTACCTCTACTGGGGCAACGGGCACGCCTACGTGGCCCCGCTGAACGACGACATGACGTCCCTCGACCTCACGAAGATGAAGGACATCACGCCCAGCGGCTACAACGAGGGCTCGTTCGTCATCAAGCGCCACGGCACCTACTACCTCATGTGGTCGGAGAACGACACCCGCGACGAGAACTACCGCGTCGCCTACGCCACCGGCCCCTCCCCGACCGGCCCCTGGACCAAGCGGGGCGTGATCCTGGAGAAGGACCTTTCACTCGGCATCAAGGGTCCCGGTCACCACTCGGTCGTCCAGGTGCCGGACACCGACGACTGGTACATCGCCTACCACCGGTTCGCCATGCCCGGCGGTGACGGCATGCACCGCGAAACGACCGTCGACAAGCTGGAGTTCGACGCCGACGGCCTGATCAAGAAGGTCGTGCCCACCCTGACCGGCGTCGAACCGGTGAGCATCGTGCACGCCGGCGAGGACGTCGGCGGGAAGGAGGGCGACGCGATCGCCCTGCACGGCACCCTCTCCGGTGCGGGCACCGCGAAGTGGACCGTCGAGGCCGGAGCGCCCTGCTCCTTCGCCGACCCCGGCTCGGCCGCGACGACGGTCACCTGCACCGACGACGGCACCTACACGGTCACCCTCACGGGCGGCCGCAGCCGGGACACGGCGACGGTGAAGGTGGCCAACGCGGCACCGGTCCTCGTCTCCGCCGCAGGTCCGCAGTCCCCGGTGGCAGTCGGCGGGCGCGCGGTCGTCACGGCCGGGTTCACCGACCCGGGCACGAGTGACACCCACACCTGCGTGGTCGACTGGAAGGACGGGAGCGCACCGCAGTCCGGCAAGGTGACCGCGTCCGGCTGCCGCGCCGAGCACTCCTACGCCAAGGCCGGGATCCGCCGTCCGGTGATCACCGTCACCGACGACGACGGCGCGGCGGACAGCAGGACGCTTCCCGAGCTGATCGTGTACGACCGCTCCGCCGGTCCCGCGCTCGGCGCCGGTGTCCTCGCCTCCCCGGCCGGCGCGTACCCCGCCAAGCCGGGCCTGACGGGCAAGGCCGCCTTCAGTTTCGCCGCGGCCTACCTGCCCGGAGTCGTGGCGCCGGTCGGTGAGGCCTCCCTCGACTTCGGACCGGCCGGTCTGAAGTTCCGTTCGACCGGCTCCGACTGGCTCGTGGTCACCGGCTCACAGGCCGTCTACCAGGGGTCCGGCACGGTCAACGGCAAGAGCGGATACGGCTTCCGCGTCACCGCCACGGATGCCCCGGACACCTTCCACCTCAGGATCTGGAAGAAGTCCGGCGGTGAGGTCGTCTACGACAACGCCACCGGCTCGAAGATCACCGGCATCATCTCGGTCGGCCGGAGCCGACGGTAGGACCGGCTCCACCCCGCATCGCCGAACCCCGCCGACAGAAACCTGGTCGGCGGGGTTCGGCATGGGCGGCCGTTCATGGACGTGGCCCATTAACCCGTGCGCAACCTCTTTCGCACAGAAGAGCGGCGTGGCATGCTCACCGCTCAACGCAGTTATGAACGTCGTTCACATCCATGAAAAGCACATGGGAAGGGCGAACGGACATGAGCAATGCGCACACGGGGCCCATGGGGCAATTGAATGTCATGGGCATGACGAGACGAACGCTGCTGGGAAGCGCCGTCGCGGTGGCGGCGGGCGTCGTCACGGCGCCGACCGCCCATGCGGGCGAAGTACCGACACTGTGGCGGGAGTTCACCCGCACCCCCTTCACTCATCCGCAGGTCCCGTACGTCGGACGCGCGGGGTGCCATGGCGGGGCCACACACCTTCCGCATCGCCGAGTCGTCGCCGACGTACGGCACTTCGGCGCCGTGGCGGACGGCACGACCGACTCCGCTCCCGCGATCAACCGTGCCATCGCCGCTGCCGGAAGGGCCGGCGGTGGCACGGTCATCATCCCGCCGGGCACGTTCCGCATCGACGACGTGATCCGCCTGGACCGCTCGAACGTGGTGCTCAAGGGCGCCGGCAGCGGTCGTACGACGTTGTACGCGACGAAGAACCTCACCGAGCTGATCGGGACGTACGGCTCCCGATACGGCGGGGACAAGTCGTCGTGGTCCTGGGCGGGCGGCCTCATCTGGCTGGCGCCCAGGGCCCGTTGGGAATCGCTCGTCGCCGCGATCAGGGCCAGGACGTGGCCGTTCGAGGGCTGGACGGGCAACCGGCGCGACGAGTGGCGGACGCTCACCGAGCTCGCCCCGGCACGACAGGGCTCCTGGACGGTGACGGCCGCCGACACCTCCTCACTGCGTCCCGGCGCCCTGGTCCTCCTCCGGCTCGCGGACGACGCGGACCACACCCTCCTTGAGCACATGTGCGGCGGCGGGCCCGGCCCCGAGGCCTACCTCTGGGACGACAAGACGAAGCTGACCTCGTACGTGCCCTACGAGTGGCCCGTCCGCATCACCCGCGTCCACGGCCGGAAGGTCACCCTGGAACGCCCGCTCCCGCTGGACCTGCGGCCCGAGTGGTCCCCACAACTGACCACTCATGTGCCGGAGTTGAGCGGGTCGGGCGTCGAGGGCCTGACCCTGGAGGCGCCCGACACCCCCCAGCAGCCGCATCTGCTGGACAAGGGTCACAACGGTGTCGTGCTGCAGTGCGCGTACGACTGCTGGGTGGACGATGTGACGGTCCGTCATGTCGACAACGGATTCGGCCTGGTGGCCGCCTCCGCGTGCACGTTGCGCCGGACGCGGGTGGCGGGCCGCGGCTCCCATCACCCCTACTTCTGCCGCGAGGGCTCGCACGACAACCTCGTCGAGGACTTCACGATCGAGGAGCGCACCAGCCCCGCGCCCGCGAACACCCAGCTTCACGGCATCAACGTCGAGGGGCTGTCGTCGTACAACGTCTGGTCGCGCGGTGACATGCGGATGGGCACCTTCGACAGCCATCGCGGCCTGCCCTTCGCCAATGTCCGCACCGACATCACCCTGAACAACAACGGCCGCCACGGCGGTGACGCGAGCGCGGGCCCCCTCTTCGGCGCCCGGTTCACGCACTGGAACGTCCGCGTCACCAACGGCCGCGCGGGCCTGGTGAAGATCGACGGCCTGGCGCCGTACTCCGCAACCGTCGGCGTCGACGAGGTCAGGGAGTTCGACCAGATCGACGTCCCCGACTTCACGGGCGAGCTGCACACGCGCCTCGAGCTGTACGGCAGTCCGGGCGCGGTGCGCCCACGGAACCTGTACGACGCCCAGCGCCGGCTGGGCGGAGTGGGCCGATGAGCGCGCGGTCGCGCCTGTGCGGCGCCCTTCTGACCGCCTTGGCCGCGCTCACCACCGGGCTCTGCGCACCGGCGGCGGCACACACCGCTCCCCCGCCGCACAGCACGGTCCTGGACGGGGCCCGTCTGCAGCAGACGCAAGCCCGGCTCCATCGGGGTGATCCTCAACTGCGGCGTGCGGTGAAGGCGTTGACCGCCCGCGCCGACAAGTGGCTGGACCAGGGTCCCTGGACCGTCGTCGACAAGCCGAGGCCCGCCCCCGGCGGCAATGTCCACGACTACCTCAGCCAGGCCCCGTACTGGTGGCCCTCCCAGAGCCCCACCGCCGACAACCCATGGGGCTGCCCGTACGTCCAGCGTGACGGCGAGCGCAATCCCGAGGTCGACTCCGGCACCGACCGTCAGGACGTCGAGAAGACCTTCGACTCCGCCTACGACCTCTCCCTGGCCTGGTACTACACCGGCGAAGGCCGGTACGCGCGCAAGGCCGGGCAGGTGCTGCGCACCTGGTTCCTCGACCCGGCCACCCGGATGAACCCCAACCTGGACCACGCCCAGTTCATCCCCTGCAAGTACGACGGCCGGGCCATCGGCATCATCGACTTCTCGCAGTCGTACACCAGCGTCCTCGACGCGCTCGCCCTCCTGGACACCGGCGCCCCCGGCTGGAGCAGGAAGGACCGCACCGGCATGGCCCGGTGGAACACCGACTTCCTCGGCTGGCTCAAGGACAGCGACTTCGGCAAGCAGGAGGGCGCCGCCGCCAACAACCACGGCACCTTCTACGACCTGCTGCTCGCCGGCCTCGCCTACGCGACCGGCGACGAGGCACTGGCCCGCCGGACGGTCCTGGACGCCCGGAGCAGGCGCATCGCACCGCAGATCGCGGCCGACGGAAGCCAGCCCCAGGAGCTGACCCGCACCCGCAGCTGGCACTACTCGACCTTCGACCTGGTCGCCTACGCCCGGCTCGCGGCCATCGGCCGGCACGTCGGGGTCGATCTGTGGGCGTACCGGGGCCCGGACGGGCAGAGCCTGTTCAAGGCGGTGGACTATCTGCTGCCCGCCGCGACCGGAGCCGCCGACTGGCCCCACCCGGAGCTGGAGTTCCTGCGGTACGCCGCGACCGACGTCGCGCACGCGGCCGCGGACGCGGGTGACGTACGGGCGCGGAAGGCCGTTCCGTCGCTGGAGTCGCCTCCGGGCGGCGACCTGTGGTCTCTGCGTCCGGCGGCGGAACAGCTGGACTCCATCGCGGGGTGAGGGCCGGCGTACCGTCGCAGCGGTCCAGGACGCATTGTTTGGGTCGCCAACTGACCGTTCAACAAACAACGGTTGGCGAACCGAGTCGAAATGCGCACAGGTAACCGAAGGCGTAGCGTGGAATGAAGGGGGTCATTGGCTGGCCGTGTTCCAGCCTCATGCACTCATTTCGACAGGAGGGAAACCTCATGAGGGTAAAAGGAATGCGTCTCGGGCCCTCTCGCTCCGCGCTCTGGCGGGCGCTCGTCATTCCGGCCGCAGCGGCCGTCGCGGTCCCCGCCCTGGCGACGGATGCCCAGGCCGCCCAGCGGACGGTGACGGGGAACGTCAGCATGCGGATCATGGACTATGAGGACTTCGGCCCGAACACCGTCTGCAACCGAGGGTTCTCGCTCACTCCACGCACCGTGACGAGCGAAACTGCCAAGAGAATCCACCTGGCGTCCCGGTGCGGCGGAGAGATAAGGGTCGAAGTTCACTACAGGCTTGCCGTCGATCCGAATGGCGTCATCCGCGTGACCGAGGGCCTCGTCGAGTTCTACGAGGGGGCCAGCGAGGACACCAGCGACCTGGACGGCGCCCAGACTTTCGCCAATATGATCCTCTTTCCGGGAGCAAGTGCTTCCAGGAATATCCACGTACAGAATTGGAGTGAGGGGCAGCCCGACGACAAAGCCGACGTGACACTCACCCTGCGCAACTGACGGTCGCGCCGCCCCGTTGTCACCCGCTCTTGCGGCCGACTCCCGCGTACACCCAGTACTCCGACGGGTTCTCCGGGAGTTCCTCGCCCTCGTCCGGGCGCCACAGCGGAACATGGACCAGGCCCGGTTCCGTCAGGTCGAACCCGGTGAAGAGGCCCCGGATCTCGTCGTAGGAGCGGGCGGTGACCGGTGAGGTGGCCCGGGAGCGGTACAGCTGGGTGACCGCGGCGGCCGTGTCGGGGCGGTCCTGGTTGGTGGCGTGGGACAGGGCCAGCCAGCTGCCCTCGGGCAGGGCGTCCCGGAAGGCGGCGACGACGCCGGCCGGATTCTCCTCGGGCGTGACGAAGTGCAGGATGGCGACCATGAGCACGGCGACCGGCTGACCGAAGTCGATCAACTCCCGTACCTGCGGCGAGGACAGGACGTCGGCCGGCCGCCGGATGTCGGCGTCGACGATGTCGGCGCGCGGGTTGTCGGAGAGCAGGGTGGTGCTGTGGGCGACGGCCACCGGGTCCTTGTCGACGTAGACCACCCGAGCCTCGGGGCTCGCCGCCTGGGCCACCTCGTGGACGTTGCCCTGCGTCGGGATCCCGGAGCCCAGGTCGATGAACTGGCGGACGCCGGCGTCGGTCAGGAAGCGCACGGCCCGCCCCAGGAAAGCTCGGTTGGCGCGGGCCAGCGCGCGCACCTGGGGGTCGATGGCCGTGACGGCCGCCACCGCCTCCCGGTCGATGGCGAAGTTGTGCTCTCCGCCCAGCAACGCGTCGTACATCCGGGCTACGCTCGCCTTGTCCGGATCGGTCCCTGGCGGCAGAGCATCCGTGTCGGTCACCAGAACGTCCTTTCCCACCAGGGCACTTGACGCCCCATCATATAGTTGCCCTGCGACGCCCGGCGGTCGATCGTGCCGCCGGGTACCCGGACCCCCACCCGGAAAGGCACTACGACCCTGCGGAACGAACCGCACCACCGCTCCGCCGACACCCCCACCGCCGTGCCCCAGCCCCGCCGTTCGGCCTTCTCCCCCGCGGCCGACGTCATCGGCTCGGAACTCGACCTGGGGCTGACCGGCAGCCATGTCGTGCACGCGCTGACGCCCGGCTTCTGCGACGCGGCGTCCCTGTATCTGCTGGAGCGGTGGCGGCGCGAGGAGACCACCTACGCCGGCGCGGACCCCGCGCAGATCGAGGCGCGCCGGCTGGCGCTGCGGGTGGGCACGGACGCGCCCGAGTCCTGGGACCGCACCCTGCCGGTCGGCGAGGTGCTCGTCTTCCCCCGGGAGACCCCGTACGCCCGCGCGCTGGTCGACGGGCACGCACAGTTGCTCGACTCCTTCGACGCCCATACGGCCGAGCGGCTCGCGGCCTCCGCCGGTGAGGACGCGCGCATCGGCGAGCTCCTCAGGACGCGCTCCTTCCTCGTGGCGCCGCTGCGGCTGCGGGGCGGGGCGATCGGCTTCGTCGCCTGCTCGCGCGGGCCGGACCGGGGGCCGTTCCTGACCGCGGAGATCGCCGCCGTGGAGTCGCTGGCCGCGCGGGCCGCCGTCGCCCTGGACAACGCGCGCCGCTACGAGCACGAGCGGCGCACCGCCCTGGCCATCCGGGGCAGCCTGCTGCCGGGCACGATCCAGGAGGTCGAGGGCTGCCGCATCGCCCACGGCTCCCTGCCCGCCGGGCAGGGCTCGATCATCGGCGGTGACTGGTTCGACGTGTTGAAACGGCCGAGCGACCGGGTCAGCCTGATCGTCGGGGACGCCATGGGCCACGGCCCGGAGTCCGCCGTGGCGATGATCCAGCTGCGTACCGCCGTACGCACGCTGGCCGGCCTGGACATCCCCGCGGCCGATCTCATACGACGGCTCGACGCGCTCGCCAGCGACACCCCGGGCGCGTCCTTCGCGACCTGCATCTACGCCGAGTGGGACCCCCGGAACCGCACCTGCACCCTCGTGGGCGCCGGTCACCCTCCCCCGCTCCTGCGCGGCCCGGACGGCCGGACCGCTCCGGTCCAACTGGTCGGCGCGGGCCTGCCGCTCGGCCTCGCCGCGGGCACGTACGAGCCGACCGTGCTGAGCATCGACGACCCGGCGCTGCTCGTGCTCTACAGCGACGGTCTGGTCGAGTCCCGGGACGCCGACATAGACCACGAGATCGCCCGCCTCGCCCAGGCGCTCGACGCGGCGACCGTCGACCACGACCCGCTCCCCGCGCTGTGCCAGCGGCTGCTGCTCGCCCCGTCCGATCCGGCCGGCGCGGACGACCGGACCCTGCTGCTCGCCGAACTCACTCCCGACAAAAGCTAGTTCGAAAGCTGGTTCAGGCCATCAGGTTCGCCCACACGGCGTTGCCGCCGGTGAGTCTGGAGCGGTCCACCCCCCAGGTGTCCGCGAGTTCCTCCACCAGGAACAGTCCGCGCCCGCCCTCGTCGTCGAGGCCCGCGCGACACCGGCGCAGAGTGGGACCCGAGCGGTCGTGGTCGTGCACCTCCAGCCGGAGGACCCCGTCGGTGACCAGTCCGATGCCGCACAGGATGCGCGCGCTGACGGTGTGGCACACGGCGTTGGTGGCCAGTTCGGACAGGAGCAGCACCGCGTCCGAGCACAGCTCGCCCGGCAGGCTCCAGGTCTTGAGCCGGGTGCCGACCGAGCGCCGGGCGACGCCGATGCTGGAGCGGTGCGCGGGAAGTTCGATCCAGTGGGTTCGTTCCTGGTCCACGGCGTCTAACAGCTGGGGGGACGAGGTCGTGTGGGGGGACACGGTGTTGGCCTTCCGTGGGGGCGGCGGCGCGGCCGGACGAGACGCATCGGGGGCAGGAGTGCCAACCTGCCGGAGGGTGGGGGCGGTTGACAGCACCGTGCGCGCGTTCTGCGGCACGGTTCACGCAAGTAACTATGCTCGCTCCCAAGTTCAACCTGCAACCAGCTCCCTGATAATTTCAGAAAGCCGATATCGAACTGGTGGCGTCAGCAAGTCGCTGTCAGACTCGGACCGGTGACATCCCCTCAGGAGGTCAGGACGTGAGCGAAGGCCGTACGGGCTCGGCCGGCACCAGTGCTCCCACCGTGCTGCGCATGATCCTGGGCCGGCGACTCCAGGAGCGGCGGCAGGGCGCGGGTGCCTCGCTGGAGGACGCCGCCAGGGCGCTCAGGGTGACGTCCCTGACCATCCGGCGCCTGGAGAAGGCCGAGGTCGCCCTCAAGCCGCTCTACGTGGAGAAGCTCCTCGAGACCTACGGGGCCGACCGGCAGGAGATCGACGAGTTCGTCGCCCTCGCCGAGCGGGCCAACGCGCCCGGCTGGTGGCACACGTACCGGGACGTCCTGCCGACGTGGTTCAGCGCCTACGTCAGCCTGGAGGCCGGGGCCAGGACCCTGCGCACCTACGAGCCGCACTACGTCACGGGGCTGCTGCAGACCCACGCGTACGCGCGCGGGGTCCTGCGCGGCGGCTTCCCGGGCGAGCCCGACGAGGACCTCGGGCGGCGGGTGGATCTGCGGTTGCACCGCCAGAGCCTGCTGGAGAGACCCGACGCGCCCACGCTGTGGGTGGTGATGGAAGAGGCCGTACTGCACCGGGTGGTCGGCGGCCCCGAGGTCATGCGGGAGCAGATCGAACGCATCCTGGAGATCTCGGAGCTGGAGCACGTCAGCGTCGATGTCGTGCCGTTCACCGCCGGTGCGCATGTGGGCGCGTGCGCCCCGTTCACCTACTTCCGCTTCGAGGAGCCGGAGCTGCCGGACATCGTCTACACCGAGGTCCTCTCCGGCGCGATGTACCTGGACCAGCGCTCGGACGTGTCGGCGCATCTGGAGGCGCACAACCGCATGTCCCTGCTGACCTCGGACGCGGACAGCAAGGCACTCCTGAACCGCATGCGCAAGGAGTACTCATGACCAGCACCGACTGTCACGTCTACAACGGGATGCCGGCCACCGAACTCGGCGAGCAGGGCTGGGAGTCCCCGTGGAGCGGCCCCAACGGCGGCCAGTGCGTGCAGACGAAGCTCCTGGCCGACGGCCGGGTGGCGCTGCGGCAGTCCACCGATCCGGCCGGACCCGCGCTGATCTACACCCCGCAGGAGATCGCCGCGTTCGTCGCGGGCGTCAAGCGGGGCCTCGCCGACCATCTGACGGCCGGCTGAACCACGACCCGAGCCGGACCTGCCCCCGGCAGCGACCTGCCCGACACCCCCCACGCACACCACTTGAAAGGGACAGGATGAGCAACTCCCCCGCCGCGCGGGAGATCGACACCAGCCGGCCGCACTCCGCCCGGATGTACGACTACTACCTCGGCGGCAAGGACCACTTCGACATCGACAAACAGGCGGCCGAGACCGTCGCGTCGGTCTACCCCGGCATCTTCACGTGCGCCCGGGAGAACCGCGCGTTCATGCACCGCGCCACCCGCGTGCTCGCGAGGGAGCACGGCATCCGTCAGTGGCTGGACATCGGCACCGGCATCCCCACCGAGCCGAACCTCCACCAGGTCGCCCAGTCGGTGGTGCCCGACGCCCGGGTGGTCTACGCCGACAACGACCCCCTGGTCCTCAAGTACGCCGAGCGACTGATGCGCAACACGCCCGAGGGCCGCACGACGTACATCGAGGCCGACGTCAACAACCCGGACGCGCTGCTGAACGCGCCCGAGCTGGCCGAGGCGCTGGACACGAACCGGCCGGTGGCACTGTCCCTCAACGCCCTCATGCACTTCGTCACCGACGCGCAGGACCCGTACGGCATCGTGAGCCGGCTGCTGGCCGAGCTTCCCTCGGGCAGCGCGCTGGCCCTGAGCCACTGCACGCCCGACTTCGATCCGGACACGTGGCAGAAGGTCACGGACGTCTACACGGGCGCGGGCACGCCGGTGCAGTTCCGCTCGCGCGACGACGTGGCGCGCTTCTTCGAAGGCCTCGACCTGCTCGACCCGGGAGTCACGGTCGGTCACCGCTGGCGCCCGGACAAGGAGCCCACCGCCTCGGACGCCGAGGTCAGCCTGTGGACCGGGGTGGGCATCAAGCCGTGACCCGGCGCGGGCCGGGCGGGAGCCGGGTCGCACCCGCACGGCCGGGCGGCTCTGGCGGCCTGGTGGCTCTGGCGGTGGAGCGGGGGTCAGCGCACCAGCAGGTCGATCACGCCCGTCAGGTCCTCCTCCCCGCTGCCCTCGGCGAGCCGGCGGCGCATCAACTCGAAGTAAGGGGCGAGCAGTTCGGGGCTGACACCCTGCTGTTCGGCGGTGCTCAGGAACGCCGGTGTGCCGGCCACCTGCATGGCGAGGGTGGAGACGACACCTCGGGTGTAGTCGTCGCTGCGCAGCTGGTCGGCGGTCCGGTGCACGGCGGGGGCCATCGCGACGAGCCAGTCGGCGAGCAGCGGGGCGAGCGAAGCGGGGTCGATGTCCTCCTTGCGGATCAGGGCGAAGGCGTGGGCGGCACCGGCGAACATCCCGTACATGGCGCTGAGCAGGGCCACGTCGTGCAGCGCCGCGAAGCCCGCGTCCTGGCCGACGTAGACGGTGCCGCCCGGGACCGCCAGCGTCTTTCGGTGCCGCTCGAACAGTTCCGGCGAGCCGCTGTAGAAGACATAGCCGCCGGAGTCCGGGACACCGATCATCGGCGGGACAGCCATGATCCCGCCGTCCAGGTAGCGGGCACCGCGCTCGCGGGCCCACTCGGCGCGTTCGCGGGCCTGGGCGGGGGTGCCGGTGGTCAGGTTGACCAGGTCCCGGCCGGCCAGGTCGGCGCCGGCCAGCGCCTCCTGGACCGAGGCGTCGTCCAGCAGACAGACGACGACCAGGGCGCTCGCGGCGACCGCCTCGGCCGCGCTGTCGGCGACCTTCGCGCCCTGCGCGTCAAGTGGCCTGGCACGGGCGGCAGTTCGGTTCCAGACGGTGAGCGGGTGGCCGGCGGCCAGCCAGGTACGGGCCAGCGCGGTACCCATCGCGCCGAGGCCCAGCAGGGTGACGGAGGTCTTCTCAACGGTGTTGTGTGTCATGCCGATCAGGCTGGTCACAGGCCGATGCATGATCAAGTACGCACTTCGGAGTGGGTGGTTACCCCGGGGTGAGCGAGCACGTCGAAGGGGTGGGGCATGACGACGCTGAACCGGCCGGGCGCGCCGGACGGACACATCTGCGGGATCGACGCCGCGATGGAGGTGATCGGCGGCAAGTGGAAGGTGCTGATTCTCTGGGCGCTCCACGAACACCCCTGCCGCCGCTTCGGCGAACTGCGCCGGCTGCTTCCAGGCATCACCGAGAAGGTGCTGGCGTCCCACCTACGGGAGATGGAGACGGACGGCGTCGTGCGCCGCGTCTCCTACGACGAGGTGCCGCCCCGCGTCGAGTACTCACTGACCGAGGACGGTGAGCGTCTCAACGACGCCCTCCAGCCACTGGCCGCCTGGGGACGCGGGCGGACAACCGCGCGGGGGGCGGACTAGGGACAGGTGGCAGTGGTCCTGGACGCAGGTGGCGGTGGACCTGGCAAGATCCACTGTCATGAGCATCGAAGCGGAAGACCGGCCCGTCGCCCTGGTCACCGGGTCCACGTCGGGGATCGGCGAGGCCGTCGTACGGCGGCTCGCCGCGGACGGGACGCGGGTAATCGTGCACTCGCGGCGCAGCGCGGAGGCCGGGCAGGCGCTGGCGGCGGAGCTCGGCGGGGCCTACGTCCAGGCGGATCTCGGCGTCGAGGAGGAGGCCCGTGGGATGGTCGAGAGGGCGCTGGGCCACTTCGGGCGGCTGGACGTGCTGGTGAACAACGCGGGCATCAGTTGGCCGATCCCGCACGCTGACCTCGCGGCGGCCACTCCCGCGGACTGGCGGCACCTGCTGGAGGTCAACCTCATCGCGCCCTGGGTGCTGTGCACCGCCGCCCTTCCGGCGCTACGGCAGGCCCCCGGGGGCGGCAGCATCGTCAACATCACCAGCCACGCCGGCGTACGGCCCAAGGGTTCCTCGGTGCCGTACGCGGCGAGCAAGGCCGCACTCAACCACGTGACCCGGCTGCTCGCCGCCGCGCTCGGGCCCGACGTACGGGTGAACGCGGTGGCACCGGGCCTCGTGGACACGCCGATGACGAAGGACTGGGCACACGCGCACGAGCTGTGGCGCGACCGTGCGCCGATGCACCGCCCGGCCCGACCCGCCGACGTGGCCGACCTGGTGGCGTCGGTGATCGCCAGCGCCTATCTGACCGGTGAGGTCATCGTGCTGGACGGCGGCCTCAACCTGACCTGAGTGCGGCGGACTCGGACAGAGTCGGAGCTGAGTGGGCCGGTCGTGGTGTCGCGGAAGGCATGGTGACGAGACCAGTGCCTGGTTCATGGCCACGAACCCGCCTCGGCGAGCATGTAGGCAGCGATCGACAGCCTGCCGGTGCCGGGGAGGCCACTCGTTCGAGGTCCTACGCCCTGCGGTCCGTGTCGCCGTCGGGAGTGGGCCGGACCAGGCCCGTCCGATAGGCGATGACGACGAGTTGCGCCCGGTCGCGGGCGTCGAGTTTCGTCATGGCGCGCTGCACGTGGGCGCGGACCGTGAAGGGGCTGAGGAACATCCGCTCGGCGATCTCCTGGTTGGACAGGCCGGTCGCTACCAGGGCCACCATCTCGCGCTCGCGCGGAGTGAGCACGGCGAGCCGTTCGGGCCGGTGCGAGGGGACGTCGTCCGGTGTGGCCAGGAATCGGGCGACCAGGGAACGGGTCGCGGCGGGGGACAGAAGGGTGTCGCCGTCGGCGATGGTCCTCACCGCGTCCAGCAGGTCCTCGGCCCCGATGCCCTTGCCGATGAAGCCGCCGGCCCCGGCGCGCAGCGCCTGGGCGACGTACTCGTCGGTCTCGTACGTGGTGAGGATCAGGATGCGGCTGGCGCGCAGTTCGGGGTCCGCGCAGATCTGGGACGTGGCGGTGAGGCCGTCCACCTCGGGCATACGGATGTCCATGACGACCACGTCCGGGCGCAGCTCCCGGGTGAGTCTCACCGCCTCCCGGCCGTCGGCGGCCTCACCGACCACGGTGATGTCGTCGGCGGAGTCGAGAAGCATCCTGAAGGCACCGCGCAGCAGCGCCTGGTCGTCGGCGAGCAGGACTCGGAGCGTCACGGCGCGTCCCCCGTCGCTCCGTCACCGGTCGCCGCGTCGGCCGTCCGCTCCTCGAAGGCTGTCGCCCCGTCAGTTCCGCGCGCCGTGTCCTTGGCGGGCGGGAGGGGCAGCCGGGCGTGGACGAGGAAGCCGCCCTCCGGTCGCCGGCCCGCCGAGAGGTGTCCCCCGATCGCGGTGGCACGTTCACGCATCCCGATCAGACCGTAGCCGGGCGGCCGGTCCCCCGCCGCGGACGCCCTCGGTCCGGCGGAGGCCGTCGGTGCCGCATGGCCGCCCCCTCCGTCGTCGGCGACCGTGATGGTCACGCGATCGCGGTGCCAGGCGAGTCCCACCCGGGCGGTTCCGGTGCCGGCGTGCTTGGTCACGTTGGTCAGGGCCTCCTGGACGATGCGGTAGGCGGTCAGGTCCACTCCCGGCGGCAGCGCTCTGGCCGTGCCCTCCTGGTGCACCGACACCCCCAGACCCGCGCGGCGGAAGGACTCCAGGAGCGTGGGCAGCCGGGACAGCCCGGGCGCCGGTTCGGGGGGCGCGGCCGCGTCCCCGGACTGGCGTAGCAGACCGACCGTGGCCCGCAGGTCGTCGAGCGCGTCGCTGGTGGTCTCGACAAGCTCCTTGAGACTCCTGCGGGTCTGCTCCGGGCGGCTGTCGAAGAGGTGGGCGGCGACCGTGGCCTGCGCGTTGGCCAGGGTGATCTGATGGGCCACCAGGTCGTGCAGTTCGCGGGCGATGCGCACCCGTTCCTCGGCCACTCTGCGGCGTGCCTCGCTGTCCCGGCTCTGCTCGGCCCGCAGGGCGCGTTCCTCCATGGCCGCCAGGTAGGCCCGCCGGTTGTGCACCGAGTGCCCCAGTACGCCGGCCACCAGCGGGAACGCCGCCACCGCCCCCACCCTGCTCGCGTCCTTCCACGACAGGGCCCCGAACAAGGGGGTGGAGGCGACGAGCAGCGCGACGGAGATGAGCGCCACCGCGCTCGCCGCGCGCCGTTCGGTGCGCGCGGTGAGCGCGTAGGAGTAGGCGGCGATCACGGCCGGGGCCGCGATGAGAGGGCTCAGCAGAAGACCGAGAAAGGGAGCGAGTACGCCGCTCGCGGTGGTGACCGCCATGGCGGTCAGGGGTGCCCGGTGCCGCATCGGAAGCACGGCACAGGACACCACGGCGATGACGTAGGCGGCGGCAGAGGGCGGTGACAGTGTGCTGCCGTCGTCCTGCACGACGCCGCCGAGCAGACAGAGCGCGAACGCCGTCGCCGTGATCGCTGCCTCCCGCCACCACGTGCCGCGTGATCGCGGGCCACCGCCACCCGTGTTCGTCATGGCCGGTTCAGTCCCGTCCGACGGGCAGACGCCGCACCGCCGCGTCCCGCTCGCTCGCGGCGGCCGGGACCTGCCTGCTCAGTGCCTCACCCTCGATGTCCACGTTCGGCAACACGCCGTTCAGAATACGGGGCAGCCACCAGGCCCGGTGGCCGAGCAGTGCCAGGACCGCGGGCGCGATCGCCATCCGGACCACGAAGGCGTCGAAGGCCACGGCGGCGGCCAGACCGACGCCCATCGTCTGGATGGTGGGGCTGTTCATCCCGATGAATCCGGCGAACACGCTGATCATGATGATGGCCGCCGCGGCCACCACCCGTCCGCTGTGCCGGAAACCGTTGACGATCGCCTCGCCGGGGGACGCGCCATGGGCGTAGGCCTCCCGCATGCGGGTGAGGAGGAAGACCTCGTAGTCCATGGCGAGGCCGAACACGATGCCGATGATGAGGATCGGCATCAGGGACATGACCGGTCCGGTCTGTTCGATGCCGATCAGGTCCGCCGCCCAGCCCCACTGGAAGACGGCGACGAGGACGCCGAAGGCGGCACCCACCGACAGCAGGAACCCGAGCGCTGCCTTGACCGGGACCAGGACCGAACGGAAGACCACCATCAGCAGAAGCACCGCCAGGCCGATGACCACGCTCAGATAGGGGACGAGGGCGTCGGACATGGCCTCGGAGATGTCGATGTTCAGCGCGGTGGTGCCGGTCACCAGGATGCCGGCGCCCGTGTCGGCCTCGACGCCCGGGACCGCGTCCCGGATCGCGTGCACCAGGTCCTTCGTCGCGCCGCTGTTCGGCGCGGTCCGCGGGACGGCGGTGAGAACGGCCGTGTCCTTACTCCGGTTGAGCACCGGATCGCCGACGGACGCGACTCCGTCCACCTCCCGTACGGTCTTGGCGACCAAGTCGGTGGTGGCCCGGGTGTCCGCTGCCCGGGACATGTCCACGACCACGGTCAGCGGGCCGTTGAAGCCTGGGCCGAAACCCTCCGACAGCAGGTCGTAGGCGCGCCGCTGGGTGGTCTGCACCGACTTGGACTCGTCTCCGGGCAGCCCGAGTTCGAGGCTCAGCGCGGGAAGGGCGACGGCGCCGAGACCGAGTCCCGCGATCATCAGCACGGCCACCGGCCGGCGCAGCACGAACCGCGCCCAGCGGGTGCCGAGGCCGGGCCGGCCGGCCGCGCCGGGCACCGGGTGCGAACGCTCGCCTGCCGCAGGGGTGGCCTTGCGGACGGCGCGGGACAGGACCCGCCGGCCGAAGAAGCCGAACAGTGCGGGGACCAGGGTCAGCGCGACGAGTACGGCGAGGGCCACGGCACCCGCGCCGCCCATGCCCATCCTGGTGAGCTCGGGGATTCCGACGACCCCGAGCCCGACCAGGGCGATGACGACGGTCGCCCCGGCGAAGACCACGGCTGATCCGGCCGTGCCCACCGCCCGGCCGGCGGCCTCCTCCGGCTCGCTGCCCCGGGCACGCTCGTCGCGGAAGCGGGAGGTGATGAACAGCGCGTAGTCGATGCCGACCGCAAGGCCCAGCATCAGCGCCAGGATGGCGACGGTGGACGTCAGGCCCAGCGGAACGGCCAGCGCGGAGACCAGGCCGAAGGCGATGGCCACGCCCACGAAGGCGGTCAGCAGCGACAGTCCGGCCGCGACCAGCGATCCGAGGGCGAGGACCAGCACCACCGCGGCCACCGCCACGCCGATCATCTCCGTCGCCCCGCCCAGCTCCTCTTCCGCGTCCAGGGCCGAGCCGCCGATCTCCACGGTCAGCCCCGCGTCCCGGGCCCGGGACGCGGCGTCCTCGAGGGCACTCTTCGCCGACGTGGTCAGATCGACGGCGCCCGCGGTGTAGGTGATCGTCGAGTAGGCGATGGTGCCGTCCTCGCTGACGGCGCCGGTCGTGTAGGGGTCGGTGGTCGACGCGACCTGCTCGCCCTGGTCCAGCGAGCCGAGCGCGTCCTCGACGGCCGCCTTGTTCTGCCTGGCCGTGACCCGCTGTCCGTCCGGGGCACGGAACACCAGGCGGGCCTCGGCCCCTTGGGAGTTGCTCTGCGGGAAGCGCTCGTCCAGCAGGTCGAACGCCTTCTGCGACTCGGTGCCGGGCATGGCGAGGTCCTCGTCCTCGCCGGCCGGTGCCAGGGCGGCGGCGGCGACGGCCAGCACCAGGACACTCAGCCACAAACCGCCCACGAGCCGGCGCCGCCGGAAGGCCCACCGTCCGATCCGGTAGAGAAAAGTAGCCACCTGTCGATCACTCCAGACGCCGCTAGGCAGGGGGAATGCGCGGAACTCGCGCACCTCCAACCCTTCCTTCCGGCGCCCCGCCGGACATCGTCCTGCGCAGCCGTCCTGCCCTGGTGCACCCGGACCAGCCAGTCACATGTCCTGGTGCCTACGCACCAGACCCGCCGCCGACGCACACCGCGCCACTGACCCGGACTTCGGGCGCGGAACGTCGGCACACCGCCAACTCGGCGCGCACCGCACCCACTTCAGCCCGGCACATCCGTCAGCATCCGCCACCCCGGCGCGTAGTTCCCGTGCAGCACCAGCGACGCCGCGCCCACCGCGCCCACCGTCTCGCCGATCACGCTCTGCTCGACGGCGACCGTCCGGATCGTACGGGCGACGGATGTGCGGTTGACGGCGGCCTCGACCTCCTCGCGGATGATCGGTTCGATACCGCGCAGCGCCTCGCCGCCGAGGACGACCCGGCTGACGTCGAGGAGGCTGGCGGCGCCGCGCGCGGCCTCGCCGATACGGCGCGCGGCTCGCCGTACGACCTCGCAGGCGTCGGCGTCCCCCGCGCGGGCAGCTCGGCGCAGGGCCTTCCAGTCGTGGTGCACGGAGTCGGGCGTACCGGTGAGGCCGATGCGCTCGGCGGCGGCGGAGCCGTACCGGCGCAGCAGGTCGTCGATGATCGCGGCGGGGCTGACGTAGGGGCCGAGGCAGTCCATCGCACCGCAGTGGCAGACGCGGTCGCCGGGCTCCACGGCCATGTGCCCGAATTCGCCGGCGTTGCCCGAATCGCCGTGCAGGACCGTGTTGTTGAGGACGATTCCGGCGCCGACTCCGGTGCCGAGGTAGAGGAAGAGGAAGCTGCCGGCCCGATCGGCTCCGCCGATCCAGCGCTCTCCGATGGCGGCGGCCGTGGCGTCGTTGTCCAGGGCGACGGGCAGACCGGTGGCCTCGGCGAACATGTCGGCGAGGGGGACGCGGCCCCAGCCGGGGAAGTTCGGCGGGGAGACCACGGCGCCGGTGGTGCCGTCGAGGGGGCCGGGCGCGGCGATGCCCAGACCGAGCAGGCGGGTGCGATCCACGGCGCTGCGGTCGAGGAGGCGCCCGGTGGTGCGGGCTATGCGGTCCACCACGTCGGCCGGGTCGCCCGGGTCGGTGAGCCGCAGGCGTCGGCTGCCGATCACCTCGCCGGCCAGATCGACCACCACGATGACCGCGGCGTCGGGGTCGAGGTGGACGCCGACCGCGCAGGCCCCGTCGGCCCGGAGGGTCAGCAGGGTGCGGCGCTTGCCGCCGCTGGAGGGGGCCTGGCCGGACTCCGCCACGAGACCGGCGTCGAGCAGCTTGCGGACGACGTTGGAGACGGTCTGGTTGGTCAGCCCGGTGAGGGCGGCCAGCTCGACCCGGCTCACCTGGCCCGTGGTGCGGATGGCGTCCAGCACGACGGCCTGGTTGTAGCCGCCGACCCGCGGCAGGTTCGTCCCGCTGAGCATCGTCACCTGTCGGTCACCTGATCCCTCGCCTGCGCCGCCCCGGCGCTCCCAGGGCGAAAGTTTACATACTGGAAGCATTGACTTCATCCATCAAATGGATTTAGCTGACGCCCATCAAAATCCGGCCATCGAGGCCGATCAGCGCAGGGTGGCGCAGAGGCTGGAGCGTCGTCCGAGCTGGCCTCCAGGCTGAGAACTCGCGGCTTTCCCTCAGGTTTCGCGTTCCGGAGGAACCCACTGTGCGCTCAAGAATCGTCACCGCCGCGGCCTTCACCGCCGCCACCACCTTGGCCGTCACCGGCTGCGGTTCGGGCTCGTCAGGCAGCTCGGCCAAGTCCATCAAGGTCGTCTACTGGCAGAACCTGGACAGCACCAACAAGATCCAGGCCACCTTCCTCGCCTCGATGGTGAAGCAGTTCACCAAGGCCAACCCGGGCACCAAGGTCACCCTCGTGCCGGTGGTCGCCTCCGAGAACGACTACTACACCAAGCTCCAGCTCATGATGCGCTCCCCCGCGACCGCGCCCGACCTCGTCTACGAGGACACCGCGCTCATCAACTCCGACATCGCGGGCGGCTATCTCAAGCCCCTGGACTCCTACACCGCGAAGTGGTCCGACTGGTCGCAGTACGCCAAGGCCGCCAGGGCCGCGGTGACCGGAGCCTCCGACGGCAAGACCTACGCCGTGCCGGACGACACCGACACCCGTGGCATCTGGTACAACAAGCAGCTCCTCCAGAAGGCCGGGATCCCGGTGCCCTGGCAGCCCAAGACCTGGGCCGACGTGCTCGCCGCCGCCAAGAAGATCAAGGCGAAGCTGCCCGGCGTCACCCCGCTGAACCTCTACACCGGCCAGGCGGGCGGCGAGGCCTCCTCCATGCAGGGCTTCGAGATGCTGCTGTACGGCACGCCGGCCGGCGACAAGTCGCTGTATGACGCCACGCAGAAGAAGTGGGTGGTGGGCAGCCAGGGCTTCAAGGACGCGCTCGATTTCGTCCACACCCTCTACGGCCAGGACCTCGGCCCGTCCAAGCAGCAGGCGCTGGGCGCCAACTTCGGTACCACCGTGGGCACCGAGCTCATCCCCGAGGGCAAGCTGGCGATCGACATCGACGGCTCCTGGATGCCCAACAACTGGAGTTCGGCGGCGGCCAAGCCGTGGCCGAAGTGGCAGTCGGTGATGGGCAACGCGGCGATGCCCACGCAGAACGGCCAGGCGCCGGGCCGTACGAGCATGTCCGGCGGCTGGGCCTGGTCGATCCCGGCGAAGGCCAAGAACCCCGACCTGGCCTGGAAGTTCCTGTCGACCACGCTCCAGACGAAGGCCAACGCCGCGCAGTGGAACGTGACGAACGCGAACATCGCGGTGCGCACCGACGTCGCATCCGACCCTGCGTACCTGAACTCGGTGCCGACCAACAAGTTCTTCACCGAGCTGGTGGCCGACACCCACTACCGGCCCGGACTGCCCGAGTACAACCAGGTCTCGACCGCGATCCAGAAGGCGATGGAGTCCGTGACGACCGGTCAGGACTCCGTCGACAAGGCCGCCTCGACCTTCGATAACGATGTCAAGGCGGCGGTGGGCGACGACAAGACCGCGGAGGGCACTTCGTGACCACCCTCGCTCCGGCGCCTCACGGGACCGGCGGTCGCCTCCGCCGGTCCCGCGGGGCGCCCGCCCCCGCCGTCCGCTCGCTGCTGCGCGGCCTGCCGACGGTCCCGGCCGTGGTCCTGCTGGCGGTGTTCCTGGCCGGTCCGATCGCGTACTGCGTCTACTACGCGTTCACCGACATGCAGCTCACCGGGGCCGCCGGTACCGACTTCGTCGGCGTCGACAACTTCACCCGGGCGTTCAAGGACGCCGACTTCCTCAACGCGATGTGGCTGACCCTGCTGTTCGTGGTCGGCTCCGCGGTCATCGGGCAGAACACCCTCGGGCTCGCGCTGGCCGTCCTGATGCAGAAGGCCACCCGGCCGGTACGGGCGCTGGTGAACGGCGTGGTGATCGCCGCCTGGGTGCTGCCCGAGGTGGTCGCCGGCTATCTGATGTACGCCTTCTTCTACGACGAGGGCTCACTCAACTCGCTTCTCGACGCCGTGCATCTGCCGGACCAGAACTGGCTCTACACGATGCCGATCCTCGCGGTGTGCCTGGCCAACGTGTGGCGCGGCACCGCCTTCTCGCTGATGGTCTTCACCGCCGCCATCAACGACGTACCGCAGGAGCTGGTGGAGGCCGCCGAGATGGACGGGGCCGGCCCCTGGCAGCGGCTGTGGCGGGTCGTCCTGCCGGTCATCAGACCGTCGATCCTGACGAACCTGATGCTGATCACGCTCCAGACGCTCTCCGTCTTCGGGCTGATCTACACCATGACCCGCGGCGGACCCGGCAACAAGAGCGAGACACTGCCGATCTTCATGTACCAACAGGCCTTCCAGAACAGCCTGATCGGCTACGGCACCGCCATCGCCCTGGTCCTGCTGGTGGTCGGCGCCCTGTTCTCCGTCGTGTACATCCGGCTGCTGAAACTGGAGGACGACTGATGGCCGCCGTCGCCACCCCGCCCGCCCGGACCGTGAACAAGGTGCCGATCGCACGGAGCCACCCACACGGGCGCCGCGTGCGGCCCGGGCGCCTGGCGATCAACCTCGTCCTGCTCGCCGTATCGGTGCTCTACGTCCTGCCGCTGCTGTGGATGGCGCTCGCCTCGGTGAGCGACACCAACTCCTTCCGGCTGAAGTGGCCTTCGGCGTTGACGCTGGACAACTTCGACGCGGTCCTCAATGTCGACACGACCTACCGTCCGATGCTCAACAGCCTGCTGCTGTGCGGTTTCGGTACGGCGGTGACCGTGGTGGCGTCGGTCCTGTGCGCCTACCCGCTCTCCCGCTACCGGTCCCGGGTACGGCGGCCGTTCCTCTACACGATCCTGTTCTCCACCGGACTGCCCATCACCGCTGTGATGATCCCGGTGTACAGCATGTTCGTGCAGGTGAACCTGATCGACTCGATGCCGGGGACCACCCTGTTCCTGGCCGCGTCCGCGCTGCCGTTCGGGATCTGGCTGATGAAGAACTTCATGGACGGCGTCCCGATCGTCCTGGAGGAGGCCGCCCGCATCGACGGCGCGAACACCATGCAGGTGCTGTGGCGGGTGGTGCTGCCGCTGATGCGGCCGGGTGTCGTGGTGGTCACCATCTTCACGTTCATCGGCATGTGGGGAAACTTCTTCGTCCCCTTCATCCTGCTGCTGTCCCCGGAGAAACTCCCCGCGTCCGTCAGCGTGTTCACCTTCCTCTCCGCCCACGACCAGACCCAGTACGGGCAGCTGTCGGCGTTCTCCCTCCTCTACTCCCTGCCCGTCGTGATGCTCTACCTGCTGCTGGCCCGCAAGCTGGGCGGCGGCTTCGCGCTCGGCGGCGCGCTCAAGGGCTGACTCCCCCCCCTGTACGGAGAAGTGATGCACAACGACCGTGACCTCACCGAACAGCGGCTCGCCCGAGTGCTCGACGAGCGGATTCGGCCCGCCGTCCACGCCCGGTCCGTCCCCCTGGAGGTGGGGGTGTGGAACGTCGCCGGTGAGCCGGTGCCGGTCCGTGAGGGGCTGGCCGCTCCCTACCGTCCGGCCCGGGTCGGCGAGTGGTGGGGACCGGCCTGGTCGACGAGCTGGTTCAAGGTCAGCGGCACGATTCCGGCGGACTGGGCCGGTGAGACGGTCGAGGCCGTCCTGGATCTCGGGTTCGCCACCCACTCCGCGGGCTTCTCCGCCGAGGGACTGGTCTACCGCCCGGACGGCACCGCGGTGAAGGCGCTCAACCCGCGCAACATCTGGCTTCCGGTCGCCGAACAGGCCGTGGGCGGCGAGGAGTTCATCGCCCACATCGAGGCCGCCGCCAACCCGGTCGTCATGCACAGTGCCCCCGGCGAGCTCACCTTCGGACCCACTTCGGTGGGCGGCCGGGCACCGTGGCTGGGCGACCCGGCCGCGGACCCCGGTGAGCCCCTCTACCGGCTACGGCGTCTGGACCTCACCGTGTTCGACCGGCAGGTCCACGAACTCGTCCAGGATCTGGAGGTGTTGGGGCAGCTGATGCCCGAGCTGTCCCCCGACTCCCCGCGCCGCTGGCAGCTCCTGCGGGCGGTCGAACGCGCCCTGGACGCGATCGACCTGCAGGACGTCAGCGGCAGCGCGGCCGCGGCCCGGGCCGCCCTCGCTCCCGTACTGGCGTCACCCGCGCACGCGAGCGCGCACCGCGTCTCGGCGGTCGGGCACGCGCACATCGACACCGCGTGGCTGTGGCCGCTGCGCGAGACCGTGCGCAAGGTGGCCCGGACGGTCTCCAACGTCACCCACCTCATGGACGATCACCCGGAGTTCAGGTTCGTCATGTCCCAGGCGCAGCAGCTCGCCTGGCTGAAGGAGCACCGGCCCGAGGTGTACGCGCGGGCCCAGGAGAAGGCGAAGACCGGGCAGTTCCTGCCGGCCGGCAGCCTGTGGGTGGAACCGGACACCAACATCAGCGGCGGCGAGGCCCTGGTGCGCCAGTTCGTCCACGGGAAGCGGTTCTTCCTGGAGGAGTTCGGCGTCGAGACCGAGGAGATGTGGCTGCCGGACACCTTCGGCTACAACGCGGCCCTGCCGCAGCTGATGAAGCTCGCCGGGGTGAAGTGGTTCCTGACCCAGAAGATGTCCTGGAACACCACCAACAAGTTCCCGCACCACACCTTCTGGTGGGAGGGCATCGACGGCACCCGGATCTTCAGCCACTTCCCGCCCGTCGACAGCTACAACGGCGAGCTGTCCGGTGCCGAAGTCGCCCACAGCGTAAGGAACTTCCAGGACAAGGCGGGCGCCAACCACTCGCTGATCCCGTTCGGTTACGGTGACGGCGGTGGCGGTCCGACCCGCGAGATGCTGGCGCGGGCCGACCGGCTCCGGGACCTGGAGGGCTCGGCGCGTATCGAGTTGGAGGGGCCCGCGGACTTCTTCCGCCGCGCCCACGACGAGTACGAGGCGAACGGCGGCGCGCCGGTGTGGTCCGGAGAGCTCTACCTGGAGTTCCACCGCGGCACCCTGACCAGTCAGCTGGCCACCAAGCAGGGCAACCGGCGCGGTGAACACCTGCTGCGCGAGGCCGAGTTGTGGGCGGCGACCGCGGCCGTACGGCACGGGTCGCCGTATCCGTACGAGGCGCTGGACCGGCTGTGGAAGACGGTGCTGCTGCACCAGTTCCACGACATCCTGCCCGGGACGTCGATCGCCTGGGTGCACCGGGAGGCGGAGGAGACGTACGCGGCCCTGGCGCGTGAATTGCAGGAGCTGATCGGTGCGGCGCAGGGGGTGCTGGCCGGGGAGCCCGGGGGCACGGTCGTCTTCAACTCCGCGCCGCATGCCCGGGGCGGGGTCGTGGCGTTCGGCGCGGGCCCGCTCTCGGGGCCCGTCGACGCGCCGGCGACGCCGGTGCCGGACGGGGACGGGTTCGTCCTCGACAACGCTCTGGTCCGGGTCGTTCTGGACGCCCGCGGTCTGATCACCTCCGCCTACGACCACACCGCCGGCCGGGAGGCGTTGGCTCCCGGCGCGGTCGGGAACCTGCTCCAGCTGCACCAGGACTTCCCCAACCAGTGGGACGCCTGGGACGTCGACGCCTTCTACCGCAACACCGTGCGCGACCTCACCGACGCCGAGTCCGTCACCGCGACCGCCGACGGAGTCCGGGTGGTCCGGGTCTTCGGGGAGTCCAGGATCGAGCAGACCCTGACGCTGCCGGCCGGGTCACGCGGGCTGGTGATCGACACGGTCGTCGCCTGGCACGAGCGGGAGAAGTTCCTCAAGGCGGCCTTCCCCCTGGATGTGCGGGCCGCGCACTCGACGGCCGAGATCCCCTTCGGTCACGTCGAACGGCCCACCCACACCAACACCAGTTGGGACGCGGCCAAGTTCGAGACGTGCGCCCACCGTTTCGTGCACGTCGGCGAGCCCGACTGGGGAGCCGCCCTGGTCAACGACTCCTCCTACGGCCACGACGTCACCCGTGACGTGCGCCCCGACGGCGGTACGACCACCACGGTGCGCCTCTCCCTGCTGCGCGCCGCCCGCTTCCCCGACCCGGACCAGGACCAGGGCACCCACCGGCTCGGTTACGCCCTGGTGATCGGCGCCGACGTCGGCGACGCGCGGCGCGAGGGGTACCGCTTCAACCTGCCCGAGCGGGTGGTGCCGGGCAGTGCGACGGTCGCCCCGCTGGTGTCGGTGGACCACGAGGGCGTGGTCGTGGAGGCGGTCAAGCTCGCCGACGACCGCAGCGGGGACGTCGTCGTACGGCTCTACGAGTCCCGGGGTGCGCGGGCCGCGGCCACCCTCACCACCGGCTTCCCGCTGGCCTCGTCCCTGGTGACCGACCTGCTGGAGCGCCCCTTGGACGATCCGTCGAGCCACCAACCGCTGGCGGACGGTCTCCGGTTGACGCTGCGACCGTTCCAGATCCTCACGCTGCGGCTGCGGCCCGGGTCGGACGGCTGAGGGTCAGGTGGCGAGGAGGCCGCCGTCCATGTGCAGGTCATGGGCGTTGACGCCGGTGTTGCGGAGCAGGAACTCGGTGGCGTCGGCGATCTCCGCCATCGTCACCAGTCGTCCGATCGGGGTCTGGGCCGAGTGCGGCGGGTCGGGAACGTCGCGCCACTTCGGGCTGTCGCCGATCAGGCCCGGGTGCAGGGCGTTGACGCGGTGCGGGGCGATCTCCACGGCGAGGGTCCGCACCAGGCCGGTGATCCCGGCGTTGAAGGTGCTGACGATGGTCGAGCCGGGGTAAGGACGTTCCTTGGCGAGCCCGCCGAAGAGGACGACGGAGGCGCCGGGGTTGAAGCGGTCGCGCAGCACGCGGACGGTCTCTGCGTAGCCGACGAGCTTCATGGTCACCGCCGCCACGGCATCGGTGACGTTGAACTGCGCCAGGGAGTTCGCCGCCTGGCCGACCGCGGTGATGACGACATGGTCGATCTCGGTCACTCCGGCCAATTCGGCACCGATCGTCTCCGGTCGGCCGAGGTCGAGGGCCAAGCCCCGGGCCCCCGCGCCTATCCGGGCGGCGGTGGCCTCCGCCCGTGCCTTGTCCCTGCTGGTGACGATGACGTCGTCCCCGCGGTCGGCGAGATGCCTGGCGATCACTTCGCCCAGTCCGCCGCTGCCGCCTACGACGAGTGTGCTGGTCATACGGACCGTCCCTCAGTTGTCGGTCGGGCGCGCCCAACTCTTAATATCCAGTTGGATACTAACCATAGCGGGGTCCGAAACGACGCTGCGTGCCCGAAGTACAGTGATCACATGGAAGAGGGCGCCGCGAAAGACCGGGAAGGGCCGGGGAGTCCGCCGCGCAGACGTCGGCGGGACCCCGAGGGACACCGGGCCGCCATCCTGGACGCGGCCCGCCACGCCTTCGCCGAGCGCGGCTACGCCCGCACCACCCTGCGGGACATCGCGGGACGGGCCGGTGTCACCCACGGCCTGATCACCCGCCACTTCGCCTCGAAGGAACGGCTCTTCCTGGCGGCGGTGCCCGGCCATCGCGACCTGGAGCAGGTGACGGCCGGGGACCCGGCGACACTGCCCGACCGGATCGCCGAAGCCTTCGTACGGCGGATGGAGACCGACGCCGCCGGCGACCCGCTCGTCGCCCTCGTACGGGGTGCCGCATCCGACGAACGCGCGGCCGCCGACCTGCTGGCCGCGATGCAGGAGCGCAGTGCCGCCGTCTACCGGTCCGTGCTCCGCCCCGACGGCACGGCGGCTCCGGACGACGACCTGGACGCCCGTGTGGCACTCGTGGGGGCGCAGATGATCGGCGTCGCCTTCAGCCGTTACATCGCGCGAACCGACCCGCTCGCCTCGATGCCGCCGGAACAGCTCACCGCCTACCTCACGCGGATGCTGCGCCACATCCTGCTCGACTGAAGCTCCGGTCGCGTGCTCGGCGAGGTCACAGGAGCCCGGGCCGCTTCCACTCCGCGCCGAGTACGTGGTGGTCGAGAAAGTTCAGGGCCGTCTCGTACACGAGGCGCAGGTGGTTCGGGGCTTCGATGCCGTGGCCCTCGTCGGGGAAGTACAGGAACTTGGCGGGTACGCCCTGGCGTTGGAGGTCGTGGTGGAGGGCCGTCGACTGGCTCACCGGGACCCGGTAGTCGTTGCCGCCGTGCACGATCAGCATGGGCGTCGTCAGGTTCGCCGCGTCGAAGTGGGGTGAGTCCGCCTCGTACCGTTCCCGCCGGGTGCGCGGGTCGCCGAAGATCTCGCGGAAGTACGTGTGCATGTCGGTCTCGCTCTGGAAGGCCTCCAGGTTCCACAACCCGGCGTGGGAGACGAGCGCTCTGAAGCGGTCGGTGCGGGTCGCGGCGCGGCCCGCGAGGTAGCCGCCGAAGGACCAGCCGGCGAGGGCCGTCCGGCTCGGGTCGAGGTCGGGGCGGGCCAGTGCGGCGTCGGTGAGGGCGATGACGTCGTGGTAGGGCCGGCCACCGTACTGGCCACGGCCGCGTTCCTGCATCCGTTGCCCGTATCCGGAGGACAGGGCCGGGTCGGGCAGGAGCACGGCGTAACCGCGGGCCGCGAAGGGCCACGGGTTCCACTGCCCGGGCCAGTCGCTCCAGGACCCCTGAGGTCCGCCGTGCACGTTGACAAGGAGGGGTGAGGGGTCGTCGGGCCCCGCGCTCTCGGGCAGAACCAGCCAGGCGCGGAGGGCGAAGCCGTCGTCGCCGGTCGCGGAGACCTCGGTCAGCGTGCCGGGAAGAGGGCCGAGGTCTCCCGGGCTCTCGAGGAAGGCGGGGTGCTGGTCGGGCTTGCCCGCGTCCAGTCGTACCGCCCGGGGCGGGCTGTCGAGCGCGCTGCGCAGGGCATAGAGGGTGGCTCCGTCGGGCGACACGCAGAGGGAGGTGTAGGCACCGGAGGCGGTGAGGCGGGTGACGGTGCCGTCCGGGTCACGGCGGAAGACCGGGCAGTGGCCCCGCTCGTCGCCGGTGAACCACAGCGTGGTGTCCCCGGGAACCGGTGAGGGGATCGCCCGTCCCGGCCAGGGCCAGTTGTCGAAATCCGGCAGGAGGTCCGTCTCCTCGCCTGAGACGGAGTCGAGGGCGACGAGGGTGTCCCGCCACTCGGTGTCGTACGTTTCCTCCTTCTGGCGTTCGCAGATCAGGCGCGTGCCGTCGGCGGTGAAGACCGGGCCGTAGTACTGATGGCCCGGGCGGGAGAAGGTGCGGCGCTCCGCGCCGGTCGACGCGTCGGCGATGACGACGACGTTCGTGTCCGGGGCCGTGCTCGTCGGGGCCCGGGTGTAGGCGACCACCGAACCGTCCGGGGACAGGGCCATGTCGCCTGCGCCCGCGCGTCCTTGGCCGCCCGCGTCGATCGGCGGGGCGTCGCCGCGAAGGACGAAGGTGTGCGGTTCGGCGGGACCGAGGTCCGCGCCGTCGGCGCGGGTGGGGGTCGCCTCGTACAGGACCGCGGTGACGCCTTGCCGATCGCGCTCGTGGAGCAGGGCGGCGTGGGTGTCGGCGTCCGCGGCGCCCGGCAGGAGCGCAGCCGTCCACGCGATCGTGGCCGAACGAGAGGCGGCGGTGAACGCGCTTGTTCCGCCCGGATGGTGGGCGATCCGCTCGACCTCACCGTTCGCGGTCAGCGCCCACAGTGCCGCTCCCGGTGGCTCCTGCGGGCCACGCTCGGAGAGGAACAGCAAGGTGCCGTCGGCGGTGAAGGCGGGGGCACGGTCGCCCTGCCGAGACCCGGTCACGAGCCGGGGGTCGCGCTCGCCCGCCGGATCCACCTCCCACAGCTCCGACACGTATCGCGAGCCCTCCTCGTCGAGGCTCTGGACCGATGCCACCAGGCGAGTGCCGTCGGGAGCGAGGGCCAGGCCGGTCGGGCGGGGCTGTTCGACGAGGCGCTGGTGGAAGGTGCTCGGAGCGTTGGCCATGGGGGCATCCTGCCCGTCGCGCCCGAGGCGGCGCACCCGAGTTCCGGCGAAGCTGTGTACGTACACACTTGATCTTCCTCACAGGAAGCCCTCTAACCTCCCCGAAATACTGCCGACACACGTATTTACAGTCCCCATCACTCCTCGTACTGTGAGCGTTCCCAGACGTTATCCACATGGTCATGTCAGACAAGGAGGTCGGGATGACCGTCAAAGGTCCACGCCGCCTCGTGAGAGCCGCCATGCTCCTCGCGGCCCTCGCCCTGCCCGCATCCCTGCTCACCACGCCCAGCGCCTCTGCCGCCGGGACGCTCACCATGCGCGGTGCCGATGTGTCGACCGCGCAGCGCGCCCTCGACCTCGGTGCCAAGTACTACGACGCGAGCGGCACCGCCAAGGACCCGCTGGACATCCTCAAGGGCCTCGGCGTCAACTACGTCCGCCTGCGGGTCTGGAACAACCCCGCCAGCGGCTACAACAACAAGGCCAAGGTGCTGTCTTACGCGAAGCAGGTGAAGGCCAAGGGGCTGAAGCTGCTGGTCGACTTCCACTACTCGGACACCTGGGCGGACCCGGGCAACCAGAACAAGCCCGCGGCGTGGGCCGGCCACACGATCAGTCAGTTGCAGACCGACGTCTACAACTACACGTACGACGTCTGCAACAGCCTCAAGTCGCAGGGCACCACCCCGGACAGCGTGCAGATCGGCAACGAGATCAACGTCGGCATGCTGTGGAACGAGGGCAAGGTCGTCAACAACGACTTCACCAACCTCAGCCTGCTGCTCAAGTCGGGCTACAACGCGACCAAGGCGTGCAACAGCGGCACCCAGGTGATCATCCACACCGCCGACGCCGACAGTGACGCCAACGCCCGCTGGTTCTACGACGGCATCAAGGCCAAGGGCGTCAACTGGGACATCACCGGGCTGTCCTACTACTGCCCGTGGCACGGCACGATCGCCAACATGGGCAGTGTCGTGGCCGACATGAAGTCCCGCTACGGCAAGGACGTCATCATCGCCGAGACGGCCTACCCGTTCACCTCGGCCAACGCGGACGGCACCGCCAACTCCATCACGACGGGCTGCTCGGGCTACCCGCTCAGCTGGCAGGGCCAGGCGGACAACTTCACCGCCGTACAGAACGCGGCCCGCAGCAACGGCGCGATCGGGGTCTTCTACTGGGAGCCCACCTGGTACGCGGTGAGCGGCAACGGCTGGGACCCGGCCGACATCAACAACAGCGGCAACGGCTGGGACAACATGGCCGTCTTCAACTGGACCGGCAACGTGAACCCGAACATCAAGTGGACGCCGTAAAGGGCCACTTCGCACAGGAACGGCACCGCCCTCGGGCGGTGCCGTTCGCCGTTCCCGCGGCCTCCCGCAGCGCCGGGGCGGTAATCACCCCCCGCCATGGAGGCAGCGCAGGGGGTCACATTACTCTGGCGTAGCGCCTGAGCGAGGGAAGGAAGCCATGGGGGTTCAACTGAACAGCGGATCGACAGCCGGTCACGAGTCGCTGGAGTCGATGAGCCTCGAACCGCTCATGACCCGCGACTACGAGCGGGACCCGGCGATCGTGTACGAGCGGCTGCGCCGGGCGCACGGCCCGGTCGCGCCGGTCGACCTGCTCGGGGTGCCCGTCTGGCTCGTGCTGGGCTACGAGGAGGCGTACGAGGTCCTCCGCGACGACCACGCCTGGCCGAAGGGGCTCGAGAACTGGCGGGCCCGCAGGGAGGGACGGCTGCCCGCGGACTGGCCACTCGCACCGTCGCTGGACGTCAACCACGTGCTGATCCAGGGCGGTGAGGGCTACCGCGGGCTGAAGGTGGCCTGGGACACCGCGCTACGGCCCTTCCAGGACCCCCGGCACCCGGTCGCCAAGCGGCTCAAGGCGAAGATCACCCGCGACGCCGACGAGCTGATCTCCCTGTTCACCCAGGGCGGGCGCACCGGATGGGCGGATCTGTCCGCGCAGTTCTCGCGGCCGCTGCCGCTCATGGTCGCCAGTCACCTGCTGGGCTTTCCGGGCTCGCAGCACGACGACGCGCTGATGGACATGTGGCGGGTCCTGGACGCGGGGCCGGACGCGGGGCCCGCGCTGGAACGGCTGCTGGCCACCCTGTCGGAGCTCGGCGCGTGGAAGATGAAGGAGCCCGGCGACGACTTCCCCTCCTATCTGCTCGCCTCCCATCCCGGCCTGAGCGTCGAGGAGTTGTCCCGCGAGCTGATGATGCTGCTCGGCATGACCTCGGACCATGTCGGCATCCTGATCTCCAACACGGTCGTCGAGGTCATCACCGGCAACCTCCCCGCGAGCGCCAGCCTGTCGGCGGGGCTCATCAGGGAGACCATGAACCGGGTGGTGATGCAGAAGCCGCCGCTGATCAACTTCGTGCCGCGATTCCCCTTGAAGGACATGAGGCTCGGCGAGTACACCATCGCGGCGGGCGATCCGGTGTGGGTGTCGGTCGGCGCCGCGCACGCGGATCCGGCCTTCGCGGGGAAGGTCTGCCCCGAGTCGACGATCAGCACCCGGGCCCATCTGTCCTGGGGTGCCGGTCCACGGCAGTGCCCGGCCCGGGAACTGGCCGGGGGCGCGGCGGCGATCGGCGTGAGCAGGCTCTTCGAGCGGCTGTCGGGGCTGGAGTTGTCCCTGCCGGTCGATCAACTGCCGTGGCGCTCCTCGCCGTTCATGCGCGGTCTGCGGTCGCTTCCGGTGCGGTACACGCTCTCGGGCACGCCGGCCATGCCGGTGCCCCCTCTCCCGCCCCTGCCCGCCACGGCCGACCCCACCCCGGCCGACGAGACCGCCGTACGGCCGCGTTCGTCGCTGTGGCGCTATCTGGCCGGGCTGGTGCGCGGGCGCTGACGGCCCCCGGAACACGGCAGCGGGCCACGGACTCGGAGGAGTTCGCGGCCCGCCCTGTGCCGCGGGACCCGGTCAGCCGACCGGAGGGGTGCGGATCGCGGCGATGTCGAACTGCAGGCGTACTTTCTCGCTGACCATGGCGCCGCCCTCGGCGAGCCTGCTGCTGTAGGTGAGGCCCCACTCGGAGCGGTTGATGGTGGTGGTGCCGTCGAAGCCGGCCCGCTGGTAGCCGAACGGGTCGGTGACATGGCCTATGTAGGTGAGTTCCAGGACCACGGGTCGGGTGATCGCCTTGATGGAGAGGTCGCCGGCCATCCGGTACACGTCCGGTCCGACCACGTCCACGGCGGTGCTGACGAACCGCATGCGCGGGTAGGCCGCGGCGTCCAGGAAGTCCCGTCCCACGAGGTGCCCGTCGCGCTGTTCCACGCCGGTGTCGACGCTGCCGGTCGCGATGATGATCTCCGCCTTCGAACGGGACGGGTCACGGCCGTCGAAGTAGAGGCGGCTCTGGTACTCCAGGAACGCCCCGCGCACAGTGGTCACCATGGCGTGGCGCACCGAGAAGCCGATCCTGCTGTGTGCGGGGTCGATGGCCCATTCCCCGGTCAGGGCCGCCAGTCCGGGATGGGGGAGGACGGCTGTGGCAGTGGCCGACGACCCGGTGGGGGGCTGGGAAACGTCGGCGGGTTCCGTGCGGTCGGTGCGACGGAACGTGGTGCCACGGTTGAACAAGTTCATGCATCACCTAATTACTGCACGGAACTTGTTGCCGCAAGCCGTGCTCCACAGTCGACGAAATATCCACGTGTTCGCCACACGGTTCCCGGAAAAGTGAGGGCGAAACAGCTAGTCGGCTCCTACAAGAGCGCGCACTTCGAAGTCCTCGTATGTCTCCTTTGCTTCGGGACGGCTGAGTATCGACCCCGTCCAGCCCAGCAGGAAGCCGGCCGGGATGGAGACGATTCCGGGATTCTGCAAGGGAAACCAGGCGAAATCGGCGTCCGGGTAGAGTGAGGCGGGAGCGGAGGAGACGACCGGGGAGAAGACGACGAGGAGGACCGAGGTGAGCAGTCCCCCGCAGAGGCTGAGGAGAGCGCCCTGCGCGGTGAACCGCCGCCAGAAGAGGCTGTAGACGAGGGTCGGGAGGATGGCGGACGCGGCGATGGCGAAGGCGAGGAAGGCGAGGGTCGCGGAGTTGGCGCCCCAGGAGACCAGGGCGAGCAGCATGCCGAGAACGCCGATGACGGCCGCCGCGAGCCGGGCCACGGCCAGCTCCTCCGTCTCGGTCGCCCTGCCCTTGCGGATCACCTCGCCGTACAGGTCGTGGGCGAGCGAGGAGGCGGCGGCCAGGGTGAGGCCCGCGGCGACCGCGAGGAGGGTGACGAAGGCGAGGCAGGACAGCAGGGCGGTCAGGACTGCGCCGCCCAGCTCGTGCGCGAGCAGCAGGACGGCCGCGTTCCCGGTGCGGTCGTTCTCCGCGATGGTGTCGCTGCCGAGGACGGCGGTGGCGCCGAGACCGAGGATGCCGGCCACGAGGCAGACGAGGCTGACCAGGCCCATGGCCCACACCACCGAGGTGCGCAGGACCTCGACCGACTTCGGGGCGAGCAGGCGCATCATCACGTGCGGGAGGGCGGCGAGGCCGAGCACGATGGCCAACTGGAGGCTGAAGAAGTCGAGTTTGCTGGTGGCGCTGCCCCCGTACCGCAGTCCGGGTTCCAGGAAGCGCGCGCCCTGCCCGCTGTTGTCGGCGGCCGCGGCGAGCAGGTTCTCGAAGTTCCAGTCGAAGCGGTGCATCACCATCACCCCGGCCACGGTGACGCCGCAGATGAGCATGACCGCCTTGACGACCTGGATGAAGGTGGCGCCGGGCATGCCTCCGATGGCGGCGTACACGATGACGATGGTGCCGATCACGACGACGCACAGAGTGCGGGTGGCGGCGCTGGGTTCACCGGTGAACTGGGTCAACAGCGCGACACTGCCGACGAGTTGGGCCACGAGGTAGAGGGTGGTGATGGCCAGAGTGCACAGCGCAAGGGCGAGGCGGACGGGGCGCCGCATGCGGGACAGGCGGATCGCCAGGGTGTCGCCGAGGGTGAACTTGCCGGTGTTGCGCAGGGGTTCGGCGATCAGCAGCAGGACCATCATCCAGGCGACCGCGGTGCCGCACAGGTAGAGCAGTCCGTCGTAGCCGGTCAGGGCGACCAGGCCGGTGCTGCCCAGGAGGGTCGCGGCCGACAGGTAGTCGCCGCACATCGCCAGCCCGTTGCGCAGCGGGGACATGGCGCGGTTGCCGAGGTAGAACTCGCCGATCTCGTCGCGTTGGGGCGCGGTCAGCAGCGCGGTGAACAGGGTCACGACGACCACGGACAGGAAGAGCACGAGCGTCAGCTGGAGGCTGAGGCGGTCCACGACGGAGGCGCCGAGCGTCACCACGGGCGGTACTCCTCGTCACGGGAGGTCGTGCGCGCCTCGAAGGCCGCGCGTTCGCGTTCCGTGCTCTCGTGGTGGCGGGCCAGGCCGCGCAGCCCGCGGACCACCGGGGTGACCTGGGTGCGCGTGTACACGAGGTAGCGCCACACGATCACGCCCATCAGCACGAACTGCCCCAGCCCCAGGGCCAGTCCGACCGTGAGATGGCCGCTCACGGAGGTGTTCATCAGGCCGGGCACGAAGCTGGACAGCAGGACGTACAGGAGGAAGCCGCCGACGGCGACGGCCGTGGCCCGGGCACCGAAGCGCCGGTGCCGGCCGCGCAGCGACTGGTACGCGGGCTGGCGGGCCACCGACCGGCATAGGGGGTCGGCGGCCCGCCGAGCCCCAGGGAGTGCCGTGACACATGCACCTTCTTCACTGCCATGTGCTGTGCGGACGTGTGGGGGATTCGTGAATCCGGAATTCCTGCGAAGGATGGCGCCGAGGCCAGGACCGGGATTCTCGCAGCGCCCCCGTTGAACTATCAACGGGACGGTCGAACCGAATCAGGGAACTGACTCATTCGCACGCTTCGATTCACGTACCCGGAATCCCGCGGCCTGCAAAAAGGCTGACCTCCGGAACAGGTCTGCACCTTTCCTCCGGGCAGGTTGTCTCAAATGCGGTGCACAGGGGAGGCCCGCGTCGTGCACCGGTCCTTGTCACGCACGGACTAAGGCCGGCCTCCCGGGACTCACCTCGCGCAAACAGAACGGCGTTGGGCTCGGCCCGCGCCGGAGGCGCTGCCATATTCGAAGGCCACTTCGGAGGTGGCTGTGACACTAGAGGTGACGACGACACGTCTGCCCGACCGCACCGCCGACCGCGTCCTCGCGCTCGAAGCCCGCCGGGCGCAGGCCGTGGCCGCGGACCGGCCGAGGAGACGCGGCAAGTTCGGCGCCCGGGAGCGGATCGACCTGCTGCTGGATTCCGGCTCGTTCACCGAGACCGGACTGTTCGTACGGGCCAGACCGGCCGGGGACGACGCCGACCGCCCTTACGGCGACGGTGTGATCACCGGGTACGGCACGGTCGACGGGCGTCCCGTCTGTGTCTTCTCCCAGGACTCCACGGTCTTCGGCGGCAGCATGGGCGAGGCATTCGGCCAGAAGACCGTGGCGCTCATGGACCTCGCCCTCAGAACCGGGTGCCCGGTCATCGGACTCAACGACGGCGGCGGCGCCCGCATCCAGGAGGGCGTCGTCTCGCTCGCTCTCTACGCCGAGCTGGTGCGCCGCAACGTCCAGGCGTCCGGGGTGATCCCGCAGATCTCCGTCGTCCTCGGCCCGTGTGCCGGCGGGGCCGCCTACTCCCCCGCCATCACCGACTTCACCGTGATGGTGGACGGTGCCTCGCACATGTTCGTCACCGGACCCGACGTCATCGAGGCCGTCACCGGGGAGCGCACCAGCGCCGAGGAGCTGGGCGGTGCCCGCACCAGCAACTCCCTCAACGGCAACGCCCACTTCCTCGCCGCCGACGAGACCGAGGCCCTGGACACCGTACGGGAGCTGTTGTCGTACCTGCCCGTCAACAACCTGGAGCGGCCCCCGCAGTACGCCCCGCTGCCGCCGCCTACCGACGTGCCGCTCGACGAAATCGTGCCGGACCGGCTCGGGCATGCCTACGACATGCGGGACATCCTGCGGGCGGTCGTCGACGACGGTGAACTCCTGGAGGTGCAGGAGCTGTTCGCGCCGAACATCATCTGCGCGCTGGCCCTCGTCGAGGGCACGTCCGTCGGAGTCGTCGCCAACCAGCCGCTGCACGCGGCCGGGGTGCTGGACATCGACGCCTCCGAGAAGGCCGCGCGGTTCGTGCGGTTCTGCGACGCGTTCGGCATTCCGCTGCTGACCTTCGCCGATGTGCCGGGCTATCTCTCCGGGGTCCGCCAGGAGCAGGCCGGGATCATCCGGCGCGGCGCCAAACTCCTGTACGCGTACGCCGAGGCGACCGTGCCGAAGGTGACCGTGGTGGTGCGCAAGGCGTACGGCGGCGGGTACGCGGTGATGGGATCCAAGCACCTGGGCGCCGACATCAACCTCGCCTGGCCCACCGCGCGGATCGCGGTGATGGGCGCCGAGGGGGCGGTGGGCGTCCTGCACCGGCGTGAACTCGCCGCCTCCGACGATCCCGAGGCGTTGCGGGCCCGTCTCGTGGACGCCTACGAGAGCACGCACGGCACGCCCTACCTCGCCGCCGAGCGCGGGTACGTCGACGCCGTCATCGCCCCGCGCGACACCCGTGACCACATCTGCCGTGCCCTGCGCGCGCTGCGCGGCAAGCGCTCCCCGATGCCGGAGCGCCGGCACGGCAACATCCCGCTCTGATCTGCCTCGCGAGGAGACCTGCCCGATGGACATCCCCCGTCCCCCGCTCGCCCCCGCGTTCCGGAGTCTGCCGGAGTACGTACGCCACTGGGCCCACACCACCCCGGACCGCCGGGCCTTCACCTTCGTCGGCCATCCCGCCCCGCATTCGCGCGGTGTCCACCGCACCCTGACCTGGCGCCGGCTGGACGTGCGGGTACGGGCGGTGGCCGCCCGGCTCTCCGAGGAGGCCGAGCCCGGGGCCCGGGTCGCCGTGCTGTGCCCCCAGGGGCTGGAGTACGTCACCGGGTTCCTGGGGGCGCTCGCGGCCGGGATGGTCGCCGTACCGATGTATCCGCCCGGTCTGCCCGGGCACGGTGACCGGCTCGCGGCCGTCCTGGCGGACGCGCGCCCCGCGGTGGTCGTGACGGTCAGTCAGGTCCTCGACGAGGTGCGGGACTTGTGCGGGGACAGCGCCGCGCAGGTCGTCGCCGTGGACCAGGTGCCCGACGGAGCCGCGAGGGAACTGCCGCCGCCCGAGGGGGAGATCGCCTACCTCCAGTACACCTCCGGGTCGACGCGCACCCCGGCGGGGGTGGAGATCGGGCACGCCAACGTCGTCGCCAACGCCCGGCAGGCGCTGGGCGCCTACGGTGCCGACGCCCACCCGGTAACGTGTGTGGGCTGGCTGCCGCTCTACCACGACATGGGCCTCGTCCTCAGTGTCGCCGCCCCCGTCGTGCGCGGGGTGCTGTCGGTGCTCATGGACCCGGTCGCCTTCCTGCACGAACCCGCGCGCTGGCTGCGGCTGTTGTCAGCGCATCCGCGGGCGCTGAGCGCGGCACCCAACTTCGCCTACGACTACTGCGCCTCGACGGTGACCGAGGCGCAGAAGGCGGATCTGCGGCTGGACGGTGTCGTCGCGCTGATCAACGGCAGCGAGCCGGTCCGTCCCACCACGGCCGACAGGTTCCAGGCCGCCTTCGCCGCCCAGGGGCTCGTCCCGGAGACCCACTGCCCGTCGTACGGGCTCGCCGAGGCGACCGTCTTCGTCAGCGCCGCCCGGCCCGGGGAGCCGGTGCGCCGGTTCGCCCTCGACCGGGACGCCCTCGCCGAGGGGAAGGCGCTGCCCGCGCGGCCCGACGATCCCCGGGCCGTACTGCTGGCGGGCTGCGGAACTCCGGTGGGCCAGGAGGTCCGCATCGTCGACCCGGTCTCCGGCGCCCACCTGTCCGAGGGTGAGGTCGGCGAGATCCAGGTGCGGGGTCCCAACGTGGGCCGCGGCTACTGGAACCGGGACGAGCAGACCCGGCGCGTCTTCGGCACGGACGGCCGGCTGCGCACCGGTGACCTGGGGACGGTCCTGGAGGGGCAGTTGATCGTCACCGGCCGGCTGAAGGACCTGATCGTCGTCGACGGACGCAACCACTATCCGCAGGACCTGGAGGCCACGGTCCAGGACACGCATCCGGCGGTGCGGCGCGACCGGCTCGCCGCGTTCGGGCTGGCGGGCGCCTCCGGTGAGCGGGTGGTCGTGGTGGCCGAGCACGCACGGACCACGAGCCTCGCCGAGATCGACGTACCGGCTCTGGTGCGGGCCGTGCGTGCGGCCGTGTCCGGGCGGCACGGGCTACGGCTCGCCGATGTGCTCCTGGTCCCGCCCGGCACGGTGCCGCGGACGTCGAGCGGCAAGGTGTCGCGGGCGCTGACGCGTGAGCGGTATCTGGCGGGTGCCTACGGGGCGGGCGGCGCCGCGTGAGGGCCGTGGACGCGGGCGCGGTGCGCCGACTGGTCGCGGAGCGCGTCGCCGGCTGGACCGGCTCGGCCGTCGCGGACGTTCCGATGGACCGGCCGCTGGCGGACCTCGGCATGTCCTCGCGGGACGCGGTCGTGCTGGCCGGGGACCTCGCCCGGCTCACGGGCCGGGAGCTGCCGCCGACGCTGCTGTGGGAGGCGCCCACCGGGGAGGCGCTGGTGGCGCACCTGTGCCGGACGCCGTCGCAGAGTGCGCCGCCGGCGCCGGTGCCCGCCACGGTGGCTCCCCCGCCGGAGCCCGTCGCCGTCATCGGCCTCGGCTGCCGTCTGCCCGGCGGGGTGCACGGCCCGGCGGACTACTGGCGGCTGCTGACCGACGGCGTCGACGCGATCAGACGGGTCCCCGAGGACCGGTGGCGCGACTTCACGCCCTTCCCGCCCGAGGACGCGCCCCGGTACGGCGGTTACCTCGACGACATCGCCGGGTTCGACGCGGACTTCTTCCGGATCACCCCGCGCGAGGCCGCCGTGATGGACCCGCAGCAGCGGATCCTCCTGGAGGTCGTCCACGAGGCCCTCGCCCACGCCGCCGTCCCGGCCGCCTCGCTCGCGGGCACCGCCACCGGTGTCTTCGTCGGGGTCTCCGCCCCGGAGTACGGCTCGCTCACCGGCGCCGACCCGGCGGCCGTCGATCCCTGGGCGCCGGCGGGCGGCGCGCTGAGCGTGACCGCGGGCCGGCTGGCGTACGTGCTGGACACCCGGGGGCCGAGCATGGCCGTGGACACCGCCTGCTCCTCCTCGCTGGTCGCGGTGCACCACGCCTGCGTGAGCCTGCGCACCGGCGAGAGCGACACGGCGATCGCCGCGGGCGTCAACCTGCTGCTCTCCCCCACCGTCAGCATGGCGTTCCGGCGGGCCGGGGCCCTCGCGCCGGACGGGCGGTGCAAGCCGTTCTCGCCGGACGCCGACGGCATCGGACGCGGTGAGGGCTGCGCGGCCGTGCTTTTGAAACGGTTGTCCGACGCCGAGCGGGACGGCGACCGCGTGCTCGCCGTCATCCGCGCCACGGCCGTCAACTCCGACGGCCGCTCCAACGGCCTCCTCGCCCCCAACCCGGCCGCCCAGCAGGCCCTGTTGACCACCGCGTACGCGCGGGCCGGGCTCGCCCCCTCCCACGTCGACTACGTCGAGGCGCACGGCACAGGCACCCCGCTCGGCGACCCGATCGAGGCGGGCGCGCTCGGCGCGGTGCTCGGCGCGGACCGCGACCCCGACCAGCCGCTGCTGCTGGGCTCCGTGAAGTCGAACCTGGGGCACCTGGAGTCCGCCGCGGGCATCGCCGGGCTGGTGAAGACGGTGCTCGCCCTGCACCACGACGTCATCCCGCCGTCCCTGCACTGCACCGCGGGCAGCGCCCTGGACGACGTACGCCTGCGCGTGGTCACCGAGGACGAACCCTGGCCGCGCTACGGCGGTACGGCCGTCGCCGGGGTCTCCGGTTTCGGGTTCGGCGGCACCAACGCCCATGCCGTACTGGAGGAATGGCGCCCCGGCGTCCTGCCCTCGCACCCGGCCGAGGAACCCGGTGCCCGCCTCCACCTCCTGTCCGACGTGGACGAGGAGCGGCTGCGGGACACCGCGGCCCGGCTCGCCGACTGGCTGCCGACAGCGGCCGCGCACCCCGCCGACGTGGCACGCACACTGGCCGGACGGACGGGCCGCGGAGGCGTGCGGGCCGCGGTGGTCGCACGGGACCATGCCGAACTCGCGGACGGGCTGGAGGCGTTGGCGCAGGGACGCCCGCACGGGCAGGTCGTGACCGGCGAGGGTGACCTCGTCGGTCCCGGCCCGGTGTGGGTCTTCTCCGGGTACGGCAGCCAGTGGGCCGGGATGGGACGCCGGCTGCTGGCCGAGGAGCCCGCCTTCGTCGCCGCCGTGGAGAAGCTCGACGCGGAGTGCGGACTGTCGCTGTACGACCGTCTCTCGTCCGGGAGCGGGCTCGACCGGCTGGAGGTGGCCCAGCCCGTCCTGTTCGGACTCCAGGTGGCACTCGCCGAGTTGTGGCGTTCCTACGGCGTCGAGCCCGCCGCGGTCATCGGCCACTCCCTGGGCGAGGTGGCCGCCGCGGTGTGCGCGGGCGCCCTGGACGTGGCGGAGGGCGCCCGGATCGTGGCTGTACGGGCCCGGCTGCTCAGCCGGCTGCGGGGCGGGGCCATGGCGGTCGTCGACCTCGGCGACGGTGAACTCGACGCCCTGGCGCGGGACTTCCCCGGTGTGCATGTCGCCGTCCACTCCTCGCCCGGGCAGAAGGTCGTCACCGGCGAGGAACCCGCGGTGGCACGACTCGTGCGGTGGCTGGAGGAGCGGGGGCGGACCGCTCGGTCCATGCGGGTCGTCGGCGCCGGGCACTCGCCCCAGGTGGAGCCGCTGCTGGGCGAGTTGACCGAGTCCCTGGCCGACGTCGGAGGCAGAGCGCCTCGGGTGCCCGTCTACTCCACCGTCCTGGACGATCCGCGCGGCGACTGCGTCTTCGACGCCGCGCACTGGGCCGCGAACCTGCGGCGGCCCGTACGGCTGGACCGGGCCGTCGCCGCGGCCGCGGCCGACGGCCACACCGCCTTCGTCGAGATCTCCCCCCACCCGGTCCTGGCCCGGGCCGTCACCGACAACGTGCCCGGTGCCCTCACGATCGGCACACTGCGGCGGGACGCCGGCGGATGCGCCGACTTCCTCACCCAGGTGGGGGCCCTGTACTGCGCGGGCGGGCGGCTCCCGCAGCCGCCCGGGCGGGTCGTCGACCTGCCCGTGCCGCGCTGGAAACATGTGCGGCACTGGTGGACGGACGGACGGGGGGCGTCACCCAAGGAGGTGCGGCCCCCAGCGGTCCACGCCGAGCTGGATACGTCCGTCGCCGCCCGCCTGTGCCATCACATCGCCACCGTCACCGGCCACCCCGGCGGCCGCATCACCCCCGCCACCGCGCTGGCCGACCTCGGGCTCGACTCGCTGATGGCGGTCCGGATCCGCACCGCCCTGCGGCGCGAGTTCGCCGTCGAGCTGCCGCTGCGCGATCTGCTCGGCGCCACCACGGTCCAGGACGTGGCAGACCGTGTCCGGACCGGCCCGGTACGCCCGCTGCGCGTCACCGGAAGCCGCCCCCCGCTCTTCCTCGTGCACGCCGCCGGCGGAACGACCGACGTCTACCGGACGCTCGCCGAACGCCTCGGCGAGGAGCGGCCCGTGTACGGTCTCGAACGCCTCGAGGACGCCCCGACGGTGACCGAGAAGGCGCGCCGCTACGCCGAGGCCATCACCGCCGTCCACCCCGACGGGCCCTGTCTGCTGGGCGGTTGGTCCTTCGGCGGCTTCGTCGCCCAGGAGACCGCGCGCCAACTGGCTGCCGCCGGACGGGACGTGGAGCGCGTGGTCCTCATCGACTCGGTACGGCCCCTCCCCCAGCCGGACCGCACACCGGCCGACCGGCTCCGCGCCCACTTCGAGGGGTTCGCCCACCACGTCCGTGACGCCTACGGGGTCTCCCTGGAGCTGCCGTACGACGACCTCGTCGCGATGGACGACGACGCCGAACGCATCGACACCGTGCTGGACATCCTGCGCGCGTCCGCCGATGTGCCGGCCGCCGCCCTGGAGCACCAGCGCTCCTCCTATCTGGACCTGAGGATCGGCGAGGCCCACCGGCCGGGCCGGTACGACGGGCGGGTGGTCCTGTACCGGGCCACGGAGCCCGCTCCGCACACCGTGCGCGACCCCGCCTACGAGCGCGAGGACCAGGCGCTGGGCTGGGACGAGGTGTGCCCGCGCCTGACCGTCGTACCGGTGGGAGGACACCACCTGTCACTGCTCGACCCGCCGTACGTCGACGAGATCGCCGCCCACCTGGGGCGCGAGCTCGCCGCAGGGACCCACTGAACGTGATCCGAGGAGAGCCGCCATGCACCGTCGCAGTACCGGAGTGTCCCGCCGTACCGTCGCCAAGGCCGCGGCAGGTGCCGGTCTGGCCGTCCTGTTCGGCGCCCGGACCGCCTCCGCGCTCGGGTCCCGCACCGTCGACGTGTCCGTGTCCTCCGCCGCGCTGGGCCGCAACGCCCCGGTGCGGCTGATCCTGCCGACGGGGTTCGACGCGCGGGCCACCCGCACCTACCCCGTGCTGTACCTGCTGCACGGCGCCCACGACGACTACACCTCCTGGACGCGGGAGACGGACATCGAGGCCTTCACCGCGGGCCGGGACCTGATCGTGGCGATGCCCGACGCGGGCCCCACGGGTATCCCCACCGCCTGGCGCGGCGGCCCCGACTACGAGACCTTCCAGCTGAAGGAGGTTCCGGCACTGCTCGCCCGCGACTACCGGGCCTCCGGGGTACAGGTCGTCGCGGGGGTCTCCACGGGCGGCTACGGTGCCATGGCGCACGCGGCCCGGCATCCCGGCATGTTCACCGCCGCGGCCTCCTACAGCGGGATCCTCGACACCAGGGCGCCCGGTGTGCCGACCTTGATGGACGCCATCGTGGCCCGCGAGAACCTGGTGCCCACCTCCCTGTGGGGCAATCCGTTCCTGAACCTGCTCACCTGGCGCGACTTCAACCCGCGCGACCGTGCGGTGGGACTGCGCGGCACCGCCCTGTACGTCTCCAGCGGCAGCGGGCTGGCGGGGGGCACGGGTGACTGGCTGCCGGAGGCCCTGGAGAGCGCGCTGTGGCCCTCCGCGCACAGCTTCACCGACACGCTCGCGCTGCTGCGCATCCCGGTCACCACGCACTTCTACCCAGGAGGAGGACACAGCTGGGCGTACTGGAAGCAGGAGTTCACCGCCTCGTGGCCGATGCTCGCGCGAGGGCTGGGGGTGCCGCAGTGAAGTCGGTACCGTCGGGACACGGAACGCAACGCAGGGGACGTCCGTCCAACACAGGACTTACCCCTCGTCCCACGGGCAACGGCCCGCGGGTGAGCCGCTTCCGGGTGAAAGGAGGGCCTCCTTTGGCCACCCCAGTCCCGCACGGTGCTCCGGAGAACCTCGGCGCCGCTCCGGTACCGCCCGACCTCGCCGAACTGCTGCGTTCCCAGCTGGCGGAGGTCGCCGACGAGGTCGAGGAGGAGGTCCGCCGGCAGGTGCCCGAGTACGCGCGCCCGGCCGACGGGACCTACCGCGAACACCTCAGAGCCGGTGTGGTGCAGGCGCTCACCCTGTTCGTCGACCACATCGCCGACCCGCGCAGGCGTGGGGACGAGATCGCGGCGACGTACTACGAGCTCGGCCGTGGTGAGGCCCTGGAGGGGCGCAGCCTGGACGCGTTGCAGTCCGCGCTGCGGGTCGGGGGGCTGCACGCCTGGCGGCTGATGGGCCGTACGGCGGAGGAGCTCGGCCTCGACTCCGCGGTGGTCACGGCGTTGGGCGAACTCGCCTTCCGCACGGTGCACGAGGTCGCGGAGGCGGCGGCGGCCGGGTACTCCGAGGCCCGCTCGCACAACACGGACGAGCTGGAACGGCGGCGCAGACGCCTGCTGGACCTGCTGCTCGGCGACGGGCCGGTGGCGCCGGCCGCGGTGCAGGATCTGGCGCACGGTGCCCGGTGGACGGTGCCCAAGCAGGTCGCGGTCGTCGCGCTCGCGGCCACCTCGGACCAGCGGGAGGAGGACTGGCCGCTGGCCGCCGCGGGGGCGCTGGTGGACATGGAGTCGCGGCCGCCGCGGATGCTGATCCCCGACCCGGACGGCTCCGCGCGTTTCGGCGGGCGGGCGTTCAGCCTCGCGCTGCGCGGACGGCCGGCCGCGATCGGGCCGACGGTGCCGCTCGCGGAGGCCGCCCAGTCGCTGCGCTGGGCCATCCGGGCACTGGGGTTGATGGGGCGGGGGATCCTCCCCCGGCAGGGCGTGGTGCGCTGCGCGGACCATCTGTCGACTCTGCTGCTGCACAGCGACGAGCCGATGCTCGACCAGTTGCGGGCGCGGGCCCTCGCTCCGCTGGAGACGGTGTCGGAGGGGCAGCGGGAGCGGCTCGCCGAGACCCTGCTGGCGTGGCTGCTCAGCGGCAGCAATGTGCCCGACGTCGCCGCCCGTCTCCATGTCCATCCGCAGACGGTGCGTTATCGGCTGCGTCAGCTGGAGAAAGTCTTCGGTGACGCCCTGCACGATCCCGGTGCCCGTCTGGATCTCATTCTGGCACTCACCACCGCACAAAAGAACGAGGAATTCTTGAATTCCCGTCCATAACACAGTGCTTGGTCAAGCGAATACCTTCGGGACATCCTTTCCACGGCGTTTCACACGCCCCACCCGCAAAAGGATCCCCCCATGCGCATTCGCTTGTACCTCGCTGCGCTCTCGCTGATCGGCGGAGCCGGAGTGGCCACCGTCACGGCACCGTCGGCATCCGCCGCGGCCTGCTCGGACATCGACGTCGTCTCCGCTCGCGGGACGTTCGAGCCGGGCAACCTCGGTCTGATCGTCGGCGACCCGGTGTACTCCTCCCTGCAGAGGAAACTCACGGGCCGGAGCCTGACCAGCTACAAGGTGAACTACCCCGCGGACCTGTCCCTCACCTCGGCCGCACAGGGCAACGCGGATCTGGTGAACCACGTGAACAGCCAGGCGTCCTCGTGTCCGAACCAGCGCTTCATTCTGGTCGGCTATTCGCAGGGCGCGAACGTCGTCGACAACTCCATCGGCATCAGCAGCGCCGGTGCGGTGGTCGGAAGTCCCATCGTGGCCACCATTCCCGCCGCACTTCAGTCACGGGTGGCCGCGGTGCTGCTGTTCGGCAACCCGATCCGGGCGATCGGCAAGAGCGTCACCGGCACGTACCAGAGCCGCACCATCGACTTCTGTGCCAAGGGCGACCCCGTCTGCGAGGCGGGCGGCGGCGACACGCTGGCGCACCTCGGCTACACGGCGAACGCCGACGCGGCGGCGACCTTCGCCGCGGGCAAGGTCTGAGCCGGGCGACGGCATACGGAAGGGCCCGGGAGGAACTCCTCCCGGGCCCTTCCCCCTTGTGGTGGTTATCGGGGTGTGCGGGCGAACTCGGTGAGGGCGGTGGACACCGGCTCGGGCCGGCCGTTGTTCTGTACCGGCGCCGCCGTCAGCACGTCGAGGTGCTGGTAGCCGTCCGCGATCACGGGGTGCAGGTCGGCGGGGGCCCGCCCGGCGAGCAGTCCGTCGCCCGCGAGGACGGTGAGCGTCGGATTGGCGGTGAGCCCGTCCGGGTGTACGACGAGCCGCTTGACCTGCGGGGAGGTGGACAGTTCGAGGTCGGTGACGAGCTTGGTCGGGAAGTACTGCTCGGTGAAGTCCAGCGGCTGTGCGGCCATGCTGCGCGCCAGCTCCTGGATGTCGGTGACCTCCTTGCCCGCCGCGGTGAACGGAGTCCCGTCCGAGGACCGGTACCCGGGGTCGTCCGGATCGCCGACGCGGTCGTAGTTGCGCCACGTGTAGAGCGGGCCGTGGGGCACGGCCGGGATGGCCTTGTACTCGGTGCCGAAGAGGCCCGGCTGCGACGAACTCCCGTTGGCGGCGGGGAAGTTCTTGTCGGTGATCGGCCCGCCGTCGAAGAAGCCCACGCTGCTCTGCAGGAAGGCGAGCGGTACGGACTGGTCGTCCATCAGCGAGCCAAGCACCGCCTGGTTGGTGAGCCGGAAGTCCTTCACCGCGGGGGAGCCGGTGAGGAAGGTGGCGGTGTCCTTGGAGAACAGGAAGCGGTTGGTGGCCTCGATGTTGGTGTTGGCGGGCAGATAGCTCGGCAGGTCTGCCTCACCGCCCGGATCCTGCAGGGCACCCACGCCCGCGATGGCGAGCAGGGTCATGGTCTCGGGGTTGAGCAGGACGGGCGCGGACAGGGAGCGCGGGAGCACTCCGCTGTCGAGTCCGGCCTGGACGACGCCGTACCCGAGGCCGATGTCGGGCAGGTTGGTGTCGTCCGGGATGCTGCCGCTCAGGTCACCGAGCGAGGTGGAGACGGTGGTGTCGAGGGCGAAGTAGCCGGCGCACTGATTGTGTCCGGCGTCGGCGGTGGTGGCGGGGTTGCCGTCGAAGTCGGCGGCGGCGAAGTAGCCGGTGATGACACCGCCGAGCGAGTGGCCGCCGCACAGCACCTTGTCCTTGCGGACGCTCCGGTCGGGCAGTTCGGCGGTGAGCAGGTCGTATTCGTCGCGGACGGTCTGCTCGATGCCGAGCTTGGCCATCCATCCGAGCTTGTCGTTGCCGACGAACCCGGCGAAGGTGCGGCCCTGGACCTGCTTGCCGCGGTAGTAGTAGTCGACGGCGGTGTGCTGGTCCCCGGAGGCGATCCCGGTGCGGTCCTCCAGGCAGTTGGAGCGCCGGTCCAGGGCCCAGAACTCGATGTGCCGGCCCTGCTCGGCGGCGCGGGTCACGGTGTTGCGGGCGACGCTGTCGAAGGCTCCGGCGCCTTCCAGGATGCCTGGCTGGGCGACCAGGACCCGGTCGGCGTCCGCCGATGCGGCGGGGCCGTCGGCGGACCGGTAGCGCAGGTACGACAGCCAGTCGCACGCCGCGGGCCGGGCGCCGAAGGACGCGGGCAGGGGGGCTTTCACCCGCACCACGGTCTCGGTGACGCCGGCGCTCGTGCCCACGGGGGTCTCGGTTCTCGCGCTGTCTCCCTGGGCGTCGGGGGACGACACGGTGAACGCCCCGGTGGTCAGCAGCACCGCCAGCGCTGCGGTGCGCCACCTGTTTCCTCTGCTGCGACTCGTGTTCATGCTGGGACCGTAGGGCGGCGCGGGCCACGCCCTCGGGAGTTGCTCACAAGAACGCAGGGCCCGGTGGACGCTTTGTCACCAGCCGCAGAGCAGGGTCGCCGGCAGGAGGACGAAGCCCGGCCGCGGCCGGGACGCCGACGCTGCCGCCCGCGATCACCCACAGCCAGGTGGCGGCGAACTCGCTGTAGAGGCCGTTCTCGTCGAGGTGGAACTCGTCGATCCAGGTGCGCAACGGCAGTGCACCGGTCGAGCCGTACTGCTCCAGCGCGCCGCGGACCTCAGCCGTCGCGCAGGGTATGGCGCGGTGAGCGGTCGTAGGTGTGCCGGTACAGGGTGGCGAAGCGGCCCGGATGGGAGAAGCCCCAGCGGGCGGCGATGTCGGTGACCGTGACACCGTTATCGGGGTCGGCGGCCGCCAGTTCGTCGTGGGCGTGGGACAGGCGGACCCGGCGGACGTACGCGAGCGGGGTGCTGTCCAGGTGACGGCGGAAGGCGTACTGGAGCGCGCGGACGCTGATGTGGGCCGCCTGCGCGATCTGGGCGACGGTCAGGGGCTGGTCGGCATGGTCGTCGATGTAGGAGAGGGCGCGGCGCAGGGCGGCGGGGTGGGCGTCCTGGCGGTCGGAGCCGGTGGGATCGGTGGACGCGGTGTTGGGGAAGGTGGCCAGGACGGCCGCGGCCAGGTGCTGGGCGGCGGTGGAGGCCACCAGCGGCTCGTCGGCGACGGCGGCGTCCGCCAGGACATGGTCCTGCACGTAGCGGATGGTCGCCCGCAGCCGGTTGCCCGCCGCGGGGCTGAGGGGTCGGTGGCCGGTGAGCCGGACCGGTTCCGGTCTGCGGGTGTCCGCGGTCGCCGCGACCTGGGTGAGCAGGTCGGGGTCCAGCATGGTGATGTTGTAGCGGGCCGCGTGGACACGGCCCGCGTAGGACAGCTCGGGCGGGGCGAAGGACACCACGTCGCCGGGGCCGAAGGAGTCCGAGACTCCTTGGTAGACGTGGTCCTCGATGGTGCCCTCGTGGACCACGCACAGGCAGATCCGGCCCAGCGGGGTGACGGCGTAGCTCATGTCGAAGTCCAGGTCGAGCTCGTCGACGCTGACCGAGTCGATGGCACTGCGGTGGATCCGCGCCCGGCTGCTGTCCGGCGTGCCGTTGCCGATGCGCATCCTCGCGTAGGCGTGACTGAGGAACGCCTCGGTCCGTTCCAGATCGTCGCTGTCGAACGTCAGCGTCTCCATCGCGCCGGGGCCTCCCACTCTCTGCATTTCTTTCGCACCTACCCGCGAATGGCGCGATGCTGCGGATGGCGTTTCGTTTTCTGTCCTGCCGGCTCACAGGGTGTGCGTCTGCCGGCTCGTCACGGGCGGTCCACGGTGTGCAGGCTGGAACGGGCGGCGACCGCCGGAGTCGCCGGGCAACGGGCGAAGAGGGCGACAGGCTGTACATGACGGAACGCGAAGAGCTGGTCGAGCAGATCGAAGAACTTCAGACGGAAGTCGCCCAGCTCCGGCAGGCCCTTGTCTCGCACGCCGTCGTCGATCAGGCGATCGGTGTCGTCCTCGCCCTCAGCGGTCTCCGCCCCGAGCAGGGGTGGGAGGTTCTCAAGACCGTGTCCCAGCACACCAACATCAAGCTGCGGGACGTCGCCCGGCACGTCGTGCGCTGGCCCGACTCCGGCAGCCTGCCCGCGGAGATCCGCCGGGCCCTGCGCAGGGCGCTGGTCGAGGCACAGGCCGCGCACGAGGGCCGGTCGCTCGTCGGCCGGTACATCGGTACACGAGTCCTGGCATCGCCCTCCCCGGCAAAATCGGGTGACGGGCAGGAGACCTGTGCGTACCGTTGATCACATGAAGGTCATCAGCCGTACCCACACCGCAGCCGCGCGAGCGACCAGCTCACCGGCTGCCGACGCCTGACCTCCCCCCTCTCCCCCGGCGGCCGGAAACGGACCGCCGGTGCAGGGCCTCTTCTCGCGCTGTTCCCGTGGTCGTTTCCGGTCCCACGAGACCGAAGGACCACGACCATGGACACGGACCGGACCGTAGGCGTCTTCACCGACTTCTACCGCGAGCGCGGACATCACCTGATCACGGGCAGCACGCTGCTGCCACCACCCGGGGACCCGGTGCTGTTCACCACCTCGGGGATGCATCCGCTCACTCCCTATCTGGAGGGCCGCCCGCACCCCCGGGGCCGCCGTCTCGTCAATGTGCAGCGCTGTCTGCGGACGACCGACCTCGACGAGGTCGGTGACTCCACGCACCTGACGGTGTTCGAGATGCTCGGCTCGTGGTCCCTCGGCGACTACGGCCACTCGCAGAGCCTGCGCTGGGGGTACGAGCTGCTCCGCGACGGTTTCGGCATTCCCCACGACAGCCTCCACGTCACGGTCTTCGGCGGTGACGAGCAGGTGGGCCCCGACCTCGAATCCCTGCGCACCTGGGAGGAGTTGGAGGTCCCCGTGGAGCTCACCGGGGAGGACAACTGGTGGTCCAACGGGCCCGTCGGCCCGTGCGGACCCGACTCGGAGATCTTCGTGTGGACCGGCGGCACCCCACCGCGGGGCACCCCCACGACCGACCCGCGCTGGGTGGAGATCTGGAACCACGTCGTCATGCGCTACCGGCGCCTCGAGGACGGCTCGCTCCAGCCCCTCGATCGTCCCGGCGTCGACACCGGGATGGGGCTGGAACGCCTGGTCACCGTCCTTCAGGGCCGCGACTCGGTCTACGACACCGACCTGTTCGAGCCGTGGATGCGACTGCTGCCGCTCCTGTGGCCGCTCGACGTGCCCTCGCTGCGTCTGGTCAGCGACCACCTGCGCTCCGGTGTCGTCGTCATCGGCGACGGGGTACGGCCGTCCAACACCGGCCGCGGTTACGTCCTGCGCCGCGTCGTACGCCGCCTGCTCACCACCCTGCGGCGCGACGACCCGTCCCGCACCCTCTCCGACCTGCCGGTCGAGCTCCTCCAGCACACGCTGGACCACTTCCGCACGGACTGCGGGACAGGGCTCGTCCGCGACGTGCTGCTGGAGGAGGAACGCCGGTTCGACAGACTGCTGGAGCGCGGTCGGCGTCTGCTGTCCGGGCCGCGGTACCGGAGGCCGCTGAGCGAGGAGGACTACGAGTACCTCCACGACACCCACGGTCTGCCCCGCGACCTGGTGCTGAGCCTGCGCCGAGAGGGGTGACGGCTACTCGGTGCGCAGGGCCGTCGCCGTGCGGGCCTTCGCCGCCCAGCCCGCCGGGAGCATCGCGCCCAGCAGGGCGATGACGACACCGGCCAGGCCCAGCAGGAGCAGCTGCGGGGTGTCGTAGACATCGAGGACGGACCTGGGCAGGCCGGTGCCCGCCGCGTGTCCCATCACCGGGAGCACGAAGCCGTGCAGCGCGTATCCGGCCGGGACGCCGACGAGACCGCCGAGCACGCCGATGCCGGCCACCGAGGCGAGGACGAGGCCCACGGTCTGCCGGGGCGACATGCCGAGCGCCTTGCACACGCCGAGGTCGTGGACGCGCTCCCGGGTGTCCAGGACGACGGAGTTGAGGACGCCCAGGGCCGCGACGGACACGAGCATCAGGGTGAGGAGGGCGGCCATCGTGTTCAGGATGACCACGAAGTTGTCCCCCTGGGAAGGGGCGTTGACCCGGGCTTCGGCGCCGAGGGGCTCGATCCGCGCGGCGAGCTTCTCGGCGTACGCGACGGGGGAGACGCCGGCTTTCACGTCGACGAGGAACAACTGGGGCCTGGTCGCGGGGAAGTCCGCGAGGTTCGCCTGGACCTCCATCACGTCGTCGGAGGTGCCGAAGGCCTCGCCGACGATCCTCAGGGTGGCCGTCTCCTTTCCGACGGTCACGCGTACGGTGTCGCCGATCTCGCTGCCGGTGGTGTCCAGGAACTGGCCGGGCACGACGACCTGGCCCGCGCCGGTGAGCCAGTGCCCGGAGACCATGGCGTAGCCGCCGCGGCTGGAGTCGCCCTGGTACAGGGTCGCCCGGACGATTCCGGAGACCCCGGCCACGGTGGCGTCCTGCTGGCCCATCCCGTAGTACGAGGCGGTGTCCGCCTGCGCCTTGATGGCGGCGCTCACCTTCGCCGGGTCGGCCGGCTCGGGCTCCGGGGCGCTGCCCGGCGCCGGGACGTGCTCGCCGCCCGCGATGCTCGGGCCGCCGGTGAAGACGGTGACCGCGGAACGGTTCTCGGGGTCCTGTACCGCGTTGACCTCGTTCAGTGAGGAGGTGAGTCCGACGGCGAAGGTCGCCGCGATCGTGCCGAAGGCCACGGCGAGCAGCATCGCCAGGGCACGGACCGGATGTGCGAAGGGGCTGGCGAGGCCGTAGGTCACCGCCCTGGGCAGCGGCAGCCGGCCCGCCGCGCGGTGCGCCCACTGCCCCCGTCCGGTGCGCGGTGCCCGGCCGACGGCGATGGCCTCGACCGTGCGCAGCCGCCCGGCCCGCAGCGCGGGGACGAAGGCCGCGATCCCGACGACCAGCAGCGCGCCGGCGGGGACCACGACGTCCACCCACCAGGCGACGGACAGGGTGGCGGTGCCGTACGCCTGCTCGGTGTCGTCGAGGAGGGGTACGGCCAGCAGGTTGCCGAGGACGACGCCGAGCGCGATGCCCACGGTTGCCGGGATGAGCGCCTGGGCCACGTAGGCGCGGACGACTTCGCGCGGGGTGAAGCCGACGGCCTTGAGGATGCCGATCCTGCGCAGGCCGGTACCGACCGCGCCGCTGATGACACTGCCGACGATGATCACCGACATGACGATGCCGAGGACCCCGAAGGCGACGAGGAACGGGATGGTCGGGGCGGCCCCCCGGTCTGCGGCGCGCTTGGTGTCGAGGTAGGACTGAGTGCCGAGGAGCGCCCCGGCCGGGACGGCGGCGAGGAGCTTCTTGCGGTCCGCGGCGATGTCGCCCTTCGAGCCCGCCGAGTCGAAGCGGTAGAGCATCTGGCTGCTGACCGGGGCGTCCTTCGCGTCGAGTGCCGTGACCTGTGCGGGAGTTGCCCACACGTCGGCGGTCCTGCTGGCCGAGGTGGCGAAGCCGACGACCGTGAGAGTCGTGCCGGAGGCCGTCAGGGTGCCGCCCACCTGGAAGGCGGGCCCCTGGTAGGAGGAGCTCAGCACGATCTCGCCCGGTTTCCTCGCCCACCGGCCGGCCGTGAGGTCCAGATCGTCCACTTCGGCCTGCGGGCCGGGGCGTCCGACCAGGGTCATGGCAGGAGGCCGGCGACCGGACGAGTCGGTCGCCCGCAGGATCGTGGTGGGGTACGGTCCCGCGCTCGCCGTGACACCCGCCAGCTTCCCGGTGGCCCCGAGCTGTTCGGCGCCGACCTTGGCCGGGTCGAACTCGGCGGTGACATGGGCGCCGTTCTGCTCGGCGAACGCGTGGTCGAAGGGCGCGTTGGAGACGACCATGAGGGAACCGGCGACCACGGCCGCCGCCACGGCCATCATCGTGGCGATGGCGATGACGACGGTCTGCACCCGGCGCCGGCTCACCCCGGAGCGTACGACGCGGACGAGCGGGCCGGTCATCGCACGGCCCCGGCGCGGGAGTCGAGGGCGACATGGCCGTCGACGAGGTGGACCGTGCGGCTCGCGCAGGCCTCGGCCAGGGCCGGGTCGTGGGTGACGAGGACGATGGTCTGGCCGCCGCGGTGCAGGTCGACGAGGAGTTCCCGGACGTCCTGTCCCGAGGCGCTGTCGAGGGCGCCGGTCGGTTCGTCGGCGAGCAGCAGGGCGGGCCGGTTCACCAACGCCCGGGCGACGGCGACACGTTGGCGTTCACCGCCGGAGAGTCGGCCGGGGTAGGCGTGGGCGTGCTTCTCGATGCCCAGGACCGCCATGAGCTCAAGTGCCCGGGCCTCCGTCTTGCGCCGTGCGGTCCCGGTGAGCTGGGCGGGAAGCCGGATGTTGTCCAGCACGGTGAGGTCGTCGAGGAGGTTGAAGAACTGGAAGACCATGCCGACGCTTTCCCGGCGGAACCGGGCCAGGGCATGCTCACCGAGTCGGTCGATCTGCTGCCCGGCGACGGTCACGGTGCCCTCGGTCGGCTTGTCGAGGCCCGCGACGAGGTTCAGCAACGTGGATTTGCCGCTGCCGGAAGGACCGGTCACGGCGAGGGCCTCGCCCTGGGCGACGGAGAGGTCGAGCGGTCCGAGCGCGGGTGCGCCGGCGGTGTCGTAGCGCTTGGCCACGCCCTTCAGTTCGATCACTGCGGTCATGGGAGGTGCCCGTCCTGTCGGTTGTCGGGTCGTGTCCTGGTCGGCGTGGCGAAGGTACGGGCGGGCGGGCGGCGGGCGCGTCGGCCGGGGCACCGACATGCGGCCCTCCGTGCGGAGGACCCGGCCTGGGGTCATCCCTGCGAAGTACGCCCGCAGAAGGGGGCGTTGGTCGTGGAGACGGACGCGCGGCGGGACGGGGGCCGCGACAATGAGCGCATGGAGACGGAGTACCTGCGGGGATGGCGTCGGCAGGTGCGTGTCGCGCTGCGGCCGGAGCCGAAGGGCGCCGCGCTGTCACGGCGGTCGGTGTGGTTCGACGTGCTGCTGGCCGTGCTGCTGACGGTGGTCGCGCTGGTGGTGGCGTCGCGCTATCCCGGCGACGGACCGGTGCGGGTGTCGAAGTTCGAGTACGGCGTGCCGGTGCCGCCCCGGCCTCCCGTGCTCCCGGGCGCGCGGATCGAGGAACCGGTCTCCGCACCGCCCTGGGTCCTGGTCGTGCTGTCGGCACTGCCGCTGGCGGCGCGCCGGCGGTTTCCCCTGACCGTGTTCGCGGTGGTGCTCTGCGCGGGGCTGGCCATCGGCGACGACGCCTCCTGGATCAACGTCCTGACCTGCGTGATCGGCACCTACAGCGCGGTGACGCACAGCCGGCACCGGGCGGGCGCGATGGCCGGGCTCGTCGTCGCGGCCGTCCTCGCCGGGGTGGCCTTCCGGTCGACGGAGCCGGTGCTGCCCGGCTGGTCGAGTCCCGGGGTGGTGCTGCTCGTGGCGGGGGTGCTGGCCAGCGTGGTGCGGATCGGGCGGCGGCGCCTCGCGGCCAGCCGGGACCGGTTCGCGGCGCTGGAGCGGACGCACGAGGAGGCGACGCGCCGGGCCGTGGCGGAGGAACGGGCCCGGATCGCCGCGGAGTTGCACGACGTCGTGACCCACAATGTGAGCGTGATGGTCATCCAGGCGGGCGCCGCGCGCAAGGTCATGGACGCGGCCCCGGAGCGGTCCAAGGAGGCGCTGCTCGCGGTCGAGGCCGGGGGCCGGGCCGCGATGGCGGAACTCCGGCACGTGATGGGCCTGTTGGCCGCGCCGGACACCGGCCGTGCGGACTCCCCCGCCGACGGCCTCGAACCGCAGCCGGGGCTCGGGCAGTTGGACGCCCTGATCGATCGGGTGCGGGCCGCGGGGACACCGGTCGGTGTCGCGGTCTCCCTGCCCCCGGAACCGCTGCCGCCCGGCGTGGACCTCACGGCGTACCGGGTGGTCCAGGAGGCGCTGACCAACACCCTCAAGCACGCGCCCGGCGCCGAGGCCGCCGTCACCGTCGGCTGGTCCGGCGGCCGGCTGGAGATCGAGGTCATGGACACCGGCGCGGTCCGCGACGGGGTGCCCGCGGACGGGAACGGACGCGGGCTGATCGGCCTGCGCGAGCGCCTCGCGGTCTACGGCGGCGAGCTGACGGCGGGCCCGACCCTCGCCGGTGGCTTCCGGATCAGGGCGGAGGTGCCGTGGCGGACGACGTGAACGGCCACGGCCGGGCCCACCCGGTCGGGTCGGCAGACCGACCGAACGGTGCGGCGGCCCCGGCAACAGCCCCGCGAACCCGGGGCACGGCCTCCTCGGCGGACCGGCGGATCGGTCGGGCCGCTTCGTCGGCGCACGGCACGGGCGAGGAGTGGCAGCGGTGACGGACGGCATGAACGGCATCCACGCCGGCACCGGCCTCGACGGCGACAGGCTGCGGGCCGTCATCGCCGACGACCAGGCCCTCGTACGGACCGGGTTCGGGATGATCCTCACCGCGGACGGCATCGAGGTGACCGCGGAGGCGGCGGACGGGGCGGAGGCGGTCGCCGCGGTCCGGCGGACCCGCCCCGACGTCGTCCTCATGGACATCCGGATGCCGGGCATGGACGGCATCGAGGCCACCCGGCGGATCTTGGCGGAGGACACCGCGGGCGAGATCCGCGTGATCATCCTGACCACGTACGACCTCGACCACTACGTCTACGCCGCGCTCACCGCCGGGGCCAGCGGTTTCCTCCTCAAGGACGTCACGCCCGAGCATCTGGTGGCCGCCATACGGCTGGTGCGGTCCGGGGACGCCCTGCTGGCGCCCACGATCACCCGTCGCCTGATCGAGCGCTTCGCCCGGCGGGAGGAGGCGGTGCCCTCGGCCGAGCTGCACCGGGACCTGTCCGGGCTGACCCCGCGCGAGCTGGAGGTGCTGCGGCTGCTGGCGACGGGGCTCAGCAACGCCGAGCTCGCGGATCGGCTCTTCCTCAGCCCGACCACGGTGAAGACGCACATCGGCCGGATCCTGTCCAAGCTGGAGCTGCGCGACCGCGTCCAGGCGGTCGTCCTCGCCTACGAGAGCGGGCTGATCACGCCGGGCGGTACCGCGGAAGGCGCCGTCCGGGACCCCTAGGACATCAGCCCGGCCGCGACCGTCGCCCCCAGCTCCCAGCACGCCTCGATGTCGGCCTTGCCCGGTTCACCGGTGACGGTCACCGGTTCGGCCGCACGCCGCCAGCCGAGACCGGTCGTGATCGACTCGATGCCGCGCAGGGCACCGGTGACGTCGTTGCCGCCGTGCACGTAGCAGCCGAAGGACCGGCCGCGCGTCTCGTCGAGGCACGGGTAGTAGATCTGGTCGCAGAAGTGCTTGAGGGCGCCGGACATGTAGCCGAGGTTGGCCGGGGTGCCGAGCAGGTAGCCGTCCGCCTCCAGCACGTCCGAGGCGGTGGCGGACAGGGCCGCGCGCCGTACGACCCGCACGCCCTCGATCTCCGGCGCCGTGGCCCCGGAGACGACGGCCTCGAACATCGCCTGGCAGTTGGGCGAGGGCGTGTGATGCACGATCAGCAAGGTGGCCACGGTCGAACCCTGCCCTGCCCCGGCTTTCGTCCGCAAGCCGTGCCCCGGCCGGGCACCGCCGGGCTACGATGCCGGGAACCGCGACGGGGGAGCGAAGTCATGGCCGACAAAGGGCAGCGGGCAGCAGCGGTCTTCGATGCGCTGGGTCTGGCGTACGAGAAGGCCTTCGCCCGTTCGGAGGCTCACCTGGCCTCGCTGGAGTGGCTGCTCGGAAGGCTGGCTCCCGGAAGCCGGGTCCTGGACGTCGGCAGCGGCACCGGCCGGCCCACCGCGTCGACGCTGACCGCCGCCGGCCACGAGGTGCTGGGGGTGGACGTCTCCCCCGTCATGGTCGACCTCGCCACGCGGCAGGTGCCGCAGGCCACCTTCCGTCACGCCGACATCCGTGAACTGCCGCTGGAGCAGGGCTCGTTCGACGCGGTCTGCGTGTACTTCTCACTGCTCCAGATGACCCGGGCCGAGCAGTCCGAGGTGATCGGACGGCTGGCGCGGGCCCTGCGGCCGGGCGGGACTCTGGTCTTCGCCACCGTGCCGGCCGACGTGGAGGACCTGGCGGTCGAGTTCATGGGCCAGCCTGTCCGGGCGACCAGTTTCGCCGCCCAGGACGTGGCCGCCGTGGTGCGCGACGCGGGTCTGACGGTGGAGTCCGAGCATTTCACGGAGTTCACCCCGGACCATCCCGAAGGCGCCACCGAACCGCATGTGTTCCTCTACTGCACTCTTCCGTAGGGACAGCGAGTACGCCGTCGTCGGTCGGTCAGCGCACGGCCACCTGCACGTACGGCACCAGCCGCACCGGCCCCACCAGACCGTGGTCCTGGCGGGTGACCCCGCCGAACACGGTGGGCTGCTCGACCCTGAGCCGGTTGATCAGCGGGGTCGCCACCTCGATCTCGAGGGTGTTCACACCGCGCCGTAGGAAGGGGCCGAGGTCGAGGACGGGGTGGAGCCGGTCGGCCGCGGGCAGCCGCCGGCCGTTGACGCTCACCCGGAACGTGTCGCTGACCTGGCCCAGCTCCAACTCGGCGCCGTGGGACGGCGTCCAGTCGGCCGGCAGGGTGACCGTGGTGCGGTAGCGGCCGACGCCCGCGGAGTCAGCCAGCTCGGGGATCTGGGACCAGGGCCTGAGCGTGTCGAGGGTGAGGCTGCGCCGGACGTGTTCGGTCCGGGTGGCGTCCGGGCCCGGGTACCAGTCGTCCACGTCCAGCTCCCAGCGGGCCGGGGTGATCGGCGCGGGCACGGCGGGGGTCCTGGTGGTGACAGTGCGGCCCCGGGACAGGCGTGTGGTCCAGGTACCGGCCGTGCGGGCGCGCACGGTCAGCCCGCGCTCGGTGAACAGCACCGCGTCGGCGTCGGTGGCCTCGGCGTGGGGTCTGCCGCCGTGCCGGTCGCCGAACAGGCCCGGCCGCCCCAGGGCGACGATCATCGTCTGCCCCGGCTGGAGCGTCACCCGCAGGGTGACATCGTCCCCGTCCTCGGTGTAGCGCGCGAGCCGGGTCGCCTCGCCCGTCCAGGGATCGAGCAGATACGGCACCGTCCGGCCGCCGTGTGTGCGGCGCAGCGTGACGTCGTGGTCGATCGCGGCCACGGGCGGCTTGACCGTCTCGGCGTGCTTGCCGTTGCACAGGTAGTAGAAGTCCGCGTCGGCGGTGACCCGGTGGGCGTTGAGGAGCGTGGACGCGGTCGCGTGCCGCACGTCGGCACTCACGCCCAGTGCGGTGAGGGCGTCGCCGACCGCGGCCTTGTCGGTGACCCGCACGACATGGGGCAGGGCGAGCAGTCGGCCCAGAAGCCCGCGCAGCCGGTCCGTCTCGCCGTGGTCCGGGACGCCGGGGGTCAGCGCCTGGTCGAAGGCACCGAACAGGACCACGGGGAGCTCCGCCTCCGCCAGGGCGAGGATCCTGCGGGCGTCCTCGACGGCGAGCGTGGGCGTGGAGCCGTAGAAGAAGTCGCCCTCGACGAACAGCGCCTTGTAGGCGGGTCCTTCGGGGGCGAGCCGACCGCCGGAGACGGTGGCGGAGGGCAGGTCGAGGAGGGGGCCGCTGAGGAACTGGTGGGTCCAGCCGAGCGGGACACCGGTCGCCGTGAACCAGGAGGCCCCGATGCCGGTGGCGGTGTAACCGGTCTGCCGGAACACGGCGACGTCCGCTCTGGCGGTGCCGCTCTGGAGCACCTGGTGCACGCGGCCCAGGTAACCGGAGATGTCCTCGACGTGCCGCCAGGTGGGCTGGCGCGGGCCCCACGACTCGCCGTAGCCCGCGGTGCCGTTGTACGGGCTGAAGGCCGCGAACCCCGGCCAGTTCACCCCGGGGGCGGTGGCGTAGGAGAAGCCGTGCACGACGGTCTGGTTGACACCGGCCGCGTAGGCGCCGCCCATGGTTCGCAGGAAGCGGTCCCAAGTGGTGCTGTACGCGGACCCGTTGTAGGCGCCCGCCTCGCAGGACAGGACGGTCCGTCCGGCCATGTCCCGGCCGCCGGCCAGGCAGCGGTAGTCGTCCAGGTTCTTGAAGCCGAGCGACTCGCCCTCGGGGACGTCGAGGATCGCGGCCGCGGCGATGGCGTCCGTCTGGAGGCCGTACGGCTGTGAGCGCAGGGTCATGCCGAGGGTGTGCGCCCAGTCCCGCAGGGCCGTCAGGTGGTTGCGGTTGAAGAGGCCGGAGACGGCCTCCCAGAAGTCGTGCCGGATCTGGCGGGTGAACTGGGCCTCGAAGGCGAAGACCTGATTGCCGTTGTCCAGGACGAGGGCGGGCAGGTACGGCAGCAGGGGCCGTCCGGTGTGCTTCTCGAAGGCCTCGGGCAGCAGGGGTGTCCAGGCCAGGCCGTCGGTCTCCAGCTCCACGGAGTCCTCGAAGAAGGAGCCGCCCGCGGCCCTCAGCAGGCGCCGCAGGGACGGGGTCAGCAGGTGGTCCTGCCAGTAGGAGGCGACCGCGGTAGTGCCGGCCGGGCTGAAGTGGTCGACGGCGTGGGCGGCCGGGGCGGAGTGGGGTCCGGACTCCGGCTGCTGGCCCGAACCACGTACCCAGTAGGAGATGAGCACCCAGTCCCCGCCCTCGGGCGCGGTCCAGGTCAGTGCGCCGTCGGCGACGGTGGCGGTGACGTCCTGGACGCTCGTGGGGTCGAGACCGGTCTCCTTGCGGGTCGAGTTGGCGGGCTCGACCCGGGCGGCGTGGACGGCGAGGAGCTGCTGGCGGCTCACCCCTGCGGCCGGGGCGTGGACGGGCGGTGGGACGGGGCCCTGGTAGGTGCTCCCGCCGGTCAACGGGACGCGGCCGTGGGCGAGTTCCTTGGCGGCGGCCTCGTCGTCGGGGGTGAGACCGGGGACTGCCACGGGCCAGCTGGGGCCGAGGGTGAGGTCGACGGTGAGCCCCCGTCTCGCCGCGCGGCGCAACGCGGCCTCGACACCGTCCCGCCAGGGTCCGCTCCCCCAGCCGTGGTGCGCGGTGTCCAGGACGGACTTGTCCCTGATGCTGTGGTGGACGGCGGCGATCTCCACACCGCCGAAGCCCGCGTCCGCGATCTGGTCGATCTCGCGGGCGATCTCGTCCGGGTCCACCAGACCGTCCGGCCACCACCAACGGAACCTGGGCCGCACGGACTTCACCGGGGCCGCGAACCAGTCGGCGGTCGTCCCCGAGGCCGGGACCGCCACGCCGAGCGCCGCGACGGCGCCGACGCTCAGTCCGGCGGCCAGGACCACGCGTCGGGATATCCCGCCGCGCCGCGGGATGGCTTCATGCATGTGGGCGCCCCCAGATGGGTATTGAATCGTTTCAATCACGGTGAACGCCCGAACGCTAAGCCTCCGTCTCGACCAAGGTCAAGATGCGTGCACCGCCAACGCGGTGGCCAGGGCGTCCAGATGGCCCGCGACGGGACCGGCGGTGAGCAACCCGCTCGCGGCGCCCGCGAGTTCACCCCTGGCGGGGCCGAGTGCCTCCTGGGCGCGTCGCATCAGCGGGCGGTCGTCCACCTGGACGGCCGCGCGGGCGAGCAGACTCCACAGGGCCTCATGCAGTAGGTCCCCCGGCGGGGAGGGGACAGCGGCCAGCGTACGTACGGCGTCCTGGTCGCGCCCCTCGGCGAGCAGCAACAGGGGGCGCACCCATGGCTCGTACGGGCCCCAGTCGGTGTGCGGGTCGGCGGTGGCGGGGAGGCCGTGGTGCAGCCGGAGGCACAGCAGGGCCAGCGGCAGCAGTCCGTGTTCCAGGCCGGGCATGCCGGCGCCGTCGAGGGACCTGGCGGCGGCGCGGTACGCGGACTCGCCGAGGTGCGGGGGCCCGGTGGCCGCGGTGCGCAGTGCGCGGTACCACGTGGTGAACACGGCGACGAGGGGCAGTGCGTGGCGTTCGGCGAGCGCGTCGGCGGCGGCCGCGTGCCGGTCGGCGGCCGTGAAGTCGGCGGTGGCGCAGCGGGCTTGCAGCCGGATGAGGTGGCCGAGGACCTCGTAGGTGAACAGGCCGTGCCGCGCGGCCACTTCGGTGATCTCCGCGCCGATCCCGTCCCGTCGGCCGGCGAGTCCGGCGCGTTCGAAGGTCTGCATGAACAGGCCGTTGAGGGCGAAGACGAGCAGGTTGGCGTCCTCGAGTCGGCGTGCGCCGGCCACGGCCTGGTGGGCCGCCTGGAGGGCGCGTGTCCCGTCGGGGAGGGTGCCGCGGGACTCCAGCGCCACGGTGGCCAGGAGCCGTGCCCTCGCCGCCTCGGGCGCGCCGGGCGGCAGGAGGCGCAGGGTGCGTTCCGCCGCGCCCACCAGCCGCTCGGCCTGGGCCGGGTCGTCGGAGCGGGTCCAGACGGCGGGGACGTCGTAGACGCCGATGACGCGGGCCGTCAGCTCCGGATCGCCCAGCTGCTCGGCCGCCGCCACGGCCGCGGCCCGGTGCCGTCGTGCCGCCTCCAGGCCGCCGCCCCCGGTGACGGCGAGATCACGCATCAGCCCGGCGGTCGACTCCAGACGGGTACGGGCCCGCAGCGGGACCATGCTCTCGTACGACGCCGAGGCCTCGGCCCAGACCTGTGCGGCCGTGTCCGAGGGGCCAGGGTCCAGGTGGTCGGCGTGTCGCAGGATGTCCTGCTCGGTCCTGCGCAGCCGCGGGCCCGGCTCCACGCCGAGGTGCTCGCGCAGCAGCTGCCGGGCACGCCGCAGGACGGACAGGGCGTCGGCCTGGCGGCCGGAGCGGTACAGGGCGAGGGCGAGCAGCTGCCAGGCGTCCTCCCGCCAGGGGTGCTCGGCCACGTGGGCGTCGAGGTCCGCGGCGGCGTCGGCGGGGGCGCCGAGGGCGAGCTGGGCCTCGGCCCGGCGTTCGACGGTGGTCAGCCGGAGCGCGGCGAGCCGGGAGCGTTCCGCGCGCGCCCATGGCTCCTCGGCGAAGTCGGCGTAGGCGGGGCCGCGCCACAGCTCCAGAGCCTCGGTCAGCCGGGCCACCGCCTGGGCGGGCAGCAGGTCCGCCGAGGCGGCGACGGCGTGCTCGAACCGCCAGGCGTCCACGTGGGCGGGTTCGGCACGCAGGGCGTAACCGGGGCCCTCGGTGACGAGGAGGCGGGACGCGGTCCGGCGGGGCCGCTCGGGTTCCAGCGCGCGGCGCAGCCCGGCGACGAAGGTCCGGACGGTGCCCACCGCGTCCGCCGGCGGCTCCCCGCCCCACAGGTCCTCCACCAGACGGGGGACGGGCACGACCCTGCGGCGGGCGACGAGGAGACGGGCCAGCACGGCGCGGTGCCTCGGGCCCTTGAGGGCGATCGGTTCCCCACTCTCGCCCCAGGCGGCCACGGCCCCCAGGACTCCGAACTCGACCACGCGCACGCACCTCAACGTACACGCGTTCATCCGTTGCTCATTCGCTCCCCGGACTCTGAGCACATGGGCGACTCCGGGCCCGGACGTCTCCCCCGTACAGCCCCAGCGAAGGAAGCCCTACCGTGAAAACCGTCATCCCCGGATTCGAGTACCACCGTGTGTCCGTCGCCGAGGACGTGTCTCTCCATGCGGCCGTAGGAGGCACCGGCACACCCGTCGTCCTGCTGCACGGCTTCCCGCAGACCCATCTGATGTGGCGCCACGTCGCGGCGGACCTGGCGGCCGACCACACCGTGATCTGCCCCGACCTGCGCGGTTACGGCGACAGCGACAAGCCGCGCGAGGACGGCCCCCACACCTACTCCAAGCGGACCATGGCCGACGACGTCGTCACCCTCGCACGCCGGCTCGGGCACCCCCGGTTCGCGCTGGCCGGCCACGACCGGGGCGCACTGGTGGCCTTCCGCGCGGGTCTCGACCACCCGGACGCGGTCTCCCACCTGGCCTGTCTGGACATCCTGCCGACGCTCGACATGTGGGACGCCCTGCACGGCACGTCGGCGGCGGTCGCCTTCCACCTCTACCTCATGGCCCAGCCGCCCGGCCTGGCCGAGCGGATGATCTCCGCGAGCGCGGACGCGTTCTTCGGCCACTTCCTCGACCTGTGGGCGAACCGGCCCGACGCGATCCCGCCCCACGTCCGTGCCGAGTACCTGCGGGCCTGTCGCGAGGCGGTGCCGTCGATCGTCGCCGACTACCGCGCCTCCGCGGGCATCGACGTCGAGCACGACGAGACCGACCGGGCCGCGGGGCACAGGCTCGGCATGCCGGTGACCGTGCTCCAGCAGGACTGGGGGTCCGCGCTCGGCTACGACGCCACCGCGCTGTGGGAGGCCTGGGCCGACGACCTTCGTCATACGACCGTCTCCTGCGGTCACTTCATGGCGGAGGAGGCGCCGGGTGACGTGGTGAAGGCCCTGCGGGAGCTCGTTCTTCGCTGACCGTGCCTCGGAGCCGGCGGCAAGGAGCGCACCATCCCGCGCGGGGCCTTGACCCGGCTCTCACCGTGGTGGACGAGGGATGGACGGCAGCTCGGCCATCCGCAGATTCCATCGGCCGCCGCGGCCGGTGAGTTCGACGGTGGACAGCGGCGGCACGTCGACTCTCCAGAACGCCTGGTGCGGTGCCCCGAGCGCGTGCACCACGGCGGCCCGCGCCACCGCCTGTTCGACCACCGCGAGCACGCGTCCCACGTCGGGCTGCAGCGCGTCCAGCCAGGCGGCGACACGGTCGCAGAGCTGCGTCACGCTCTCCCCGCCGTGCGGCGCCGCCCCCGGGTCGGCGAGCCAACCGGCCAGCCCCGACGCGTCGGCCGCCGCGATCTCGTCGAGTGTGCGGCCGTACCAGGAGCCCATGTCGAGGTCGCGCAGCGCCGGTTGCGAGGTGGCGGACTCCCAGCCCAGGGTCCGGGCCGTCTCGGTGCAGCGCCGGGAGGGTGCCGTGCAGCGGGTGGCGGCCTGCGGGAGGGATCCGGAGACGGCCCGCACCCGGTGCAGCGCGCGCTCGTCGAGGGGGTCGTCGGCGAAGCGGACGGCGCGTTCCGTACGGGCTGCGGCGCACAGCAGGGTGAGCCGGACGGTCATACGGGCCCTTTCGTCGAGTCGCCTGGGGTGGTTCATCGTAGGTGCCGTACGCCCTGTTGGCCGAGACGCTCATTGCCCCTACCATCTGGGACGACAAGGACGACGGCGCCACGGAAGTCCGGTGCAAGCCCGGCACGGTCGCGCCACTGTGTGCCACCCCTCGGCCGACGAGGTGTGGTGAGTCAGACCCCACGCCGTCGTCGAGTGCCCCACATGACACGGGACGCGTTGTTCCCGAGGAGGTCTCGCCATGGCGCAGTCCACTGCCGCCCCCACGCCCACCACCCCTGCCCTCGCACCACTGCCGGTGCGGGCGCTCGTCCCCTGGGCCGTCTTCTTCGGCGTCCTGATGCTGGTCCTGCTGTACTTCGTCGGCGCCGAACAGGGCGCCACCGCACTCGTCTCCGGCGAGGGCGTCCACGAGTGGGTGCACGACGCACGCCACCTGCTCGGCTTCCCCTGCCACTGAGGCGGGGCGGACCCTCATGAACTCCACAGTCGTACGTACCCTGTTGGCGCGCGGCATGCTCGCCGGGCTCGGCGCCGGCGTCCTGGCCTTCGTCTTCGCCTACCTGGTCGGGGAGGGCCCGGTGGACGCGGCCATCGCCTTCGAGGAGGCCGGCTCCCACGAACACGGCGAGGAACTGGTCAGCCGTTCCGTGCAGTCGACCGCCGGGCTGGCCACCGGCGTCCTCGTCTTCGGAGTCGCCATCGGCGGCATCATGGCGCTGGCGTTCTGCTTCGCGCTGGGCCGGATCGGCCGGTTCGGCGCCCGGGCGACGGCGGGTCTGGCGGCGCTCGGCGGATTCCTCACCGTCTACCTCGTGCCGATCCTCAAGTACCCGGCGAACCCGCCCGCGGTGGGTGACCCGGACACCATCGACAAGCGCACCGGCCTGTTCGTCCTGATGATCGCGCTCAGCGTGCTCCTCGGGATCGGCGCGGTCCTGCTGGGCCGCAGACTCGCCCCGGCCCGGGGCAACTGGAACGCCTCCACCGCGGCCGCCGTGGCCTTCGTCGCCGCGGTGTCGGTGGCGATGGCCGTCCTGCCCGCAGGGGACAACACCCCGAAGGGCTTCCCGGCCACCGACCTGTGGGAGTTCCGCCTGGCCTCCCTCGGCGTCCAGGCCGTCCTGTGGTCGGCGTTCGGGCTGCTGTTCGGCTACCTGGCCGAGCGGGTCCTCGAACCGGGGCCGACCCGGAGCGAGGTCTCCGCGCTCGTCGCCTGACGGCGTGGGTTCCGCCGGGGGCGCGCCCGGCGGAACCCACGCCGTGCCCGGCAGCTGCCGTATGGTCCCGCCCAGCTTGTTCCTGGCCTGTTCCAGATGCGGTACTGGGCCTGCGGGGAGTGGCACAGTCCCTCGCGCGCTTCGTCCGCGTCGATACGGATCTCGGCCTCGCAGCCGGCCGGCCCGGCGATCACCTCGACCCTGGCCGGGTGCCACGATGCCGGGTGCCACGATGCCGGCGGCGGGCGCCGCCTCCGGGCACGACGGAAGGGCCGGACACCCGTCTGTCCGGCCCTTCCGCACCTATCGGGTCAGCCGCCGTTCAGGCGGGCGCGCAGGAGCTTCTTGCCGATCTCGGCGCCCTTGCGGCTGTCCGCCTGGGCCTTGCGGAACAGGTCGGCGACCTCGGTGTCCTTGCCGCGTTCCGCGTCCTCGATGTAGCTCTCCAGTCGCAGCGCGTTGCTCAGGCACGCCTCCACATACCAGATCAGGTTGTAGTCCTTGTCCGGCGTGCCGGTCGCGCCGCCGGTCTCCGTGCTGCTGGTCATTCCGGCCTCCTCGAGCGGTAGTCGTTCCGGAGCCGGACGAGTACCCGTCGTGCGCAGGTCAGTCCACGCCGGGGCAGAAAATCCGCCACGGGAACGCGACCGGTCCCTCGCGGTGCGCGGTACGGAGGTGCGGGCGGGCGCGAAGGAAAGGGAGGGAAGGCGGCGCAGCCTTGAGGGCGCCGGTCGCCGCCGCCCCGGCCCTGCGTCGCCGCCGTGCGCCGACCGCATAAGCTCGACGGATGGCGAAGTACTTCGACGTGCACCCCGACAATCCGCAGCCCCGCACCATCTCCCAGATCGCCGAGAGCATCCGCTCGGACGCGCTGATCGCGTATCCGACGGACTCCTGCTACGCGCTCGGGTGCCGACTGGGCAGCCGCGACGGCATCGACCGGATCCGGACCATCCGGCGTCTGGACGACCGCCACCACTTCACCCTGGTCTGCCAGGACTTCGCGCAGCTCGGCCAGTTCGTACGGGTCGACAAGGACGTGTTCCGCGCGATCAAGGCGTCGACGCCCGGCAGTTACACCTTCATCCTCCCGGCGACGAAGGAGGTGCCGCGCATGCTCCAGCACCCGAAGAAGAAGACGGTCGGCGTGCGCATCCCCGACCATGTCGTCACCCAGGCGCTGCTCGCCGAGCTCGGGGAGCCGCTGCTGTCGAGCACCCTGCTCCTGCCGGACGAGGAGGAGCCGATGACCCAGGGCTGGGAGATCAAGGACCGTCTCGACCATGTGCTGGACGGGGTCGTCGACTCCGGGGACTGCGGCACCGAACCGACGACGGTGATCGACTTCTCGGGCGGCGAGGCGGAGATCGTACGGCACGGGGCGGGTGACACCAGCCGGTTCGAGTAAAGCGGCGCTCAAGCGGGAGGGGTCGCGGCGGGCCAGGTGGGTGGTGCGTGCAACCATGTGCTCCGGCCCGGTTCCGCCGGGTCGGCGACCCGCTCGCCCTGCCGCGCAGAGAGGCACCCCCATGACCTCCGTACAGGGAACCGCCGTCGACATCCCCACCGAGGACGGCACCACCGACGCCTATCTGGCCCACCCGGCCGACGGTGCGCCACGGCCGGCCGTCCTGCTCTTCCAGGACGCCTTCGGGCTGCGCCCCCAGCTCAGGTCGATGGCCGACCGGCTCGCCGGGGCCGGCTACACGGTCCTCGTGCCCAACGTGTTCTACCGTCACGGGCGCGCGCCGGTCTTCGAGCTGCCCGAGTTCATCGACCCGGGCGCGCGGCCGGAGATCTTCAGGAAGATCATGCCGGTCATGCAGGCACTGACGCCCGAACTGGCGATGCGGGACGCCGGGGCCTATCTGCGCTGGCTGGCCGACCGCCCCGAGGCCGCCGCCGGTCCGGTCGCCCTCACCGGCTACTGCATGGGCGCACGGCTCTCCCTGCTGACCGCCGGCACCTATCCGGACCGGGTGGCCGCGGCAGCCGGTTTCCACGGCGGGCGCCTGGCGACCGACGCTCCGGACAGCCCGCACCTGGTGGCCGGCACCATCACCGCCGAGCTGTACTTCGGTCACGCCGACGACGACCCGTCACTGCCCCCGGAGCAGATCGAGCGCCTCGCCGCCGCACTGACCGAGGCCGGGGTCCGCCACCGCTGCGAGGTCTACGACGGTGCCCCGCACGGTTTCACCCAGGCCGACACCGCCTCGTACCACCCCGAGGGCGACGAACGGCACTGGGCGGCACTGCTCGATCTGCTCAAGCGGACGTTCTAGACATTCACGCACCCGACCCCACCATCACTTTGTGTTACCGTTTAACGTTTGCGCGCTCATGACTTCCTGCCGGGCCTTCCTCGGTACGTCCCCTCTGCGGAAGGCTCCTCATGGACCACCCCGACCACCCGGACCGCCCCGGCACGGCGTCCCCCACCGCCTCCTTCGCCGACCTGGCACTCCCGGACCAGGTGCTGCGCACCCTCACCGAACGCGGTGTGCGCGAGCCGTTCCCGATCCAGGCGGCCACGCTGCCCGACGCCCTGGCGGGACGTGACGTCCTGGGGCGAGGACGCACCGGATCGGGCAAGACGCTCGCGTTCGGTCTCCCGTTGCTCGTCCGGACGGCCGGGCAGCGTGCGGAGGCGAAGCAGCCCCTCGCGCTGATCCTGGTGCCCACCCGGGAACTCGCCCAGCAGGTCACCGAGGCGCTGGCGCCGTACGCCGAAGCGCTCCGGCTGCGAATGGCCGCGGTCGTCGGCGGTATGTCGATCGGTCGGCAGATCGCCGCGCTGCGGGAGGGCGCCGAGGTGGTCGTGGCGACCCCCGGCCGCCTGCACGACCTCGTGGAGCGCAAGGCCTGCCGCCTGGGGCGGGTGCGGATCACCGTGCTCGACGAGGCCGACCAGATGTGCGATCTGGGCTTCCTGCCGCAGGTCACGGAGGTGCTCGACCAGGTGCGGCCCGAGGGTCAGCGGATGCTGTTCTCGGCCACCCTGGACCGCGATGTCGACCAGCTGGTCAGCGACTACCTCAGTGACCCCGTCGTCCACTCGGTCGACCCGTCCGCGGGTGCCGTCACGACGATGGACCACCACCTCCTGGTCGTGCACGGCCCCGACCGGTACGCCGTCACCACGGAGATCGCCGCCCGCGAAGGCCGCGTACTGCTGTTCCTGGACACCAAGCACGGCGTCGACCAGCTCACCCGGCATCTGCGGACCAGCGGGGTGCACGCGGCGGCCCTGCACAGCGGCAAGTCCCAGCCGCAGCGCACCCGTACGCTCGCTCAGTTCAAGGACGGGCAGGTCACCGTCCTGGTCGCCACCAACGTCGCGGCGCGCGGCCTGCACGTCGACGACCTGGACCTCGTGGTCAACGTGGATCCGCCGACCGACGCCAAGGACTATCTGCACCGCGCGGGCCGCACCGCCCGGGCGGGTGAGTCCGGAAGGGTCGTCACCCTGGTGCTGTCGGGCCAGCGCCGCGAGACGAGCCGTGTCATGACCGAGGCCGGCATCGAGCCCACCGTCACCAAGGTGCGCTCGGGCGAGGCCGAGCTGAGCCGGATCACCGGCGCCAAGGCGCCCTCCGGCACCCCGCTCGACCGCGGGCCCGCCGCGCCGCGGCCCAAGAACACCAACACCCCCTTCCGCGGGCTGGGCACCAGCAAGGACACCTCCCGCGGCGCCGGCGGCAAGTCCCGGAAGGTCGGCGAGGCCCACAAGCTCGCCGAGGCCCGCAGGGCCGCCCAGGTACGCCGCGGCGGCTGAGCGCGCGGCTGCTCTGCCTCGGAACGTCTCTGCCTCGGAGCGTCTTTGCCTCGGGGGTGGCCCCGGGCCGACCCGAAAACCCGAACTGGCGGAATATCGGCGGGCGGCCGACCAGTCGCCGTTGCGCAGCGGCGGCTTGTGCGCGCAGTGATATTCGTGACCGCGTACGGCCGCGCTCGGGCAGTATGGGCCGGATGCGCTCTCGTTTCCTCGGTATTCCGGAGGTGACGCGGACTCCCGCCGTCGCCGTCGTCATCGATGTTCTTCGCGCGTTCACCGTGGCCGCATGCGCCTTCGACGGTGGTGCCGAGAAGATCGTCCTGGCCTCCTCGGAGGAGGAGGCCCTGGAGCTGAAGGCCCGTCATCCGGGCTGGCTGGCCCTCAAGGACGGTGCGCCCGCGCCCGGGTTCGACGCGTTCAACTCCCCCGCCATGCTGGCGACGCACGACCTCTCCGGCCGCACGATCGTGCAGAAGACGACCTCGGGGACGGTGGGCGCCCTGGCCGTGGCCGACGCCCGGCTGCTGCTGTGCGCGAGCTTCGTCGTGGCCGGTGCGACCGCGCGGCTGTTGCGGGAGCGTGGCGTGCGGGAGGTGACGTTCGTCGTCACCGGCGAGGAGGGGCGGGCCGAGGAGGATCGCGCGTGCGCCGAGTACATCGGGCGGCGCGTCGAGTCCGCCGAGGTGGACGCGGAACCGTATCTCCGTCGTGCGCGGGAGTCCCGTTGGGCGGCCGAGCTGGCGCAGGGTGCGCGGCGGGGACTGCCGGGGGTCCACCCGGACGACGTCGGCCTCTGTCTGGAGGCCGACCGGTTCCCGTTCGCCATGCTCGCGGGGCGCGAAGGCCCCCTGATGGTGCTGCGGCCGGTACCCGCCCCGCCCACCTGACACCTCGCCGATGACTTCCGCGGCCGGGCAGGGTCTTCCTCACATAGGACTGCGTACCACCACTGCGTACGACTTCCGCAGGACGGATGTGATGACCATGCCGAACAGTTCCGCCTACGCCAAGGTCAACGGCCTGGAGATGTACTACGAGACTCACGGCGCCGGCCCCGAGGGCAGCCGCCCGCTGGTGCTGCTGCACGGGGGTGGCCTCACCGTCGGTCTGACCTTTTCCGCCGTACTGCCCACCCTGGCCGCCGGCCGGCGGGTCGTGGCTCCCGAACTGCAGGGGCACGGCCACACCGCCGACACCGACCGTGCGATGACGGTGTCGGATCTGGCGTCGGACGTGGTGGCGCTGCTCGACGAACTCGGCATCGTCCAGGCCGACTTCCTCGGCTTCAGCCTCGGCGGGCTGACCGCGCTGGAGATCGCGGTGCGGCACCCGGAGCGCGTGGGACGGCTTGCGCTCGCCGCCACCATGTACACCCAGGACGGGGTGCATGACGAGGTCCGCGTCCCGGACTACAGCTCGCCCCGGCTCCCGAGCCAGGACGACTTCCAGGAGATGGCCGACACATACGCGGCCCTCGCGCCCCATCCCGAGCACTTCCAGGACTTCCTCGCCAAGGTCTCGGCGGCCGCCCACGCCCCGCTGCCCTGGACCGCCGACGACCTGCGAGGACTGCGGGTGCCCACACTACTGCTCGTCGGCGACAGCGACTTCGTACGCGTGGAGCACGCGGCGGAGATGCAACAGCTCATCCCCGGAGCACAGTTGGCCGTCCTTCCCGCCACCACGCACATGGCCCTCATGCAGCGAACGTCCCTGATGGTGCCGCTCCTGGGCGAGTTCTTGGGGGACGGTGGCTGAGGCGCAACCGGCGACTGAGCCGCAATCGGCGGGTGAGCCGCAATGTTTTACCCGAAGCCCCCGTTGCTCTTCAACAGCTGCCCGTTGACCCACTGGCCCTCCCGCGAGCACAGAAAGTCCACCAGGTGGGCGGTGTCCTGCGGGGTGCCGAGGCGGCCGAGCGGCGTGGCGCCGAGACAGTGCGCGCGGACCCCCTCGGTCATCCAACCGGTGTCCACGGGCCCGGGGTTGATGACGTTTGCGGTCACGCCGAGGTGGCCGAGTTCGTGGGCGGCGGCAAGGGTTATGCGGTCCATGGCACCCTTGCTCGCCCCGTACGGCAGGTTCCCCACGGTGTGGTCGCTGGTGAGGCCGATGATCCGCCCGGTGCCCCGTTCCGCGGTGAAGCGGCGGCCGAACTCACGAACGAGCAGCCAGGTCGCGCGGGTGTTGACGGCGAAGTGGCGGTCGAAGCTCTCGACGGTGGTGTCGAGCAGGCCCGAGTCGACCGACTCGCAGTGGCTCATCACCAGCGCGGTGACGGGCCCGAGGCGTCGCTCCGCCTCGTCGAAGACCCGGGTCGGTGCCTCGGGGTCGGCGAGGTCCGCCTCGATGGCGGCGGTGGCCGCGCCCCGCTCGGACAGGCTCCTGCCGATCGCCTCGGTCGCGCCGGGCTCGGCGCCCCAGGCCATGCGGGCGTCGTACGGGTTCCAGTAGGTGAACGCGATGTCCCACCCCGAGGCCGCCAGCTGCTGGGCGATGCCGGCGCCGATACCGGCGGTGCGGCCCACACCGGTGATCAGGGCGAGGGGGCGGGCGGCGGAGGACGGCTGATCGGTGCGCGGGGTCACAGGCGGGATCGTTCACGAACGGCGCCGAACCGACAACCGCTTTTTCCTGATCGAACAGGTTCGCCGGAACCGCGGTAATGCTGAAAATTGCTCAACTCTCGCACACGCGCGAACCGCTGGAGTCCGCTTGGCCGAAACTCGTCCCCATGTGACTAAAGTTCAACAGCGCTCCTGGAGAGATAACCGCTTACCCCCGGTAATGCCTTGCTTTACCGGATCGCCAGCCGTAACCCTTCCTCAACAACCAGCCAAGACCCTGGGGGGAGTTGGCTTATGGAAGGCACGGTTGACGGGTTCCGCTATGGCGCGGTGACCCCGGTCGCCGCCTATGTGATGGCGTGCCTGGGAGGGGCCCTGGGGCTGCGCTGCATCGTGCGCACTCTGCTCAGCAGCCAGTCGTGGAAGGCGGGATGGCTGGCGCTCGGCGCCGCCTCGATCGGCTGCGGAATCTGGACGATGCATTTCATCGCCATGATCGGTTTCCAGGTCGTGGAGACCCGGATCCGTTACAACGCCGGTCTCACGGTCCTCAGTCTCGCCGTGGCCATCGTCGTCGTGGGCATCGGCGTGTTCATCGTCGGCTATCGCGGCGCCAGTGCCCTGAACCTGTCGTTCGCGGGCGTGATCACCGGAGTCGGCGTGGCCGCGATGCACTACCTCGGTATGGCGGCGCTGCACATCAACGGAACGATCCGGTACGACGCCGCCGCCGTCACCCTCTCCGTGGTCATCGCGATCGTCGCCGCGACCGCTGCGCTGTGGGCGGCCGTCACGATCCGGGGCTTCCTGACGAGCCTCGGCGCCAGCCTGATCATGGGCATCGCCGTGACGGGAATGCACTACACGGGCATGTCCGCGGTCAGCGTCCATGTGCACGACAGGACTGGGGGCTCGTGGGCGGGCGATTCGCCCACGTCGCTGCTGCTGCCGATGCTCCTGGGACCGGCGATCTTTCTGCTGCTGGCCGGAGTGGTGGTCATGTTCGACCCGCTCCTGGTGCTCGGCGACGGCGACTGGAACCGTCCGTCCCCCTCGGCCGCGCCCACCGCCCCGCCGTCCGGGTCGCTCGTCGAGGACCAGGAGGTCCGGGTGATCCACGCCCGCGCACCACAGGATCCGCAATGGGCCGCACCGCACACCCCGCAGAGCTGAGAGCCGTCCCCCTGGAGTACCCACGCATCCGGTGAGGTCCGGTCGAGCCCGGAGGGGGAGCGCTGTACGGCACTCCCCCCTCCGGGCCGGTTCTAGATCGTTGTTACGGTGCACCGGTGTCAGACTCCTCACGCGATACCGCTGAAGGCGCCGGCTGGGGCTCCACCCGACTCGGCGAGTACAAGCGGCTGATGCCGCCCAAGGTCGAGAAGATCTCTTGGTTGAACCCCAGGACGCTGTGGGCCGCCCGCAACGGCGTGGCCGCCTCCTGGTTCGGGGACCCCACGGGCCGTACCCGAAGCCGCTGGGTGGCCCAGCGCGCGGCGGCCGGCGCACCCGCCGACAAGGTGATCAGGCGGGCGGATCCGGAGCGCTTCTCGTTCATGGTCATCGGCGACACCGGCGAGGGCGACGACCCCCAGTACGCCGTCGTGCCAGGGTTTCTGAAAATCAGTCAGGACACCCGCTTCGCGGTCGTCGCCAGTGACGTGATCTACCCCGTGGGCAGCGCGGACGACTACGGCACGAAGTTCTTCCGGCCGTACCGGGACTACCCGGCGCCGATCTACGCGATACCCGGCAACCACGACTGGTACGAGGATCTCGACGCCTTCATGCGCGTCTTCTGCGGTGACGCCCCACCCCTGGACCCCGAACCCGCGCCCCGCCCCCTGACCCGCGCCTGGCTGCGCTCCCTGCTGTGGCACCGGCCGCGCGCGAACGACGGCCAACACCTCGACGAAGCGCGCCGGTTGCGTGCCGAGCCGTCCCAACAGGCCGCCCAGCCAGGCCCCTACTGGGCCGTCGACGCCGGCCCGCTGCGCATCATCGGCATAGACACCGGGCTGCTCGGCACCATCGACGCCGAACAGGGCGCCTGGCTGCGCGAGGTCTCCCGGGGCCCGCGCCCGAAGATCCTCATTACGGGTTCACCCCTGTACGTGGACGGCGAGCACCACCCCTGCGCCATCGACGGCGGCGGCACGGTCGACGGCATCGTGCGCGACCCGGACCACCACTACATCGCGGCGATAGGCGGCGACATCCACAACTACCAGCGCTACCCGGTCGACGTGGACGGCCGCACCATCCAGTACGTCGTCTCGGGCGGCGGCGGCGCGTTCATGCACGCCACGCACACCATCCCGCACGTCTCCATCGCCGACGTCACCGAGAAGGACTTCCGCTGCTACCCCCTGCGCGGCGACTCCCTGGCCTTCTACAGCAGGCTCTACGGCCGCCGACTGCACCTGCGCCGCTTCTTCACCCTCACCGAGGCCGAGGCCACCGCGGTGATCGCCGAGCGCCTCGGTATCCCGCCCACGCGCGTTCCGGGCGAGGTGCAGCGCGTCACGCTCCGCATCCGACTGGTGGCCAGTCTCCTGGGCGCGGGCGGCCGGCCGAACCGCACGTCGCGGTTCCGCCTCCCGGTGCGCAAGATCTACACCCAGCTGTTCTCGCCGAGCTCGGCGACGTACAGCCCGCCGTTCTTCAAGTGCTTCCTGCGGCTGGACGTCACCCCGGAGGCGGTGCGGCTGCGCTGCTTCGCGGCCACCGGCAACCTCGCCCAGGAGATCGACCCGCCGGTCGAGGACGAGGTGACCATTCCCCTGACCCGGACTTGATCTTCTCCTTGACCTTCACGGCCCGGCGAGCGGGAACATCACGCCTGACGGCCGGGTTGGCACAGCCGTACTACTTGATACGTCAAACAACCCGGAGGAGCCCGTGCCGCCGACCCCCCGCCCCCTGCGCAAGCTGGGCTTCCTGACCATCGGCCTGTTCGACGAGGCGGATCCACGACGCGGACACGAGTCCACGCTGGAGATCATCGAGCTGGGCGAACGGCTCGGCTTCGACAGCGCGTGGCTGCGCCACCGGCACCTCCAGTACGGCATCTCGTCCCCCGTCGCCGTCATGGCGGCGGCCTCGCAGCGCACCACCCGCATCGAGCTCGGCACGGCGGTGATCCCGCTCGGCTGGGAGAACCCGCTGCGGCTGGCCGAGGACCTGGCGACCGTGGACATCCTGTCCGGCGGCCGGATCAACCCGGGCGTGAGCGTGGGTCCGCCGATGCACTTCGACGAGGTCAAGGGGGCGCTGTACCCGGACACGGCCGACACCGAGGACTTCTCCCACGAGCGGGTACGGCGGCTGCTGGACCTCGTGCGCGGCGAGCCGGCCAGCGACTTCAGCGGGGTGCAGGGCTTCGAGGTCTTCTCGGACCGGGTCCAGCCGCACTCGCCGGGCCTCGGCCGACGTCTCTGGTACGGCGGCGGCAGCGTGAGCTCGGCGCGCTGGGCCGGTGAGCACGGCATGAACTTCCTGACCAGCAGCGTCGTCAAGGCGGAGGGTCCACAGGGGCCGTACGACTTCGCGGAGATCCAGCTGTCGCACATCCGCGCCTTCCGCGCCGCGCACCCGGACGGCGAGGCGGCCCGGGTGTCCCAGGGTCTCGTGGTGATCCCCACCGACTCGGCGTCGGCGGAGCAGCGGGCGCGGTACGAGGAGTACGCGGCGAAGCGCACCCCTCGTACCGCGGCACCGCAGGGTCCGGCGCGGTTGATGTTCGCTCCGGACATCGTCGGCACGTCGGAGGAGATCGCCGAACGGCTGCACGCGCACGCCGCGTTCCGGGAAGTGGACGAGGTTGCCTTCGCGCTGCCGTTCACCTTCGAGCACGAGGACTACGTACAGATCCTCACCGACATGGCGACCAAGCTGGGCCCGTGCCTGGGGTGGCGACCGGGCGCATAGACCCACGGCATGGGTGACGGGGCGGTCGGCTCAGCCGGCCGATCGGGCGCCGCCCCGGCTCCGCCGGTCGATCGCGGGCTGTGCGGCGTGTCCGGTCCGTCGGCCGTGCGAGGCGGGCCGCCGATGCCACGAGCCGACCGGACCCTGCTCCCGTGCCCCCGCTCGGAAGCCGCCGACCTCACAAGGCGGCCCGTCCCGCACCGCCCCTGCGAGGGGACCCCTCAAGCGACGGCCGCAATCAACCGGCGCCGCTGATCACCGAGACGTACCGGCCGGCCTACCGTCGACATGAGCACCCACGATCGCCCAGGACGCACCGCCCAGAGCCCTGAGCCGGTCCAGTCGGCACCACGGGCCCCGCGACGCAGCCTAGAAAGCTGACGACCGACACCAACCACAGCTCACGACCGCCCGACCCGCACCGCCCACACCCCCGAGCCCCGCCCGGCACCACCCCACGGCCCCTCTCCGGCCCGCCGCCCCCGCGCCCCGCGCCCCGCGCCCCGCGCCCGCTCACCAACGCCCCACCTCCGTCCCCGTAACCGCCTCCGACGGCTTCCCGTCCACCCCCACCGGCACGTCCCCCGCCAGCATCACGCGGTGCATGGTGCGGGGAAATCCGAGGTGGGCGTTGTCGCCGGGCGCCAGGTGGATGGTGGCGCGGTTGTCCCAGAAGGCCACGCTGCCCGGCTCCCAGCGGAAGCGGACCGTGTACTCGGGGCGGACCGCCTGTTCGAGGAGCATGTCGAGGATCGCCCGGCTCTCGGCGCGGGAGAGGTCGGCGATCTGCTCGACGTAGTAGCCGTTGATGTAGAGGATCCGCTCACCCGTCTCGGGGTGGACCCGCACCAGCGGGTGCAGGGAGGCCACCTGGTGGTCCAGGAGGTGCCGGAGGTAGGCGTCGTCGCCCGGCCGGGGCTGGTAGCCGACGCCGAGGCGGTGCTCCACGCGCAGGCCGTCCACGAACTCCCGCACCGGCGCGGACAGTCCGGCGTAGGCGGCGGCGAGGTTGGACCACTGGGTGTCGCCGCCGTACGGCGGTACGGTCTCGGCGCGCAGGATCGTCGCCGCGGGCGGGTCGATCCGGGCGCCGTGGTCGCAGTGCCAGCCGCGCAGCAGCGTGTGCCGCCGGCGCTGCAGCCACTCCTCGTGCTCCATGCCGAACTTCCCGCCCAGCTCCAGGCGGTCGGCGGTCGTCTCGACCTCCGGGAAGCCGGCGGGCGAGGCACTGCCACGCCTGCGCAGGACGACGGGCTCACCGAACTTCCGGGCGAAGGCCACGTGCCCGGTGTGATCGAGCTTCTGTCCGCGGAAGAACACCACCTTCCACCGCAGCAGCGCGGCCCGGATCGCGGCGACCACCGAGTCGTCGAGGTCACCCGACAGGTCGACCCCCGTGATCTCGGCACCGATGTGCCCGGCGACCGGGTTCACCTCGATGCCCGCGTCCCGCTCCGCCGTGCCCTTGTCCGTCGTCATGCGTGCTCCGTTGTTCGCCGGCGTCCGTACCTGTCCGGGGTGACGTGCCCCACGGGGCCCGTCACCCATGGTTGACTGCCCATCGTGGCCACCGCCTCAACGCCTCAAAACCCCAGCGCCTTCGTCCGACGCCTGCCGGCGGGCGAGCGGCTGCCCCTGCCCGCCGACTCGGTGGCCGACTGGGAGACCTTCCCCTTCGAGGGTGACCTCCGCGTCAAGCCCCTGCACCCTCCCGTCCTGCCCGAACCCGCTCGTCAGGGCGAGAGTGGCCCCGAAGAGTGCCGTGCGTGCCTCAAGCCGGTGACGCAATCCCTCTGGGCCGACGATCACTGGCGGCTGGACGCGGTCGGCACCGAGTCCCGGCTCCCGGCGGTCGTGATGCTCCAGCCTCGCGGCCACTACGACCTGGGCGACCTGCCCGCCGAGCGAACGGCCGAACTCGGCCCCCTCCTCCAGCGGGCCGAACGCGCGGTGCTCGGCCTGGACGGCGTCGCCCGCGTCCACGTCAACCGCTGGGGCGACGGAGCCGCCCACCTCCACTTCTGGCTGCTCGCCCGCCCCGCGGGGCTGCTGCAGCTGCGCGGCACCTTCCTCGCGGTGTGGGAGGAACTCCTGCCGCCCGTGCCCGACGAGGAGCGCCGGCAGGCGCATCGGCAGATCGCCGCAGCCCTGGCCGCGGACGGCGGCACGGCCCACGCCCTCGGAGGCTGAGCTCTCAGCCGCGAGTCAGGTGGAGATCAGGTAGGGGAGCGCCTCCGATGAGTGCCCGTACCCCGGCCCTCGTCGGCGAACGACCTAACTCGTTAAAGCTCATCTGTTCACGAGCCTTGACAGCGCCATGACCCGCTTTCCATCATCTGGGGCATCAGACTCTGACTAACACGAGTTAGGCCCTGTGGATGACCGACTCGCACTTCACCCGTCGCACCCTGTTGCGGTACGGCGCCTACGGCGCGGGCGCCGCCGCGCTCGCCGGTACCGCCGCGAGCTGGGACCGGCTCACCGGAGCCGACATCCCCGGCCGCGACGACGGCTCCCTCGTCGTCGCCACCCTCGGCCCCGCCTACGGCCCGGAGGCGATCCGCACGCTCACCGAGGGCTTCAAGAAGGTCCACCCGGACATCAGGCTGCGGATCAACGCGGTGCAGGCCACGGACTGGTCGGACTTCTTCGCGAAGATCCTCACCCAGATCGCGGCGGGCACCGCCCCCGACCTCGTCTATGTCGCCACCGAGGGCGTCCAGCTCTTCGCCCAACGGCTGGGCGTCGCCCTCGACAAGTGGGTGAAGCGGGACGCCGCCGAACTGCGCGAGTACTTCGCCGACGTCCATCCCTCGCTGGTGGAGTCGATGATGTACGAGGGGAGCCTCTACCAGCTACCGGTCGAGTTCAACGCGGCCGACATGTACCTGAACAGCCAGGTGCTGAAACGGGCGGGCGCGGGCTTCCCGGCGGCCGACTGGACCCGCGACGACTTCACCGAACTCCTGCGGGACATGAAGAAGTCCAGCGGCTCGCAGTTCACCCCCTACTTCTGGACCAACCGCCTGTGGGGCGGGGTCGTCCCCTGGCTGTTCGCCAACGGCACCAACCTGCTCGCCGAGTCCAAGGCGCCGGGCGGCGCGTGGCTGTGGGACGGCTTCTACCCGAGCGCCCAGCGTCAGGGCCGCGGGGGCGGCTTCCGGTGGACCACCCCGCAGGCCACGGACGCACGGGTCGAGGAGTCGTACGACTATCTCGCCTCGCTGATCCAGGAGGACCTGTGCACCCGCCCCGAGGGCGGCAACGGACAGAACCTCATCGGGGTGTTCTCCACCGGCCGGGTCGGCGTCACCCCCGCCGGCGGCTTCTGGGCGGGCGGCCTGCACCTGGCGGGGATGAAGCCGGGGAGCTTCGACGTGCAGTACTTCCCCCGCTGGCGCACCCAGCGCATGCAGTTCGGCGCCGCCGGTTACGCGCTGCTGCGCACCTCGAAGAAGCAGGACGAGGCGTGGGAGTTCATCAAGTTCGCGGCCCGCAGGGACACCCTGATGCGGCTGTTCGAGACCAACCAGACGACCCCGGCCCGCCGTTCGATGCTCACCGCGGACCGCTACCGGGAGATCGGCCCGAGGCACTGGCAGGTCTTCTACGACACCCTCGACAAGTTCCCCGACACCGGGCCGATCCCCGCGCCACCGCAGGTGGCCGAGGTCGAGCAGGTACTGCTCAAGCACACCGGGACCGCCCTGTCCTCGCGGCGCTCGGTGGGCCCCGCGCTGCGCCGGATGCAGAGCGATCTGGAGAAGGCCATGGAGCGTGACGTATGACGAACACTCAGATTCCCGCCGTACGGCCGTCACGGGCCGCGACCGCGCCCGCCGCCGGCACCGTGCGGCCCTCGGGCCGCGATCGCGGCAGCCGCCTGCTGGCCACCCTGTTCCTCACGCCCACCGTCGTCGGCATCGTGGTCTTCACGGTCGTGCCGATCGTCGGCTCGGTCGTGCTGAGCCTCTTCCACTGGAACGTGATCGACTCCCCCAAGTGGGCCGGGGCCGCCAACTACCGTGAGGTCTTCACCGATTCGACCGTCCTGGTCTCCTTCCGCAACACGCTCGTCTTCATGGTGCTCGCGGTGGCGCTGCAGCTCCTGGTCGCCCTCACGCTGGCGCTCGCGGTGAACGGGCGGATGCCGGTGTGGCTGCGCTCGGTGTTCCGCTCCGCGTTCTTCTTCCCGCTGGTGCTGTCGGCGGCGTCGATCTCGGTGGTGATGAAGTACCTGTTCAACCAGGACTTCGGAGTCGTGAACTGGGCGCTCGGACTGATCGGTATCGCCCCCGTGCCGTGGCTGACGTCCGAGAACTCGGCGATGGCGGCGGTGATCCTGGTCTACGTCTGGCAGCAGTTCGGCTTCTCGTTCCTGCTGTTCGTGGGCGGTCTGAACACCATCCCCAAGGAGATCCACGAGGCCGCCGCCCTGGACGGGGCGACCGGCCTGCGCAAGCACCTGCACGTGACGGTGCCGCTGCTGTCGCCGACCCTGCTGGTGGCGACCGTGGTCGGGGTCATCAACGCGCTCCAGGTCTTCGAGCAGCCGTACGTCCTGACCAACGGCGGGCCCGGCGACTCCACCCGCACCGTCGTGATGGTCATCTACGAGTCGGCGTTCGAGCAGCTGCGCTTCGGCGAGGCGTCCGCGGTGGGCGTGCTGCTGTTCGTGCTGATCATGGCGGTCACCGCCCTCCAGTTCCGGCTCAGCCGGCGTTTCGTCCACTACCAGTGAGCCGGGTGAGTCCCTTGAGCCAAGCGACCCTGAAGACCAGCGGCGCGCCCTTGTCCATGAGCCGTGCACGGTACTCGCTCGCCCCCTGGGCGCGGATCGCCGGTCTCGCGGCCGTCGCGCTGCTGACCCTCGGGCCGGTCATCTGGACGGTCTCGACGTCCCTGCGCACCCCGGCCGAGTCCTTCGACCTGCCCCCGAAGATCATTCCGACGCATCCGACGGTCGACTCGTACCGCGGGGTCTTCGACCAGATCGACGTGTGGCTGCTCGCTCTCAACTCCACGCTGGTGACCGCTCTGGTCGCGGTGGGCCAGATGATCACCGCGGGGCTCGCCGGTTACGCGTTCGCCCGGCTCGACTTCCGTTTCAAGAAGCCGCTGTTCGCTCTGGTGCTCGCGACCATGATGGTCCCCTTGCAGGTCACGATCGTGCCGGTGTTCCTCGTCCTCAAGTCGATGAGCCTGACGGACACCCTGCTCGGTCTGATCATTCCGGCGTTCCCGACCGCCTTCGGCACCTTCCTCATGCGCCAGTACTTCCTGGGCATGCCGAAGGACCTGGGCGAGGCCGCGATGCTGGACGGCGCCGGACCGTGGCGGACCTTCCGGTCCGTGTACGCGCCGCTGGCCACGCCCGGGCTCGCGATCGTCGGCGTCCTCGCCTTCAACTACCACTGGAACGAGTTCTTCCGGCCTCTGATCCTGGAGACCTCCGGCCAGAACTACACCCTGCCGCTGGGTCTGGTCTCGCTCCAGGGCAACCTCGGCACCGGCTCCATCTCGGTGGTCCTCGCCGGTGTGGTGCTCTCCATGATCCCCGCCGTCGCCGTGTTCCTCGTCGGCCAGCGCCCTCTCCGCGAGGGCATCACCTCCGCAGGAGTCAACCGTTGAGCCCCGACACCGACGCCCCGCGTTTCCGGGTCCGTCCGCCCGCCAACTGGGTCAACGACCCCAACGGGCCCTTCCGTTGGCGCGGCCGCTTCCACCTCTTCTACCAGCACAACCCGAACGCCCCGGTGCACGCCGACGTCCACTGGGGTCACGCCTCCAGCCCCGACCTGGCCCGCTGGGAGCACCATCCGGTCGCGCTCACCCCGACGCCCGGCGGTCCCGACGAGGCGGGCTGCTGGTCGGGGTGCGTGGTGGACGACGACGGTGTGCCGACAGCCGTGTACACCGGTGTCGACCGCACCCACGCGGGACTGGGCTCGGTCTGCCTCGCGGTGGCGCAGGACGACGATCTGGTGACGTGGAAGCCGGTTCCGGTACCGGTGGTGTCCGGTCCGCCGACGGGCCTGGACGTGACGATGTTCCGCGACCCGTTCGCCTTCCGCTTCGGCGGACGCCGCTGGGCGCTCGTGGGCGCCGGGCACGCGGACGGTACACCGTCGGTGCTGGTGTACGACTGCGAGGATCTGCACGACTGGCGGTTCGCCGGGGTGTTGCTGGACGGCCGGGATCCGGTGGCGGCCGAGGCCTTCGGCCCGGGAGCGACCGGGTGGGAGTGCCCGCAGCTGGCGCGGACGCCGGGGGGCGAGTGGGTGCTGGCGGTGGCATTGTGGGACGGCGACCCACGGGGCACGGCCTATGTGACGGGCCGGCTGGAACAACTGCCGGGCGCGGGGCCGACGTTGGTCCCCCGGTTCGGCGGCCGCCTCGATCTGGGGCGTGACTTCTACGCGCCCTCCGTCCTCCAGGACACCGAGCGGGACCGGGCGCTGCTGTGGGGCTGGTCCTGGGAGGCTCGTCCGCAGCAGGACGTCGACCGGGCGGGCTGGGCCGGGGTCCTCACGGCACCGCGAGTCGTGGACGTGCACGAGGACGGCTCACTGCGGGTGGTACCGGCACCGGAGCTCGAACTCCTGCACTCCGCCGAGCCGTTGGGCCCGGGACCGCTCCCGGACGCGTACGACCTGACGGTGACCGCGCGCTCGCCCGGCACCGTGAGCCTGCTGCGGGCGGCCTCGGGAGCCGAGCTGACGGTGCGGCTGGACCCCGCGGCGGGAACGGTGACGCTGGACCGCTCGGGGTGGCCCCGGTCGAGGCCCGACGGCTCCGCTCCTCTGGTCGTACGGATCCCCGAAGGCGAACTGACCGTGCGCGTCCTCGTCGACGGCTCCCTGCTCGAACTCTTCGCCGGGGAGCGGGCGATGGTCACCGAGCGGGTGTACCGGCGGCCCGGAGACACCGCCGAGCTGACGGTGTCGGGGGACGGGATCGAGGTCGCGTGCCGGGCTCTCGTGCACGGACGGTGAGGTCGGCCGGCTCGGCGCGCCTCACCCCGTCGGCGCCGGTCCCACCGAACCCCGGCCGACCACCGGGCAGGCGATGCGCCGTGCGGTGGCGGGGGGCGTGCGACCGGTGTCGATGGCGTCGAGGAGGAGACGTGCGGCGGCCTCGCCCATCTCCCGGTGCGGCAGCGCGACGGTGGTGAGGGGCGGGGACAGATACGCGGCCATGTGCTCCTGGTCGTCGTAGCCCACCACCGACAGCTCGTCGGGCACCGTGATGCCGAGGCGGGCCGCGCAGTGCAGGGCGCCCGCCGCGACCCGGTCGTTGTAGCAGAAGATCCCCGTCGGGCGCAGCTCGGCGGGGACGCCTTCGAGCAGACGGGCGGCGCCCTCGTAGCCGCTGGAGATCTCGCCGCCGGTGCGCACCACCCACTCCTTGGGCAGGTTGACGCCCGCCGCGCGCAGGGCGTCCCTGAAGCCGCGCAGCCGTTCGACGGAGGCGATGTCCTGTTGCCCCCCGACCAGCGCGATCCTGCGGTGCCCCTGGTCGAGGAGCAACCGGGCCGCCGTACGGCCGCCGGCCCGCTCGGCGGGGACGACGCACGGCAGGGAGTCGTCTTCGGGCAGGCAGTTGGCGAGGACCGAGTGGGTGCGGTGCAGGCCCTCGGGGACGCGGACGCGGCGCAGGGACATGGCCGCGTAGATGATCCCGTCGACGCGTCGGTCGAGGAGTTCGGCGACGGCCGCGTCCTCCTTGGCGCGGTCGCCGCCGGAGTCGACGGTCAGGACGAGGTGGTCCCTGTCCCAGGCCGTCTCCATGGCGCCGCGCAGCAGCCGGCCGGCGAAGGGCGAGGAGGCGATCTCGTCCGTGACCAGGCCGATCACGGCCGTACGGCGGCTGCGCAGACCGCGGGCGACGGGGTCGGGGCGGTAACCGAGCTGAGTGGCCGCCTGCCGGATGCGTTCCTGGGTGGCGGGCGAGAGGTTGCCCTCGGCGCGGCCGTTGAACACGAAGGAGACGGCGGTGTGCGACACGCCGGCGAGCCGGGCGACGTCCCGTGACGTGGGACGCCCGGATCCCGCCGACCGCTTGTCCTCGCTGCCGCCCATGCCGTCCGCTGCCCTCGTCCCGCCCGTCCGGTTGATCATTGCTCACCCTATCCGTGAGGCTGGGGGGACGACACAGTCAAGGGAAGGTCCGGACGTGATCAGCATCCCGACGCACACGCTCAACGACGGTACGAAGATCCCCGCCCTGGGTCTGGGCACCTGGCCGATGGACGACACCGAGGCGGAGCGGGCGGTCGCCACCGCCCTGGAGAGCGGCTACCGGCTCCTCGACACGGCGACGAACTACCGGAACGAGACCGGGGTCGGCCGTGGGGTGGCCGCCGGCGGGGTGCCACGCGAGGAGATCCTCGTGACGACGAAGCTGCCCGGCCGGCATCACGGCTACGAGGAGACCCTGGCCTCCTTCGAGGAGTCCCGCGCCCGTCTCGGCCTGGAGTACGTGGACCTGTATCTGATCCACTGGCCACTCCCCCGGGTCGACAAGTTCCTCGACTCGTGGAAGGCCATGATCAAGCTCCGCGAGGACGGTCTCGTACGGTCCATCGGGGTCTCCAACTTCACGGCCGCGCACATCGAGCGGCTGGAGAAGGAGACGGGGGTCCTGCCGTCCGTCAACCAGATCGAGCTGCACCCCCTGTTCCCGCAGGACGAGCTGCGCGCCTTCCACGCCGGCAAGGGCATCGTCACCGAGAGCTGGAGCCCGCTGGGCCGGGGCTCGGACCTCCTGGAGGACCCGGCGGTGGCCGGCGTCGCCGAGGCGCACGGTGTCACGCCCGGCCAGGTGATCCTGCGCTGGCACGTCCAGCTCGGCGCCCTGCCGATCCCGAAGTCCGGCGATCCCGAGCGGCAGCGCGCGAACCTCGACGTGTTCGGCTTCGAGCTGACCGAGGCCGAGTTGGCGGCGATCGGCGACCGTGAGCACCGGCGCCTGGGCGGGGACCCCGAGGTGCACGAGGAGTTCTGAACACCGGGAGGGGTACCCGGGAGGTCCGGAAGGAGCCGCAGGTGAGTGAGCGACTGAGGGACTACCACGGCAAGCGGGACTTCGGGCGTACTCGTGAGCCGGAAGGGCGGCGGGCCTCCATGGGTGACGCGCCCCGGTTCGTCGTGCAGATCCACGACGCCAGCACGATGCACTTCGACTTCCGGCTCCAGGTCGGCGACGTGCTGAAGTCCTGGTCGGTCCCGAAGGGCCCCTCCGACGTACCCAAGGACAAACGCCTCGCCGTGCCGACGGAGGACCATCCGCTCGAGTACGAGGACTTCGAGGGCGTGATCCCGCGGGGCGAGTACGGCGGCGGCACGGTGATCGTCTGGGACCGCGGGACCTACGAGCCGCTCAGCCATGACAGGAAGGGGCGTCCCGTCGACTTCGCCGCGTCGCTGGAGGGCGGGCACGCCACGTTCCGGCTGCACGGGACGAAGCTGCGCGGCGCGTACGCGCTCACCCGCTTCCGCGAGGACAACTGGCTGCTGGTGAAGAGCGCCGAAGGACGGGCGCGCGGACGCGGCTCCCCCGATCCGCGCCGGGCACGCTCGGTGCGGACCGGCCGGACCCTGGCTCAGGTCGCCGCCGAGGAGGCCTGAGCCGGAAGATCCACCGAATACCGCCCCGGCGGGCCTTCCCGGCCTCTATGTTCACAGCGACGCTGCGACACGTCGTCGCTCACGCACACGAGCCAGGAGGCCTTCCGTATGCGCATCGCGCTCCGTACCGCCCTGTCCGGCGCGGTCGTCACCGCCACCGTTTTCGTCGGCGGCACCGCCCAGGCGACCCCGCCCGGCCCCGGAGTGACCGGCACGCTGATCGCCCAGAAGACCGTGGGCGACACCGACTACGTCCTCAGAGAGATCACCGTCCCGCCGGGCCAGACGACCGGCTGGCACTACCACGACGGCGTCGTCCGCGGCTACGTCAAGCAGGGCACGCTCAGCCACTACCACTCCGACTGCGCCCGTGACGGCGTCTATCCGCAGGGCACCGTCGTGCGCGAGCCGGGCGGTCCGGGCGACGTCCACCTCGGCCGCAACGAAGGCACCACCCCGCTGGTCCTGGAGGTGCTGTATGTGCTCCCGCACGGCTCGCCGTACTCGGAGGACGTGCCGAACCCCGGCTGCTCCTTCCAGTGAGCGCGGTGATCAGAAGTCGGGCGGTTCCAGGGACTGTTCGGCCCAGATCGTCTTGCCGCTGCCGGTCTGCCGGCTCCCCCAGCGCTGGGTGAGCTGGGCGACCAGCAGCAGCCCGCGGCCGCCCTCGTCGAAGGCGTGGGCGCGCCGCAGGTGCGGCGAGGTGGAACTGCCGTCGGACACCTCGCAGATGAGGGTGCGGTCCCTGATCAGCCGCAGCTGGATGGGCGGTTCGCCGTAGCGGATGGCGTTGGTGACCAGTTCGCTGACGACGAGTTCGGTGACGAAGGAGGCCTCCTCCAGTCCCCAGACGGTCAGTTGCTCGGTGGCGGCCTGTCGGGTCGCGGCCACGTGGACGGGGTCCGGCTCGACGTCCCAGGTGGCGACCCGGTCGGCGCCGAGAGCCCGGGTACGGGCCAGCAGCAGGGCCACGTCGTCGCCGGGTTCTTCGGGCAGTACGGCCTTCAGGACGGTGTCGCACAGGTCGTCGAGGGTCTCGGACTTCGCCGTCAGCGCGCGGCACAGTTCGTCGGTGGCGTGGTCGACGTCGCGGTCCCGGTCCTCGATCAGCCCGTCGGTGTAGAGGGCGACGACGGCTCCCTCGGGCAGTTCGATCTCCGTGGCCTCGAAGGGCAGTCCGCCGACGCCGAGCGGGGGCCCCGCGCTCAGGGGGACGAGGTGCGCGGTGCCGTCGGGCAGGACGACGGCGGGCGGCGGGTGGCCGGCGGCGGCCGTGGTGAGGCGGCGCGAGACGGGATCGTAGACGGCGTAGAGGCAGGTGGCGCCCAGTTCGGCGGCGTCGTCCTCGCGGTCGTCCGAGGCGAGGTGGGTGACCAGGTCGTCGAGGTGGGTGAGCAGTTCGTCGGGGGGCAGGTCGACGTCGGCGAGAGTGCGCACCGCCGTGCACAGGCGGCCCATGGTCGCCGAGGACGGGATGCCGTGGCCGACGACGTCACCGACGACGAGCGCGACGCGGCTGCCGGAGAGCGGGATGACGTCGAACCAGTCACCGCCGATGCCGGCCAGGGAGCCGCAGGGCAGATAGCGGTGGGCGACCTCGACCGCGGCCTGTCCTGGCAGGCCGCGCGGCAGGAGGCTGTTCTGCAGGGCTAGTGCGGTGGTGCGTTCGCGGGCGAAGCGGCGGGCGTTGTCGATGCAGACGGCGGCCCGGCTGGCGAGTTCCTCGCCGAGGACGGCGTCGTCGCCGCCGAAGTCGTCGGGGTGGGCGATGCGGACGGCGACCACGACGCCCAGGGTGATGCCACGGGCTCTGAGCGGCACGGCGAGCAGGGAGTGGACGCCCTTGCGGTAGGTGCGGCCGGCCGGGGCGCGGGTGTTGCGTTCGGCGACCCAGCGCATGAAGTCGGGCTCGCCGGCCTGGCTGAGGGCGGCCCGGCCCTCCCGCACCGCGCGCGCGGGCGGTGAGGAGGCCAGGTAGATGTCCGTCTCACCCAGGCGGACGGCGGCCTCGGGGGTGCCCTCGTGGGCGGAGCCGTGCGCGACGCGGCGCAGGGCGATGTCGCCTTCCAGGACGGTGGGCGGTTCGTCCGCGCCCAGGACCCATTCGAGGAGGTCGACGCTGGCGAAGTCGGCGTAGCGGGGCACGAGGAGTCCGACGAGTTCCTCGGCGGTGCGCACCACATCCAGGGTGGTGCCGATGGTGGCCGCCGCCTCGTTGAGCAGGGCCAGTCGCTGCCGGGCCCAGTACTGGTCGCTGCTGTCGAAGGCGGCCAGGGCGACGCCGATCGGTTCCGTGGAGCCGGCGTCGCGGAGGGGCCACATCTCGCAGGTCCAGGCGTGTTCGTGGTTGAGGGCGGGGGCGCCCGTGAAGCTCTCGTAGCGGGCCGGTCTGCCGGTCTCGACGACCTGGCGCAGGTTGGCCAGGAATCCCCGGCTGTGTTCGGCGTCCTCGACGGTCTCCGAGAAGAAGCGGCCGATCAGGGCTTCCTCCGGCACCCCCATGACCCGGCAGGCCACGTCGTTGAGACGCACGTAGTGCTGCTGTGCGTCGAAGACCGACATCGACATGGATGCCTGCTGGAAGGCCTGACCGGCCAGGGTCGGCTCGGCGGCACCGGGGCGACGGCCCGTGATCACGTATCCGGCCGGCGTGCCGTCGCCGCCCAGCACGGGGCACGCGTCCAGGACGAGCGTGTGGAGGGAACCGTCGCGGTGGCGCAGTACGACGGTCCCCTTCAGCGCGGCCATGGCCGATCCCGGCGGGTCCTCGGCGAGCAGCTCCCGGGCCGCCCGCCCCACGACCTCCTCGGCCGTGTGTCCCGTCAGACGCCGGGCACCCTCGCTCCACCCCGTCACAATGCCTGCGGCATCGGTGACCGCCGTAGCGGAGACGTGCTCCATATCGTCCAGGATGGTCCTATTGTCGGACCACATCAACCGAAACGGGGCAACCGGGCCCCGTTCGTCACGCGTGGTGGGCGCGCAGGGCTTCAAGGGCGCGGTCGGCGTGGGTGTTCATCCGCAGTTCGCTGCGGACGACCTCCAGTACGGTGCGGTCCTGGGCGATGACGAAGGTGACCCGCTTGGTGGGTGCCAGGGAGAAGCCGCGCTTGACGCCGAACAGCTCGCGTATCTTCCCGTCGACGTCGGACAGGAGGGGCATGCCGAGGGTGTGGCGCCCGGCGAACTCCTGCTGGCGCTCGACGCTGTCACCGCTGATGCCGACCGGCTGGGCCCCGGCGGCGGCGAACTCGGCGGCCAGGTCGCGGAAGTGGCAGGCCTCCGCGGTGCAGCCGGCGGTCAGCGCGGCGGGGTAGAAGAAGAGGACGACCGGGCCGTCGGCGAGCAGCTCGGACAACTTGCGGCCGGCGCCGGTCTCGTCGGGGAGCTCGAAGTCCTCGACGGTGTCGCCGGTCTCGATCGCCTTGCTCATGCCTGGCCCTTCCCGTTCTTCGCGATGCCGCGTGCCCACAGCACGAGCGGCACTTGCAGCGGCAGCCGTCCCAGGGCCGCCGCCCTCTGGGGTGCGGGGCGGTGGCGCCAGTCGACGGCCATCTTGACGTTGGCGGGGAACACCCCGACGAAGAAGGCGGCGCTGGCGAGCGCGGCGGTCCGCCGGGTCTTCGGCAGCGCCAGACCCGCGGCGAGCGCGAGCTCCACGGCACCGCTGGCATAGGTCCAGGTCCGGGGCTTTCCGGGCAGGGCCTGCGGGATGGTCGCGTCGAACGAGCGCGGTGTGGCGAAGTGGGCGACACCCGCGGTGGCCAGTAGGCCGGCGAGCAGCAGGGGTGAGCGTGGGGACCGTGGCACGGTTCTTCCTCCTCGTGAGGGGGTTGCCGCGCACATTACTGGACGGTACAAGCACCTCGGACGGCGGCCTCCGCGCTCAGGGGGAACGGGGGTTGCGGGCGCCCAGGGCCGCGCGGGCCGTCGCGTCCGGCGCCAACAGAGGGGGCCTCGCTCGGCGTCCTGCTGTTCCGCGGTCCCGCTCCCGCCGAACGGCACGCCCGTGCCGGATGAGCCTCAGCCGGTGCCGGCCGGTGCCGCCTCGTGGGTCTCGTCGTCGACGGCGTGGGAGAGGAAGTCGTCGACCATGCGGTGGAACAGACCGGCGAGTTGCCGCAGCTCCTCCGGCGACCAGTCGGCCAGGGCCAGCTGCATGCCGCGGGCGCCGGCGTCACGGATGCGGTCGATGGCCTGCCGGCCGGTCTCGGTGAGCTGGATGCGCTGGGCGCGCCGGTCGTCGGGGTCGGGGACGCGGGTGACGTACCCCGACTTCTGCAGCTGCTGGACGGTACGGGTGACGTGGGAGGCCTCAACCCCCAGCCGGTTGGCCAGCTCCCCCGGACGCATCGGCTCGGTGTCGGCGACCTGCCGCAGCAGGGCCACGGCGGCCCGGTCCAGCGGCACCTCGGCCAGGGCCATCAGCCGGTCGTGCTGCCGGGCACGGGTGCTCAGGTAGGTGATGCGGGTGAGCGCCCGCTCGATCTCGATGACTTCCGGGGACGCGGGGACGCCGGGGAGCGGCTGTGAGGACATACTCGCCAGTTTACCATCTTGTTGCGTAACTCAAGTAAACTGCGGGCGGCGTGCGCACCGCCCTCAGACCTCGGCCGTCCGCGCCTCGGTCCGGACCGTGTCGCGCCAGGCCGCTCCGGCCGCGATGGTCTGCCGCCACTGCCGGATGACCCTGGGCGGCATGCCGATCGCGAGCGCACCGCTGACCCGGTCCCCCGTGCGGTACACGGCGACGAACCGGCGCTGCGCCACCTCGCCCTCCACCACGGCGACCTCCTCGTGCCCGCGCAGGAAGCCGTACGCCTGGACCTTCATGTCGTACTGGTCCGACCAGAAGTACGGCACCGGAGCGAACGGCTTGCGTGCTCCCGGAGCGGCCAGCAGGTTGCGGGCGGCCGCCATGCCCTGCTCGGCCGCGTTGGTGCGGTGCTCGACGCGCATCGAGGTGGCGAACAGCGGGTTGTGCCAGCGGGCGACATCACCGGCCGCGTACACGTTCTCCGCAGCCTCGCAGTACTCGTCGCACGCCACCCCGTCGCCCAGCGCGAGCCCGCTGTCCTCGAGCCACTCGGTGTTCGGCAGTGATCCGACGGCCACCAGCACATCGTCCGCCTCGACGATCTCCCCGCCGGCGAGCCGGACGCCCTCCTCGGTCACCTCGGTCACGGTGACCCCGCAGCGCAGGTCGATGCCTCTGTCCACATGGGCCCGGGCCAGCAGCCGCCCGACCTCCGTGCCGACCGCGTGGGCGAGCGGTACGGCGGCGGGTTCGAGGAGGGTCACCCGGACACCGAGGCGCCAGGCGACCGCGGCGGCCTCGGCGCCGAGGAAACCGGCGCCCACCACGACCAGCCGCTGCCCCGGAAACAGCCGCTTCCGCAGGGTGAGCGCGTCGTCGAGGGTGCGCAGCACGTGCGCGCCCTCGCCGGGCAGACGGCGGGGCCGCACGCCGGTGGCGATGACGAGTCCGTCGTACGGCACCTCGGAGCCGTCGGCCAACCGCACTGTGCGGGCAGGGAGTTCGAGGCCCGTCGCGGCGACTCCGAGCCGCAGGTCGAGGTCGAGCGCGGTGAGGTCGGCCGAGGTGCGCAGGGCGAGCCGGTTGGCCTCCCACTCCGCGGCGAGGAGCTGCTTGGACAACGGCGGCCGGTCGTAGGGGAGTTCGGGCTCCTCGCCGACGAGGGTGATCGTTCCGTCGTACCCCTCGCGGCGCAGCGTCTCGACCGCGGCGAGCCCGGCGGCGGAGGCACCGACGACGGCGATCCGCCTCACTGCCGGACCAGCCGGATGGCCGCGGCCGGGCAGACCGCGACGGCTTCCCTGACGTCGTCGAGTCGGTCCTCGCCGACCTCGTCCGTCAGGAGGATCGCGATGCCGTCGTCGTCCTGGTCGAACACCTCCATGGCGGCGACCACGCACTGCCCCGACGCGACACACTTGTCGGCTTCCAGCTCCACCTTCATGGGATTCCCCTCGCTCTTCTCGTGGTTGCGGCTCGTCTGCGGCGCGGAAGCCGTCACCAGGCGACCGGCAGCTCGTGGATGCCGTAGATGAACGCGTCGTGCTTGAACTTCACGTCCTCCAGGGCGCAGGCGAGCCTGAGGGTGGGGATGCGCCGGTAGAGGGTGCCGTAGACGACCTGGAGTTCCATGCGGGCGAGCGGCTGGCCGAGGCACTGGTGGACGCCGAAGCCGAAGGCGACGTGGCGGCGGGCGTCGCGGGTGAGGTCGAGGCGGTCGGGGTCCTCGAACACCTCGGGGTCGCGGTTGCCGATCTCGTTGACCATGATGACGCCCTCGCCGGCCTTGATGACCTGGCCGGCGATCTCGATGTCCTCGGTGACCGCGCGTCGGCGCCCCAGGTGCGTGATGTGGAGGTAGCGCAGCAGTTCCTCGACCGCGGAGGCCACCAGCCGGGGGTCGTCGGTCTCCCGCAACAGGGCGAGCTGGTCGGGGTGTTCGAGGAGGACGGCGGTGCCGAGCGCGATCATGTTGGCGGTGGTCTCGTGCCCGGCGATCAGCAGGAGGAGCGCCATCTCCGTGGCCTGCCCGTGGGTCAGTTCCCCGGCGGCGACGCGTCCGGCGATGTCGGAGAGCAGGTCGCCCCTGGGCCCGGTGAGTCGCTCGGCGAGCTGACCGGCCAGGTATCCGGCGATCTCCCGGGTGGCCGTGCCGCGCTCCTGGGGGCTCGCGGTCGTGCGGACCATCGTCTTGGTGTTCTCCTGGAACATCGCGTGGTCGTCGTACGGCACGCCGAGCAGTTCGCAGATGACCAGCGAAGGGATCGGCAGGGCGAACGCCTCGACGAGGTCGACCGGTTGGGGACCCGCCAGCATGTCGTCGACCAGGCCGTCCACGATCCGCTGCACGGCGGGCCTGAGCGCCTCCACCTTCTTGATGGCGAACGGTGCCGTCACCATCCGGCGCAGCCGCGCGTGTTCCGGGTCGTCCATCATGATGAAGCTGAGTTTTCCCTCGCCGGCCTCGGCGCTCGCCTTGGCCGGGTAGCCGGGCCGGTCGGTGTCGGCGCTGACCCGGGCGTCGCCCAGGATCGCCCGCTGCTCGGCGTAGCGGGTCACCAGCCACGGCTCGCTGCCGTCCCACAGCCGGACCTTCGTCAACGGCCCCTGCGCCTGGAGTTCCTTGAGGCCGGGCGGCGGGTCGAAGGGACAGCCGGAGGCGCGTGGCATGGGGAACTCGGGGGCGGTACCCGCGGCGTCGTGCGCGGGACCGGCCAGGGTGTCGGCCATGGTTCTCCTCGGTGATGGGGGGGCTCCGCGGGAGGGGACGGCGGAGCGCCGGGGCGAAGTGGTCGAGGCCTCGATGAGCACATGCAAACAGACCGGCCTGACACCGGCCCGCCAGGAACCTGACGGGAAGCTGACGTGACCCACGTCACATCGCAGGCGGACGTCAACCGCCGTCGGACACAAGGGGGTTACACAGACGCGCGGCGCCTCCCGCCTGCGGAAGTCGTCGACTGCGGCGTTTGCGCGGAGCTTTCACGGCAGGGCATGCCTTTCCGGGTAGGGCTCTCCCGGCGAGGCTTTCAAGGCAGGGCCTTCACGCACCGCCGTCCGCGCGCCCCAGCCAGTACCCGAATCCGCGACGGGTGTGGATCAGCTCCGGTGCACCCGACGGGTCCTGGTCCACCTTACGGCGCAGTCGGGAGACGAGCTGCTCGATGGCGTTGTCGCCGCGATGGTGACCCCAGACGTACCGGCCGATCTGCTCCTTGGACAGCACCCGGTGGGCGTTGACCAGGAGATGGCGCAGCAGCCGGTACTCGGCGGGCGTGAGATCGAGGGCGCGCGCTCCGCGCCGGGCCTCGCACAGGGCGTCATCCAGGACGAGGTCGCGGTAGCTCAGGGCTCGGCCCGCGGCCGGTCCCGCACCGGTGCCGCGCAGCAGGATCTGCACCCTGGCCAGGATGTCGGCCACACGGAACGGCTTGGCGACGTAGTCCCGCTCCCCCAGGCCGAGTTCGGGCACGATCCGGTCCAGGGACTCGTAGTCGATCAGCAGCAGCACCGGCGGCCGGCGGGCCAGTGTCGGCCGGGTACGGCCCAGTTCGGTCACGTCCGGCAGGGTCGCGTCGACGAGCACGAGGTCGAACCGCTCCCGCATCAGCAGAGCCACACCGTCGGCGGCGGCCGCGACGGTGACGATGCGGTAGCCCGCCAACTCCAGGGTAGTGGAGAGCAGTTCGGCGACGTCCGGGGCGCCGGCGACGATCAGGAGGCGCTGACCGGCACCGCGGGCGAGTGCCGGCCGGTGGCTGGGGGTGCCGTGCATGGAAGGGACCCATTCGTGGGGGAGCGTGCGCGCCTCCCCACCCTAGCGTCTCCTTGCCTAACTCAAGTAATGTTCTTCAGGACCTGGTCGGAGTGACCGGAGCCGTCCACATGGCGACCACGACGTCACCGAGGCCGGTGGCCGCGTCGTGCCAGGTGGCGCGGGGTGTCGGGGTGTTCTCGGCGAGGGCGCGCTCACGGTCGGCGGCCATGTGCACGATCAGATGGCGGGCCATCTCGGCGCGCTCGGCGCGGACGTCGGCGGGCAGTTCGGGCAGGCAGCGGTTCAGGCCCTCGACGATCTGCCGGAGCGAGGGCGAGGACATGGATTCCTCGACCATGATCTGCTGGAGCACGGGGTCGGTCATGACCTGTGCGCAGAACCGGGCGAACCAGGTGGGGCTGCCGAGCTCGGCCAGATGTTCGGGCACGGGCCGGACCAGGCAGTCCACCCAGTCTCGTACGTCCGTGGAACCCCGGGCCCCGGCCAGGAGCCGGGCGCGGATCGACTCGATACGGACGTGGTGCTTGCGGGCGATCGCCCGGACCAGGTCGGCCTTGGTGCCGAAGTGGTAGCCGACCGCGGCGTTGTTGCCCTGCCCCGCGGCCTCGCTGACCTGCCGGTTGGACACCGCGAGGACACCGCGCTCGGCGAAGAGGCGCTCGGCCGCGGTCAGGATCAGCTCCCGGGTCGCGTGGACCTGCTCCTCGCGTACCGTCCTGCCCGCCATGCTCACCACCGCACCGGGACTTCGCTGCCCCCTCCGGCGGCCAGCCCCTGGAGCCGCCCGGGGTCCGCCGACGGTGCGGCGCGTTCCAGTGCCGGAAGCCTACGCAACGGCACGCCGAGGACGGTGCGCAGGACCGCACGCCGAGGACGGTGCGCAGCACCGCACGGCCCCGCGGAGACCTGAGCACGGAGCCCGGTAAGCTAAGTCAATCACCTGACTTAAACGCGGTCCGGCTGCGGCCCCGCTTCCCTGCCCTGGAGGCCCTTTCATGTCCGACGCTCCCGCCGGATCCGCCGACGCGGGTGCCGTGGCCCCGCCGCGGCCGAACGCCGTGGTGGCGGTGCTGGCCTTCGCCGGAATCGTCGTCTCGCTGATGCAGACCCTGGTCATCCCGATCGTGCCGGAGCTGCCCAAGCTGCTCGACGCCCCGGCCTCGGACACCGCGTGGGCGGTCACCGCGACCCTGCTCGCGGCAGCGGTCGCCACCCCGGTCGTGGGGCGGCTCGGCGACATGTTCGGCAAGCGGCGGATGCTGCTGGTCAGCGTGGTGATGCTGGTGGCCGGGTCGGTGGCCTGCGGTCTCAGCGACGCCCTGGGCCCGATGATCGCCGGCCGTGCCCTCCAGGGGCTGTCCTCCGGTGTCATCCCGCTCGGCATCAGCATCATGCGCGACGAACTGCCCGCCGAGCGCCTGGCCGGCGCGACCGCGCTGATGAGCGCCTCCCTCGGTGTCGGCGGCGCCCTGGGGCTGCCGACCGCCGCGCTGATCGCGGACAACTTCGACTGGCACGTCCTGTTCTGGGCCTCGGCGGTGATGGGCGCGACAGCCCTGGTCCTGGTCCTGGTGTTCGTGCCGGAGTCCCGGGTGCGCACCGGCGGCCGCTTCGACGCGGTCGGCGCGGTCGGCATGGCCGCCGGACTGGTCTCCCTGCTGCTGGTCATCTCCAAGGGCGCCGACTGGGGCTGGACCAGCGGCACCACGCTCGGCCTGTTCGCGGCGGCCGTGATCATCCTGTTGGCCTGGGGCTTCTTCGAACTGCGCACCACCCAGCCGCTGGTCGACCTGCGCACCACCGCCCGCCGCCAGGTGCTCTTCACCAACCTCGCCTCGATCGCCATCGGCTTCTCGATGTTCGCGATGTCGCTGGTCCTGCCGCAGCTGCTCCAGCTGCCCACCCGGACGGGCTACGGCCTGGGCAGGTCCCTGCTGACCGCCGGTCTGGTCATGGCCCCGTCCGGTCTGGTGATGATGGCCCTGGCACCGGTCTCCGCGGCCGTCTCCAAGGCCAAGGGTCCCAAGGTGACGCTGATGATCGGCGCGCTGATCGTGGCCGCCGGCTACGGGCTGAACATCGTGCTGTTGTCCGCGGTCTGGCACCTGGTGCTGGTCTCCTGCGTGATCGGCGCCGGCATCGGGTTCACATACGGCTCCATGCCCGCCCTCATCATGGGCGCCGTGCCCGCTTCGGAGACGGCGGCCGCCAACAGCCTCAACACCCTGATGCGGTCCATCGGTACGTCGACGGCGAGCGCCATCGCCGGGGTCGTACTGGCGCAGATGACGATCGATCTGGGCGGCTACGCGCTGCCGTCCGAGAACGGCTTCAGGACCGTCATGGCGATCGGCGCGGGTGCCGCGCTCCTCGCCTTCGCCCTCGCCTCCTTCATCCCGCGCCCGCGCGCCGCGACCTTGGCGGCGGTCCCCGCACCGGCCGCGGAGACGTCCGCCGGGGCACCGTCCTGACGCGGTCGCTTCCCGCCTGACGGCCGCCGACCCGCGGCCGTCAGGTCCTGCGCAGGGAGGATCCCGCCGCCGCCGCGTACTGCGTTGTCAGTAGGCGCGTTGTCGGCGGTGGTACGACGCCGTACGGACCCGTGTCGGCGAGACTGGCGACCAGACCTGCGGACGGGGGCCGTGCGGTCCGCTCGGCCGGGACGGGTCACCGCGGCCGCACCCGGCGGGCCTCGGCCACCGTGGTTCCAGGACGACCGGAGAGCCCATGAGCACCCCCTTGCGGCGCTACGCCGACGATCATGTCCGTACGGTCGTCGCCAGGACGGCCGCGCTGCGGCTGCCCGGGCTCCGGTACGGCGGCGAGGGCCGGCCCCGCCCCCACCGGCCGGACCCGGTGGGGCACCCCCGCCTCCCCCTCGACCGCACCGCCCCGGAACGCCAGGAACGGACCCCATGACCATCCGCGTACTGCTCGCCGACGACCAGGCTCTGCTGCGGGCCACGTTCCGGATCCTCATCGACTCGTGCGACGACATGGAGGTGGTCGCGGAGGCCACCGACGGCGCCGCGGCGGTCGATCTGGCGCAGGTCCACCGTCCCGACGTGATCCTCATGGACATCCGCATGCCGGGGACCGACGGGCTGGCCGCCACGTCCGTGATCTGCGCGGATCCGGAGCTGTCGGACACGCGGGTGCTGATCCTGACCACGTTCGAGATCGACGAGTACGTCGCGCAGGCATTGCGGTCCGGGGCCAGCGGCTTCCTCGGCAAGGACGTCACCGCCGAGGCCCTGCTCGACGGCATCCGCACGGTGGCGGCCGGTGACTCCTTGCTCTCCCCCGGCGCCACCCGCACCCTGATCACGAGGTTCCTCGCGGCGCCGGGACTCGGCACCCGCCTGGCGGCCGCCGACGACCTTTCCGGGCTCACCACCCGGGAACGCGAGGTGATGGCGTGGGTCGCCGAGGGGCACTCCAACGAGGTGATCGCGGGGAAGCTCTTCGTCAGCCCCCTGACCGTGCGCACCCACGTCCACCGCGCGATGACCAAGCTGGGTGCCCGGGACCGTGCCCAGCTCGTCGTGATGGCCTATCAGTCGGGTCTGGTGCAGCCGCTTCCGCCCGGGGAACGCTGATCCCTCATCTCTCGGAGAGTTCCTCCAGCCACTGCTGAAGCAGGGCCGACTCCGCGGTCGTGAGCGTCGGCGGCAGGTCGGCACGCAGACGGGCCGCGAGGGTGGCGGCCGCGGCGGGCACCGAGCTGTCGTCTCGCGCCGCGTCCACATCGGTGTCGGTGTCGGTGTCGGCGGGCCGGGTCACCGAGTCCAGCACCGCGTCGCGCAGCCGCTGCGAGAACTTCATGTCCGTGTACTGCTCGGGTCTGGTCAGCATCGACAGGGCCGCCCCGACGTTGGCGGACATGATCATCTGTGTGGCCAGCGCGGGCGGCACCGTCAACCGCCCTTCCGCCGCGCAGCGTTCGAGGATGCCGTGCAGCAGGTCGTGCGCCTCCTGGGCCGCGGCCGGGGGGACGGTCAGCTCGGGCGAGTACATCAGGCGGTAGTGGCTGGGGTGCTCCAGCGCGAAGCGCATATGGGTGTCCCAGCCGCTCTTCAGATCCTCGACCGGATCCGCGCTCGGTCGCGCCGCCCGCTTGGACGCGAGGTACCGCTCGAATCCCCGGTCGACGACGGCGGCCAGCAGCCCGGCCTTGTCGCCGAAGAGCCGGTAGAGCATCGGCGCCCCCACCCCGGCCTTCTCGCACACCGCGCGCGTGGAGACATCGGCGGCCGACGCACCGGCCAGCAGCTCGGTGGCCGCGGTCAGGATCTTTTCCCTCGCATCCATGCCCCCCACCGTACGACACTCGTAGCATTGATACGAGAGGAGGGTTACCGTCGCTACGAAATGTGTTATCGTCGATACGAGCAATCCGTAGCAGCGCTAACAGAGGATGCAGCCATGACCACCCAGCCCCGGACGGAACAGCGTGTCGCGATCGTGACCGGCGGATCGCGCGGCATCGGACGGCAGATCGCCCAGCAGCTCGCCGCCGACGGCTTCGCGGTCGTCGTCGGGTACGCGGGCAACAAGGACGCCGCCGACGAAGCCGTGCGGGCCATCGAGGAGGCGGGCGGCACCGCTCGCGCCGCCCGCGCGGACGTCGCCGACGAGACGGCGGTCGCCGCCCTGTTCGACCTCACGGAGACCACGTACGGCGGGGTCGACGCGGTGGTCCACTCCGCGGGCCGGATGCCCCTCTCCCCGATCGCCGATCTCGACCTGGCGGAGCTCGACGCCCTGTACCGCACCAACATCCGCGGCACCTTCGTCGTCGACCAGCAGGCCGCGCGCCGACTGCGCCCGGGCGGCGCGCTCGTCAACCTCTCCAGCTCGGTCGTCGGGCTCGCCTTTCCCGGATACGGCGCCTACGCGGCCAGCAAGGGCGCGGTCGAGGCCGTGACCCTGATCCTCGCCCGTGAGCTCCGCGGCCGTGACGTCACCGTCAACGCGGTGGCCCCCGGTCCGACGGCGACCGACCTCTTCCTCGACGGCAAGGACGAGGAGACCGTCGCCCGCCTGGCGGCACAGCCCCCACTGGAGCGACTCGGGACGCCGAAGGACATCGCCAACGTCGTGTCGTTCCTGGTGAGCCCGGCGGGCCACTGGGTCAACGGCCAGGTACTGCGGGCCAACGGCGGCATCATCTGACCCCGCCGACGCCGCTCCTTCTTCTCCACCCGAGGCATGGAGTCGCCCAGGGTGTCGAGATCCTCAAGCCAAGGTCTGAGCAGCCCCCGGGGCGGCGCCCGTTCAGGGGAAACCGGGGCGCGGAGAGCGTGACCGCCCGTGCTCGCGTCGACAAGTCACCCGTGACCCTCCCCCTGATCCCGCCCATGCTCGCCACCCCCGGTACCCTGCCGCCCGCCTCCCAGGACGCGCGCTGGGCCTACGAGACCAAGCAGGACGGCCAGCGGGTGGTGGTCTACCTCGCCGGGAACGGCGAGGTGGTACTGCGCGCCCGGTCCGGGGAGGAGATCACCGGCGCCTATCCCGAACTGCGGTCGCTCGGCGGTGCGCTCGGCACCACCCCCGCGGTGCTCGACGGAGAGATCCTGGCACTGGACGAACAGGGCCGCGCCGACTTCCAGTTGCTGCAACCGCGCATGCAGCTGGCCCACGCCCCCGGCAGAGCCGCACGCCGGGCGGCCGAAGCACCGGTCCATGTCGTGCTGTTCGACCTGATGCACCTGGGCCGAAGCTCGCTCCTCGCCCTCCCCTACGCGCGGCGGCGGGCGCGACTGGACGAGCTGGGACTCGCCGGACCGCACTGGTCCACACCCGCCGCCCTCGTCGGCCACGGCGAGCAGGCCCTGCGCGCCACTCGTGAACACGGCCTGGAAGGCCTGGTCTGCAAGCGGCTCGACTCGGTGTACGAACCCGGGGTGCGCTCCCGCGCCTGGATCAAGATCCGCAACATGCGCAGCGAGGACGTCGTCGTGGGCGGCTGGCTGCCCGGCAAGGGCCGGCTCACGGGCCTGCCGGGCGCGGTGCTGGTCGGACAGCGGGGCGCGGGGCGGCTGCGGTACGTCGGCAGCGTGGGCACCGGCTGGAGCGAGAGGGAACGGACGGAGCTGGCCTCGCTGTTGGCCGCCGCGGCGACGGACGTATGCCCCTTCGATCCCGTGCCGCGGGTCCCGGGCGCACGCTGGGTGCTGCCCCGGCTGGTCGGCGAGGTCCGCTACAGCACCCGTACCCGGGCGGGGTTGCTGCGTCAGCCGTCCTGGCTGCGGCTGCGCCCGGATCTCGCGCCGGAGGACTCCGCCGCCGACCTCCCCGACCCGCCTGCGTGATCCGGCTGTTGGGCGGACCGTAACCGGAGCGACGCCTTCTACCTCTTGGCGTGGACATGGAAACCGGGGAAGCTGAACCCCCCAGTAACCCCACAGCCGTTGGGCTGCGCCCGGACCACGAGGAGGACGCAGTGGCGTCACCGTCGTTCAAGAAGCACCGCACGAGATGGTTCACCGGCCTGGCCGGCGCCGCCGCGCTCGTCGTCGCCTTCCCCTCCGCCGCGTTCGCCGCCCCGCCCAAGGCGCTGCCCGCCAACGCCGAGAGTGCCGAGTACACCTACCAGCCGGCCTTCGACTACGACACGGACGGCTGCTACTCGACGCCCGCCATCGGCCCCGACGGCACGATCAACGGCGGTCTGAACCCGACGGGTTCGCTCAGCGGCGAGTGCCATGACGCCTCGGACCTGGACAACACCAACACGTACTCGCGCTACAAGTGCAACAACGGCTGGTGCGCCTACATGTACGGCCTGTACTTCGAGAAGGACCAGGCCGTGGCGAACAGCAGCATCGGCGGGCACCGGCACGACTGGGAGCACGTCGTGATCTGGGTGCAGAACGGCACGATCCAGTACGTGTCGACCTCCGCCCACGGAGGGTTCACGGTGAGCGCGACCTCCGCAGTCCGCTTCGACGGCACGCACGCCAAGATCGTCTACCACAAGGACGGCGTCCGAACGCACTGCTTCCGGCTGGCCAACTCCAACGACGAGCCGCCGGAGAACGCCAAGGGCACCTGGCAGTACCCGCCCCTGGTCGGCTGGAACGGCTATCCGTCGGGACTGCGCGACAAGCTGAGCGCCTACGACTTCGGCAGCGCCAACTTCGGTCTCAAGGACGCCAACTTCGCCGCCCACCTGACATCGGCGAAGCCGTCGGGGATCTCGTTCGATCCCAACGCCTGACCGGTGACACGATCGGGCGCCGGACGTAGGTCCCCCGCTCCCGCGGGTTCCGTCCCGCGCCCGATCCCCGCCGGCCCGCCCCCGGCATAGCGTCCAGTTCATGGACACGACCAATACGAGCGACACCAGCGGGTACCTCGAAGAAGCCCTGGACCGCGTCCACGCGGCGGGCCCGGAGCGAGAGGGCTGGCTGAGCAACCACGCCCCCATGGTGGTCGAGGCGCTCGCCGCACACGGACAGGCCGGCTCGGTGCACCGCTGGCTGGACCTGTACCGGGACAAGCTGGAGGACTTCCCCGACCGCACCAACCCGGTCACGGACGTCAACTGGCCCTCGGCACTGGGTGATCCGCGCCGGATCACGGACTGGACCGACTATTTCTCCCGCACCCTCGCCGAGCGCCCGTGGCAGGACGTCCTCGCCGAATGGTGGCCCCGCCTGCTGCCGGGCATGTACGGCGGTGCCACGCACACCGTCATCCGCGTCGGCCACGCCGTCCGCGCCCTGGCGGCCCACGAGAACGCGCCCCGGGTCACCGAACTGGCGCACGCGCTGGGCTACTGGGCGGCACGGCACCAGCCCGTGACCGGGTTCGTGGAACTGCCGGGTGCGACGAGGGCCGCGGACGCCCTGGAAGCCGTACCGGCCATCGAGCCGGGGCACGTGGGGTTCCTGAACCGCCTGTCCGCCGTACGCCGACTGCCCGTGTGGGCCCATGACGTCACCGACCCGGACACCGCGAAGGAGCGGCTGACCGAACTGGTCCGCGCCGCGACCCACCGCTACGCCACCCACGGCCACGGCGAGCCGACCATGCTCGTACACGCGGCCACGGCCCCCAACGCCGTACTGCGGACCCTGGATTCCCTGCCCCGCGACCAGTGGGTGCCGAGCCTGCACGCGGCCTGGACGGCGTCGGCCGCGGTCACGGCGATGTACGCGCCGACGGCACCGGTCGCCCGCGTCCCTCCCGCGCGCCTGACTCCCGAGGAGGTGGTGGAGCGAGCACTCGCCCACGGCGACGAACACGTCATCAAGCTCACCGACACGGCCCTGGACGTCGGCGACGAGCAGGCTCTCGCGGCCGCCCTGCGCTCGGTCGAACTCAGCGAGCCGCTCACCTGAGGCCTGCGCGGAGGTTCTGGTGGACGCGTCCGCCCCGGGCAAAAGATGCGCTGCTCCTTACCCGTTGGCCCCTGAGCGTCAAACGCCGAACCTCCGCAGGGTCTATCGTGTCCCGCATGTCCCTCCCGGAACTGATCCGCATCGTCTCCCGTGACTCTCCGATGGCGCTGGCCCAAGTGGAGCGTGTCAGAAGCGAGTTGGCGTCCCTCTACCCCGGTGTGCGCACCGAGGTCGTGCCGGTGAAAACGACCGGGGACAAGTGGATGGGCGACCTGTCGAAGGTCGAGGGCAAGGGCGCGTTCACCAAGGAGGTCGACGCCGCGCTGCTGGCCGGCGAGGCCGATCTCGCGGTGCACTGTGTGAAGGATGTCCCCGCCGACCGGCCGCTCCCGGCGGGCACCACGTTCGCGGCGTTCCTGAAGCGGGACGACGTCCGTGACGCCCTGATCCACCCGGGCGGCCTCACTCTGGACGAGCTCCCGGAGGGCACCCGCATCGGCACCTCCTCGGTGCGCCGCGTGGCCCAGTTGGCCGCCACTCACCCGCACCTGGAGTGCGTCCCGTTCCGCGGCAACGCCAACCGGCGACTGGCGAAGCTGGCGGCGGGTGAAGCCGACGCGCTGCTGCTCGCGGTCGCCGGCCTGGAGCGCATCGGCCGCGAGGACGTGATCAGCGAGGTCCTCTCCCCAGAGACGATGATGCCGCCGATCGGCGCGGGCATCCTCGCGCTCCAGTGCCGGGAGGGCGACACCGAGCTGATCGAGACGGTCAGCGCCCTGGGAGACCCGGACACCTTCCGGGAAGCCACCGCCGAGCGCATGTTCCTGCACGTTCTGCAGGGCCACTGCAACAGCCCCATCGCGGGGTACGCGCGCGTGGACCACGCCGGCGAACTGTCCCTGAGGGCCTGCGTGTTCACGCCGGACGGCAAGACGCGGCTGAACGCCCACGAGTGGGCGGGCCGCCTCGACCCGGCCACGCTGGGCACCTCGGTCGCGGTGGCGCTGCTGCGTCAGGGTGCCCGCGAGATCATCGACGGCATCCCGCACTGACGCCCACGCGGGATCAGGCGGTGCCCTCTTCGGCCTGGTCCCGCAGGAAGTTGCTGATCTGGCAGGCCAGGCCCTCGCGGCCCACGCCCACGTGCGAGGCACCCTCGTCGAGTCCGATGCCGCCCGCCCACAGCCGGCGGTCGGCCCACTCGTCGTCGACCCGCAGCTGGATCTGCACGTCGATCTGGTTCAGGCTCGTCTCCGGTCCCGCCGCGAACAGTACGGCGGTGGCGCGGCGCAGCGGGTAGACGTCGAAGCCCTCGATGAACTGCGAGTTCCGCCAGTCGATGAAGGCGCTCTCGCCGTCCGGGCCGATCCGCACGTCGATCTGGCCGTCCTCGAGATGGACGGTCGGATGCAGGTCCCCGCGGTTCTCGACGGTCACCCGGACGCTGAAATAGGTGAGCCCTTCGGCGGCGTCGTCGCGTCCACGCGGCGGCTCGGCCGCCTCCAGACGGTGGACGCGGACACGCAGACCGGCATGCTCGTCGTACTCCTGCCAGTCCCCGACCACGTTCGGCTCGTACACAGTGCACCCCATCGACCTCAGAGAGCTGCTTCCTATCTGTGTGCTCAATGCACTGTCAAATGAGCAGAATGCGCTGTGGCCAGGTACTTCACCCCCTTTGATCGCTGATCAAGCCGTGCGCAGGAAGAATCCGCCAGGCGGCCGGAAAAATCCTTCCACGGGCGTGCCGCACATCACGTTCCGCACGCATGATCAACGGGCCAGTCGGCCGAGGAGCGAGGAGGCCGCGGTGATGCCGAGCGCGGCGGCCAAGGCCAGCACCCCGAAGTCGAGCGCCAGATGGGCGGGCGTGCCGAGGAGGAGGCCCCGCAGGGCGTCGACTTCGTAGCTGAGCGGGTTCACCTTGCTGACGGCCTGGAGCCAGCCCGGCATGACGGACAGCGGGTACAGGGCGTTGGAGCCGAAGAACAGCGGCATGGTGATGGCCTGCCCGATGCCCATCAGGCGGTCCCTGCTGAGCACGATGCCGGCGATGGTCATCGACAGGCAGGAGAAGAACGCCGAGCCGAGGATCACGATCACGCCGACGCCGAGGAGCTTGAGCGGGTTCCAGGTCAGGGACACCCCAAGGAGGGCGGCGATGACGATCACGACGACGGCCTGGATCAGCGACTTCACGCCGGCCGCGAAGGCCTTCCCGGTGGTCAGTGCCGAGCGCGGAGTCGGGGTGACCAGGAGTTTGTTGAGGATGCCCGCGTCCCGCTCCCAGATGATCTGGATGCCGTAGAAGATCGCGATGAACATCGCCGACTGGGCGATGATGCCGGGCGCCAGATAGTCGATGTAGGGGATGCCCTGGGTGGGGATCGCCTTGATGCGGGTGAAGGTCTGGCCGAAGATCAGCAGCCACAGGGCGGGCTGGACCGCGCGGGTGTAGAGCTCGGTGCGGTCGTGGCGGAGTTTCTGGAGCTCGACGGCGCACATCGCCACGACCCGGGCGGGCAGCAGTCGCCAGCCCGCGCGGGGCTCCGGCGGGCGGAGCAGCAGGCTGATGGAGCCGGGGTCAGCCGACACGGTTCGCGGTGCGGCGGGTGCTTCGGACATCGCGGAAATCCCCTCCTTCGTCTTCGAGTCCGCTGCCTGCGACGTCACGGAAGACGTCCTCCAGGGTCGGCAGGGTGTCGGTGCCCCGCTTCTCGGCCAGTGACCGCCTGAGCTCGACGGGGGTGCCGAGGGCGCGGACGCGGCCGCGGTGCATGAGGCCGACCCGGTCGCAGTACTGGTCGGCCTCGTCCATGTAGTGGGTGGTCACGAGGACGGTCATGCCGGTCGCCTCGCGTACGGCGTTGATGTGCTCCCACACACCGGTGCGGGCGATCGGGTCGAGGCCGATGGTCGGCTCGTCGAGGATCAGCAGCCGGGGCGCGCTGACCAGGGCCTGGGCGAGCTCCAGCCGGCGGACCATGCCGCCGGAGTAGGTGCCGGCGAGCCGGTCGGCGGCGTCGGTGAGGTCGACGGCGCCCAGGGCCTGGGCGACGCGCTCGGCGCGTTCCTTGCGGGCGACGTCGAAGACGCGGGCGAACAGGGTGACGTTCTCCCGGCCGGTCAGGTTGGCGTCGGCGGACAGCTGCTGGGGGACGTAGCCGAGCAGCCGGCGTACGGCCATCGGATCGGCGGCGGTGTCGCGGCCGAACACGTGGATCATGCCGGCCGGGACGGGGAGCAGGGTGGTGATGCAGCGGATGGCGGTGGTCTTGCCGGCGCCGTTGGGGCCGAGCAGTCCGAAGACCTCGCCCTCCTGGACGGTCAGGTCCAGAGCGTCCACGGCCTTCGTGTCACCGAAGGCGTAGGTCAGCCCCGTACAGGAAACAGCTTCGGGTGTCATGCGTCCTCGGCCTCCTCGTGGAGATTGACGGCGAGCGCGCGCAGGGCGGGGAGCGCGGCGCGCAGGGCCTCCTGATCGGCCGCGTCCAGCCGGGTGACGTGCCGGCCCACGAGCGCGACCCGACGCTGCTTCCAGTCCCTGAGCCGCGCCTCGGCCTTCTCGGTGAGCAGCAGCCGGGCGGCGCGCCGGTCGGCGGGGTCGGTCTCGCGGACCAGGTGGCCCTCCTTGACCAGCTGGTTGACCAGGGTCGAGACGGAGTTCCCGGCCAGCATCAACTCTCTGGCGGCGTCGGAGACGCCGATGCCGGGCCGTGACTGGACCAGGCGCAGCAACTCGACCTCGGCGCCGCGCAGGCGTGGCACGGTCAGTCCGGCGCGCAGCCTGCGCCTGAGCAGCCGCTGGACGCCCACGAGGGCGTCGGCCAGCTCTTCGGGGAAGGTTTCTTCGTCCACACCATCGAGATTACCTCTGAGTCAGAGGTAATCTCCCCCAAAGATCGGTCAAGCACATACGTGATGATTGGCGTATTTGTTTCATTTCATCCGAGAGCGGGAATCCACTCAGAAGTGCTTCGGACATGAGGCACGTCCGTGGGAGCCCCACCGAGCGGCCCCGGATGTCTCGTCGCAGGTCCGAGTGCGCGCTCCTCCCACGATGTCTGTCCATCCAGCACCGCTCAGGGAGGTGCGCGACATGTCCGTCGCCACCAGAACAAAGCCGCATCCGCACGACGACGCCCCCGACACCAACGCGGCGTTCGAGCGCATGGCCCAGCTGCCCGACGGTCCGGAGCGCAAGGTTCTGCGGGACGAGCTCATAGAACTCTGGCTGCCCATGGCCGAACGGATCGCCGTCCGCTTCCGCGGCCGCGGGGAGTCCCTCGAAGACCTCTACCAGGTGGCCGCCCTCGGCCTCGTCAAGGCGGTCGACCACTACGACCCGGCGCGCGGCAGCGCCTTCGAGGCGTACGCGGTGCCCACCGTGACCGGCGAGATCAAGCGGCACTTCCGCGACCACATGTGGACGCTGCACGTGCCGCGCCGGGTGCAGGACCTGCGCAACCGGGTGCGGCAGGCCTCGAAGGAGCTGTCCCAGGTCGCCGGACGGACGCCCACCGTCGCCGAGATCGCCGAGCGGGCGCATCTGACCGAGGACGAGGTGCGCACCGGCGCGGAGGCCCTGGACTGCTTCTCGGCGCTGTCGCTGGAGGCGGAGATGCCCGGCACCGACGGCTACGCCCTGGGCGACGCGCTCGGCGGCCCGGATCCCGGCTACGACGTCGTCGTCGACCGTGTGGCCATCGGGCCCTGCCTCAAGGCCCTGCCGGAGCGTGAGCGGACCATCCTGTACCTGCGCTTCTTCCGGGGCATGACCCAGAGCGGAATCGCCGAGGAACTCGGCATCTCGCAGATGCATGTCTCCCGGCTGCTCAGCACGTGCTTCGCGCACCTGCGGGAGGAGGTCCTGGCCGACGCCGACTGAGCCCTCGGGGCGCGGTCACTCAGGAGAAGTCACTCGGACGACGCCCCGGGGACCTGTGTGGGGCCGTACCGGTCGAGAGCCTCTTCGAGCTCCACGCGGATCTCCCTGGGGATCTCTCCGGACCGTGCCCAGATGAGGATCAGCTCCGCGACGTTGCGCAGCTTGATGTTCGTGTGCTGGGAGACGTCCTTCAGTACTTCCCAGCCCTCGTCCGGGGTGATCCTGCCGAGCGCGACGACCATGCCGATGGCCTGGTCCACGACGGCGTGGGAGGCGACCGCTTCCTTGAGCTGGCCGATCTCCTCCTGCAGCGCGAAGATCCGGTCCGACTCGTCGGCGGGTTCGCTCGGTACGACTGGCACGCTTCCATCCTGTCACCCGGACGGGTCCGCGCCACCGGGGCGGAGGCGAACGGGGCCACCGTTTCGGCGGCGTCCCCGGGGTACTCGGCAGGCGCCCGAGGTGGTTCCGGACGGACACTGGGCGTAGACCGGCCGGTGGCCGCCGGCCGACGAGAGCGGGACACGACTGCCATGAACCACGATTCGAGACATCCCGCCGCGACCGCGGACGTCGTCTCCACCCACCATGTGTTCGGCGCTCCCTGCTGGGTGAGCCTGACCAGCCGCGACCAGCAGGCCACGGAGGACTTCTACGGGGCCGTTCTCGGCTGGGAGTGGAAGCCCGCGAAACTCGGCGAGCGTTTCCGGGTCGCGCTGGCGGACGGCACGCCGGTCGCCGGGATCGCCGCGGTGGCGTCGATGTGGCAGATGGCGGTGGCCTGGACGCCGTACTTCGCGGTGCCCAGCGCGGACGAGGCGGCGGCCCGCGTGCAGGAACGCGGCGGCACGCTGGCGGTCGGCCCGCTGTCCTTCCCGCCGGGGCGGGCGGCTCTGCTCTCCGACCGTGACGGAGCGGCCTTCGGTGTCTGGGAGGGCGATCTCGTCGCGAGCTGGGAGATGTGGCACCGGGCCCAGCCGGCCTTCGTACGGCTGCACACCCGCGACGCGTTCGACGCCGCGATCTTCTACGGCGAGGTCCTCGACTGGGCGACGGAGCGCCCCGAGTGCTGCGAGGTCCGCTACGAGGGCGGCGAGGTGGTGCTGCGCAGCCGCGGCGACGTGGTGGCGCGCATCGAGTCGGGGGCGCTGGGCTCGGCCCCCGACCCCGCGATCCGGCCGCACTGGCAGGTCCACTTCGCGGTCGCGGACGTGGCGGCCTGCGCCAAGGCGGCGGAGGTCCACGGCGGCAGCGTCCTCTCCCACGACACCACCGAGGCCGTCCTGCGCGACCCCGACGGCGCCCAGTTCACCGTGACCTCACGCCGCACACGCTGAAGGCGAGCGCACGGCCCCGCCCCACCCCCGGTCGCAGACATCGCGGCCCACCCCAAGGCCGTCAAGACCCACGGCGACGGCGTCCCCGAAGCCGTCCGGCACGACCCCGCCCCTCGCGCCGGAGGCGAGGGGCCGGCGCGCGAAGCCGTCCGGCACGACCCCGCCCCTCGCGCCGGAGGCGAGGGGCCGGCGCGAGGCCTTCAGGTGGTCGCGCGGGACGGTCTCGAGAGGAGTACGAGGCTGCGGGCCTCGACCGTCATCTCCGTGCCCGCCTTGTGTTCGGCCTCGTCGGAGCCCTGGGGTTCGGCCGTGTCGAGGACGGTCGTCCAGCGTTCGCCGTAGGCGGGGTCCGGCAGCCGGAAGTCGACGGGTTCCCAGTGGCCGTTCAGCAGCAGCAGGAACGAGTCGTCGACCACCCGGTTGCCCCGCGCGTCGGGTTCGGCGATGGCGTCGCCGTTGAGGAAGACGCCGACCGCGTGCGCGTCGGAGCGCTGCCAGTCCGCCTCGGCCATCTCGCCGGCGTCCGGCAGCAGCCAGACCAGGTCGGGCAGCGGCTGCCCCGCGTGCGTCACGGTCTCCCCCCGGAAGAACCGGCGCCTGCGCAGCACGGGATGCGCCGCGCGCAGGCCGATCACGTACCGTGTGAAGTCGGCGAGTTCACGCTGTTCCTGACTCAACTCCCAGTCGATCCAGGACACTTCGTTGTCCTGGCAGTAGGCGTTGTTGTTGCCGCCCTGCGTACGGCCGAGTTCGTCGCCGTGACAGAGCATCGGAATGCCCTGGGAGAGCAGCAGGGTGGCGAGGAAGTTGCGCTGCTGGCGGGCCCGCAGCTCCAGCACGGCCGGGTCGTCGGTCTCCCCCTCCGCCCCGCAGTTCCAGGACCGGTTGGTGCTCTCGCCGTCCTGACCGTCCTCCCCGTTGGCCTCGTTGTGCTTGTCGTTGTAGGAGACCAGGTCGCGCAGGGTGAAACCGTCGTGCGCGGTCACGAAGTTGACGCTCGCACGCGGGCGCCGCCGGCTGTGCTGGTACAGGTCGGAGGAGCCGGTCAGCCGGGAGGCGAACTCACCGAGCGTGTGCGGCTCGCCCCGCCAGAAGTCCCGTACGGCGTCCCGGTACATGCCGTTCCACTCCGACCACAACGGCGGGAAGTTGCCGACCTGGTAGCCGCCCTCCCCCACGTCCCACGGCTCGGCGATCAGCTTGACGCGGCTGATCACCGGGTCCTGCTGGATGAGGTCGAAGAACGCCGACAGCCGGTCCACCTCGTGGAACTGCCGGGCCAGCGTGGCCGCGAGGTCGAAGCGGAAGCCGTCGACGTGCATCTCGGTCACCCAGTACCTGAGCGAGTCCATGATCAGCTGGAGCACGTAGGGATGCCGCATCAGCAGGCTGTTCCCAGTGCCGGTGGTGTCGTAGTAGTGCTCCCAGTCGCCGTCCACCAGGCGGTAGTACGAGGCGTTGTCGATGCCCCGGAAGGAGAGCGTGGGCCCCTTCTCGTTGCCCTCGGCGGTGTGGTTGTAGACGACGTCGAGGATGACTTCGAGGCCGGCCGCGTGCAGCGCCTTCACCATCGCCTTGAACTCGGTGACCTGCTGGCCCCGGGTGCCGTGGGCGGCGTAGGCGTTGTGCGGCGCGAAGAAACCGATCGTGTTGTAGCCCCAGTAGTTGGCGAGGCCGCGGTCCTGGAGCACCCCGTCCTGCACGAACTGGTGAACCGGCATCAGCTCGACGGCGGTCACGCCGAGCGAGGTCAGATGGTCGATCACCGCGGGGTGCGCGAGACCGGCGTAGGTGCCGCGCAGTTCCGGCGGGACGTCCGGATGGGTGCGGGAGAGTCCGCGGACGTGGGCCTCGTAGATCACGCTGTCGGCGTAGGGCCGCCGGGGCGGCCGGTCGTCGCCCCAGTCGAAGGCCGGGTCGGTGACCACGCCGAGCATGGTGTGCCCGGCGCTGTCCGCCTCGGGGGTGTACAGCGAGGGGTGGTTGACCACCTGCCCGTCCACCGCCTTGGCGTACGGGTCGAGGAGCAGCTTCGCCGGATCGCACCGATGGCCGAACGAGGGCTGCCAGGGGCCGTGCACCCGATAGCCGTACCGCTGCCCCGGTCCGACGCCGGGCACGTAGCCGTGCCACACGAAACCGTCGACCTCGGTCAGCGGGACGCCGGTGTGGGCGCCCCGCTCGTCGACCAGGACGAGTTCGACCCGCTCGGCGACCTCGCTGAACAGCGCGAAGTTGGTGCCCTCGCCGTCGAACGACGCCCCCAGCGGGTAGGGGTGCCCGCTCCAGGCCGGCACCCGCTTCCCGTTCTTGTACGGCTTCTTCCTGGACGACGGCACGCTCAGCACCCGCCATCGGCAGTGGTGGCGGCCAGGACCGCGACCGGCATCTCGCGCGGCACCTGGAGCACCTCCCGCAGGGTGGGCTCGGGGGCCGTCGGCACGAGGGGGACGCGCTCGCCGGCGCGGGCCCGCTGCGAGAACCAGATGACCTTGCTGCCGGTGTCGGTGGCACAGCAGCCCCAGCCGTCGCTCATCGCGGCGATCCGCTCGAGGCAGGCGCGCAGATCCAGATCCGGGCGCAGCTCGCTGTCGTTCCCGGCGACGGCGGTGATGAGGTGCTGGCCGTTCCACCACAGCTCGATCGAGGTGTTCTTGTCCCTCGCGTGCTCGTCGATGGCCTTCAGCAGCAGTTCGGCACCACTGCAGACGGGCTCGACCAGGGTCTCGAGGTCCCAGAGCCGTAGGTGGGCGGCCAGGATGCGCCTGACCTGTCCGACCCGTTCCGGGCTGACCTCCACGTCGAGGTGGTAGTAGCAGGGCACTGCGGTCTTCATCGTCACTCCTCACCGGCGAAGCTCCCGCTCCTCCCGGCCCCCGCGGGGCCGGGCCCCGAAACACAGAGCGTGAGCGCTGATCGCTTCAGAGTCACTCCAGCGTGGGAGAGCTACGCCATTCGTGCAACACGAGCGGCCGACGAGGTAGTTGAAGAACCAACAAGACGTTGGGTCGTCATCCATGCACCATGAGTGAAGATCTCTTGAATCCCGGATCTTCTTGAGCCCTGGATCTTCCCGAGCCCGGACCCTTCCGCGCCCTGGATCCTCCCGAGTCCGAAAGGTGAACGGCGCCATGCTGCTACCGGCCAAAGCCGAGGTCGCCCGGCAACTGCGGCGCTATCGCGCCTGGGAGCGCGTGATGCTCGCGTCCCCCACCGACCGCGATGTCCGGGCCACCTTCGAGGACTCGGGCTACACGCTGTGCGTTCTGATGGGCAAGCGCTGCGCGCGTGAGGCGGCCGAGGCCGCCGAGCGCTATCTGCGCAGCAGCGTGGTGGCCTACCGGCAGGAGCAGAGCGACCTCCCCCGCACGGGTGCCGTCGCGAGACGTGGTCCGCCGAGGTCCGCGGACCGTTCCCCCGCGGGGAGGTAACCCTTCCGGCGCAGCTTCGATCCCCGGCCGGGCGCAGTCAGCGTCCGGCCTCGAGCACGGCGGAGGCGAGAGCATGAGTTCCACCCCGGTCATCGGCCGCATCCCGGTTCGGGACGTCCGCCCTGCCGTCGATTCCGGCAGGCGCCCGGCGAAGGCGGTCGTGGGAGAGACGTTCCAGGTCACCGCGACGGTGTTCCGCGAGGGTCATGACGCGGTCGCAGCGAATGTCGTCCTGACCGACCCGGAAGGGCGGCACGGCCCCTGGACGCCGATGCGGGAACTGGCTCCCGGCAGCGACCGCTGGGGCGCGGAGGTCACCCCGGACGTCGAGGGCCACTGGACGTATCGCGTCGAGGCCTGGAGCGATCCGGTCGGCACCTGGCGCCGCGTCGCCCGCATAAAGGTTCCTGCCGGTCTCGACACCGGGCTGGTCCTGGAGGATGGCGCCGAGCTGTACACCCGCGCGGCCGCGGGGGTCCCGGAGGGGCCGCAGCACGCGGTGCTGCTGGCCGCGGCGAAGACGCTCGCGGACGACTCCCTCCCGGTCGCCACCCGTCTGGCGGGGGCCCTGACCCCGGACGTGGACGCGGTGCTCGCCCGCCATCCGCTGCGGGAGTTGATCACGGCGTCGGAGACGCTGCCGCTGCTGGTGGAGCGGGAGCGGGCGCTGTTCGGGTCGTGGTACGAGTTCTTCCCGCGTTCGGAGGGCACGCCGGAGCACCCGCACGGCACGTTCCGTACCGCGGCCCGGCGGTTGCCGGCGATCGCCGCGATGGGTTTCGACGTGGTCTATCTGCCGCCGATCCATCCGATCGGCACGACGTTCCGCAAGGGCCGCAACAACACCCTGTCCGCGGGCCCGGACGATGTGGGCGTGCCGTGGGCGATCGGTTCGCCGGAGGGCGGGCATGACGCGGTCCACCCGGATCTGGGCACGATCGAGGACTTCGACTGGTTCGTGCAGGAGGCCAAGGGGCAGGGTCTGGAGATCGCGCTGGACTTCGCCCTGCAGTGCTCCCCGGACCACCCCTGGGTGCACAAGCACCCGGAGTGGTTCCACCACCGCCCCGACGGCACCATCGCCTACGCGGAGAACCCGCCGAAGAAGTACCAGGACATCTACCCGATCGCCTTCGACGCCGACCTGGAGGGGCTGATCGTGGAGACGCTGCGGGTGCTGCGGCACTGGATGGACCACGGGGTGCGGATCTTCCGGGTGGACAATCCGCACACCAAGCCGGTGGTGTTCTGGGAGCGGGTGATCGCGGACATCAACGCCACCGACCCGGACGTGATCTTCCTGGCGGAGGCGTTCACCCGGCCGGCGATGATGCACACCCTGGCGCAGATCGGCTTCCAGCAGTCGTACACGTACTACACCTGGCGCACCACCAAGGAAGAGCTCACCGAGTACCTGACGGAGCTCTCCGGTGAGGCGGCCTCCTACATGCGGCCGAACTTCTTCACCAACACCCCCGACATCCTGCATGAATTCCTCCAGCACGGCGGCCGTCCGGCGTTCGCGCTGCGCGCCGTCCTGGCCGCCACCCTCTCGCCGACCTGGGGCATCTACTCCGGCTACGAACTGGCGGAGAACACCCCGGTGCGGGAGGGCAGCGAGGAGTACCTGGACTCGGAGAAGTACCAGCTCAAGGCCCGCGACTGGGACCGCGAGGACAGCCTCGCCCCCCTGATCACCCAGCTCAACACCAGCAGACGCCGCCACCCCGCCCTCCAGCGCCTGCGGAACATCCGCTTCCACCACACCGACAACGACGCGGTCATCGCCTATAGCAAGCGCACCGGTGACGACACGGTCCTGGTGGTCGTGAACCTCGATCCGCACCACACCCAGGAGGCCACGGTCTCGTTGGACATGCCGCAACTCGGCCTGGAATGGCACGAGTCCCTGTCCGTCCACGACGAACTGACGGGTGAGACCTACCGCTGGAGCAGAAACAACTACGTGCGCCTGGAGCCCGGCCGGGCACCCGCGCATCTGTTCCAGGTCCAGAGGTCGGCACCGCAGATCGGAGGATCCACAGCGTGACTGTCAACGAGCCCGTCCACGACACCTTCGAGGACACCCCGGCCAAGGACCGGGACCCCGACTGGTTCAAACGCGCGGTCTTCTACGAGGTGCTCGTCCGCTCCTTCCAGGACAGCAACGGCGACGGTGTCGGCGACCTCAAGGGCCTGACCGCCAAGCTGGACTATCTCCAGTGGCTCGGTGTCGACTGCCTGTGGCTGCCGCCGTTCTTCAAGTCACCGCTCCGGGACGGCGGCTACGACGTCGCCGACTACACCGCCGTGCTGCCGGAGTTCGGTGACCTCGCCGACTTCGTGGAGTTCGTCGACGCCGCCCACCAGCGCGGCATGCGGGTCATCATCGACTTCGTCATGAACCACACCAGCGACCAGCACCCGTGGTTCCAGGAGTCCCGCAGGGACCCCGACGGCCCCTACGGCGACTACTACATGTGGGCCGACGACGACAAGCAGTACCAGGACGCCCGGATCATCTTCGTCGACACCGAGGCCTCCAACTGGACCCACGACCCGGTCCGCGGCCAGTACTACTTCCACCGCTTCTTCTCCCACCAGCCGGACCTCAACTACGAGAACCCGGCGGTGCAGGAGGAGATCCTGGCCGCGCTGAAGTTCTGGCTCGACCTCGGCATCGACGGTTTCCGCCTCGACGCGGTCCCCTATCTGTACGCGGCCGAGGGCACCAACTGCGAGAACCTGCCCGCCACGCACCAGTTCCTGAAGCGGGTGCGCAAGGAGATCGACGCGATGTACCCGGACACGGTGCTCCTCGCGGAGGCGAACCAGTGGCCGGAGGACGTGGTCGACTACTTCGGCGACTACCAGGCCGGCGGCGACGAATGCCACATGGCCTTCCACTTCCCGGTCATGCCCCGCATCTTCATGGCCGTCCGCCGCGAGTCGCGCTACCCGGTCTCGGAAATCCTCGCCAAGACCCCGGCCATCCCGGCCAACTGCCAGTGGGGCATCTTCCTGCGCAACCACGACGAGCTGACCCTGGAAATGGTCACCGACGAGGAACGCGACTACATGTGGGCCGAGTACGCCAAGGACCCGCGGATGCGCGCCAACATCGGCATCCGGCGGCGCCTGGCCCCCCTGCTCGACAACGACCGTGACACGATCGAGCTGTTCACCGCCCTGCTGCTGTCCCTGCCCGGCTCGCCGATCCTCTACTACGGCGACGAGATCGGCATGGGCGACAACATCTGGCTCGGCGACCGGGACGCCGTACGCACCCCGATGCAGTGGACACCCGACCGCAACGCGGGCTTCTCCACTGCCGACCCGGGCCGGCTCAACCTGCCGATCATCATGGATCCGGTCTACGGGCACCAGGTCACCAACGTCGAGGCGTCGATGGCCTCGCCGTCCTCCCTGCTGCACTGGACCCGCCGGATGATCGAGATCCGCAAGCAGAACCCGGCGTTCGGTCTCGGCACCTTCACCGAGCTGCACTCCTCCAACCCCGCGGTGCTGGCCTTCCTGCGGGAGTACGAGGACGACCTGGTCCTGTGCGTGAACAACTTCTCCCGATTCGCGCAGCCCACCGAACTGGATCTGCGCGCGTTCGACGGCCGGCACCCGGTCGAGCTGTTCGGCGGGGTGCGCTTCCCGGCCATCGGTGAACTGCCGTATCTGCTGACCCTCGGCGGGCACGGCTTCTACTGGTTCCGGCTCTCCCGAGTCGCATCCCGCATCGGCCGACGCCTTTGAGCGTGCCGACGAAAGGACGCGTCACCATGCCGAAGACCGCACCCCTCAGCCCGAGACCCGCGCCCGCGGCCGATCTCATGGCCTCGCTCGGCGACCTGCTGCGCCAATGGCTGCCGCGGCAGCGCTGGTTCGCGGGCAAGGACCGGCCTGTGAGCGAGCTCGGTCTGCTGTCGATGACCGAGCTGTTCCCGGGCTGTCTGCATCTGCTGGTCCACACCGGTCACGGCGGGGTGCCCGCGCCGGGCGGCGGCGCCCCGGCAGGCGACTGCTACCAGTTGCTGCTCGTTGTGCGCAAACACCTCTTGCCACGTCTCGGGCGCGCCCTCATCGGCCGTGCGGAGCAGGGCCCCTTGGCCGGTCTCACGGTGTACGACGCCCTGCACGACCCGCGCTCGGCACAACTGCTGCTCGAGCGGCTCCGGCATCCCGGCACGGCCGGCCCGCTGCGCTTCGAGCGCGCCCCCTCGGTGCCGGTGCCCGCCGGTCTCCCGCCACGGCTGCTGGAGGCCGAGCAGTCGAACACCTCGCTGGTGTACGGCGACGAGTTCATCCTGAAGCTCTTCCGCCGCATCCAGCCCGGCGTCAATCCGGACCTGGAGGTGCCGGTCGCACTGGCCGGACAGGGCTGCCGCCGGGTGCCGGCGCCGGTCGCCTGGTTCCGGACCACGCATCCGCAGGAGGCCACGCTCGGCGTGCTCCAGCCGTATCTGCGCGACGCGTCCGACGGCTGGGCGCTGGCGCTCCAGGCGCTCGCCGCGGGCGACGACTTCACCGTGCAGGCACACGAACTGGGGCGGGCCATGGCGGAGGTGCACCTCGCGCTGGCCGCCGCCTTCCCCGGCAGCGGCCACGACGACAACGCCTCCACGGCGGCAGCGATGACCGAACGCCTGGACTCCGCCGCGCACAGCGTGCCGGCGCTGCGGCCGTTCGTCCCCGGCCTGCGCAACGCCTTCGGCGCACTCGCCACCTGCGACTCCGGGCCGCCCGCGCAGCGCGTCCACGGTGACCTGCACCTGGGGCAGGTGCTGCGCGCGGGCCGCGAGTGGTTCGTCATCGACTTCGAGGGCGAGCCGTCGCGCCCGCTCGCCGACCGGTGCACCGCCCAGTCCCCGGTCCGGGACATCGCGGGCATGCTGCGCTCCTTCGACTACGCGGCCCGGCAGCGCCGGCCCTGGCGCCCGGAGTGGGCGCGCCGCTGCCGGGAGGCCTTCTGCGGGGGCTACGCCGCTCTCGCCGGATGGGATCCGCGCAAGAAACACGGACTGCTGCGCGCCTACGAGACCGACCGGGCCGTCTACGAGGTCCTGTACGAAGCACGACACCGGCCGGACTGGCTGCCCGTGCCCATGGCGGCGATCGAACGCCTCGCCGTGAGAGGAGACTGAGCCGTGGCCCTGCGAGACACTTCCCTGCCCGAGCCGTCCGGACCGGCGCCCTGTGCCCCGGCCCCCGCGCTCGACCCCGCGGACCGGGGCCGGCTGCTGGCCGGCGCCCACCACGACCCGCACGCCCTGCTCGGCGCCCACCCGGTCGAGGGCGGGGTTCTCTTCCGGGCGTTGCGTCCCTTCGCCCGTGCGGTGAGCGTCGTGATCGACGGCGAGCGCAGACGGCTGGCGTCGGAGGGCGACGGTCTCTTCTCCGCTCTGCTGTCCCTCGACGCGATCCCCGACTACACGCTGCTTGTGTCGTACGCGGACGGCGAACAGGAGGTGCACGATCCCTACCGCTTCCTGCCCGCGCTCGGCGAGACCGACCTCCATCTCATCCGCGAGGGCCGCCACGAACAGCTGTGGAAGGCGCTCGGCGCCGAGCCCATGACCCACGAGGGAGTGACCGGCACCCGCTTCACGGTCTGGGCGCCCAACGCCCAGGGCGTCCGGGTGGCCGGGGAGTTCACCTTCTGGGACGGACAGCAGTTCCCGATGCGCTCGCTCGGCGCGTCCGGAGTGTGGGAGCTGTTCCTGCCCGGGATCGGTGAGGGCGCCCGCTACAAGTTCGAGATCACCTCGCGCCACGGCGACCGGTTCCTCAAGGCCGACCCGATGGCCCGCCGCTCGGAGGTGCCGCCCGACACGGCGTCCATCGTGACCTCCTCGCGCTACGAGTGGGGCGACCAAGACTGGATGGCCCACCGCGGGGACACGCCCGTGCACGTGGCGCCGTTCTCGGTCTACGAGGTCCATCTCCCGTCCTGGCGCCCAGGACTGACCTACCGGCAACTGGCCGACGAGCTGCCGTCGTACGTCAGGGACCTGGGCTTCACTCATGTCGAGCTGATGCCGGTCGCGCAGCACCCCTTCAGCGGCTCCTGGGGCTACCAGGTCACCGGGTTCTACGCGCCGATGGCCCGGCTCGGCACCCCGGACGACTTCAAGTACCTGGTCGACGCCCTCCACCGGGCCGGCATCGGCGTGATCATGGACTGGGTGCCCGCCCACTTCCCGAAGGACGACTGGGCGCTGGCCCGCTTCGACGGGGACCCGCTGTACGAGCCGGGAGACTCCCGGCGTGCCGAGCACCCGGACTGGGGGACGTACGAGTTCGACTTCGGTCGCGTCGAGGTGCGCAACTTCCTGGTCGCCAACGCCGTGTACTGGTGCGAGGAGTTCCACATCGACGGCCTGCGCGTGGACGCGGTCGCCTCGATGCTCTACCTGGACTACTCGCGCGACTCCGGCCAGTGGAGCCCCAATGTGTTCGGGGGGCGGGAGGATCTCGACGCGGTCGCCTTCCTCCAGGAGATGAACGCGACGGTCTACCGCCGGGCGCCGGGTGTCGTCACCATCGCCGAGGAGTCCACGGCCTGGGACGGGGTGACCCGTCCCACGGACAGCGGGGGCCTGGGTTTCGGCCTGAAGTGGAACATGGGCTGGATGCACGACTCCCTCGGCTACATCAGCCATGAGCCGGTGCACCGCAAGTACCACCACAACGAGATGACCTTCTCGATGGTGTACGCGTACAGCGAGAACTACGTGCTGCCGATCTCCCACGACGAGGTCGTCCACGGCAAGCAGGCGCTGGTGTCCAAGATGCCGGGCGACTGGTGGCAGCAGCGCGCCAACCACCGCGCGTATCTCGGCTTCATGTGGGCCCACCCCGGTAAGCAACTCCTCTTCATGGGCCAGGAGTTCGCCCAGGGCGCCGAGTGGTCCGAGTCCCACGGACCCGACTGGTGGCTGCTCGACCCGGCGTACGGGGCCGAGGCCGACCACCGGGGCGTCCGCGATCTCGTGCGCGATCTCAACGCCGTCTACCGCGCGACCCCCGCCCTGTGGGAGCGCGACACCGACCCCGGCGGTTTCCGGTGGGTGGTCGGGGACGCGGCCGAGGACAACGTCTTCGCCTTCCTGAGGTTCGACGCGGCGGGCGGTCCGCTGCTCGCGGTCTCCAACCTCTCCCCCGTCGTGCGCGAGGACTACCGCCTCGCCGTCCCCGACGGTCTCCCCCTGTGGCAGGAGTCCCTCAACACCGACGCCGCGCGGTACGGCGGCGGCGACATCGTGCGGCGCGACCCGGTCAAGGCGGAGGACGGGGCGCTGCGGCTCACCCTGCCGCCGCTGGCGACGGTGTGGCTGGTCCCGGTGCCCGGCTGAGCCCACAGGCGACGCGGAGGTGTCCGACCGGCCCGAAGGGGCAGTCGGGGTCGTACGAGAACCCGCATCCTCGTCGTCGCCGAGGGCCACAGAAAGGGCTATGTCACGTGCGCACCGTGGGAGTGGAGGAGGAACTCCTCCTGGTCGACCCCGAGACCGGCGAGCCGCAGGCGCTGTCCGCGGCCGTACTCGCGCGAGCCGCGCAGGACGAGCCGGGCCAGGACGTCTTCGAGAAGGAACTGCACAACCAGATGCTGGAGTTCGCCACCCACCCGCAGTCGGGCATGGACGAACTCCGCGCGGAGATCGTGCGCTGCCGCAAGGAGGCCGCCCGGCTCGCCGGCGACAGCGGCTGTGCCGTGGTCTCCCTGGCCACCTCGCCGCTGCCCGTCAGCCCTTCCGTGGGCGTCGGCCGCCGCTACCAGTGGATGGCGGAGCAGTACGGCATCGCCACCCAGGAGCAGCTCGTCATGGGCTGTCATGTCCATGTATCCGTGGAGTCGGACGAGGAGGCCGTCGCCGTCGTCGACCGGATACAGCCCTGGCTGACCGTGCTGGCCGCGCTGAGCGCCAACTCGCCCTTCTGGCAGGGCAAGGACTCCGGTTACAGCAGCTACCGCAGCCGGGTGTGGCAGCGCTGGCCCTCGGCCGGTCCGACCGAGCCGTTCCGCTCGGCGGAGCGCTATCACCGACGGGTCGCGGACATGGTGGCGACCGGCGTCATCCTGGACGAGGGAATGATCTACTTCGACGCCCGGCTGTCCCGGACCTACCCCACGGTGGAGATCCGGGTCTCGGACGTCTGTCTGCACGCGGACACCGCCGCGCTCCTCGCGACCCTCGCCCGCGGGCTGGTGGAGACGGCCGCGCGCGAGTGGCGGGCGGGCAAGGAGCCGGTGACGCACAGTGTGAGCCTGCTGCGGCTGGCGGCCTGGCGGGCCGCGCGCTCCGGCATCACCGAGGAGCTGCTCCATCCGGCGACGATGCACCGCATGCCCGCCGAGACCGTGGTGCGAGCCCTGCTGAAACACGTCGAGGACGCGCTCGCCGACAGCGGCGACCTGGACCGGGCGCGCGAGTCGTGCGCCGAACTGCTGCGGCGCGGCAACGGCGCCCGGGTGCAGCGCGAGCTGCTGGAGCGCACCGGCAGCCTGCGCAGCGTGGTCACCGAGTGCGTCCGGCTGACTCAGTCGTAGGTCCTCACAGGGCCAGGACGACCGCGTACACCAGGAAGAACGCGGCGACGAGGACAACCAGGAGCAGGATCAGGGCCAGCGGCCCCTTGGCCCAGCCCCTGGTCGGGTTGTGCGTCTCCCGCGGGCCGGCCTCGGGCATGCTGCTCTCGGCGGGCGGGGTCTCGCCCGGCGGTACGCCGCCGCCCGGTTCCAGTCCGGTGGTGCGCTCGGGTTCGGGATCGGGGTTCACGTGACTCATGCGGTCCGAGTGCCCCGATCTCGACGAGATCACGGCTGACCGCTTACTTCCGTATTCCAGGTACCACTCGCTCGCGCCTGGGCTAGATTCGAGCACCGCGGATGACCGAACTCGTCCGCGCAGTCACAGCCCGTACACGTCAGGAGCAGCGCATGCGCGACTTCGCCCTCGCTCCCCGGACCATCTCGCGCTCCAGCGGCGGTCTGGCCGACAGCGTGTTCGAGCGGGCGGAGCTGGACCCCACCCTGCCGGTGCTCGCCCGCCGTCCCGAGGGCTCCTCGGGACGCTGGCAGGAGGTCACGGCCGTGGAACTGCGGGACGAGGTGGTGGACCTCGCCAAGGGACTGGTCGCCTCGGGGATCTCGCCGGGCCACCGGGTGGCGATCATGGCGCGCACCCGTTACGAGTGGACGGTTCTCAGCTACGCGCTGTGGACGGTCGGCGCCGAGGTCGTACCGATCTATCCGACGTCCTCGCGCGAACAGGTCGAGTGGATCCTGCGCGACACCGACTGTGTGGCCGTGGTGGTGGAGGACGAGCAGGCGGTCATGACGGTCGGCTCGGTGTGCGCCTCGCTGCCCCGGCTCCGCCACGTCTGGCAGCTGGATGCGGACGCGCTCGAGAACCTGACGCAGCGGGGCCGGATGATCCCGCTCGCCACGGTCGAGTCGCTGCGCCGTATCGTCCTGCCGGACTCCACGGCGGTCATCGCCTACACCTCCGGCGCCACGGGTCATCCGCTGGGCTGCGCACTCAGCCACCGCGGCCTCGCGAGCCCCGTCGACACCCTCCTCGAAGGCTGGCGCCAGATCACGGCACCTCCCGGAGAGCAGCCGTCCGTCCTCGCCTTCCTGCCCTTCTCCCATGTCTACGGCCTCATGATCCAGAGCGTGTGCATCCGCGGCGGTCTGCTCATGGCCCACGAGCCCGATCTGAGCGAGGAGGCGCTGGCGGCCGCTCTGCAGTCCTTCCGCCCCACCTACTTCTACGCCGTCCCCTCCGTCTTCGAGAAGATCTACAAGAACTTCCTGCGTGCCGCCCAGCAGTCGGGCCGCGGCGCCCTGTTCGAGCGGGCCGCCGACACGGCACGGGACTTCGCCCTGGCCTGCGAGCGGCAGCGGCTGGGCGAGGGCCCCGGCCCCGGGTTCGACCTGCGGCTCCAACACGCCCTGTACGAGCGGACGGTGTACCGCAGACTGCGGGCCGCGATGGGCGGCCGGGCCCGCCGGGCCACCTCGGGCGGCTCCACCCTCAACCGTGAGCTCTCCCTGTTCTACGAGGGCATCGGCGTCTACGTCCACGACGGATACGGCCTCACGGAGACCTGCGGCGGGATCACCATGCAGCCGCTGGGCCGGGAGAGGTCCGGGACCGTGGGCCGGCCCCTGCCGGGCGTGGATCTCCGGGTGGCGGACGACGGGGAGATCCTGGTGCGCGGGCCGTCGGTCTTCCAGGGCTATGTCCATGACGAGGCCGCGACACGGGCGGCGCTGTACGGCGGCTGGCTGGCCACCGGGGACCTCGGGCAGCTGGACGCCGACGGCTATCTGACGATCACCGGCCGCAAGAAGGACATCATCGTCACCACCAGCGGCAAGAGCGTGGCCCCGGCCGCCCTCGAGCACCGGCTGAGGATGCATCCGCTGATCCACCAGGCGGTGGTGGTCGGTGACAACCGGCCCTGCGTGGGCGCCCTGCTCACCCTGGACCCGGTGTTCCTGGCCCACTGGCGCGGAGTCCTGGTGGCCCAGCAGGACCCCTCGGCGCGCGGGGCCCGGGAGGAGAACGCGCTGCGGGAGGAGATCGCGCGGGCCGTGGCCGCCGCCAACAGCACGGTCTCGCGCTCGGAGTCGATCCGGGTGTTCCGGGTGCTGTCGGAGCCGTTCGACCTGGCCAACGGCCTGCTGACGCCGTCGATGAAGCTGCGCCGGGACGAGATCGTGCGCCGGTACGCGATGGAGATCGACGCGATGTACCAGGCCCGCTCGGCGAACGCCCGGCGCGGTCCGGCGGAGGACGTGCTGGGCTGGGACGACTCGGACGACGTGTTCCGGTGAAACCTCGCCGTCGGCCGCGTTCCCCGAGGTGAGGACGATTGGGCGGCCCGCCCTAGGGAACACGGCTCAGTGGCGACATGAGAGAGTACGAAGAATCCGCTGACGCCGGGTCGTGAGAGCGGCACGGCACCGAGCCGCATTGGGACGAGACACTGACTTCCGAGGCGATTCCGAGCCGCACCACCCGTTTCGCGGGCGAGCCGCATTGCGTGACGGGTGCGCGGCTCGCCGCTGAGGAATTCTTGGGCGACCTCGGCCAGAGCGTGCCGCCCACGACTCCCGAGCACTGGGACGACATCCTGCTGGTGGTCACCGAACTCGCCGCCAACGCCGTCCAGTACGCACCCGGTCCCTTCGTCCTGCGGTTGCGCCGCACCTTCGACGGTGTGCACGTGACGCTGCGCGACACCAACCCGACGCCGCCGGCCCCCCGTTCCTTCGATCCGCGCACGGGCGGCGGCGGCATCGGCTGGCACCTGGTCCACGCGCTGTGCGACCAGGTCAGCGTGGTGACGGACGAGCGCGGCAAGGACGTCCACGTCTTCCTGCCGTGGTGACCTGGCCCGCTTCGGTCAGGCGGTGGCCGTGAGCCCCAGATAGTAGGCGCCGACCGCCGCGAGGTATGCACGGTCCCTGGTCTCGCTGTCGGTACGGAAGCGGGGGGCCGCCTTCACCTCCGACTCCGTGCAGGCCAGGGTGATCCGCCGGTCATGGGTGTCGACGCGGGTGACGACGCCGACCGGGACCAGGACGCTGCGGCCGAAGATCCAGACACCGGTGTCGACGACGAGGTGCTCCATGCCGTCGGGGGCGGCCTGTCGGTCCACGTGTCCGATCGCGCCGTCGCTCGCGACGACGCTGAAGCCCGTCAGGTCCTGTCCCTCGACGTAACCGCTGTCCGGCACGTACGACCAGATTCTGTCGGTGGTCACGCTGCTCCTTCCCTCCCGAGCGCTGCACGGACCCCGGCTCTCCACTGCGAGCGGGCCCACAGCACCCCAATACCCTTCTGCCGCACACGCATTCGGCTACGGGCACCCTCACAAGCGGTTTCCCCGCGTCCGGTCCGCGCACCTCCTTCACCTTTCTCCCGGTGCACTTTCGGGCGCGGGCGGGCATGGTGGTCCTCGACGCATTCGTCGCGCCCGCACGGGCACACGAAGGGCGTTCGAGGCAGAACCGCCTGGAGCCGCAGAAAGGGATGAAACACCGTGACACGACCCAGGATCCTGGTGGTTGGCGCCGGCTTCGCCGGAGTCGAATGCGTTCGCCGGCTGGAACGGAAACTCTCCCCGGACGAAGCCGACGTCACCCTGGTGACGCCGTTCGCCTACCAGCTCTATCTCCCACTGCTGCCCCAGGTCGCCTCCGGCGTGCTGACGCCCCAGTCGATCGCCGTCTCGCTGCGCCGCAGCAAGAAGTACCGCACCCGGATCATCCCGGGCGGCGCGATCGGCGTGGACCTCAAGTCCAAGGTCTGCGTGGTCCGCACCATCACCGACGAGATCATCAACGAGCCCTACGACTACATCGTGCTGGCTCCCGGCAGCATCACCCGCACCTTCGACATCCCCGGTCTCACCGAGCACGCCTTCGGCATGAAGACCCTCGCCGAGGCCGCCTACATCCGCGACCACGTCATCTCCCAGCTCGACCTCGCGGACGCCAGCCAGGACCCGGACGAGCGGGCGGCCCGGCTGCAGTTCGTGGTCGTCGGCGGCGGATACGCCGGCACCGAGACCGCCGCCTGTCTGCAGAAGCTCACCCACGCGGCGGTCAAGCGCTACCCGCGCATCGATCCGTCGCTGATCAAGTGGCATCTGATCGACATCGCCCCGAAGCTGATGCCGGAGCTGGGCGACAAGCTCGGGCGCAGCGCGCAGGAGATCCTGCGCCGGCGCGGCATCGACGTCTCGCTCGGTGTCTCGATCGAGAAGGCGGGCCCCGAGGAGGTCACCTTCACCGACGGCCGGGTGATCCCGACCCGGACCCTGATCTGGACGGCCGGGGTCGTCGCCAGTCCGCTCATCGCGACGCTCGGCGCCGAAACGATTCGCGGACGGCTCGCCGTCACCGCCGAGATGACCCTGCCGGGCCAGGACGGCGTCTTCGCGCTCGGCGACTCCGCCGCCGTGCCGGACAAGGCCAAGGACGACGACAGCGCGATCTGCCCGCCCACGGCACAGCACGCCATGCGCCAGGGCAAGGTGGTCGCCGACAACGTCATCGCGACGCTGCGGGGCCAGGCGCTGAAGCCGTACGTCCACAAGGACCTGGGCCTCGTCGTCGACCTCGGCGGCAAGGACGCCGTCTCCAAGCCGCTCGGTATCGAACTGCGGGGCCTGCCCGCCCAGTTCGCCGCCCGCGGCTACCACTGGATGGCGCTGCGCACCAACGTGGCCAAGGTCCGCGTGGCGACGAACTGGACGCTCAACGCCCTCGCGGGCGACGATTTCGTCCGCACCGGCTTCCAGGCCCGCAAGCCCGCCAAGCTGAAGGACTTCGAGTACACCGACGCGTACCTGACCCCGGAACAGGTCAGGGCGCAGGTCGAGGGGACACCGCGGCTGGACCCGTAGGCGTGACGCGGATCACTCCGGACCGCCGGTCGGTTCCCCGCCGGCCGGCGGTCTTCGGAGGGACAGCACAGCTTCCCTCCGAAAGGACACCGTCATGGCCGAGACCGTGAAGGGCCCCGCGAGCTACTTCCCCTCCATCGAGAAGAAGTACGGCCGCCCGATCGCCGAGTGGCAGGACCTCATCCGCTCCTCGCCGCTGACCCGGCACATGGAGCTGGTCGCCTGGCTGAAGACCGAGCACGGGCTGGGACACGGTCACGCCAACGCCCTGGTGGCCCACACCCTCGCCGAGGCCGAGGGCAAGTGATCCACCCCGCCGTGCCATGCTGGAACGGATCATGACGTGACACGGGAGTGAGTACGGCGGAGTGAACACAGCGAGGCTGCGCGATCGGGTTTCGGCGTCGGACCCGGGGCTGCTCCGGCTGGCCGCCGGTCTGCGCACGGTGGTGGCGATCGCCCTCACCCTGGCCGTGCTCGGCCTGCTGGGGACGAGCGTCCCGCACCTGGTGGCGGGCGCCATCGCGGCGATGGTCGCGACCTTCGCCATCCGGGAGAAGCAGCGTGCCCAGCAGGCAGTGACCCTCGCCCTGGGCCTCCCGGTGGCCGTGGCCTCGATGTCACTGGGCGCGCTGCTGAGTTCCCGGGTGCTGGCCGGCGACCTCTTCTTCGTCGCGCTGATCTTCTGCGCCGTCTACGGCCGCCGCTTCGGTGAGCGCGGCACCACGCTCGGCCTGATCGGCTTCCAGGTCTACTTCGTGTCCCTGTTCGTCGGTGCCACCGTCTCCGGCCTGCCCGCCCTGTACGGCGTCCTCGGCGTCGCCTTCCTGTGCAGCGCGGCGGCACGCTTCCTGCTGGTGCCGGAGACCCCCGCAGGCCTCCTCGAACGCCTGCGGGAGGCGTTCCGGGTCCGGCTGGCCCAGCTGGTCTCCGCGCAGCTCCGGCTGCTGGACGCCGGGCCCGAGGAGATCGACGAGGCGCTGAAGGACGTACGCGAGGGCACCGCGCGGCTGCACGAGACCGCGCTGATGATCCAGGGGCGGCTGGAGGAGGGGACCTCCGACGCGGCGGCGGCGCGGCTCGTGCAGCGGCGGATCGCGGACGCCGAGATCACCGCCGAGCGGCTGGGGCTGTTGCTGCTGAGCGCCCGCAGCTCCGAGCGCGCGGACACTCTCACCCTGCATCTGCCGGGTGCGCCGGCCCCGCGGGCGGACCGGATGCCCGGGCGGGACGAGGTGATGGCCACGGTGCGCCGGGACCTGGAGGCGCTGCGGCTGCTGGTGCTGCGCCCGGTCGCCGCCAGGTCCAGCACGGCCCTGTCCCAGGTCCGCAACCGGCTGCTCGGCTACCGCGAGGAGGAGAACCTGCCGCCTGCGCCGCCCGCCGTCCAGGACGTGTTCCGGGGCGTCGGCGAGGCCGCCCGCGCGGTCCTGGGCCTCCGGATCGCCCTCGACGGCCCGCAGGACGAGTCGGACGACTCCCCCGCGACGACCCGCTCGCGCGAGGAGCTGGACGCCGAGGACGCCGTCATCGACGCCCGCGAGGCGGACGGCGGGACGCAGGAGGAGCTCACCGGGCTCAGGCGGCCCACGACCCGGGCCGCGGTGCAGGTCGCCGTGGGGTCCACGCTCGCCATCGTCGGGGGCGAGTTCCTCTCCAGCCAGCGCTGGTACTGGGCCGTGCTGACCTGCTGGATCGTCTTCATCAACACCGCGTCCACGGGCGAGATCCTGGTCAAGGGCTATCGCCGGCTGCTGGGTACCGTCCTCGGCGTGGTCGCCGGGATCGTGCTGGCGGGAGCGGTCGGGCAGCACACCTGGACGGCGTTCGCCCTGGTACTGGTCCTGGTGTTCGCGATGTTCTACACCGCGCCGCTCTCCTACACCCTGATGTCGTTCTTCGTCACCGCGGCGCTGGGGCTGCTCTACACCCTGCTGCACACCTACAGCTTCTCGGTGCTGGTGCTGCGCGTGGAGGAGACCGCGCTCGGCGCGGCCTGCGGGGTGATCGCGGCGGCGTTCGTCCTTCCGGTGCGCACGGACCGCCGTACCAACGAACTGCTCGTCACCGTCCTGGAGCGGCTCGACGAGGTCACGGAGGCCGCCGTGGACCAGCTCAGCGGCGGCTCCCCCGCCGATCTGCTCGACCAGGCGCGCGACCTGGACCAGGCGCTGGCCGACCTGCGGGCGGCCACCCGGCCCCTCACCCACCCGATCACGCCACTGCGGGCCCGGCGGGACACCGCCCGCTATGTTGTGGCGCTCCTGGAGACCTGCGCGTACCACGCGCGCTCGCTGGCGGCCACGGCCGAACTGCTGCCCACGCATCCCTCGATCGCGGCGGATCCCCGGCTGCGCCGGGCCGGCCGGCGCATCGGGGACAACATCGCGGCCATCGCCGCGCATGTCGCCGACGAGCGCTCCACCGCCCGGGTCGAGACCGGGCCGAGCATCGCGTCACTGCTGGAGACCGAGGTCCCCGGTACCCCGCGCTTCGGCCGGATCACCGACCGCGTACTGCGGCACGTCCAGCGGCTGGACGAGACCCTGGTGGGCCTGGCCCGGCCGCTGGACGTGCCGGTCGCGGCGCCCCGGCGATAGGGCGGCGCTCAGAGGTCGGTGGGCAGACCGCTCACCTCGGCGATGCCGCGCAGTTCGTCGTCGAGCCGTCGGCGTTCGCGGATGTATTCGGCGATCTCACCGAGGCGGACCGGGTCGGAGGCCGTGTCCGCGTCGGTGACCACCCGGATCGGGCCGGCGCTTTCATCGACATGGAGTTCGATCACCTTGTTGTCCATACGGCCGGTCACCGCCGTGGCGATGACCAGGGCGGCCTCGTCGCGGATCTCCTGGGGCAGCCCGTCCTGCCGGCTGTCCTCGAGCGCGAAGTCCAGAGCGGGCAACTGATGCTCGTCGATCGCCCGCAGCACCGGACGGACCACGTCGAGCAGCAGCTCGTAGTCCTCCGAGGCCATACGGATGCGCAACAGATTCAGGTAGACGTCCACGGGCCTGCCGTCGGACGGAAGCTCGGGTTCGTTCATGCACCCCGGGTTCCCCGTATGCCGCGGCTCAGACCCTGCGCCAGCGGGCCATCGCGAACGAGAACACCCCGAACAGCACCAGCCCGACGGCGACCAGCACGAGCAGCCACGGCCCCATCGGGGTGCCGGCGAACGAGCGGAGCGTGTCGTCGAGGCCCTTCGCCTTGTCGGGCTGGTAGTCGACCGCGGCACGGACGGCGAACGCGCCCGCCGCGGTGAACACCACGCCACGCGCCACTCCGCCGCCGACACCCGTCACGTCGACCAGCTTCCTGATCCGCGGGCTCATCTCGGCGAGCTTGAGCTTGTCGTGGAAGGACCTGCGCACCGCCTGTGCGGCGATCCACACACCGGCTATCGCCACACCGACGCCCGCGACGCCCACCAGCCACTGCCCGCCGGGCCACTCCAGGACCCGCGCGGTGACGTCCTTGGACTGCTTGTCGCTCGATCCGCCACTGCCGGAACCGACGGTGAAGGCCAGCACGGAGTAGGCGACGAAGGCGTAGAAGACGCAGCGGGCCGCCGACAGCAACCGTTTCGTGGCTTTGCGCCCGTCGGGTCCGACCGCGCCGAACACCACCTCGGACAGTCGCCACAGGGCCATGCCGACGAGCCCGATGCCCAGCGCCCACAGGACGACGGAGCCGAACGGCTTGTCGGCGAGGGCGGCGAGAGCGCCGCCGCGGTCGGCCTGGCGCTTGCCGTCGCCGAAGGCGATCTGCAGCGCCAGTACACCGACCAGCAGATAGATCACTCCGCGGGCGGTGAATCCCGCGCGGGCGGCGCCCTCCGTGACGGAGCCGCGTGCCGCGCGTCTGGCCTGGATCCGGCCGGTCGTTGCCGTGGAGCTGGTGGTCATGTCGGTCTCCTGGAAGTCCGGATGCCGTCCTGGCGGACGGTCACACGGGATGCGGTCAGTCGGCCAGTCGCGCGGGTTCGGACATGGCCGCGAGCAGGCGGTGAGCCGTCTCCAGGGCCAGCCGCACGTCCCGCGTGCCGGTGGATACACACAGCGTGTAGGCGAGGTCCCGGGCGCGGGGGCTCGGTTCTGCCGCGTTCGCGGACTCCTCGGCGCGCAGCGTCTCGTACTCCTGTACGAGTTGCCGCAAAAACGTCGGATTGGGTATCAGCATCTGGTTCTCTCTCCCCCCGTGCTCTCAAGCCTCGGTCGGTCCGTCGGCCTGCCGCCGCGAGCGGTCGGCGAGCGCCTCGTCGCGCACGCGTGCGCAGCTGCGGCTGATGAGCCGGGAGACGTGCATCTGCGAGATGCCGAGCTGGTCGGCGATGCGGCTCTGTGTCATGTCCTCGAAGAAGCGCATGTACAGAATGGCGCGCTCGCGCTCGGGCAGCCGACGCAGACCTTCCTTGGCGGACTCGCGGTCGACCACGACGTCGTACGACGTGTCCGGGCCGCCCAGGGTGTCGGCGAGGCTGTAGCCGTCGTCGCCGGCCGAGAGCTCGGCGTCCAGGGAGAGGGTGCTGAAGCTTTCGAGGGCCTCCAGTCCGGTGACGACCTCTTCCTCGGTCAGGCCGGTGTGGGCGGCGAGGTCGGCGGGCGTCGGTTCGGGGGAACCGGGGTTCTGGGTGAGTTCGCGTCGGGCCACCCGCACCTTGTTGCGCAGTTCCTGCACGCGGCGGGGCACCCGCAGGGCCCACATGCGGTCGCGGAAGTGGCGCTTGACCTCACCGGTGATGGTGGGCACGGCGTAGCTCTCGAAGGCCCCGCGTTCCGGTTCGAACCGGTCGATGGCCTTGACGAGCCCGAGGGCGGCGACCTGGCGCAGGTCCTCGATCGACTCGCCGCGGTCGCGGAACCGGCCCGCGATGCGGTGGGCCATGGGGAGCCAGGCGGTGACGAGTTCGTCGCGCAGGGCATCACGCTCGGGGCCTTCTTCCAGCCCGGCCAGCCGGGCGAAGAGGGCCATGGTGTCGGGGGCGTCGTCGTGCCGCCGCCTGCCGGCGGCGGTGGGGCGGTCCTGAGTGGTGGGACGGCTGGTCGACGTGTCGGTGAGCATGCGGATTCGCTCCTGAAGAACGGGTTCAGGGTCTGACCGCGGGAGGAACGACGCCGGGACCGCCGAAAGGGGCCCGCAGCAGCCGTACAGCTCCCGCTGGCGCGCCTCCGGTCCGAAGCACGAAACTGCGTCTGCCCTGCTGTATGGGTCCCAAACTGCGTCAGTGAAACTCCGTTTTCCGGCGGCTTTCCCAGGGGTGCCGGATCAGCTCAGGGGCACCACGGCGGTGATGCACTTGCCGCCCGCGGGCAGGTCGGTCACGCGGACGTCGCGGGCCAGCCGGCACACGATCGGCCAGCCGTGGCCGCCGGGGTGCCACCTGCCCTGCGGGTCCACGGGCGCTTTGGCGACGGGCAGGGCGGTGCTGCGGTCGCTGACCGAGACGGACACGCCCCGGCCCTCGACGGTGACGCGGAAGTCGGTGACGCCGCCACCGTGCAGGATGGCGTTGGTGGTGAGCTCCGAGGCGACCAGCAGCGCGTCCGAGAGCGCCTGGGCGTCGCAGGGGGCGTGTGTGGCACGGCAGCATTCGGACACGGCCCGCTCGACTGCCTGGCGTGCCTCGGCAGGCCGGCGCGGCCCGGGCCGAACGAGGGGACGGGCGACAGAGAGTTCGGGGGCGGCTTCGGTCCTGTGCTCGTCGCACATGACGTGGCTCCTGATCAGTGGATCGAGTGGGGGGTTCTCAGGTCGGTGAGGAAACAGAAGCCGGGCCCGGCCGGACCCACGGACACGGTGACCGTGATGTGCGGTGCGCGCCCTCCGTAGGCCTCCAGTAATCGGCTGACCTCTGCACGCCGGGCCAAACCTCCGCCTTTCGGGCGGCACGGGGGGTCGCCAGGGGGCCATTCGATCGCGTTCCGGGGGTACGCGACCTGCATGACGGATGTCGTGGACTCAGATGAACTGATGCGCCGAATTCAGCGCGCCCGGGCCTGCGCGGCGGAGGAGGAGCAGTCCTGGCGGGCGCGCAGCGACGAGCTGGCGCCCTCCGATCCGGAGGGCGCCCGGGACGCCGCCGTGCGCACCCTGGCCTACGAGGCGGTGACCCGGGTGCTGGACGAGGTGCTCAGGCCGGGCAGCCGCTGACCGCGGGGCCGTCCGGGCCGGGCTGATTGACCTGCGTCCGGGCCGGGCACCCGCGGCCCATGACTGTCGATCACACCCAAGCGCCGGTTCTGGAAGCCCTGACCGACTACCACCGCCGGGGACAGCTGTCCTTCACGCCGCCGGGACACAAGCAGGCCCGCGGGGCCGACCCGGAGGTGCGGGAGGTGCTGGGTGACGCGGTCTTCCTCGGGGACGTGCTGGCGTCGGGCGGTCTGGACGACCGGCTGACCCGGGGGCGGGTGCTGGACCGGGCCGAGGAGCTGATGGCCGACGCCGTCCACGCCGACCACACCTTCTTCACCACGTGCGGGAGTTCCCTGTCCGTGAAGGCGGCGATGCTGGCTGTCGCGGGTCCGCACGAGAAGCTGCTGATCGGGCGGGACGCGCACAAGTCGGTGGTGTCCGGGCTGATCCTGTCGGGGATCGAGCCGGTCTGGATCGAACCCCGGTGGGACGCCGAACGCCACCTGGCGCACCCGCCGTCGGCCGCGGAGTACGAGCGGGCCTTCGAAGCCCACCCCGACGCGAAGGGCGCCCTGGTCACCAGCCCGACGCCGTACGGCAGTTGCGCGTCCCTCGCGGACATCGCCGAGGTCTGCCACCGCCGTTCGGTCCCGCTGATCGTCGACGAGGCGTGGGGCGCGCACCTGCCCTTCCATCCCGATCTGCCGTCCTGGGCCATGGACGCGGGCGCCGACATCTGCGTGACCAGCATCCACAAGATGGGCAGCGGTCTCGAGCAGGGGTCCGTCTTCCATCTGCAGGGCGATCTCGTACCGCCGGACCTGCTGAAGATGCGCGCCGACCTGCTGGGCACCACCAGCCCCTCGGTACTGCTGTACGCCGGTCTGGACGGCTGGCGGCGGCAGATGGCCCTGCGGGGCAAGGAGTTGATGGGCGGGGCGCTCGAACTCGTGACCCGGGTCCGTGCCGCGATCGAGGAGATCGACGGGATGCACGTCAACGGTCGCGACGACTTCTGCGGGCCCGGCCTGGCGGACGACTTCGACCCGCTGCCCGGCGTCATCGACCTGGACGGGCTCGGGATCACCGGGTTCCAGGCGGCGGACTGGCTGCGCGAGCACCGGCACATCGATGCCCACCTCACGGACCACCGGCGGATCGGGATGCAGATCACCCATGGCGACGACGAGGGGACGACCGGCGAGTTGCTCGCGGCGCTCAGGGATCTCGCCCGGGCCGCACCGGAGTTGGACCCGGCCCCGCGGGTGGAGGTCCCGCCGCCCGCCGAGCTGCGGATGGAGCAGGCGAGGCTTCCCCGGGACGCCTTCTTCGGCCCTGCGGAGAACGTGCCGGTCACCGAGGCCGCCGGGCGGATCGCGGCCGAGATGATCACGCCGTACCCGCCGGGGATCCCCGCCGTACTGCCCGGTGAGCTGCTGACCGAGCCCGTACTGGCGTATCTGCGGACCGGGCTGGCCGCGGGCATGAACCTGCCCGACCCCGCCGACGCCGAGCTGCAGACGATCAGGGTGGTCAACGCGTCCGCCGAGTGAAACGGGTCACGCACCCCGGATCCGATTGCGCGAAATCTCCCTGGATGGTTTACGGTTCATTCATACGTGGTGACGGGGTTGACCCACCGTCCTCCGACACCACCTCTTACTGCCCTGGCTGGTCTCCCCCGTCCAGCCAGGGCTTTTTTCTGCCCGGCGCGGATCCTCGCCTCCGCCGAGGTGCCCCGGACGGCCGCAGCCGCTGAAATGGGGCGTAGGCACAACACCGGAATCCATCGCCGGCGAGGAGCCCCGCGTCATGACCAAAGCGATAAAACTGCTGACCGCACTGCCGCAGCCGCAGCGCCAGAGCCTGATGACGCTCGCCAAGGAGGTCTCCTTCCCCGAGGACTCCCACATCTTCGAGGCGGGCGGTACGGCCGACCGCTTCTGGGTCATCCGCTCCGGAGCGGTCTCGCTGACCCAGCAGGTGACCAGCCACCACCGGGTCACCGTCGCCACACTCGGCTCGGGCGACCTGCTCGGCTGGTCCTGGCTGTTCCCGCCGTACCGGTGGGACTTCGGCGCGGAGGCCTTCAGTCCGGTGCGGGCCCACGAGTTCGACGCGGCGGCGGTGCTCCGGCTGTGCGAGGAGGACCGGCAGCTCGGCATGATCCTGGTCCGCAGCGTCGCCGAGATCCTCGCCCACCGCCTGGAGACGACCCGGGGCAAGCTGATGGACCAGTACGGCTCCCACCGCAGGAGCGGTCTGTAGGCCTCGGACGCGGTAGCGCCCTCAGACGCGGTAGCGGCGCAGTGCCGGCACGGCGAAGGCCAGCAGCAGCATGACGGCGACGACCAGGACACCGCCGCCGGCGACCGCGGCGCGGGCGCCGAAGACCGAGCCGGCACTGCCGTGCAGGACGTCGGCGAGGCGGGGGCCGCCCGCGACGACGACGGTGAAGACGCCCTGCATCCGGCCGCGCATCTCGTCGGTGGCGGCGGAGAGCAGGATCGCCCCGCGGAAGACCATCGAGACCATGTCGGCGATTCCGGCCACGGCCAGGAACACCACGGCGAGCCACAGACTCCCGCTCAGCCCGAACCCGGTGATGGCCACGCCCCAGGCGACGACCGCGCCGATGACCATCCAGCCGTGTCGGCGCACGCGCGAGAACGTGCCGGAGAACAGCCCGCCGACCACCGCGCCGATCGGGATCGCGGCGAACAGCAGACCCAGCGCGAGCCCTTCGCCGTACGGGGCGTAGGTCTCGGAGGCGAGCTGCGGGAACAGGGCCCGGGGCATGCCGAAGACCATGGCGATGATGTCGGCGAGGAAGCTCAGCAGCAGCACCTTGTGCGCGGAGATGTACCGGAAGCCCTCGGCGATCTCGCGTACGCCGGCCCGGCGTACCGTCGAGCCGGCCAGCGGTGGCAGGGAGGGCAGCCGGTACACCGCCCACACCGTGACGCACAGCGCCAGGGCGTCGAGGAGATACAGCTCCGGCAGGCCGATCACCGGGATCAGGACACCCGCGAGCAGCGGGCCCATCACCTGGCCGGTCTGCATGACGGTCGAGCCGAGGGCGTTGGCCGCGGGGAGCTGGTCCTTGGGCACCAGACGGGCGATGGAGGCGTTGCGGGCAGGGGAGTTGAGGCCCCAGAACGCCTGCTGCACCGCGAGCAGGACCATCAGGGCCGCCACCGAGTCGAGTCCGCTCACGGCCTGGAGCCAGAACAGGACCGAGGTGACGGCGATGCCGCTGTTGGTGATCAGGAGGAGCTTGCGGCGGTCCATGGTGTCGGCGACCGCTCCGCCCCACAGCGCGAACACGATCAGCGGCAGCAGTCCGGCCATGCTCGCGGCGCCGACCCAGGCCGAGGAGCCGGTGATGTCGTAGATCTGCTTCGGCACCGCGACGGCGGTGAGCTGGCTGCCGACGGCCGTGACGATGGTCGAACTCCACAGCCGGCGATAGGCCGGGATGCGCAGCGGACGGGTGTCCATCCCCCAGCGACGCCAGCCCCGCCGGGGTGGGGGTGCCTCGTCCGGGGCCGGTGTCCTGGGTTCGGTGCTGCTCTCGCCGGTGTCCACGCGCTTCCTGGTTGCTCGTTACATCCAACGGGTCCGGGGTTCACTATCGCAGCACCCCCCAGGAGTCCGGGACGCGGTATCTCAGCGGGTGGACCCGGCCGTTGACTACGTCATGCTCCGGCCACCAGCGTGGCGCCGAGGGCGATCATCGTCGCGGCGACCAGTCCGTCGAGCATCCGCCAGGCGGTCGGCCTGGCGAGGAAGCGGCTGAGCAGCCGGGCCCCGAAACCGAGGGCGGCGAACCAGCACAGGCTGGCGAGTACGGCCCCGAGCCCGAAGGTCCAGCGCAGCGGGCCGCGGTCGGCGGCCACGGAACCGAGCAGGAACACGGTGTCGAGGTAGACGTGCGGGTTGAGCCAGGTCATCGCCAGACAGGTCAGCACCGCCCGCCGCCGTGAGCCCGTGGCCTCGCCCTCGGCCCGCAGACCCGACTGGCCGGGCCTGAGGACCCGGCGGGCGGCGAGGGCGCCGTAGCAGAGCAGGAATCCGCCGCCGATCCAGCCGACCAGGGTCAGCGCGCCCGGCCAGGCGACCACGACGGCGCCGACACCGCCGACGCCCAGAGCGATGAGGAGGGCGTCGGACAGGGCGCAGATGCCGACGACGGCGAGGACCGCGTCGCGGCGGATCCCCTGGCGCAGCACGAAGGCGTTCTGGGCGCCGATGGCGACGATGAGCGAGAGGCCGGTGCCGAAACCTGCGGCAGCGGCGGACAGAGAAGCGGGCATGGCTTCGACGGTACGGAGACGATCACTGCACGTACAGCTAAAGATTCTTACGTATCATTAGTTGTCGTGATGGTGTCGTGATGATGACCGAGCTTCCTCTGGATCAGGTCCGGACACTGCTCGCGGTGGTCGACGAGGGCACGTTCGACGCGGCGGCGGCCGCTCTCCATGTGACGCCTTCGGCGGTGAGCCAGCGGGTGAAGGCGCTGGAGCAGCGCACGGGGCGGGTGCTGCTGGTGCGCACGAAACCGGTGCGGCCGACCGAGTCGGGCGAGATCGTGGTGCGGTTGGCCCGCCAGTTGGCCCGCCTCGAGCGGGACGCGCTCGCCGAGCTGGGCCTGCCCGGCGAGGGGGAGGTGACCCGGGTGTCGGTCGCGGTGAACGCGGACTCCCTGGCGACCTGGTTCCTGGGAGCACTAGGGCGGGTTCCGGAGCGGGAGCGGCTGTGTTTCGAGCTCCGGCGCGAGGACGAGACCCGTACGGCGGAGCTGCTGCGGGAGGGACTGGTGATGGCGGCGGTGACGTCTTCTCCCGAGGCCGTGGCGGGATGCTCCGTGCGGGCACTGGGGCGGATGCGGTATCTGGCGGCGGCGAGCCCCGGATTCGTGTCGCGACATCTCGAGGGGTCCTCGCTGGAGGGGCTCACGGAGGCGCCGGTGGTGACGTTCGACCGCAGTGACGACATTCAGAACGGGTTCCTGCGGGAGCTCGGCCGGGGCGGGGCGAGCCGGGTGCGGCACGCGGTGCCCACCTCGGAGGGGTTCGTGGAGGCCGTCACGCTGGGGCTGGGGTGGGGGATGGTGCCCGAGGTACAGGCGGATCCGCTGCTGCGGACCGGCCGGTTGGTCTCGCTGGCGCCGGACCGGCCGGTCGACGTTCCGCTGTACTGGCAGCAGTGGAAGCTGGACTCGCCGGCCCTGGCCGCGGTGGCCGAGGCCGTGACGGCGGCCGCCTCAGAAACCCTTCGCTGACACTGCCGACCCTTGACGGGTACTGCCCGCCTGCCTCTCCACACTGTCCAGAAGCATGTCCAGCGCCGTCGGGTACGCGCTGGTGACCATGCGGGTGGCCAGGAGAGGTGCCGCCTCCGCGAGGCGGGGGTAACGGTCGCCGGGCAGGTGGGCGTACGTCGAGCGCCACTTGTCCTCGTCGGCGTCCAGCGCCGCGCTCGGGAGGGCCAGGGAGGCCGCGTCCAGGGCCGCGAAGGCCAGCGTCTGGTCGATGAAGGCGTGGTAGATCCGCACGGTGTCCGCGAGAGGGAGGCCCGCCCCGCGCAGGATGTCCAGGACCGCCTCGTCCGCGGCCAGTTCGTTGGCCCGGCCGGTGACCCTGCTGGTCGTCAGGCACGGCGGCCTGGGGGTGGGACACGTACGCCCCGTGGATGCGCAGGCCCACCTCGCGCAGGCCGTGCCGCCACTCCCCCGTCGGCGCCCAGCCCTGCAGCGCCTGGCCGATCAGGGCGTCGCGGATGGCCAGCGTCAGGTCGTCCATGCCGCGGAAGTAGCGGTAGAGCGTGCTCGGGTCGGCGTCCAGGGCCAGGCCCAGGCGGCGGGCGGTGAGGCCGGCGCTGCCGTGTTCGCGGAGCATGCGCAGGGCCGTCTCAACGATCAGCCGCTCGGACAGCACGGTCCCGCTCCTGGTGGGCCTGCGCCGACGGCGTCTGTCCTCGGGCACCACGGGCTTCGGCACGGCTGCCTCCAGGCACCCCAGTCTTTATGCCAACGCCATTGACCTTATGCGAGGGCACGGCGTTGTATCTCCGCCAGGGGCCCCCGCATCTGCGACCTCGACCCGTCAGGAAGTGTTTGTCATGCGTGTACTGCTCGTGGGCGCCGGGGGCGTCGGCACCGCCATCACCCGGATCGCCGCCCGGCGGCCCTTCTTCGACGCCATGGTCGTCGCCGACTACGACCCGGCCCGTGCCGAGGCCGCGGTGGCCGCGCTCGGCGACCGGTCCGGCCGGTTCCGTGCCGAGCGCGTGGACGCGAGCGACGAGTCGGCCGTGACCGCCCTGCTGGAACGGCACGCCTGCGACGTCCTCCTCAACGCCACCGACCCGCGGTTCGTGATGCCCCTGTTCCGGGCGGCGCGCTCCGCCGGGGCGACCTATGTCGACATGGCGATGTCCCTGTCCCGTCCGCATCCCGAGCGGCCGTACGAGGAGTGCGGGGTCAAGCTCGGCGACGAGCAGTTCGCGCAGGCCGAGGAGTGGGAGAAGGCGGGTGCGCTGGCCCTGGTCGGCATGGGCGTGGAGCCCGGCCTGTCGGACGTCTTCGCCCGGTACGCGGCCGACGAGCTCTTCGACGAGATCGAGGAGATCGGTGTCCGCGACGGTGCGAACCTCACCGTCGCCGGTTACGACTTCGCCCCTTCCTTCAGCATCTGGACCACCATCGAGGAGTGCCTCAACCCTCCCGTCGTCTACGAGGCCGATCGCGGTTGGTTCACGACGGAGCCCTTCAGCGAGCCGGAGGTCTTCGACTTCCCCGAGGGCATCGGTCCGGTCGAGTGCGTGAACGTGGAGCACGAGGAGGTGCTGCTCGTCCCCCGCTGGGTCGGCGCCCGCCGCGTCACCTTCAAGTACGGCCTGGGCCGCGAGTTCATCGAGACGCTGAGGACACTGCACCTGCTGGGCCTGGACCGCACCGATCCGGTGACCGTGCCCGGTCCCGCGGGCCCGGTCGCGGTCTCGCCGCGGGACGTCGTGGCCGCGTGTCTGCCCGACCCGGCGACCCTGGGCGACCGGATGCACGGCAAGACCTGTGCGGGCACCTGGGTGAAGGGCGTCAAGGACGGGGCGCCGCGCGAGGTGTACATCTACGACGTGGTCGACAACCAGTGGTCCATGGCGGAGTACGGCTGTCAGGCCGTGGTGTGGCAGACCGCCGTGAACCCGGTCGTCGCCCTCGAACTCCTCGCCACCGGCGCCTGGACGGGCGCGGGTGTCCTCGGTCCCGAGGCGTTCGCGGCCCGTCCCTTCCTGGATCTGCTGACCGCGTACGGCTCTCCGTGGGGCGTCCGGGAGCAGTGACCGGACGCGTCCCACGAGACCCGGTTGTTTCACCGCGCATCGACAGGTCACCCGAAAGCGAGTAAATGCATGCACGAGGGCACGTACGACTTCGATCGCAGGTGACTTTTGATGGACAACTGGCGAACCCATGCCGCGTGCCGCCGCGAAGACCCGGACCTCTTCTTCCCGATCGGCACCACGGGCCCCGCACTGGTCCAGACGGAACAGGCCAAGTCCGTCTGCCGACGCTGCCCCGTCCAGGAGCAGTGTCTTCAGTGGGCCCTGGACACGGGGCAGAGCATCGGCGTCTGGGGCGGCACCAGCGAGACGGAACGCCGCTCGCTCGCCCGCCGCGCGGCCGCCGCGCGGAGAAGGTCGGGCTGATCGGGTCCGTTCAGCGCGGGTCCACCGACCGGGCTCGGCAGACGCAAGGACCGCGTCGACCGGGCCCGGTCCACTCATGGGCGGCTGACCGGGCCCGGTCGATGTAAGGGCGGACCACCGGGCACGGCCAGGGCGTAGGCCAACCACCGCGCAGGGCCAGTGCAAAGGCCAGCGACCGGGCCTGGCCTACGCAAAGGCTGGCGACCGGGCCTGGCCAACGCAAAGCCCGACCACCAGGCCCGGTCAACACACAGGGCGCCGACCTGCCCCGGCCAACACACAGCCCGATCACCAGGCCCGCTCAACACACAGGCCACCTACCAGACCCGGTCAACCACAGGTCGGCGACCAGGCCCGGTCAGCGGCCCGTGCGGCGCAGTGGGCCCCAAGGATTCTCCTGCCCGTCCACCGCGCTCCGTGCCTCGTCGATCACCTGGTCGTCGATCCAGCACATCGGGCGCACGTCCGCGACGAGCGGCTCGTTGTCCGGCCCCCGGCCCCGCTCTCGCCCCTGGAGGACCCAGGGGCGTACACCGAGGCCTTTTTCGTGCGGCAGGTGGGAGTAGTCGTACAGCCGCCGGGCCACCCACAGCTGCACGGGCCGGCCCTGCCACCAGTCCTCGACGTCGAGCGGGTTCGCCGACAGTCCCGGCAGGGACAGACCGGTGAGTTCGTCGGTGCTGGACGCTCGGGCCAGATCCACCTCGGGACCGCGCGACCAGCGGACGTACAGCCGCTCGTGCCGTTCGGTCAGGGCCGCGAGTTCAGCGAGTGTCCGCACCACCGGCATCCCGTCCGCCACGGTCATGACCCGACCTCCCTTTCTCTCCGCGGGCATACGGGGTACCCGCACGCCACGTGGGGAATCAGCCGTCCGGCGAGGGCGCAGGACCGCCAAGCATCCGCAGGGTGAAGACACTGCCGGTGCCGGGCTCGCTCGCCGCCCCGACCGTTCCGCCGTGGGCCGCGACCAGGTGGCGGACGATGGGCAGGCCCAGGCCCGAGCCGCCGGTACGACGGCTGCGGGACTTCTCCGCGCGCCAGAACCGGTCGAAGACGTGCGGCAGGTCCTCGGAGGAGATGCCGGTACCGGTGTCGGCGACCTCCAGGACGATGTCGTCGCCGTCCCGGCGCCCGGTCAGGGTGACCGTCCCCCCGGCCGGGGTGTGGCGCAGCGCGTTGGAGACCAGGTTGCCGAGCGCCTGCCGCATCCGGACCGGATCGGCGTCCAGCCAGGGCTCACCCTCGACGTCGGTGCGCAGTGCGACCCGGGCCGCGTCGGCGGCGACGCGGTGGGCCGCGGCGACCTGCTGGAGGAGTTCGTCGCAGCGCACCGGCTCCCGGTGCAGGCGCAGGGTGCCGGCGTCGGCGTCCGCGAGGTCCTGGAGGTCGTCGATGACGCGCTGGAGGACGAGGGCCTCGTCGTGCAGGGAGGCGAGCAGGACGGGGTCGGGCTCGACGACACCGTCCCGGGTGACCTCCAGCCAGCCGCGGATGTTGGTGAGCGGGCTGCGCAGTTCGTGGGCGATGTCGCTGACCATCGCCTTGCGCTGGGCCTCCAGGCGCTCGCGGCGCTCGGTCAGGTCGTTGAAGGCGACGGCGAGGATGCCGGTCTCGTCCCGGGTGGTGACGGGAACGCGCACATGGAGCTCGGGCGGCTGCTGGGCGGCCGCGGTGAGCGCGCGCAGCGGCCGCACCAGCCGGGTGGCGACCAGGGCGGTCGCGGCGACGGTGACGGCGAGCACGAGACCCGCGGTGCCGACGACCTTGGCCTTGTTGGCCGGGGACATGTCGAACAGCACCGCGGGGGTGTCCCCGGTGCCGAGGAAGAGTTCCGCCGCCGGTGCCACATAGGGGTCGAGCTGGGTACGGCGGGCCTCGTCGAGGCAGGGCTGGACCGCACGCGCCTCCTTGGTGCCGAGCTTGCTGCCCAGGGGGTCGCGCGAGTCCAGCCCGGCCGGTGCGCTCCCCAGCAGCACGGCCATCGCGGGGTCCAGCCCGGCCTTGGTCAGGCAGGCGCGGGCGAGCGCCTTCACCGCCTTCAGCGCCTTGTCCTCCGTCGGAGTGGGCGTGTTGAGCAGCCCGTCGGCGCAGGCGTCGGGCACATAGTCGGGCTGGGAGCCGGAGTCCGCGTCGGTGAGGACCGTCCGCCCGCTCGGCGTACGGCTCAGGCGGGTCTGCACACCGGACCGGGAGAAGCAGAGCTGCCGCTTGCGGGCGAGGGCGGCGACCTTGACGCGCTCCGCCTCGGTGAGCCGGTACGGGCCCACCGCTCGCGGGTCGATGCCGGGGATCTGGGCGCCGCGCTCACTGTAGGTGTCGGTGTGCAGCGGGTCGACGGCGGCGGCCGCGCTCGGGGGCAGGGAGGTGCCGGGCGGCGCGGAGTCGGCGATGACCCGGCGGTCCGAGGCGGTCAGGGCGATACGACGGCCGGTCCTCGCCGACAGCTCCCGCACGGTTGCGGCCGCTTTCGTCCAGTCGGGGTGGGTCGCCGCGTATCCGCTGAGCTCGGCGAGGACGTCCATGTCGTCGGCGAGCGCCTGCCCCTGTTCCTCGCGCAGGGCCTGGGTGGTGGTGGCCACGGCCAGCCAGGCCGTCGCGGCCACCGAGCACACGGCGATGAGCCCGGACGTGATGAGCAGGCGGACCAGCAGCCGTTTGTGCAGCGGTATGCGAGGGCGCAGAGGTGTCTGTTCCGGTGTCGTCCGGGCACTCATCCGCGGCCGCCGCTGAGCTTGTAGCCCACGCCGAACACCGTCAGCAGTCGCACCGGGCGGCGCGGATCGGCCTCGATCTTGCGGCGCAGGTTCATGATGTGCACGTCCACGGCCCGTTCGGTGGAGGCCCGGTCGGTGCCCCGCGTGACCTCCAGCAACTGGCGCCGTGAGAAGACCCGTTCGGGTTCGGCGGCCATGGCCAGCAGGATCTCGAACTCGGCCGGCGTGCACTCCACCGGCGCCCCGTCGCACCGCACCTCGTGCCGTACGGGATCGACGGCGAGGCCCGCGGCGCGGACGGCAGGGTCCTCGCGCCGGTCGGACACGGCACCCCGTCCGCTGCGTCTGAGGACGGTCCGGATGCGGGCCATCAGCTCGCGCGGGCTGTACGGCTTGGTGATGTAGTCGTCGGCGCCCAGTTCCAGGCCCAGCAGGACGTCGTCCTCGTCGGACCGTGCGGTGAGCATCACGACGGGGATGTCCGCGTCGCGGCGCAGCACCCGGCACACCCCGAATCCGTCGATCACCGGCAGCATGAGGTCCAGGACGACGAGGTCGGGGGCGACCCGCCGGGCCGCGTCCAGGGCGGCCCGCCCGTCGTGGACCACGGTGGCGGTGTGGCCCTCCGCGAGCAGGGACCGCCGTATGAGTTCGGCCTGCATCTCGTCGTCCTCGGCGACCAGCACATGTGCGCACACCTGGCGGATCCTAAGCGCTCAGCGGTTCAGGGACTCGGCGTCGCCCATGACGACGACAGGGTGGCGATCCGGGTCCAGGGCCAGGAGCAGCTCCTTCATGTGCTCCTCGGCGATGCTGACGCAGCCGTGCGTGGGCCCGCCGTGGTCCACGTGCAGCCATATCCCGCCGCCGCGGCCGGCGCCCAGCGGTCGTGTCCAGTCCAGGGGTGAAGTGCCGGGCTGCCGGTTGTAGTTGATGGCGATCACGTAGTCGAAGGACCCGGCCAGCGGCTCGCCCTCGAAGCCCGTGCCGGGCGAGGTGAAGCCGACCCCGCGGTCGTACGTCAGCTTGGTGCCGGGGTCCTTCAGCAGTCCTCCGGCGTCCGTGAGGGTGTACACGCCGATCGGTGAGCGCAGGTCGCCGGCCAGGTGGTGGTCGGTCCAGCCCTTGAGGGCGTTGTGCGCGGGCCACTTGGCGCCGGCCCGCCAGCCGGCCGCGGTGCGCTCGTAGAGCACCACGGTGGAGGCCGAGGAGTCGCGGCCCCGCCCGGTGACCACGACGGCCTGCCGGGCGGCGGCCGGCACCTTCGCCCACGTCTTCGGGCCGAGGCCCGGTATCTGCTGGGGAGCGACCTCGACGGAGATCTCCGGCGCGGGAGTGGTCCTCGAAGGCTCCCCGGACGGCGTGGGCATGCCGTCCGTACTCGCCACGGCACCGCCGCCGCATCCGGTGAGAAGCACGGATGCGGCCAGCAGTGCGACATGGGTTCTGCGTGTGATCATGGAACGACTCTGGCCGACACTTGTAAGGAACTGGTCAGGTTCTAGGACTGGTTCGGCTTGCCCGCCGCGTAGAGCCAGGTCTGGAACAGTGCGTCCAGGTTCTTGCCCGACACCCGCTCCGCGAGGCGCTCGAACTGCGCGGTGGTGCCATGGCCGGCGCGGTGTCCGGTTGCCCAGGCGCGCAGGATCAGGAAGAACGCCCGGTCGCCGACGGCCGTGCGCAGGACCTGCAGGGTCATGGCGCCGCGGGCGTAGACGGGGGTGCCGAAGATGTTGCCGCCGCTGCCGGGGTTGCCGGGCGGGTACTCCCACAGGTCGTCGCTCGCGGGCTTGGCGTAGAGATCGTCGAAGGTCTTCTGCGCGCTGTCGCCGCCGTGCTGCTCGGCGTAGAGCCACTCCGCGTAGGTCGCGAAGCCCTCGTTGAGCCAGATGTCCTTCCAGGAGGTGAGCGAGACGGAGTCGCCGAACCACTGGTGGGCGTTCTCATGGACGAGGGTGCTCAGGTCGGGCGCGCGGTCGTAGACGGGACGGGACTGGGTCTCCAGCGCGTAGCCCACGTTCGGAGCGTGGTCGACGATCGACCCGGCGGCCCGGAAGGGGTAGGGCCCGAACAGCTTGCTCTCCCACTCCAGGACGGAGGGCAGCTTCTTGAGCACGGGTGCCGCGGCGGCGCCCTCGCGCGGGTCGACGGCGTTGTAGACGCGGATGCCGTTCCTGGTGGTGAACTGCTCCACCGTGAACTTCCCGACGGTCGCGGTGGCCAGGTAGGCGGCCATGGGCTCGCTCTGGCGCCAGCGGAACGTGGTCTTCCCGTGCGTGGTCCGCCGGGAGACAAGCAGGCCGTTGGCGACCGCGGTGCGCCCCTGGGGGACGGTGATCGTGAAGTCGTACGACGACTTGTCGGTGGGGTGGTTGTTCGCCGGGAACCAGGTCATCGCGCCCTGCGGTTCGCCTGCGACGAAAGCTCCGTCGTCGGTCGGTATCCAGCCGTCGAGCGAGCCGTCCGGGTCGGTGACGGGGCCGGGCTTCCCCTTGTACGTCACGGTGATGGTGAAGCGTTCCCCCTTGCGCAGAGCGCGCTGCGGGGTGACGACGAGTTCCTGTCCGGAGCGGCGGAAGCCCGCTTTGGAGCGGCCGACGGTCAGGCCGGTGACGGTCAGTCCCTTGAAGTCGAGGTCGAGCCGGGTCAGACGCTGGGTGGCGCGGGCGGAGAGGACCGCCTTGCCGTCGAGGTGACCGCTGCCGGGGTCGTAACGGAGTGTCAGGTCGTAGTGGCCGACGTGGTATCCGCCGTTTCCGGCGAGCGGGAAGTACGGGTCTCCCGCCCCGGACGAGCCCGTCGGCGAAGGCGCGGCGGCCCCCAGCAGAGCGGTGAGTGCGAGGGGGGTGGTGGCGAGGACGAAGGTGCGTCTGACGGCCTTCGGCACCTGCTCTCCTACAGGTCGGGGGGTGGCCAAAGCTTCACCCTAAAGGCCCCCTCCCCCGCAACTCTCCCCTGATCAGGTCAAGTCGCGCCGGACTGCGCAGTACGCTCCCGACGCCGTCACCCCTTCGTCGAGAGGCCGCCCGTGAGCGTGCGCATCCGCCGTGTCTACGAACCTCCCGAGCCCGAGGACGGCGTCCGCGTCCTGGTCGACCGGCTGTGGCCGCGCGGCCTGTCCAAGGAGGCGGCCCGCGTCGACGAGTGGCCCAAGGCGCTCACCCCGTCGACCGAACTGCGCCGCTGGTACCACGCGGGCGAGGGCTCGTACGAGGAGTTCGCCGAGCGGTACGAGGCGGAGCTGTCCGGGAGTTGGCGGGCCGGGGCGACGTGACCCTGCTGACCGCGTCGAAGACGCCGGAGCAGAGCCACGCCGCGGTGCTGGTGCGCCTGTTGAACACCGGGGACTCCTAGCCGACCTGCTTGGCCGCCGCCCGCCCCGCCGCGCGTCCCGAGAAGAGGCAGCCGCCGAGGAAGGTGCCCTCCAGCGCGTTGTAGCCGTGGACGCCGCCGCCGCCGAAGCCGGCGACCTCGCCCGCCGCGTACAGCCCTTCGAGGGGTTTGCCGTCGGTGCCCAGGGCGCGGGAGTCGAGGTCGGTCTGGATGCCGCCGAGGGTCTTGCGGGTCAGGATGTGCAGCTTGACGCCGATCAGGGGTCCTGCGGCCGGGTCGAGGAGGCGGTGCGGGGTGGCGACCCGGCTCAGGCGGTCGCCGATGTAGCGGCGGGCGTTGCGGATGCCCTGCACTTGGGCGTCCTTGCTGTAGGAGTTGGCGATCTGGAGGTCGCGGGCCTCGATCTGGCGGCGGAGCGAGGCGGCGTCCAGGAGGGGCTTGTCGGTGAGCCCGTTCATCTTCTCGACGAGCTGCTCCAGGTTCGGGGCGCTCACGAAGTCCGCGCCCTTGCGCAGGAACGCGTCCACCGGTCCGGGCGCGCCCTTGCCGAGGAGGCGCTCCTTGAGGAAGCCCACGCGGTCCTTGGCGGTGATGTCGGGGTTCTGCTCGGAGCCCGAGAGCGCGAACTCCTTCTCGATGATCTTCTGGGTGAGGATGAACCAGGAGTGGTCGTGCTCCGCGATGTCCTCGGTGGTGCGCAGGTGCTCAAGGGTGCCGAGGGTGTCGTAGCCGGGCAGGTACGGCTCGGGCAGCCGGCGGCCGAGGGCGTCGAACCACATGGAGGACGGGCCGGCCAGGATGCGGATGCCGTGGCCGGGCCAGATCGGGTCCCAGTTCTGGATGCCCTCGGTGTAGTGCCACATGCGGTCGCGGTTGACCAGGCGGACGCCCGCGTCCGCGCTGATGTCGAGCATCCGGCCGTCGACGTAGGCGGGGACCCCGCTGATCATCTCGGCGGGCGGGGTGCCGAGCCGCTCGGGCCAGTAGCGGCGGACGATGTCGTGGTTGGCGCCGATGCCGCCGGTAGTGACGACGACGGCGTGGGCGGTGAGCTCGAAGTCGCCGATCCGGTCCCGGTTGGAGGCGACACCGCGCGCGGAGTTGTCCTCGGCAAGGACCGTGCCGCGCACCCCGCGGGCAGCCCCCTCCTCGACGACCAGTTCGTCGACCTGGTGGCGGTGGTAGAAGGTCAGCAGTCCGTCCCGCGCGGCCTGCTTGGCGTATCCGACGAAGGGCTCGACCACTCCGGTGCCGGTGCCCCAGGCGATATGGAAGCGGGGCACGGAGTTGCCGTGTCCGTGGGCGGTGAGGTCGCCGCGCTCGGGCCAGCCCACGGTGGGCAGGAACTTGATGCCGTGCCCCTCCAGCCAGGACCGCTTCTCGCCCGCCGCGAACTCGACGTAGGCGCGCGCCCAGCGCACCGCCCAGGAGTCCTCGTCCTCGACGCGGTCGAACTGCGCGCTGCCCTGCCAGTCGCTCCAGGCAAGGTCGAAGGAGTCCTTGATGCCGAGGCGGCGCTGCTCCGGGGAGTCGACCAGGAAGAGCCCGCCGAAGGACCAGAAGGCCTGGCCGCCGAGATTGGCGGCGTTCTCCTGGTCGACCAGCGCGACCCTTTTGCCGCGGCTGGTGAGCTCGTGCGCGGCGACCAGGCCCGCGAGCCCCGCTCCGACGACGATGACGTCTGCATCCATGGCGACCGTCTCTTCCCTCATGCGGTGGTGTCGCTGCCGTCGGTGAGCAGCGCGGTGAGCAGTTGCTTGAGCCAGACACGGGCGCGCTCGACGTCCGCGTCCAGCAGCAGTTGGACGGTGACCCCGTCGTACGCGGCGACCACGGCGTGGGCGGCGCCCTCGACGTCGACCAGCACGGCGGGCAGCTCGGCGTGTCCACGCGCGCGTGCCAGCCGGTCGGCGACGGCGCGCCTGAGCCGGGCCCGGTGTTCGAGCAGGGTCCGGGCGACCTCGGGCGTGCGGGCGGCGTACACCAGGAAGTCGGTCTTGACGAGGAGCCAGTCCCGGTCCAGGAGCAGCACCTCGGTGACGCGGTCGACGGCGGCCGGTACGTCGAGGCCGGGTCCGTCGAGAGCGAGGGCCCCGGCGACCTGGTCCGCGATCAGGTCGGCGCGCTGCCGGTAGAGCGCGAAGAAGAGCTCGTCGAGGCTGTCGAAGTTCGAGTAGAAGGCGCCCCGGCTGTATCCGGCGGCCTCGCAGACCTCCTCGATCGACACCCGTCCGAAGCCCTTGGCGGCGAACACCGCGAAGGCCGCGTCCAGGAGGTTGGCACGCGTGCGGACCCGGCGCCTGGTCACACGCCTGGTCGTCTCCTCCACCGCCATGTCGGCCCTCCGTTCGATACAGGAATGTATCCGATACAGCGATGTATCGAAAGGTCGAACCTTTCGACAGATCCCCCTTCTCAATGGAACATATTTTCGATTAGGGAGTACGCTGGATCCATGACCGCGCACCTCCAGGGCTCCCTCTTCGACCAGACCGACCAGCTCCGGCTCGGCCCGCTCGACGGGATCCGCCGTACCGAGCTGGCCTTCGGCGCCTGGATCGACGTACTGCCCGGCTGGCTCGGCGGCTCGGACGCCCTGTTCGAAGAGCTGGCCACCGAGGTTCCCTGGCGTGCCGAGCGCCGCAAGATGTACGACCACGTCGTCGACGTCCCGCGTCTGCTCGCCTTCTACGGCGTGGACGACGCGCTGCCGCATCCCGTGCTCACCGAGGCCCGCGAGGCGCTCACCGCGCACTACGCCGACGAGCTCGGCGAGCCGTTCACCACGGCGGGGCTCTGTTACTACCGCGACGGCCGGGACAGCGTCGCCTGGCACGGCGACCGGGGCGGGCGAGGGGGCAGCCACGACACCATGGTCGCGATCCTCTCCGTGGGCGCCCCGCGCGACCTCGTACTGCGGCCGGCGCACGGCCACGCGGAGACGGTCCGGCGGCCGCTGGGCCACGGCGACCTGATCGTGATGGGCGGCTCCTGTCAGCGCACTTGGGAGCACGCCGTACCGAAGTCCACGCGCGCGACAGGACCGCGCATCAGCATCCAGTTCCGCCCGCACGGCGTGCACTGAGACAGAGAGGCGGCTGCCCCGGCTGCACGCGTGGGCTGCCTCCGGCGGACGGCGCCGGAGGCAGCCTGTCACCACGGAAGTTGACCGCTGGAGGACCGGTACCCGCCGCTCCGGATCGCCTGAGCGTCTGCTTTGCTGTGTGCCGTCGGGCAGGGACTCACCGGGTGGGGCGATCATGAGCGCAGGCGTGCAGCAAGTCGCGGACGGCACCTACCTGGTGCACGGCAGCAACACCAACTGGGTGATCCTGACCGAGGGGAGCTCGGCGACGCTCGTGGACACCGGCTACCCCGGGGACCGGGAGCAGGTGCTCGCCTCCCTCGCCGAGGTGGGGAGCGCACCGGAGGCGGTGACCGCCGTGCTCATCACGCACGCCCACAACGACCACCTCGGGTCCGCCGAGTACCTGCGCTCCGCCTACGGCACGCCGGTCTATCTGCACGAGGCCGAAGTGCCGCACGCGCGGCGGGAGTTCCTGCACCAGGTCTCCGTCGGCACGGTCCTGAAGAACGGCTGGCGGCCCGGTGTGCTGCCGTGGGCGGTGCACGCGATCCGGGTGGGCGGCACGGCCCATGTGCCGGTCGCCTCCCCGCAGCCGTTCCCGGCCGCGGGCGCCCTCGATCTGCCGGGCCGCCCCGTGCCCGTGTTCACGCCGGGCCACACCGACGGGCACTGCGCCTTCCACCTCCCCGAGCGCGGTGTGGTGATCTCGGGCGACGGCCTGGTGAGCGGTCACCCCACCTCGCGGGTGAAGGGGCCCCAGCTGCTGCCGGACATGTTCCACCACGAGCGCGCGCGTGCCGTGGCGTCACTGGACGTGTTCACGGAACTGGAGGGCGAGGTGCTGCTGCCGGGGCACGGGCCGGTGCACCGCGGTCCGGTCCGTGAAGCGGCACTTCAGGCCAAAGGCCGCGCGCTCTAAGGTGAGGTGACGATCACCGACCAGGCGAGGACAGAGCACGATGGCACTGCAGATCAGCGCGACGAATCCGGAGCATCCCGCGCTCCTGCTCGAACTGCCGTGGCACCTGCCGCTGGAGCAGTGGCCGGAGGAGGTCCTGGTCCCGCTGCCGCGCGGCATATCCCGCCACGTGGTCCGCTACGCCCGCGCCGGTGACGAGGTCATCGCCGTGAAGGAGCTCGCCGAGCGCCCGGCGCTGCGCGAGTACGAGCTGCTGCGCGACCTGGACCGGCTCGGCATCCCCGCCGTCGACCCGCTCGCCGTGGTCACCGGGCGCACCGACGCCGAGGAGGCCCCGCTGGAGCCGGTGCTGGTCACCCGGCATCTGGGCGGCTCGATGCCGTACCGCTCGATGTTCGAGACCACCATGCGGCCCGCCACCATGCACCGCCTGATGGACGCCCTGGCCGTCCTCCTGGTACGGCTGCACCTGGCCGGGTTCGCCTGGGGCGACTGCTCCCTGTCCAACACCCTGTTCCGGCGCGACGCGGGCGCCTACGCCGCCTACCTCGTCGACGCCGAGACCGGCGACCTGCATCCGCAGCTCAGCCCCGGGCAGCGGGACTACGACCTCGACCTCGCCCGCGTGAACATCAGCGGCGAACTGCTCGACCTGGAGGCCTCCGGGGCGCTGCACCCCTCGGTGGACGCGATCGAGTTCGGCATGGAGATCTGCTCGCGCTACGGCAGCCTGTGGGAGGAACTGACCCGCAGGTCCGTCTACCCGGCGGGCAAGTACCACTACATCGAGCGCCGGATACGCCGGCTCAACGACCTCGGTTTCGACGTGGCCGAGATGCAGATCGAGCACGCGCCGAACGGCGACGAGGTCACGTTCGTCCCGAAGGTCGTGGACGCCGGTCACCACCAGCGTCAGCTCCTGCGCCTGACGGGCCTGGACGCCGAGGAGAACCAGGCCCGGCGGCTGCTGAACGACCTGGAGAGCTGGATGGCCACCCAGGAGGACTACGCTCCGGGCGATCCGCTCGGCGCCCGCCCGGAGGTGCTCGCCCACCGCTGGGTGCGGGACGTCTTCCGGCCCACGGTGCGGGCCGTGCCGCTGGAGATGCGCGGGTCGATGGACCCGGCCGAGATCTACCACGAGCTCCTCGAGCACCGCTGGTACCTGTCGGAGCGGGCCCAGCACGACATCGGCCTGGACACGGCGGTGGACGACTACATCACGAACATCCTCCCCAAGGCGCGGGAGACGCTCCAGCCCACTCCGGCCACCGCCGACTGACCTCAGGCGTGCGGCACCACGGCCACCGGGCAGTCCGCGTGGTGCAGCACGCCGTGCGCGACCGAGCCGATCCGGGCACCCACGGCGGTACGACGGGCCCGACGGCCCACGACCATCAGCTGAGCCCGGGCGGTCATCGACAGCAGCACCTCGCCCGCGCTGCCCATCTCCACGTGCTCGGCGACCGGCACGTCCGGGAAGCGCTCCCGCCACGGCTGGAGCGCCGAGGCCAGGGCCTTCTTCTCGTACGGCTCCAGCCCGCCGGCCTCGTCGAGGAGCTTCAGCGAACCCGGGCTGTACGCGAACACCGGCGGCAGCGTCCAGGCCCGTACGGCACGCACGGCCGCTCCCCGTGCCGCCGCCGTCTCGAAGGCGAACCTCAGGACCTCGGCGCTGTCCTCCGGGTCCCCCTCCTGGCCCACCACGATCTCGCGCCCGGAGACCTCCGCGGTGGCCTGGTCCCCGGCACGCACCAGGATCACGGGGCGCGTCGCCTCGGCGATCACCTGCTGGCCCACCGAGCCCAGCAGGAAGCCCACCACCGGACCGTGCCCGCGGGAGCCCAGGACCAGCGACTCGGAGTCGGCGGCCGCCGCGATCAGCACGTCGACGCTGCCGCCCTCCACCAGGTCGGTGTCCACGTCGAGCCCGATGTGCCGCCCGGTGACGGTCCGGACAGCCTCGGCCATGGCCTCCCGCGCCCAGCCCGCCTGGGTGTCGCGGTCCCCCGCGTCGATCCCCTCGTACGGCTGGAACCGCCACGCGTGCACCACCCGGAGGGCCACGCCGCGCCGGACGGCCTCTCGCGCGGCCCAGCCCAGCGCGGCAAGGCTCTCCTCGGTTCCGTCGATCCCTGCGGTGATCGGGCGGGTCATGCGGGGGCCTCCCTCAAATTGCGGTGACGTCGGAGCCCAGTCTTCACTACGCTGCCGAAATGACCTTGGAATGGGAACAAGTCATCGTGGATGCCGCCGACCCCGCCGCCCTCGGGCGCTGGTGGGCCGAGGCGCTGGGCTGGGTGGTGGTCGAGGACTCCCCCGACGAGTTCGAGATCCGCCCCGAGAAGGACCGGTTGCCGGGGCTGCTCTTCGTGCCGGTGCCGGAGCCGAAGACCGTCAAGAACCGGCTGCATCTGGACTTCCGGCCGGACGACCGGGACGCCGAGGTCACCCGCCTCCTCGCCCTGGGCGCGCGGCACACGGACATCGGGCAGGGCGAGCAGTCCTGGGTGACTCTCGTGGACCCCGAGGGCAACGAGTTCTGTGTGCTGGGGCAGCGCCGAGCCTGACACCGGCAGGGTCAGGGACGCCTGCGCACAGCGGGGCGATCGAACATACGATGGGCGGGACCGGGCCGGTGACCACGGGGGGCGCCGTGCCCTGACCGACCGCTCGGGGTGGGAGACGTATGGCACAGGCCGCCGAATCGGCGCGGACCGTCATCCTGACCGTGGACGACGACCCGGGGGTCTCCCGTGCCGTCGCCCGCGATCTGCGGCGGCGCTACGGCGAGTCGTACCGGATCGTGCGCGCGGAGTCCGGCGAGTCCGCGCTGGAGGCGCTGCGGGAACTGAAGCTGCGCGGTGACCTCGTGGCGGTGATCCTGGCCGACTACCGCATGCCGCAGATGAACGGCATCGAGTTCCTCGAACAGGCCCTGGACGTGTATCCGGGCGCCCGCCGTGTGCTGCTGACGGCGTACGCGGACACCAGCGCGGCGATCGACGCGATCAACGTCGTCGACCTCGACCACTACCTCCTCAAGCCCTGGGACCCGCCCGAGGAGAAGCTCTACCCGGTCCTCGACGACCTCCTGGAGGCGTGGCGCAGCAGCGACTACCGGCCCGTGCCCGCCACCAAGGTGATCGGACACCGCTGGTCGGCGCGCTCCTCGGACGTGCGGGAGTTCCTGGCCCGCAACCAGGTGCCGTACCGCTGGTACTCCACGGACGAGCCCGAGGGGCAGCGGCTGCTGGCCGCCGCGGGGCAGGACGGGCAGCGGCTGCCGGTGGTGATCACCCCGGACGGCACTCCCCTGGTCAAGCCCGAGGCACCCGACCTGGCCGCCCACGTGGGTCTCGCCACGACGCCGACCGCCGACTTCTACGACCTCGTCGTCATCGGCGGCGGCCCGGCGGGGCTCGGCGCGGCGGTGTACGGGGCCTCGGAGGGGCTGCGGACCGTGCTCGTGGAGCGCTCGGCGACCGGCGGGCAGGCCGGCCAGAGCTCACGGATCGAGAACTACCTGGGGTTCCCGGACGGTGTGTCGGGCGCCCAGCTCACCGACCGGGCCCGGCGACAGGCGACGAAGTTCGGCGCGGAGATCCTCACCGCCCGTGAGGTGGCGGGGCTGGAGGTCAACGGCGCGGCCCGCACCGTGCGGTTCTCGGACGGGTCGGCGGTGGCCGCGCACAGCGTGATCCTGGCGACCGGTGTGTCGTACCGGCAGCTGGAGGCGCCGGGCTGCACGGACCTGACCGGGTGCGGGGTGTACTACGGCTCGGCGCTGACCGAGGCGGCCTCCTGCCAGGGGCAGGACATCTACATCGTCGGCGGCGCCAACTCCGCGGGACAGGCGGCCATGTACCTGTCCCGGGGTGCCAAGTCGGTGACCCTGCTGGTGCGCGGCCCCGATCTCTCCGCGTCGATGTCGCACTATCTGATCCAGCAGATCGAGGAGGCTCCCAACATCTCGGTCCGCGCGCGTACCGTCGTCGAGGCCGCGCACGGCTCCGACCATCTGGAGCAGCTGACCCTGCGCGACACCGAGACCGGTGAGACCGAACTGGTCGACGCACAATGGATGTTCGTGTTCATCGGCGCGGCCCCGCTGACCAGTTGGCTGGACGGCACGGTGCTGCGGGACGAGCACGGTTTCATCCTGGCAGGGCCCGACCTCACCCCGGACGGACGGCCGCCGGCGGACTGGGAGCTGGACCGGCCGCCGTACCACCTGGAGACCAACATTCCGGGCGTGTTCGTCGCGGGCGACGCGCGCGCCGAGTCCGCGAAGCGGGTCGCGTCCGCCGTCGGAGAGGGAGCCATGGCCGTGATGCTCGTCCACCGGTACCTGGAGCAGTCATGAGCGGGCAGCTGATGCCGTGCAGCCCCGGGGAGATCGGGTCGCTGTTCCTGTTCGAGAAGCTCTCCCCCGAGCAATTGGGGCAGTTGTGCGCCGCGGGGCGGGTCGAGAAGTTCGAGCCGGGTCCGGTGTACACCGAGGGTGAGCCCGCCACCTGCTTCTACGTGATGATCGAGGGCACGGTCGTGCTCTCGCGCCGGGTCGGCGGCGACGACGTGGAGATCAACCGCACCTCCCAGAGCGGGGTGTACGCGGGATCCATGCAGGCGTACCTCGGTGACCGGGTGCAGCAGACCTACAACGGCTCCATGCGGGTCACCGAGCCCTCGCGGTTCTTCGTGCTGCCCGCGGAGACGTTCTCGGCCTTCATGCAGGAGTGGTTCCCGATGGCGGTCCATCTGCTGGAGGGGCTGTTCTTCGGTTCGAAGAACACCCAGCGGGCCATCGGACAACGTGAACGGCTGCTGGCGCTCGGCTCGTTGTCCGCCGGTCTCACGCACGAGCTCAACAACCCGGCCGCGGCCGCCGTACGGGCCACGGCGACGCTGCGCGAGCGGGTCGGCAAGATGCGGCACAAGCTCGCCGTCATCGCGCAGGGCTCCTACAGCCCCGAGGTGATGGCGAACCTCATCGACATCCAGGAGCGCACGGCCGAACGGGTCGCCAAGGCGCCGACGTTGAGCCCGCTGGAGGCCTCCGACCGGGAGGACGCGCTCAGCGACTGGCTCGACGACCACGGCATCCAGGAGGGCTGGCGGATCGCGCCCACCTTCGTGCAGGCCGGCCTCGACGCCGACTGGCTGGACCAGATCGCGGCGGCCGTGGACGAGGAGATCCTGCCGAACGCGATCGGCTGGCTCAACTACACCGTCGAGACCGAGCTGTTGATGGACGAGATCAACGACTCCACGAACCGGATCTCCCATCTCGTCGACGCGGCCAAGCAGTACTCCCAGCTGGACCGGGCGCCCTTCCAGGTGGCCGACGTGCACGAACTCCTCGACAGCACGCTGCTGATGCTGTCCGGGAAGATCGGGCAGCAGATCAAGGTCGTCAAGGACTACGACCGGACACTGCCGCGGATCCCGGCCTACCCGGCCGAGCTCAACCAGGTATGGACCAACCTGATCGACAACGCGGTGCAGGCCATCAACAGCGCCGGCGGGGAAGGGACGTTGACCGTCCGGACCGCGCTCGAACACGACCGGCTGCTGGTGGAGTTCCGGGACACCGGGCCCGGGGTGCCGCCGGACATCCGCGGGCGGATCTTCGATCCCTTCTTCACCACCAAGCCGGTGGGTGAGGGGACGGGGCTCGGGCTCGACATCTCCTGGCGGATCGTGGTCAACAAGCACCACGGGACGCTGCAGGTGGAGTCGTCGCCGGGCGACACCCGCTTCCAGGTGCTGCTTCCCCTGACCGCCGTGGACAACGACACGACCGAGGAGCCGGAATGACCGACGTCAAGGGCATCGACCCGAGCGTGCCGCCCAGCGGGGACGGGTGCGTGGAGTGCGATGCGTCGGGTGGCTGGTGGTTCCATCTGCGGCGGTGTGCGCAGTGCGGGCACGTGGGGTGCTGTGACTCCTCGCCCGGGCAGCACGCGACGGGGCACTTCCGGGACTCGGGGCATCCTCTGGTGCGGAGTTTCGAGCCGGGTGAGGAGTGGTTCTGGAACTTCGAGACGAACGAGATGTTCGAGGCGGGGCCGGAATTGGCGGGGCCGGTGAGTCATCCGGAATCGCAGCCGGCGCCGGGCCCTGCGGGGCGGGTGCCGGCGGATTGGGCTCGGACATTGCGCAGGTGAGCTCGGGGCTACCTGTCTGATGGCGGCTGCGGGTTGATGGTGGCTGGTCGCGCAGTTCCCCGCGCCCCTTGGTCGTCACCGCGCCCTCGGATCAAATGCGCTGTCAGTGTCGCGTGCCAGGATGTATGCGTGTCGCAGATCTCCATCAGTACTCCACTCATCGGGCGGGAAGACGAGCTCGACCGGCTTTCCGCCGTGCTGGAGCGTGCCCGCGGCGGGGAAGCTCGGGCGGTGCTCGTCGCCGGGGACGCCGGGGTCGGCAAGACACGGTTGCTGGACGAGGTCACGGGGCGGGCCGCGGCGGCCGGGATGACCGTGCTCACCGGGCACTGTGTCGATCTCGGTGATGTCGGGTTGCCGTATCTGCCGTTCACCGAGGTCCTGGGAGCGCTCGCGCAGGACGAGCGGTTCGCCGGTGTTCTGGCCGGCTACCCCGTGGTGGAGCGGCTGTTGGGCGGCGGCTCTGCCGGGGACTCCGGTGGGCGGCTTCGGCTGTTCGAGGGGATCGCCGGGCTGCTGGCCGATCTCTCGGACGTCGCTCCCCTGCTGCTGGTGCTGGAGGATCTGCACTGGGCCGATCAGTCGTCCCGGGATCTGCTGCGGTTCCTGCTCAGCCGGGGCATCCTCCAGCGGTCGGCAGGTGGGGCGCCCACGCATCGGCTGGCCGTTCTCGCTTCGTACCGGGCGGACGATCTGCACCGGCGTCATCCGCTGCGGCCACTGCTCGCCGAACTCGTGCGGCTGCCCGCCGTCGAGCGGCTGGAGTTGCGGCCGATGGCCGACGGGGAGGTGGCCCGGCTGGTGCGGGCCCTGCGCGAGCGGCCGCTGCCGGACACCACCGTGCGGCGGATCGTCGAGCGGGCCGAGGGCAACGCCTTCTACGCCGAGGAGCTGCTCGCCGCCACGGGGAGTGGCGAGGGCGGAGTGCCCAGTGGGCTCGCCGATGTGCTGCTGATCCGGTTCGAGCAGCTGTCCGACACCGCTCAGCAGGTGCTGCGCACCGCCGCAGTGGCCGGGCGGCGCGTCGAGCACGACCTGCTGCGGGATGCCGTACGACTGCCCGAGGAGGAGCTGGAAGCGGCCCTGCGCGAGGCCATCGGGCGCCAGCTGCTGGTGTCCGGCGAGCAGGACACGTACGCGTTCCGGCACGCCCTCGCCCGTGAGGCGGTGTACGGCGATCTGCTGCCGGGTGAGCGGGCGCGGCTGCACGGGGCGTTCGCCCGGCTGCTCGACGGGCGCGGGCGCCGGGCCGAGAGCGCGGCGGAGCGGGCCCATCACTACCGCGAGAGCCATGACCTCGCCCCCGCGCTCGCCGCCTCCCTGGAAGCCGCGGACCACGCCCAGCGGGTGGGAGCGCCCGCCGAGGAGCTACGGCATCTGGAAGCGGCCCTCGACCTGTGGTCCGCGGTGGAGCCGTCCGCGCGGCCCGCTGCCGAGGGGGTCGACCGGGTACGGCTGATGCTGCGGGCCTCGGCGGCGGCCGCGCACGCCGGCGAACTGCACCGGGCGGTCTCCCTCACCCGCGCCGCGCTCGCCGGTGTCGGCCAGGAGGCGGACTCCGAACTCGCCGCCCGGGTGCGCTACACCCTCGCCGGGAACCTGATGAGCGTCGACAACCTCACCGCGGCCTTCGCCTACAGCAGCGAGGCGCTCGCCATGATCCCCGCCGATCCCCCGTCCCGTACCTGGGTGTGGGCCGCGGCCACCCATGTGATGGCGGCCCGGCACGTCGGGGAGAACGAGGTCGCGCTGCGGGTCGCCCGGCAGGCCCTCGGCATCTCCGAGCAGTTGGGCGTGCCGGACGCCCAGGCGGATCTGCTGATCTCCCTGGCCGTCCTGGAAGGCGGCGGCCGCCGCACCAAGGCGGGGCGGGAGCGGTTGCGGCAGGCCCGCGAACTGGCCCGGAGTGCGGGCAGCACGCCCGTGGAGATGCGCGCGCTGTTCAATCTCGCCGTCGGCTGCTTCGAGTCCGGGCACCTCGACGAGTGTCTGCCCTGGCTCACAGAGGGCCTGGACCGCGCCCGTCGCGCCGGGCTGCTGTCGTCGCCGTATCCGATGGAGATGCGCTATCTGCACCTGCTGGTGCTGTACACGCTGGGCCGCTGGGACGACTGTGTCCGCGCGGCGCACGCCGATGCCGAGGTGCTGCCCGCGGCCGGTGGGTACACGATGGCGCCCGCACTGTACGTCGGACTGGCACGCGGCGACCGCAGGGCCGCCGACCGCGCCCGGGCGCTGCTGGAGGGGCCGTTCGACTGGATGGCCACACTCGTCGCGGGCATCGCGCTGACCGACGCGGCGGCGCTGCGGGGCGATGCGGAGGACGCCGTGGAGCGGATGCGGTCCACCGTCGCGGCGCTGACCGACGACACGGGCGCGCTCCCGCACGTCACTGTCCGGCTGGCCACCCTCGCCCTGTCCGCGGTCGCCGACCGGGCCGACGATCTGCGCCGCAAAGGGGACCCGGCCGGGGCGCATCGCTGGGCGGAGACCGCGACCGAGCTGGTCGAACTGGCCAGGACCACCGCCGCGCACGGCGAGCGCGGGATACCGCAGGGCCCGGAGGGACAGGCCTGGCTGGCGCGGGCCGAGGCGGAGTGGACACGGGCCGCTTCGGGACCGGATGCAGAGGCCTGGGCTAAGGCGGTCGCCGCGTTCGGCTTCGGTGACGTGTACGAACCGGCGCGCTGCCGGCTGCGGTACGCCGAGGCGCTGCTCGCCGCCGACCGGCGTGAGGAGGCCGCGGCCGAGGCCCGTGCGGCTCGTGAGGTGTTCGCCCGGCTCGGTGCCACGGTCCTGCTGCAGCAGGTGGACGAGTTGATGCGGCGCGGCAGGCTGACGGAGGCCCCGCCCACCGCGTCGCCGCTCACGGCCCGCGAGCAGGACGTGCTGCGGCTGCTCGCCCGGGGGCGGAGCAACCGCCAGATCGGCGAGGAGCTGTTCATCACCGGCAAGACGGCCAGTGTGCACGTGTCCAACATCCTGGCCAAGCTGGGCGCGGCGAGCCGCACCGAGGCCGTGGCCGTCGCCTACCGCGAGGGGCTGATCGTCCCGGAGACGACGGTCCACGACTGACGGCCGCTCAGTGGCGTGCGCAGCCCAGGCTGTTCAGGTCGACGGAGTCCGCCATGGCCTGCATCCCCTTGTCGTTGGGGTGGATGTGGTCCCCGCCGTCGAAGACGGGGAGCATCCGCTCGTGGTCGTAGGGGCTGCGCAGGATGCGGTCGAAGTCGGTGACCGCGTCGAACTCGTCGCGGTGGCTCCTGATGAAGTCGTTGACGTCCTGTCGTACGGCCTCGGCGGCCGGGTCCCATTCCGGCCAGCCCTTGAAGGGGGCGATGGTGGAGACGACCACGCATGTGCCGGCGTCGTGGGCCCGGTCGACGATCTCGCGGTACCCGGCGATCAGATCCGGCGCGGTGACGCCGCTGTGGGCCTTGAGGTCGTTGACGCCTTCGAAGAGGAACACGGTCCGCACGCCCGGCTGGGAGAGCACGTCCCGGTCCAGCCGGTTCAGGGCGCTCGGTCCGGCCCCGTCGGCCAGCACCTTGTTGCCGGAGATCCCTTCGTCGGCCACACCCTTGACCGTGCTGTGCGCTTTCTGCAGCCGGCGGGCGAGGTAGTCGGGCCAGCGGCGGTTCAGGTCGGACGTGGACTGCCAGCCGTCGGTGATGGAGTCGCCGAGCGCGACCACGGCACCGGTGTCGGCGGGCGTGCGCACGGAGACCGCGTCGAGGTAGAACCACGACCCGATGCGCTCGGTCCAGTGGGCGCCGCTCTCCTCGGCGGTGTGGTCGCCCCGGGTGGCGTACGACGTCTGCAGGGCCATCGAGTGGCCGGTGACCGGGCCCGCCGCATCCGGGGTGTGGAGGCTGACGACGAGGTTCGAGCCGGCGGCCAGTGTGCCGGGCAGCGGGTCGCTGTAGACCGTGGCGCCGGGCTCCACGGTGACGGAGGACGAGCCGTCGAAGGTGAGCCGCCGGTTGGTGCCGCGCACCAGCGTGGCGTCCTTCAGCTGGAGGCCGGCGTAGACGCTGTCGAAGGTGACCGGCTGGTGGCCGAACGCGTTGGAGAGCCGGATGCGGGGGTCCCGGCCGCCGACGCTGGTGTGGACGACCATGCGGTAGCCGCGGTCGGCGGCCGAGTCGCCGATGGCGTAGGCGCTCGCACCCCAGGTGATCACCCCGTCGGGCGGGCCGACGGCGGCCGGTGCGGGCGTGGACTGGAGGGCCGCGGCCGCGACCGTGACGGCGACGAACCGGGCCCCACGGGCCGTCCGGCACCTCATCGGTCGAAGCCCTTCAGGGTGACCGTGGCTCCCGGCTTGAGTGTCACCGTGCGGACGCTTCCCGCGTGGGCGACCGTCGTGGTGCGGCCGCCGGTGCTGCGGATCCGTGTTTCGGTCGGTTTACCGTCCCGCCAGCGCAGGTCGACGACGAAGCCGCCGCGGGCGTGCGCTCCGCTGAGGGAGCCGGAGGCGGCCCAGGCCTCGGGCAGGGCGGGCAGGAGTTCCAGGTGGCCGGGGCGGGAGTAGAGCAGCATCTCGATCATTGCCGCAGGGGTACCCAGATTCGCGTCGATCTGAAAGATTCCGCGGCCCTGTTCCACCTGATAGATGTCGAAGAGGTTGAAGGCGGTGCCGTTGCTGCCCCCGTCGGAGGGGCGGAGGTTGTTGACGACGAGCCGGTAGGCGTTGTCGGCGTTCTTCAGGCGGGCCCAGCACAGGGCGCGCCAGGCGTTGGCCCAGCCGAAGCTCTCCATACCGCGTGCGGTGAGCAGAGCGGTGGCGCCCTCGACGATGTCGGCCGGGGTGGAGCCGTCTGGGCGGATGCGGTCGCCGGGGAAGAGCCCGACGAGCGGGGACAGGTGGCGGTGGGTGGTCTCGCCGAGGTTGTCGGGGGACATCCACTCCTCCAGCCATCCCGTGGTGGGGCTGACCTGCGGGAGGTAGAGGCGTTTGCGCAGGCCGGCGATCGTGGCGGCGAACTCCGTGTCCTTCTTCAACTGGGCCGCGGCCGTGCAGTAGTTGCCGAACAGGGCCCACACGAGTTCCTGGGCGTAGGTGATGCCCTTGGCGTCGAGGGGGCCGTGTTCGGGCGACCAGTCGCTGTCGGCGACCAGGACCTCCCGTGAGGTGCCCGGGAGGGTCATGGTCAGCAGCCGTGCCTCCCAGAACTCGCAGGCGCCCCTCAGGAGGGGGTAGATCTTCTCCAGATGGGCCCGCGAGGCGGTGAACTCGTAATGCTCCCAGAGGGAGTTGCACAGCCAGGCGTTGCCCGCCGGGTGCCACCACCAGCCGCCCCCGCCGAAGGGGTTGGTGGAGATGGCCACCGTCCAGCCGGCGTTCTTCCCGGTGGAGTTGCGGTAGCGGTTGCGGGGGTCGTTGAACAGTCTGCGGGTGAGGTCGGTCCAGGACGGCAGCTGGGCGACGCAGTAGTCCGTGAACGCGTCGAAGCACTGGGGCAGACCGGCCCGGTCGGCCGCCCAGTAGTTCATCTGGATGTTGATGTCGGTGTGGTAGTCGCCCATCCAGTCCGGGTCGTTGCCGTCGAGCCACAGTCCCTGGAGGCCCAGCGGGAGGCTGCCGCGGGAGGCCGCGATCATCAGGTAGCGGCCGAACTGGAGGTACTGGGCCTCCAGTTCGGGGTCGGGAGCCCCGTCCCGGGCGCGGGCGCGCAGGCGCTCCCAGGTGTCGAGGGAGCGCTGCTCGGCGGAGGAGGTGCCGAGCGAGACGTCCAACTGCCCGAACAGGGCGTGGTGGTCGGCGGTGTGGGTGCGGAGCAGGGTGGTCGCCGAGTGGCGGGCGGCCGTGCGGACCTTGGTGCGGGCGAGCTTGTGCGGGTCGAGGGAGGGGTCTCGGTAGTGGGCGGCGGCGTCGGGCGTGTAGTTGGTGCCCCCGCTCAGGACGACGGTGAGTTCCCCGCACCCGGTGAAGCCGATGTGCGGGCCCTCGACGGTGACGCGCCCGCCGGAGCCGTACGCCGCGATCGCGGCCCCGTATCTCAGGCCGTTGGGAAGGGCGGCCCCGAAGGAGACCGCGGACTCCTCGCCATGGGTTCCCTCCAGCGTGATCGTGCCGGTGTAGCGGCCTCCTCCGCTCTGGGTGAAGTGCAGCACGATGACGTCGTCGGGGTGGCTGGCGAAGATCTGACGCCGGTAGGTGACGCCGGAGCGGACGTACGAGGTCTCGTTCACGCCCCGTGCGAGGTCGAGGGTGCGGCGGTAGCCGGAGACGGCGGACAGGTCGTGGTCGGGGATGTCCACGGTGAGCCGGGCCAGCAGGGTGAAGGAGCCGAAGTCCTGGCGGCCGTAGGGGAACTGGCCGTCGCCGTCGAGGGTGTCGTTCGGGCCGCCGGTCCACATCGTGGCGTCGGTGACGAGGAGGAGTTCGCGGCCGGGGTCGTTGCTCACGAGGGCACCGAGGCGGCCGTTGCCGACGGGCAGGCCCTGTTCGATCATCGAGTGCTCGTCGGCGGGGGCCTGCCACCAGAGCCGGTGGCGCGGGTCGGTGTCGAGGGCGGGTGAGTCGGCGGGTCGCTGCGGTGCCGCGGTCGCCGTGAACGTGGGCAGGGCGGCGAGCGCGGCGGTCAGCGCGAGGACACCGCGTCTGGAGGGGGCGGGGGTCATGGCGGCTCCTGGAGGCTCGGTCGGGACTTCGGTATGTCGGTCCGCTTGATCAGGACTTCGGTACGTCGATCCGGTCGATGTCCGGCGCGTAGCCGGTGCCGCTGTCGAAGGTGATCGTGTTGGCGCCGGCCTTGAGTGTCACGGGCACGTACACGCTCGACACGGTGCCCCAGTCGCCGGTGGCGGGGAGCTTGTGGCGGGTGGCGCCGCCGCCGTTCGCCGAGATGTCCACCGAGCGGGCGTCACCGCTGATGTAGGAGACCTTGATCTGGTAGGTGCCGGCCTTGGCGACGACGACGTCGTTGAAGGTCAGGGCGCCGCCGAGGTACAGGTTGCCGACCTTCTTCCCGTTCGAGCAGGCGGAGCAGTCGGCCACGGAGGCGTTGCCCTTGAGGGTGTTCGCGGCGGACTCGGCCTCAAGTCCCGTGAGGGCGACCGCGGTGCCGCGCGGGGTGACCGTGAACAGGCGCGAGCCGTGGGCGGGCAGGGCCTGGGTGACCTTGTTCGTGTAGGTGCCGAGGTTCTCGTGGTTCCACAGGTCACGGACGGACGCCTTGCCGGTGAAGCCGAGGGTGGTCCAGTCGGCGGTGACGGCGGCGGGGGCGTCGGCGAGGTTGAACAAGGCGACGGTGTAGGTGCCGTCGGTGTTCTTGGCCGCCCAGACCTGCTGCGGGTCGGAGGGAGTGACCGGCTGGGCGGGCGGGTTGGGGCCCTGGTCGATCGCGATGACCTCGCGGTTGGTCAGCAGGGACAGGCCGTAGGAGTCGAGGCGGGTGAGGTCGTCGCCGGTGTAGAGGGGGGACTTGGCGATGGCCCACAGGGTGGCGTAGCTCTGCCGTTCGGCCTTGGTGAGGCCGTCCATCTGTCCGTTGCCGACATCGAGGGAGTCGAGGTCGTTCCAGCCGCCGGGTCCGGCGTGCCGGGTCCAGGCGGGGGTGTCGTCCCAGCGGTCGTCGACCGAGTTCTCCCAGCTGACCAGGGTGTTGCAGTAGCACTCCACGTCGGTGTCGATGCGCCAGCCCTGCGAGTACTTCTTCCAGTCGGCGGCGTGTCCGATGTCGAGGGACCAGGAGAGTTCGAAGTGGATCGGACGGCCGGTGCCGGCTATCGCCCGGTGCCAGGCGGCCACGTCGGCAACGTTGTCGTACTGGTCACCGCTCTTCCCGGAGCCGGGGCCGACGCCGTCGAGCTTGAGGAAGTCGTAGCCCCAGCCGGCGATCAACTGGGCCTGGGAGTCGATGTACTTGCTCGTGCACGGCTTGGAGAAGTCGAGTTTGTAGGAGCTGTCCCAGCCGTTGGTGGTGCGCAGGTCGTCGTAGACGATGTCGGAGGTGGTGCAGCCCTCGGCGTTCCAGACCGGTGTCTTCCCATCGCCGTAGGCCCCCTTCTCCAGGCCGGCCGGGAGATAGATGCCGGCCTTGAGGCCCTTGGCGTGGATGCGGTCGGTGACGGCCTTCATGCCGTGCGGGAAGCGGACCGGGTCGGGCTTCTGGCGGCCGTACTGGTCGAACCCGGACTTCCAGGTCTTGTCCATCCACCAGCCGGCGTCGATGTTGACGTATTCGTAGCCGTACTTCTTCAGCTTGGCGGCCAGGGCGTCGGTCTGCTTCAGGACGTTGGCCTCGGTGAGGTAGCTGTAGTCGCCGTCGGGGTTGAGGCCGGGGTATTTGGAGGACTGCATGCTCCAGCTGGACCAGCCCATGTAAGGCTTGGCGGCGTGGGCGGGCGCCGGGGTGTCGGCGGCGTGCCCGGTGGGGACGGCGACCGCGGTGAGCGCGAGCACCAGCAGGGCTCTGGCGGGCATGGCGAAGTACGAGGATGACCGCATGGGTCGTACCTCCAATGGGGTGCGGGTGGGGTGCGGGTTGCTATCGGCTCGGGTCCGGGCTGATGAACGACTGGATGGCGGTGGCGGCGGCGCCGCGCGCCCACTCCTCGAAGGGCAGTGGGTGGGTGCGGACGTCGCAGCGGGCGGCGGAGCCGAAGGCGGCCGCGACGAAGGCGTCGCGGATCTGCTCGGCGAACAGGTCGTAGGCGGCGAGTCCCTCGCCGGAGATGATCACGCGTTCGGGGCCGAGGAGGTTGGCGACGGTGGCGATGCCCCGGCCGATCGCCTCGCCGGCACGCGCGTACACGTCCCGGGCCCCGGTGACTCCCTCGCGGGCCAGGGCGAGGGCCGCTCGGGCGTCGGGGAGTTCGGCTCCGGTGGCCTCGCGGACCTGCCGGACGATCGCGGCCTCTCCCGCGATCGCCTCGACGCAGCCGCGGTTGCCGCAGTGGCAGAGCGGACCGGACGGATCGACGGTCACATGACCGATCTCCCCGGCCACCCCGTGCGCCCCGGCGACCACCCGCCCGTGCACCACCAGGCCGCAGCCGATGCCGGCGCCCACGGTGACCACGGCGAAGTCGGACAGGCCCGCCCCGGCGCCGAACCACTGCTCGGCGACCGTCAGGGCGCGTACGTCGTTGTCGACGGTGACCGGCAACCCCGTGGTCATGGCGGCGAGTTCGGCGAGCGGGACCTCGCGCCACTCCAGGAACGGTGAGTAGCGGACGGTGCCCTCGGCCCTGTCGACGTCGCCGGAGACGGCTATGCCGAGGCCCAGGACGGGGGTGGTCGCACCGTCCGTCTCGGCCAGGAGCTTCTGGGTGAGCTCCGCGATGCTCGCGAGCACCGTCCTCGGGTCGCGGTCGGGCAGGGGCACGTGCCGGGCGACTCGGATACGGCAGCACAGGTCGGTGACAACGCCGATGATCTCGTCGCCGGTGACCTTGACGCCGATGAAGAGGGCCCGTCCGCCGTCGACCCGGACGAGGTTCGCGGGTCGGCCGAGAGCGGGCCGGGCCTCCTCGTCCGCGCCCTCCACCAGATACCCGGCCTCGATGAGGGGGCGGACCGCCTTGGTGACGGCGGCCGGTGACAGTCCGACACGCCGGGCCACCTCCAGACGGGTGAGCGGACCGTGGGACAGGACGGTCGTGAACACCTGTGAGGCGGCAGGGGTGTTGGCGGGGAACGTCTCGGCGCGGGTGGCGGGGCGCATGACCGGGAACCTAGGGGGATTCTTTTCCGACGTCAATAAAAGAAGCAGGATTGGCTGTGCCGTTGCTGTGACCAGTGAAGGAGAAGAGCCGTATGACATCAGCACGAGTGGTGGTCGGGACGGTGGCCGGAGCGGTTCTGCTGCCCCTTCTCACGGTCCCCGCCCACGCCGAGTCACCCGGCGCCCCCGCGGTGGACCTCGCGGGTGTGCGGAGTGTGTTGAGTGCGGCTCAGGCGCAGGGCGCGCCGGGGTCCATGGCCCGGATCGACGACGGAGGCACGGTGTTCCGGGCCGCGGTCGGCGTCGCGGACCGCTCGAGCGCGCGGGCGATGGGCGACGCCGACCGGTTCCGCATCGGCAGCGTCACCAAGACCTTCACCGCCGTCGTCCTGCTCCAACTGGTGGAGGAGAACAAGCTGAAGCTCGACGCGCCGGTCAACCGGTACCTGCCCGGGCTGCTGCCGGACGACCGGATCACGGTGCGGCACGTCCTGGGCCATCGCAGCGGCCTGTACGACTACACGAACGACATGTTCGCCAAGACGGTCCCGGGCTTCGAGGCGGTCCGCAAGAAGGTCTTCACCCCCGGGGAACTGGTGAACCTCTCACTGCAGCACCCGCGCACCAACGCGCCGGGCGCGGTGTACGCGTACTCGAACACCAACTTCGTCGTCGCCGGGATGCTCATCGAGAGGCTGACAGGGAACCCGGTGCGGACGGAGTACGAGCACCGGATCATCGAGCCGCTGAAGCTGCGCGACACGTTCTACGTCCACCCCGGCATGACGATCCCCGGCCCTCACACGCGCGGCTATCTGACCCCGGACCAGGCGGGCGCCCCGCTCGTCGACGCGACCGAACAGACCGTGTCGTGGGCGCAGAGCGCGGGCGCGCTCATCTCCAGCACCCGGGACCTGAACACCTTCCTGTCCGCCCTGCTCGGCGGCCGGCTCACCTCGGCCGCGCAACTGGCCCAGATGGAACGGTGGATGCCGTCGGGAAGCAGCCAGGCGTACGGCCTCGGGCTGCGCCGTCGCGATCTGTCGTGCGGGGTCTCGGTGTACGGGCACACCGGTGCCGTGCAGGGCTTCTACACGTACGCCTTCGCCTCGAAGGACGGCAGGCGCACGCTCGCGGCGGTCGCCAACACGTCCAACAACGGCACGGTCCTCAACACGATGCTGCGCACCCTGGACTCCGCGTTCTGCGGCAAGGCGGCCAAGACGGTCAAGGCTCCGCGCGGCAAGGCTCCGGTGGAGCGGCACGAGGACATGGCGCCGGCGCTCACGCTGGACTGAGCACACTCCGGGAACCCCTGTGCCCCGGTGTGCGTTCTCCCGGCGAACGACGACATCAGGGCGGCACGATGAGCGAGTTGGTCCCCGGGGGCAATCTGCCCCTCCCCGAGGGGGCCGTCACCGTGCGGGTGTCCGGCCCCTTCGACGTCTCCGCCCTCGTCACGGACGAGGGCGGCAAGGTTCGGGGTGACGCGGATTTCGTGTTCTACAACCAGCCCGTCGCGCCCGGCGCCCGGCTCTCCCGTGACGCGCTGACCGTCGATCCCCGGCGACTGCGCGCGGGCGCCACCAGGGTCACGGTGGTCGTCAGCCCGGCCGACCCCGGCACTCCCCTGGGCCGGCTGCCCGCCCCGGTCCTCCAGGTCACGGGCCCCGGCGGTCGCCCGCTGGCCCGGTTCGCGCCACCACGGCCCCGGGAGGAGACCGTGCTGCTGCTCGCGGAGATCTACCGGCGGGGCGACGGCTGGAAGCTGCGGGCGCTGGGACAGGGGTACGCGGACGGGCTCGCGGGGTTGGCGCGGGATTTCGGGGTGGACGTCGTCGACGACACACCGACGCCCGCGACGCCTTACGCGTCACTGACGGCACCGGGGACACGGCGGGCCACCGCACCCCCGGCCGCTGCGGGAGCACACCCTGACACCGTGCCCCCTGCCCGGTCACCCTCGGCATCGAGGACCGGCCCTGCCGCTCCTGCCCCTGCGCGGGCGACGTCCACGGCACCGGGAGCACCGCCTGCCGCCGCGCCCGCCCCCGATCTGGCGACCTTCCTCGCACTCGTCAACTCCGCCCGCTCCACGGCCGGTTCACCCCCGGTCACGCTCGACCCCCGGCTCACCGAAGCCGCCCGGCACCACGCCTCGGCCATGGCCGCCGCGGGCCGGCTCGGCGTCGAGGGCCCCGACGGTGTCTCCGTCTTCCAGCGGCTCACCGCCACCGGATACGCGTACGTCACCGTCGGCGAGCACCTCGTCTCCGGCCCCCGCAACCCGTCCGAGCTCGTCGAGTACTGTCTGCGCACCGAGCAGCCCCGGCGGACCCTGCACGACCCGGCATTCAGCCACGTCGGACTGGCGCACGCCACCAAAGGGCGCTCCGGCGACACGTACTGGACAGCCCTGTGGGCCAGGCCGCTCAGCCCCGCCGACCTGGCGCGGACCTGCGAGGAGGTCGTCGGCCTCACCAACCGCGAGCGGGCCCGCGCCGGTCTGCCGCCGCTCGCCGTCGATCCCCTGCTGGCCCGTGCCGCACAGGCGTACAGCACCGACATGGCGGTCCGCGCCTTCTACTCCCACAGCTCGCCGGAGGGCAGCCGGCCCTGGGACCGGGCCGCCGCCGCGGGCTCCAACCGCCGCTCGATCGGGGAGAACATCGCGTGCGGCCAGCGTTCCGCCGGCGAGGTCGTCGAGGGCTGGATGAACAGCCCCGGCCACCGCGCCAACATCCTCAAGCCCGGCTTCACCCACATCGGGATCGGGTTCGCGGGCGGCGGCCCGGCGGGCACGTACTGGACCCAGCTGTTCGGCGCCTGACTCCCCTACCGGTCGGGATCTTGGCGGAGGGGATCCCTCCGGGCCAGGATGCCCCCATGAAGGGTGACCTCTTTTCCAGTGAGCACATGGTGCAACCGGCCACCGCGCCGGGCATGACGGTCGAGAACGCCAAGTGCATCCGGTACGCGGTGCACGGCGAGATGCTCGCCCGTCAGGGGGCGATGGTCGCCTACCGCGGCAATCTCCAGTTCGAACGCAAGGGCCAGGGCGTGGGCGGCATGCTCAAGCGGGCCATGACCGGCGAGGGGCTGCCGCTGATGGCGGTGCGCGGACAGGGCGAGGCCTGGTTCGCGCACGAGGCACAGAACTGTTTCGTCGTCGAGGTGGAACAGGGCGACGAGTTCACCGTCAACGGCCGCAACGTCCTGTGCTTCGACGCCTCGCTGGCGTACCGGATCTCGACCGTCAAGGGCGCCGGCATCGCCGGCGGCGGTCTGTTCAACAGCGTCTTCACGGGCCACGGCAGGCTCGGTCTCGTCTGCGAGGGCAACCCGCTGGTGATCCCGGTCTCGCCGGAGTTCCCCGTGTACGTCGACACCGACGCGGTGGTCGGCTGGACGGCGGGCCTCAACACCTCGCTGCACCGCTCGCAGTCCATCGGCTCGATGCTGCGCGGCGGTTCGGGCGAGGCGGTGCAGCTGATGCTGCAGGGTTCGGGCTATGTCGTCGTACGGCCGAGCGAGGTGACCCCGCAGAAGGCGCAGCAACACTGAGGCCCGGGCAGTGATCTGCGCCTCACAGGCAACCCGTCCGGCTCCGTCCACGTCTTGACCGGCAACGAACGACGCCCCGGCCTCCGGGTCGGGGCTCATTTTCACGGCGCTATACGCACCATGTATACATCGCATGTAGAGATGGGGTGTATACGGACGGAAAGGCATACATGTACGGCAAGGCATTCGCCCCGGAGTACCAGGGCGCGCTCACCGCTCTCTCCGTGAACTCCTCGCTGGACGACGTCCTCGCCGCCGGCACCGAGCAGTTGAGAGCGGCCGAGCGGGCCGGACGGCACGGGGAGGCGGCCCGGTCCGGACTCGCGATCGCCGAGGCGCAGCGCAGGCTCGGCCGGGTCGCCGACGCCGACCGGGCCTGGAAGGCGAGTTACCGGGCCGCCCGCCGGGCCGGGGACACCGCGGGCATGGCCTGGGCGCTGTGGAGCGGCGGCACGCTGGCCCGGCAGCGGGGCGGATTCGCCCTGGCGCGGCGGCTGCTGGGGCTCGCGGCCGAGCTCGGCGAGCGGGGCGGGGATGTCGTGGTGCGCGGTTATTCGCTGGCGGGTCTTGCCGAGACCGGCCGTATCCAGGGCGACTACGAGGCTGTCGGCCGGCTGCACGAGCAGTTGCTGGCCGAGGCCAGGCGGCGCGGCGAGGCACGGCACACGGTGTGGGCGCTGTCCGGCATCGCGCAGATGCACCGCAACACCGGCTCGTACGACACCGCGTTCGCCATGTTCGAGGAGGCGGCGCAGATCGCCGCGGGCGCCGACGACCGGCGCGGTCACGCCTGGGCGCTGCGCGGGCTCGCCGACCTCGCCTCGGTGCGCGACGGCGACACCGACCGGGCCCTCGCGCTGCTGTCCGAGGCGGAGGCGACGTGCCGGGAGATGAACCTGTCCAGCGCGCTGGCCTACAACCACAAGATGCGCGGCAACGTCTTCTATCGGGCGGGGCGTTACCCGGAGGCCCGCGACCTGTACGAGCAGGCACTCGCCGAGTTCCGTGCCATGAGCGAACCTCGCGGGGAGGCTTTGGCCCGGCTGGGGCTCGCCAAGGCACTGGCCCGCCTGGGCCGCGACCGCGCCGAGACCGCGGCCGAACTGGACGACCTGGCCCGCGTGCTGGAGCGGACCGGACTGCGGCACGCGCGGGAGATGGTGACGCGGGCCCAGGAGGAGTTCGGCGTGCGGACGGAGGCGGTTCTGTGACGACCGTCGCCGTCCCCGAAGTCCTCACCCGCTGCCGCGAGTTGGTGCAACCGGCGCTCCAGGAGGCGGTCGGCCGGCTGCACCCCTGGGTGAGCGAGATGGCCGCCTACTCCTTCGGCTGGTGCGAGGTCGGCGGCGCCCCGGCCGTGGCCTCCGGCGGCAAGGGGGTACGGCAGGCGCTCGCCGTGCTGGGTGCCGAGGCGGCCGGCGCGCCCGGGCGGGCCGGGGTGCCCGCGGCGGTCGCGGTGGAGCTGGTGCACGTCTTCTCGCTGCTCCACGACGACATCATGGACGGCGACCCGGCCCGGCGCGGCCGCCCCACGGTGTGGAAGGCCTACGGCACCGGACCCGCCGTTCTCGCGGGAGACGCCCTGTTCGCGCTCGCCGTCGAGATCCTCGCCGACGCCGGCTCCGACGCCGTACGTCTGCTGTCCGCTGCCCTGTCCGACCTGGTGCGGGGGCAGGCGGACGATCTCCTGTTCGCCTCGCGCCCCTGGACGGGACCGGAGCGGGTGCGCCCGGCGGAGTACCGGGCCATGGCCGAGCACAAGACCGGGGCGCTGCTGGGCTGCGCGGCGGCGCTGGGCGCCCTGCTCGGCGGGGCGCCCCCGGCCGAGGTGGCCGCCCTGGACCGGGCGGGACGGCATCTGGGGGTCGCCTTCCAGATCGTCGACGACGTCCTGGGCATCTGGGGCGATCCCCTGGTCACGGGCAAGCCCGTGCACGGTGATCTGCGGGAACGGAAGAAGACATTCCCGGTGCTGGCCGCGCTCGACTCGCCGACTCCTGCGGCGGCGCGGCTGGGGCGGCTCCTGGAGTCGGACGGGCCCCTGCCCGAGATCGCGGCCCTGGTCGAGCAGTGCGGCGGCAGATCGGCCGCGCTCGCCGAGTCACGCCGTCACCTCGCGGCCGCGGAGACGGCGTACCAGCTGCGTCCTTTGCTGGACTACCTGCTCCGGCGCGATCTCTGAGGGCCGGTTGACCTGCGCCGCCCGCGGGGACAGGGTGCGAGAAGAGCTCTCCCCGCCGGAAGGAACCGTCTTGATCGGGATCACGGACATCGAGCGGCAGGCCGGGCTGATCGCCGGACACGTCGTACGTACTCCCACCCTGCCCAGCCCCGGTCTGTCCGCGCTGCTCGGCGCTCCGGTCACCGTCAACCTCGAACTGCTCCAGCGCACCGGCTCGTTCAAGGCGCGCGGGGCTACGGCCAAGCTGCTGTCGCTGAGCGAGGCGGAGCGGGCGGCCGGGGTCGTGGCGGTCAGCGGCGGCAACCACGGGATCGCCCTGGCCCACATGGCGGCGGCGCTCGACGTCAAGGCGACGGTGGTCATGCCGCGTTCGGCGCCCGCCCGGTCCGTGGAGATCGTCGAGGCGGCCGGGGCCTCGCTGCGGCTGACCGACGACATGGACGGCGCCTTCTCGCTCGTGAACCGGCTGCGGGACGAGGGACTGACGCTGGTCCACCCCTTCGACGACCCGCTGGTGATCGCGGGGCAGGGGACGGTGGGACTGGAGTTCGCCGAGGACGCGGGCGAGCTCACCGACGTCCTCGTCAGCGTCGGGGGCGGTGGCCTGATCGCCGGGGTCGCGGCGGCGCTGCGGGCGCGTCGTCCGGGTGTCAGGGTCTGGGGCGTGGAGACCGAGGGCGCCGAGGCCATGTCCCGGGCGCTCGCCGCGGGCGGCCCGGTGCCGGTGGCGCTGTCCTCCGTCGTGTCCACGCTGAGCGCGCCGTCCGTCTCCCAGTTGACGTACGACCATGTGGCGGCTCTGGTCACCGAGGTCCTCGTGGTCCCGGACCGGGAGGCGGTACGGGGCTGCCTCGACCTCGCCGACCACGCCAAGGTGTGGGGCGAACCTGCGGCGGGGTGCCTCCTGCCCGCCGCCCGCAAGGTGCTGGAGCGGGTCGGGGAGGACTGCCGGCTGGGTCTCGTCGTGTGCGGCGGCAACGCGACGACCGCCGACGTGATGGCCTGGGCCGGGCGGTTCGGGCTGCGGTGAGAGCGGTGCGGTGAGAGAGGTGCTCGACTGCGTTCGTTCTACTGACTTGTGAGTCAGAAATCGAGCATACGGAAAGCGGATTCCCTCGGTTGCCGATTTGATTGAACGCACCCCGCCGCACCCGCCGTACCTCTGTGAAAGGTGAGAGCCAGGGGTTCAGCGAGGGATGACATGGTCAAGGCGCACGTCTCCACACACGAGTTGGTCGCAGGACGGTACCGGCCCCTGGACGTCCTGCACCGCGAGACCAATCGGACCTGCTGGTACGGCGAGGACGTCTCGGCCGAACGCCCCTGCCTGCTCACCGAGATCGGGCTGCCGGCCGGCACGGACGAGGAGACCTCGCTGCGCACCGCCGCGGGAGTCGTCCGGATGTCCAAGACCATGCGGATCCTGTCCCCCGGCCGGATCGCCGCGGTCGTGGACGCCTTCACTCAGGAGGGCAGCCTGTGGACCGTCACCGAGCCGGTCGACGGCATCCCGCTGGGCGAACTCCTCGGGCGGCAGGGGACGTTCGACCATGTGCGGGCGGCCCGCATCGGCCTGGAAGTGCTGGAGGTGCTGGATGCGGCACACAGCGAGGGCATCACCCACGGTGAGCTCAGTCCGGGCCAGGTGTTCGTGCACCATCAGGGTTCCGTCGTCGTCACCGGCTTCGGTCTGGCCGGCGCGACCCTCGCCCCGCGGCTCTCGGCACCGTCCTACGCCTCCCCGGAACAGGCCCGTGACGAGCGCATCGGGCCGGCCGCCGACCTGTGGGCGCTCGGCGCGATCCTCTACACGCTGGTCGAGGGACGTCCGCCGTTCCGTGACCGCGACCGTCCCGCGGCCACCCTGAAGGGGGTCGACCGGCTGCCGCTCAGGGCCCCGGTGCGGGCCGGGCCGCTCACCCCGACCGTGCAGGGGCTGCTGCGCAAGAACTCCCAGGAACGGCTGAGCCGCACGGCCGTACGGGGCGCCCTCCTCAGGGTCCTCGACGAGGATCCCGAAGCGGCCCCTGCGGAGGAGCCCAGGTCCCGGCTGCGCGTACTGCCGGTCGTGGCCCCGGGGCGCGGCAGTCGGCTCCTCATCGCGGGGACCGCTCTGGCCGTCGTCACGGTGGCCGCCGCCGTCCTCACGGTCACCAAGGCACTGCCCGACGGCGACAGCGGGACGACCGGCGAGGCGCCCGCCCCGTCCGCGTCGGCCTCCGCTTCTGCGCCCGCCCCGGCGCCCGAGCTCCCCTCCCCGTCGTTCTCCGCCCCCGGAAACCGCACCGACGAGAACTCCGGCCCGCCCGCGTCGCCGACGCCCACCCCGAGCCCGAGCAGGACGGCCACCGCCACCGCGGGCACGGGGCTGCCGCCCGGGTACAGCGAGTACCGCTCCCCCGAGGGCTTCTCCCTCGCCCTGCCCAAGGGCTGGAAACCGCTGGAGACCTCGCGCCAGGAGAACCTGGCGTACCGCGTCACCTTCGGCGCCCCCGGTGACCCGCGCACGCTCGCCGTCACCTACAGCAAGGCCGTCGGCACCGATGCCGTGGTGGTGTGGCGCGACGACGTGGAGCCGGGGCTGAAGGACCACCCCGGCTACGAGCGCCTCGGTGACATCCGCGCGACGACGTACCAGGACCGCGAGGCCGCCGACATGCAGTGGGTCGAGGACGTCGACGGCACCCGGGTGCGCACCTTCGGCCGCGGTTTCCTCATCGGCGGGGGCCGCGGCTACTCACTGCGCTGGACGACCCCGGCGGCCGACTGGAACGACGACGCGAACCAGGAGGCGCTGGACACCTTCCTGAGCACCCTCCACGTGCCCTCAGACTGAGCGCGGCGCCCGCATCCGCCGCAGCAGCGGACCGCCGTGCAGGGGCTGGGTGCGCCAGCGCGCGGTGAACGTCCGGTCGCCGAGCGCGCACGTCACCAGCAGGTGGTGCGGTGTCTCCAGGAACGCCAGGTCGAGGGCGAGGGTCTGCGCGTCGGTCCAGCCGCCGCTCACCGCGACGGGCACGGGCTCGTCGACGACCGTCCAGCCGCTCTCCCCGGCTCCGAGCCCCAGTTCCAGCCGCTCACCGTCGTCGACGAGGGTGACCCGGCCGCCCGGGTCCACCTCGATCGCGGTCAGAGTCGGCTGGTCGGCGCACGTACCACCGGCGGGCGTGAACACGCCGGTGCTCCCCGCAGGGGCGGTCTTGCCCTCCGCTGGGGGCAGGGCCAGTCCTGCCAGCCGGTCGGCCAGGGCCGCGTCCGCCTCGCCACCGCCGGGCAGCGGGCCGACGCCGAAGGCGGGGAGCAGGTGCTCCCAGACCAGGTCCAGGACCTTCTGCATGTCCAGGGTCTCGGAGGTGATCGCGAGCACCGCGTCCTGCTCGGGCAGCACCACACAGAACTGCCCGTACGCCCCGTCCCCGCGGTAGCCGTGCCGGGCCATCCAGAACTGGAAGCCGTAGCCCTGCTGCCAGTCCGCCCAGTCGCCCAGCGGCGGTGCCTCGTGCGCGATCTGGACCCGGGTCGCCTCTGCCACCCACGACGCGGGCAGCAGCCGCTCGCCCTCCCACACCCCGCCCCGCAGATACAGCAGGCCGAGCCGGGCGATGGCGTCGGTCGTGGCGTGCAGCCCGCTGAAGCCGAGCTCGCGGCCGCTGCGGTCGGCGATCCAGGCCACCTCTCCGATGCCGAGCGGCTCGAAGAGCCGGGGGCGCAGGTAGTCGGTGAGCTTCTGGCCCGTGACCCGCTGGACGATCGCGGCGAGGGTGTAGGTGGCGGGCTGGTTGTAGGCGAAGACGGTGCCCGGGTCCTTGTCCGGCGGGACCAGCAGGAAGCCCCGGACGAGCTCGTCGCGGTCCTGTGCGCGCGCCCGGTCCAGCGTCTCCTCCACATGGCCGCTGGCCATCGACGCCACGTGCCGGACGAGCATCGCGCGGCTGCGCGGGTCGGTGATGTCGGCCTCGAACTCCGGGAAGTACGAGATCACCGGGTCGTCCAGCCGGATCAGCCCCTCGGCGACGGCGAACCCGGCGGCCGTGGCCGTGAAGCTCTTGCTGAGCGAGTAGAGGAGCTGGGGCCGGTCCGGGGCGTACGGCGCCCACCAGCCGGAGGCGACGACCTGCCCGTGGCGCAGCAGCATCAGGCTGTGCGGCTCGAGGTGCGGTTCGGCTTCGAGGGCGTCGAGGAAGGCCTGGATGCCGGCCGCGTCGACGCCCTGGGCGGCGGGGGTGCTCGTGGGCAGGGAACTCATGGGCACATCCTCTCCCCGTTCACCGGTCTTGATCGAGAGGGCCTCGGAAGCCCGTTTTCCCCTCCGGTCACCGGGGACTCGGATCCCATGGTGCAAATCGGATACACGATGATGACCGAGCAGGCCGGCCCCCGTGAGCTGGTGGGCCATGTGGTGCGGGCCGAGGAGGTGGGTTACGACTTCTCAGTGACCTCGGACCACTATTTCCCGTGGCTGCGGACGCAGGGACACTCGCCGTACGCGTGGAGTGTGCTCGGGGCGGCCGCCCAGGCGACCTCGCGCATTCCGCTGATGACGTACGTGACCTGTCCCTCCTTCCGCTATCACCCGGCGGTGGTGGCGCAGAAGGCGGCGACCATGCAGCTGCTGTCGGAGGGCCGGTTCCGGCTGGGACTGGGCTCGGGCGAGAACCTCAACGAGCATGTGGTGGGCGGCGGCTGGCCGTCGGCCGACGTGCGGCACGAGATGCTGGAAGAGGCGGTGGAGATCATCCGCGCGCTGTTCGAGGGCGGTCATGTCAACCACCGGGGAAAACACTTCGACGTGGAGTCGGCCCGGCTGTGGGACCTGCCGGACGAGCCGCCGCAGATCGGACTGGCCGTCTCCGGCGAGCAGTCGTGCAAGTTGGCCGGCCGTCTCGCCGACCTCGTCATCGCCACGGAGCCCAAGGCGGGCCTTCTCGACGCGTTCGACCGCAACGGCGGCGAGGGCAAGCCGCGGGTGGGGCAGCTGCCCGTCTGCTACGACCCCGACCGGGACACGGCGATCAAGCGGGCACACTCCCAGTTCCGCTGGTTCGGCAACGGCTGGAAGGTCAACTCGGAGCTGCCGCACCCGGACGCGTTCGAGTCGGCCACCCAGTTCGTCACGCCCGACGACGTCGCGGCGTCGATCCCGTGCGGTGACGACCCCGACGCCTTCGTCGAGGCCGTACGGCCGTACGCGGAGGCGGGTTTCACCGAGGTCGCGCTGGTGCAGATCGGCGGCGACTCGCAGCCGGAGTTCCTCGACTGGTCGGAGAAGACGCTGCTGCCCGCGCTGCGCGACGCGTTCGCCTGAGCGGGTCGGCCGCCGGGGTGGTGCCTGGGGAGTGCAATAGGCTTCCGACCCGCACATCGTGCGGTCCGAACGAGCCTGCCCAGGAGAAACACCCGTGACCCTAGCGATCGACCCGTCCGAGACGTCCTCCGAAGCCCCGGCCGAGACGTCCGGCGCGCCCCTGTCCGACCTCGTCGCGCGCGACGCCCGCGAGTTCGGGGTCTACGCGCGGACCGGCGGATGGGCCTTCGCCCTGATGGTGGCGCGCAGCGTGCGGCCCGGCGGCCAGAGCGCGGACGAGACGCCGAAGGTGTCCGCGAAGGAGTTCGCCGAGCTCGCCGGCTGCTCGCCCGAGCGCGTCATGCGCTACTACAAGGCCTGGGACCGGGCCGCCGACGACGGCATGGTCCCGCACTTCGAGGCGCTGGCGCCGGGCCAGGAGGTGGAGCTGCCGGACGCGGACGTGTGGCTCGACTACTACGTCTCCCGCAACAGCGCGACCTCCGAGCGCGGCACCGCCATCGCCGAGGCCGCTCAGGCCGAGGGCATCCGGCCGACGAAGGCCCTGGAGGTCGCCGAGAACCCGACCGCGCTGCGTGCCGCGATCCTCGCGGACCCCTCCACCGCCCGGGCCGCGCGCAGCGCGCTCCTCGACCGGATCAAGGAGGACCCGGAGCTCCAGGCCTCGCTGGCCCGTGACGTGGTGCGCACGGACGACCTGAAGAAGGCCGTGGCCACCGAGAGCAGGGCGGCCGACCGGATCGGATACGTGCGCCAGATCGCCGAGTCCGGACAGGTCAGGACGCCGGCCGGGCAGACCATCGACGCGCCGGTGGACCTGCGCCAGGAGGCCGAGCGGCACCTGTCGCTCCTCGAGGAGCTGGAGGAGGACGAGGACACCGGCGAGTGGGCGGCCGAGGCCTTCGACACCATGAAGTCCCTCGTCGCCGAGGCCGTGGAGGCCGATCCCGAGCTCCGGGTCCAGGAGCGGCGGACGAAGTTCTACAACAGCCTCCAGAAGGCCACCAAGGTGTTCGAGGAGCTGACCTTCGACGACGCCCAGGACTTCTACGAGGACGACATGGTCCAGCAGCTGGAGGAACTCCAGCAGGCCATCGCCTCGTGCATCACGGCCTTGCGCGGTGCGAAGGCAAATCACCCGGACGGCTGAGCATCTTGGGCGCAGGAGGGGTACTAGAGGGCTCTACGTCGTTCTTCCCGGAGGCCTCCAGGTGAACTCCTTCGTCCACAGAACCGCGCACAAGACTCTGGTCGTGCAACTGCAGGCGGGCGGCACGGGCCGGTGCCCCGTGCTCGTCCACCTGGGCTACGACGCGGCGGACCCGTTCGCCGTCACCGCGGTGTTCAGCCATGACGGCCGGGTGCTGGCGCGGTGGCGGCTGGACCGGGAAATGCTCGCCGAGGGCCTGTGCGGTCCGGTCGGGGTCGGGGACGTGCGGCTCAGCCCCGTCTCGACCGGTGTCTGGGAGGAGCTGCGCATGGAGTTCTTCGGCGACGCCCGCCCCGACGGCGGCCGCCAGCACGCCGTGGTCTTCGCGTGGGCCCCGGCCCTGGCGTCCTTCCTGCGCGAGACCCGCGAGATCGTGCCGCCGGGACAGGAAGAGGTCAGAGTGGACGACTTCCTGGCCTCGGTCATCGCGGGCGGCTGAACCGGAGGGGGGCCGCCGTGGCGGCCCCCCTCCGGTTCAGCCCGAGCCTGACGGGCCGCGCGTCACTTCGTCGTGTAGCGGCGCCGGGTCCACAGGGGCACGCCGAACCAGCACACCAAGTACCAGGCCACTACCGCCGTGACGAGCCAGGGCACCCAACCGTCGTGGGTCGCCACCCGCAGGATCAGCAGCAGGGCGCACGTCATGGTCGTCAGCAGGAGGATCAGCCCCACGAAGGTCAGCCGGGAGGCGATCCGCACGGCCTGGGGTTTGATGCGTCGCCCCGAGACCAGGCGGTGCAGGGAGACCGGCCCTATGAGGGCTCCGGTGGCGCACGAGCCGAGGACGACGGTCACGATGTAGATGACCTGGTCGGTGTGGGCCAGATCGTCGTATTTCGGAGTGAACACCACGGTCAGCAGAAAGCCGAACAGGATCTGCACGCCTGTCTGCGCTACGCGGATCTCCTGGATGAGTTCGCCCCACATGCGGTCCGCGCGCTCTTCCTCGGTTTCGTCGCGGCCCGTCCGTCTCACCGTCTCCACCATGCGGAACGGGTATCCGGTGACTGATCTTTCAAACAGCGCGGCTCCGGGAGCGGCGGGCCGCCGGGTCCCGGAGCCGGGCGGGTTCACCAGCGGTGCTCGACCTGGTCCTTGATACGGCGGTCGTAGAGGTCGCGGACGGCCGCGAGGGTGTCCTCGGACAGCGGCGGCAGCTTGGCGGCGGCCGCGTTGGCGCGGGCCTGCTCGGGGCTGCGGGCGCCGGGGATGACGGTGGTGACGCCGGGCTGCTCGATGATCCACCGCAGGGCGAGCTGGGCCGGGGTGTAGCCCTCGGGCGCCAGTGCGGAGAACTCGGCGGCGGCCTCGACACCGGTCGTGTAGTCGACGCCGGAGAAGGTCTCGCCGACGTCGAAGGCCTCGCCGTGCCGGTTGTAGGCGCGGTGGTCGTTCTCCGGGAAGACCGTGTCCTTGGTGTACTTGCCGGACAGCAGGCCCGAGGCCAGCGGGACCCGGGCGATGATGCCGACGCCCGCCTCCCGCGCGGCGGGCAGGACCTCGCGCAGCGGCTTCATGCGGAAGGCGTTGAGGATGATCTGCACGCTCGCCACACCGGGCCGGGCGATGGCGGTCAGCGCCTCCTGGCAGGTCTCCACGCTGACGCCGTAGTGGGCGATGCGCTCCTCCTCGACCAGGGTGTCGAGGGCGTCGAACACCTCGTCCGTGGAGTACACGGGCGTCGGCGGGCAGTGCAGCTGGACCAGGTCGATGCGGTCGACGCCGAGGTTGCGGCGGGAACGGTCGTTCCAGGCGCGGAAGTTGTCGAGGACGTAGTTCTCGGGGATCTGGTCGACGCGGCGGCCCATCTTGGTCGCGACCAGCACATGCAGGTCGGGCCTGCCGCTCAGGAACGCGGCGATGGTCTGCTCGCTGCGTCCGTCGCCGTACACGTCCGCGGTGTCGAAGAAGGTGACTCCCGACTCGGCTGCCGCCTCCAGCACCGAGAGGGCTTCCTTGTCGTCGACGTCTCCCCAGTCGGCCCCCAGCTGCCAGGTGCCGAGTCCGATCACGGATGCGTGCTGCTGCGACCTGCCGAATGTGCGCTCGTCCATGGTGTCAGTCTGTCATCCGTCGCCGACCTGCGCGGAACGAGTCGCTCCGGGTCGGGGCCTGCGAATTGTTCACTCACATGGGTGACACGTTTCGACACAGGGCATGCACGTGTCAACATCCGCCTAGCGTGACCCCGTGACTGATCGTTCTTTGAGCAACCACCCCAACCACCCGCAGGAGACACCGTCCTGGACCCGTCGCGGCTTCCTCGCGAGCGCCGCCGCCCTCGCGGCCGTACCGATTCTGCTGCCGGCCGATCCGGCGGCCGCGGCCGAGGAGCTGCCCGATTTCCCGGCGGGCGTGGCCCTGCACCGCTCGGCGTACCGGAACTGGGTCGGCGAGATCACCGCCGACGGGCTGTGGGCCTGCGCTCCGACCGGCCCGGACCAGGTGGTGGAGGTCGTCAACTGGGCCTGGCGGCACGGCTGGCGGGTCCGCGCGCGGGGCTCCTCGCACGGCTGGTCGCCCCTGACCATCACCGAGGGCACCGGGTCCGACGCGCCCGTCCTCCTCGTCGACACCGCCTCCCACCTCACCGGCCTGTCCCTGGACTCCGCCTCCGCGGTGCGGGCCGGCACCGGCGTCACGCTGGAGGCGCTGCTCACCTATCTGGAGGGGCACGGGCTCGGCGTCACGGCCGCGCCCGCGCCCGGTGACCTCACCCTGGGCGGCGCGCTGGCGATCGACGCGCACGGCACCGCCGTCCCGGCCGACGGGGAGCAACGGCTGCCCGGGCAGACGTACGGCTCGCTCAGCAATCGCATCCTGTCGCTGACGGCGGTGGTGTGGGACGAGGACAGCGGGGCGTACGGGCTGCGCACCTTCAGCCGCGCCGAGGCCGACAGCGCGGCCCTGCTCACGCATCTCGGGCGGACGTTCGTCACCGAGGTCGTGCTGCGGGTGGGCGCCGACAGCAATCTGCGGTGTGTCAGCCGGGTCGACATCCCGGCGGCCGAGCTCTTCGCCGCGCCCGGCGGTGAGGGGCGGACCTTCGCGAGTTTCCTGGAGGAGGCCGGGCGGGTAGAGGCGATCTGGTTCGCCTACACGGAGTTCCCGTGGCTGAAGGTGTGGAGCGTGGCGCCGCGCAAGCCGCTGACCTCGCGGCGGGTGACCTCGCCGTACAACTACCCCTTCTCCGACAACGTTCCGACGCTGGTGGCGGATCTGGCCGGGCGGATGGTGTCGGACGCGGCCTGGTATCTGGCACCGGTGCTCGGCAACGCCCAGCTCGACGTGGCGACCGTGGGGCTCACCGCGACGCTGTCGGCGGACATCTGGGGGCCGTCCAAGAACACGCTGCTGTACATCAGACCGACGACGCTCAGGGTGACCGCGAACGGGTACGCGGTCCTGACGAGCCGGGACCAGGTGCAGCGGGTCGTCTCCGAGTTCACGGACTTGTACCGGGAGAGGCTCGCCGCGTACACGGCGCAGGGGCGGTTCCCGGTCAACGGGACGGTGGAGATCAGGGTGACCGGGCTCGACGATCCGGCGGAGGCCGAGGTGATGGGGGCGCGGGCCCCGCTGCTGTCGGCGCTGCGGGCGGACCAGGCGCATCCCGAGTGGGACACGGCGGTGTGGCTGGACATCCTGACGCTGCCGGGGACGCCGTACGCGGAGGCCTTTCTGCGGGAGATCGAGCAGTTCCTGTTCGACGGCTACCAGGGGACGCGTGTCGAGTGGTCCAAGGGCTGGGCCTACACGGACGACGCCGTGTGGGCGGACGAGGAGGTGCTGGGGACGACGATCCCCGGGTCGTTCGGTGAGGCGGTGTGGGGGAAGGCAGCGGGAGTGCTGGACCGGCTCGATCCGCACGGCGTGTTCGGCAACGCGTTCCTGGACCGGCTGTTCCGCTAGGGCCCTTCTGGCGTCAAGTGGGCCTGCACGGTGGGGGCGTAGCGGTCCACGACGTCTTCCACGGCGCTCGCCCTCAGCTCGGTGCCCCGGGCGATGCCGTACATCACGCCCAGGCCCAGGAGGGTGCCGACGGCCAGTTCGGCGCGCAGGCCGGCGTCGGGGCCCCGCAGGCGCTCCGCGAGGCGTTCGACCACCTGGGCGCGGAAGTTGACGCGCAGGATGTCGCCGTGTTCGCCCTGGACGGGGGCGAAGGCGATGCGGAGCAGGGGGTCGGCGCCGCGTTCGATCTGGCCGGTGAGGACATGGCGGACCATGTGGCGGCCCAGGTCGTCGACGGGGGCGTCGAGCAGGGCCGTCGCGTCGGACTCGAAGGACATGACGCGGGCGAGGAGGGCGTCCTTGTTGCCGAAGTACTTCACGATCAACGGCGGGCTGACACCGGCGCGTTCGGCGACCGCCTTGAGGGTGATGTCGGCGTAAGGGGTGCGGGCCAGGAGATAGCGGGCCGCCCTGAGGATGGCGGCCTTGGTCGACTCGGCGTCGCGGCGGGCGGTCGTGGTGGTGGGGGGCGGTGTGCTCACGGCACTCATGCTCCCTCCATCGCCCCGTCCCGCGCGCCCCGGGTGCGGCCCTTCGTCCGGCGGGTCCCCTCGGGCGCGGAGTCGCCGGGGATGGTCAGCGCCGCCGCGCAGGCCGCGAGGGCTATCGCGCCCGCCATGGCGAAGGCCATCAGGTAGCCGTGCAGGGTGGGCACGAGGACGCCGCCGACCGGGCTGGTGTGGTGGACCAGTACCGCCGCGACCGCCGCGCTGGAGGTGGCCTGGCCGATGGTGCGCATCAGGACGTTGACGCCGTTGGCGGAGGCGGTCTGCTCGGCCGGGACGGCACGCAGGATCAGGGTGGGCAGGGCCGAGTAGGCGAGGGTGGTGCCGGTGGCCACCACGGTCGCACCGAGGATGATCATCCACAGGTCGCGGCTGTCCGCGATGCGTACGGCGTAGCCGCACGCGATGACCGCGGCGCCGAGGGCGAGCGTGATGCGCGGGCCGCGGGTGGCGGAGATCCGGGCCGACAGCGGTGAGAACAGCAGCATGGTCACTCCGCCAGGCAGCAGGCACAGGCCGGTGGCCACGATCGACAGACCGAGTCCGTAACCGGTGGCCTTCGGTGCCTGGACCAGCTGGGCCGTCACCAGGGAGTTGGCGTAGAACGCGAAGCCGGTGAGCAGGGCGGCCACGTGGGACAGGCCCACCCGCGGCCGGGTGACGAGCCGCAGGTCGACCAGGGGCTGCTCGGTGCGCAGTTGGCGCCACCACCACAGGGCGAGGACGCCGACGGAGACCAGGAACAGGCTGAGGACCCGCGGGCTGCCCCAGCCCCACTGCCCGCCCTGGGACACCCCGAGCAGCAGGCTGACCAGGCCGACGGCCAGTCCCAGGGCGCCCGGCACGTCGAAGCGGCCCGGCTGTCGTACCGGCGACTCGCGCACGGCCCACGACACGGCCGTGACCCCGAGGGCGCCGAGGGCGCTGGTCATCCAGAACATGGTGTGCCAGTCGGCGTACTGGACGACCATGGCGGCCAGCGGCAGACCGAGCGCGGCGCCGATGCCGACCGTGGAACTCATCATCGCGACCGCGGAACCCCGGCGCTCGGGCGGCAGTTCGTCGCGCAGGATACTGATCGACAGCGGCACCACGGCGGCGGCGGCACCCTGGAGGGCGCGGGCCGCGATGAGCACGGTGATGTCGGACGACAGGGCGCACATCACCGAGCCGAGCGTCATCAGGGCGAGGGCGCCGGTCAGCACCCGGCGCTTGCCGTACATGTCGCCGGCGCGGCCGAGCACGGGGGTGAGGACGGCACCGGCCAGCAGGGTCGCCGTGACCATCCAGGAGACGGCGCCGGGCGAGGAGTGCGTCAGCCGGGGCAGGTCCGGCAGCAGCGGGACGACCACGGTCTGCATGACGGCCATGAGCGTGCCGCACATCGCCAGCACCGGGACGGTGAGCCGGGCCCGCAGGCCGGTTTTGCCGACTGCTCCGCGGGACGGGGATATCGGGCCCTGCTGGTCCATCGGCGCTCCGGAATCGACAGGGAAAACAGTGGGTGAATGACAATTCACTCTAGCGGTGAATCGTCATTCACCCAACCGTTTCCAGGGCCGCGGTTACTTGCGCGAGGCCAGCTCCCGCGCGTGCACGCCGCGTGCGACCTTCGGTCCGAGCCAGCGCTTGAACCTGCGCAGGGCCTCCAGCTGCCCGGCGGCCTTGTCGATCCGGTAGTACAGCTGGGGCGGGACATGGGGCAGCAGCGGCGAGTGACGCTGGCCGAGCAGGGCGAACATCTGCTCCGGCGGCAGGTCGATGTAGCGGGACAGGTTCTCGTACCACTGGGCGCTGTAGCGGGCGGCGCTCTGGATGGAGAGCAGCTCCGACTTGCGCTGCCGCTCGTAGCGCGCGAGTGCCTGCGGAAGCTCGGTGTGCGCATGCAGGGCGTCGGCGAGGGCGATGGCGTCCTCCAGGGCGAGGGTGGTGCCGGCGCCGATGGAGTAGTGGGTGGTGTGGGCGGCGTCGCCGAGCAGGACGAGGTTGTCGTGGCGCCAGGTCCGGTTGGTGAGGGTGCGGAAGTTCAGCCACTGGGCGCTGCCCGAGCCGGTGGAGCGGCCGATCAGCGGATGGCCGTCGAGGACGTCGGCGAACAGCTTCTCCAGCAGGGCGAGTCCGTCGGCGTCGCCGGCGCTGTCCAGTCCGAGGCCGGTCCAGGTCCGCGGTGCGCACTCGACGACGACGGTGCTGCGCTCGGGGCTGAAGGCGTAGCCGTAGCACCAGATCCAGCCGTGGTCGGTCTCGACGAAGGCGAAGGTGAAGGAGTCGAAGACCTTGCTGGTGCCGAGCCAGATGTAGTGGTTGCGGCCCTCCGTGGTCTCGGCTCCGAAGTGGTCGGCGTGCCCGGTGCGCAGGGCGCTGCGCACGCCGTCGCCGGCCACGACGAGCTCGGCCGCGGGGAGGTTGTCGTGGGTGATCTCGTGCTCGAACTCGAGCCGTACGCCCAGGGAGCGGGCCCGCGTGGCGAGGATCTCCAGCAGGCGGTGGCGGCCGATGCCGAAGCCCTCGTCGCTCGGGCGCCGGGTGACCAGGTCGCGCACTCGGGCCTCGCCCTGGTTCCAGGTGACCGACGCCTCCTCGATCGCGCGGGCGGACTCGGGGTCGTGGACGTGGAGCTTGTCGAGCAGTCCGCGCCAGTAGGTGACGCCCCAGCCGTAGGTCGAGCCCTCCGGGTCGCGCTCGTGGACAGTGATGTCGTGGGACGGGTCCTGCCGTTTCAGCAGGATCGAGAGATACAGGCCGGCGGGCCCGCCGCCGACGCAGGCGACCTTCACACGCACCCCTAGAAATTACCCAAAGCGGTCAATTGGCAACGCAGAGTAGCAGCCAGAGGGTGCGTGACCCTCGCTCCGGTTCACGCCACTTTCAGCGCGTGAGGAGGGCCACTGCCAGCGGGTTCACCCGCAAAGGATCATCGGATTCACGGCTCGCGAGAGGAGGAATTCCTCCGTCCGGGTTCCCGAAAGCCCTCTCTACAGCAAGATCATCTTCGTTCAACGCTGTACGACATGTAGGTAATTGTCTGGATCGGAGCCAACCGGCCTCAAGCGATTTCTCCCGCTCTCGACCGGGCGGATAGGCATGCGGAGTCCGTCAACCCAGGAGGCACACCGCATGCCGGAACTCACCCGCCGTACCGCGCTCACCGCGACGGCCGCCCTCGCCGCAGGAGCGGCCGCCGCCCCGCGCGCATCCGCCGAAGACCACCATCACGGGTCACCGGAGGTCTTCGACGAGGTCTACAAGGGCCGCCGGATACGGGGCCGGTCCACCGGCGGCCACCACGGCGGCTACCGGGTGACGGTCGACGGCGTGGAGCTGCACATGATGCGCAACGCCGACGGCACCTGGATCAGTGTCGTCAGCCACTACGACCCGGTGCCCACGCCGCGCGCCGCCGCGCGGGCCGCCGTCGACGAGCTCCAGGGCGCGCGGCTGCTGCCGCTCCCCGCCAACTGACCGCCGCCGCCCCGCCCCCGCACGCCCTTTTGGAGCACCCGCACATGACCGTCCGCAAGAACCAGGCCACCCTGTCCGCCGACGAGAAGCGGCGGTTCGTCGCCGCCGTTCTGGAACTGAAGCGCAGCGGCCGCTACGACGCGTTCGTCACCACGCACAACGGCTTCATCATGGCCGACACCGACAACGGCGAGCGCACCGGCCACCGTTCGCCCTCCTTCCTGCCCTGGCACCGCAGATTCCTGCTCGACTTCGAGCGGGCCCTGCAGTCGGTGGACGCCTCGGTGGCACTCCCCTACTGGGACTGGAGCGCCGACCGCTCCCCGCGCGCCTCGCTGTGGGGTCCCGACTTCCTCGGCGGCACCGGGCGCAGCCGGGACGGTCGGGTGATGGACGGCCCGTTCGCCGCGGACACCGGCGCGTGGCCGATCAACGTGCGGGTCGACGGCCGTACGTATCTCAGACGCGCCCTCGGCGTCGGCGTACGGGAGTTGCCGACCCGGGGCGAGGTGGAGTCGGTGCTGTCCATGGCGACGTACGACATGGCTCCCTGGAACAGCTCGTCGAACGGTTTCCGCAACCATCTGGAGGGCTGGCGCGGGGTCAATCTGCACAACCGGGTCCATGTCTGGGTGGGCGGGCAGATGGCGACCGGGGTCTCCCCCAACGATCCGGTGTTCTGGCTCCACCACGCCTACGTGGACAAGCTGTGGGCCCAGTGGCAGCGGCGGCATCCGGACTCCCGCTACGTCCCGGCCGCCGGAACGCCCGAGGTCGTCGACCTCGACGAGACCATGCGGCCGTGGAACGACGTGCGCCCCGCGGACCTGCTGGACCACACGCGCCACTACACCTTCGACACGGCATGACATTCGTCTTGCGGCGGTTTGCCCTCCGGATCACGCGGTACCCGCGCCACACACACCGAGAAGACGAAGGAGGGATTCACCCGTGTCGCAGGTCGAGGAGTCCATCGAGGTCGGCGTGCCGGTGCACACCGCCTACAACCAGTGGACGCAGTTCGAGACCTTCCCCGAGTTCATGAGCGGGGTCGAGCGCATCGAACAGCGCACCGACACGCTCACGCACTGGGTGACCAACGTCAACGGAGTGCACAGGGAGTTCGACGCGGAGATCACCGAGCAGATCCCGGACGAGCGGGTCGCCTGGACCACCATCGCCGGCGAGGCCAAGCAGGCCGGTGCGGTGACCTTCCACCGGCTCGACGAGGGCCACACCAAGGTGATGCTCCAGATGGACTTCCATCCGGACAGCATCACCGAGAAGGTGGGCGACAAGCTCGGCTTCGTGAAGCGGCAGACCAAGGGCGACCTGGAGCGCTTCAAGACGTTCATCGAGGAGCGCGGTCAGGAGACCGGTGAGTGGCGCGGCGCGGTCATCTGACCCTCGCGCTCCGGCCGGCCCCTAACCGGCCGCTTCCGTACGGCACTCCGGGTGCCCCCAGCCCTGGGCGTTCTTCGCGATGGGCTCGCCCGCCGCGTAGGAACGTCCGCACAGACACCGGCCGGGGAACTTGGCCTTGATCGTACGAGAAGACGAACCGCCGCTCCGCTTGGGCGACTTGGCCCGGGCGGGGCGGTCGGCTTTTTGCGGGGTGTCCGGCGACGGCGGCGGCTGCGGAGAGCCGAGTTCGCTGCTCGCGGGCTCCTGGACGATGGCCGCCTGGCTGGCCGCGCGGTCGGCGAAGTCGTTGAGCGGGTCGCCGTCGACCTGGTGGGCGGGGACGTAACGGAACTCGACCGAACGCCCGTCGAGCAGTTCGTCGATCCGCACGACGAGGTCCTGGTTGGCGACCGGCTTGCCCGCGGAGGTCTTCCAGCCGTTGCGCTTCCAGCCCGGCAGCCAGGTGGTGACGGCCTTCATGGCGTACTGGGAGTCCATCCGGATCTCCAGCGGCACGTCCGGGTCGGTCGCGGCGAGCAGCCGCTCCAGTGCGGTGAGTTCGGCGACGTTGTTGGTGGCCTTGCCGAGCGGCCCTGCCTCCCAGCGGGACGGTGTCTCCGACTCGTCGGCGATGACCCAGGCCCAGGCCGCGGGCCCCGGATTTCCCTTCGAAGCCCCGTCGCACGCGGCCACCAGTCGTTCACGCATGCGCTCGATCATGCCATGAGCGGAGGGGCCCCCGTTCACCCCGCCGGGACGACCGCGGCCACGGCCCTGCGGACCTCCTCGCCCTCGGGTACCGCTCCCTCCGTCCGCGTCGGCGAAGAGCAGATGCGCGGCCCCGATCAGCGTGGAGGCGAGCAGGCCCACGTCGGCGTCGCCCGGGACCCGCCCCGTTCACCCCGCGGCCACCACCCAGCGGACCACCTCGCCCTCGGGCGCCGCCCCGTCCGCGTCTCGCAGCGCAGGTGCGCGCCCCAGATCAACGGGAGGGCGAGCAGATCCACGTCCGCGTCGGCCGGGACCTGCCCCCGTTCACCCCGCCGGGACGACCGCGGTCACGACCCTCGCAGCGCGACGCGAGGGGTGGGAGCTGCTCGATGACTGCACCGGCACCGGCACCGGCTAGGGCACGTCGGAGATCTGGGGGATGTCGCCCTGGGTCGTCGTCACGTCGATGACCGAGAAGCTCGCGCCCTGCGGGTCACTGAGGGCCGCGAACCGGCCGAAGGGCGAGTCCATCGGCCCGAACCGCAGGACACCGCCGAGCTTGGTGGCGCGGGCCACGGCGTCGTCGCAGTCGGGGACCGAGAAGTAGACGTTGATGTACGCCGGTACCTCGGGCGGGAAGTCGTCGGTCATCTTCATCCGGCCGAGGACCGTCTTGTCGTCGAGGTTGAACATGTGGAAGTCGATGGCCTCGTCCTCCATCCGCTGGGCGCGGTAGCCGAAGACGGCCGGGAAGAACGCGTCGGACTTCTCGGGTTCGCGAGTGTAGATCTCGGCCCAGCAGAACGCGCCGGGCTGCTCGGGCGGCGCCTCGAAGCCCTCGTGGGTGCCCGCCTGCCACACGCCGAAGACGACTCCGCTCGGGTCGCGCGCCAGGCACATCGTGCCGAAGTCGCCGACCTGCATCGGTTCCATGAGCACCTCGCCGCCGTTGTCACGGATCTTGCCGGCGGTGGCGGCGGCGTCCGGCGACGCGAGGTACAGACACCACTGCGAGTGCCCTTCCTGCCCCGGCATCGGCGGCACGACGGCGGCGACGGCCTTGCCGTCCGAGTAGGCCTGCGTGTAGTTGCCGTACTCCGACGACGACTCGCCGAAGGTCCAGCCGAGGACGTCGCCGTAGAAGCTCTTGGCTCCCTCGACGTCGCTGAACATCGCATCGGCCCAGCAGGGGGTTCCCTCAGGTTGTACGGCCATGATCGCGGCCCTTCCCGAATCGGTGGTCGGTCCGTCTTCACACGCTAGCCACGGGGACGCCCGACCGCGCGCCGAACGGACGATTCGCCACCAGAAGGGACAGAAGGGACGCGCTCCAGGGGCGTGCGGGGTGCGTGGCTTCGGGGGCGATGAGCGGGGGCGGGTGGGGCCTGGCGGCGGCGGACCGGCGGGACGTGCGCCTGCTCCGTGCGCGGGTCCGAGGATCCGTGTCCCGCCTCCCCGTACCGGACTGAGACGCCGACGGGGCTACGGGGCTACGGGGCTACGGGGAGTACACGAGCGTACCGGCCGCGTGCACTCTTCGGCCTCCCGGCGGGCTCGACGACGGACAGCGTGTTCCGCTTCGCAGAGGTGGCCTCGGCGACGTACCTCCCGCCGCGCCACGACAAGGAAGTGCACACCGTGAACTCCCACACCAGGAGCGCGGAGGCACTCATCGCGCCCCGACTGCCTCACCAGCGATGTTTACACCTTCCCTGCCGCGAAGACGCCCCCTTCACGCCCTGCTCGGACGGCCGCCCCGCCTGTTTGGCTGGTGCCGCGCTCGGTCATCCCGCTCACCTGCCAGGAGGGAATGTGTCCACACCGGACAGCGCCGCCGGCCCCGCCGTCGACGAACCCGATCCCCCGTCCGAAACCCAGCTCACCAGCCTCAGCACCACCGCGGCCCGACAACTCGCCACCACCACCAAGTCCGAACCCCAGATGCAGGCCATCAGCTCCCGCTGGCTGCTGCGCATGCTGCCGTGGGTGGACGTGAAAGGCGGCACCTACCGCGTCAACCGGCGCCTCCAGCTCCGGGTGGGCCGGGGCCGGGTGCAGTTCGAGCAGAACGGCGCCGACGACATCCGGGTCATCCCCCAGACCCTCACCGAACTCCCCACTCTGCGCGGCTACTCGGACACCGAGGTCCTCAAAGAACTCGCGACCCGCTTCCGGGTCCGGGAGATCCGCGCCGGCCAGATCCTCGTCGAGGCCGGGCAGCCGGTCACCGAGGCCTACCTCGTGGTGCACGGCCGCTTCACCCGCTTCGCCGAGGGCAAGTACGGCGAGGAGGAGATCGTCGGCGTGGTCACCGACGGCGACCAGATGGGCGACGAGGCGATCGGCCGGCCCGACCCGTTGTGGCTGAGCTCGGTACGGGCGGAGACCGCCGGCGTCGTACTGGTCCTGCCCTGGTCGGTGGTCAGGGAGTTCACCGACCGGGTGCCCTCGCTCGCGGCCCATCTGGAGGCCTACGCGCGACGGCAGAGCCTGCCGATGAACCGCAAGGGCGAGGCCGACGTCCCCGTCCAGGCGGGCCATGTCGGGGAGCCGACGATCAACGGCGGCTACGTCGACTACGAACTCGCCCCGCGCGAGTACGAGTTGTCCCTGACCCAGACCGTGCTGCGGGTGCACACCCGGGTCGCCGACCTCTACAACAACCCGATGGACCAGACCGAGCAGCAACTCCGCCTGACCATCGAGGAGATCCGCGAACGCCAGGAGTGGGAGCTGGTCAACAACCGGGAGTTCGGGCTGCTGCACAACGCCGACCACGGCCAGCGCATCAGCACCTTCGCCGGCCCGCCGACCCCGGACGACATGGACGACCTGCTCGCCATGCGCCGCAAGACCAAGCTGTTCCTCGCCCATCCGAAGGCGATCGCGGCGTTCTTCCGGCAGTGCAACCGGCGCGGTCTGGTGCCGGGTACGGCGAGCGTCGAGGGGCACGAGATCCCCGCCTGGCGCGGGGTGCCGATCTTCCCCTGCAACAAGATCCCGGTCAGCCCGCAGCACACCAGCAGCATCATCGCGCTGCGCACCGGGGAGGGCGACCAGGGTGCCATCGGGCTCTACCAGACCGGCATCCCCGAGGAGTACCAGCCGGGCCTCAACGTGCGGTTCATGGGGATCGACACCAACTCGATCATCCGCTACCTCGTCACCGCCTACTACTCGATGGCCATCCTGGTCCCGGACGCGGTCGGGATCCTGGAGAACGCCCAGATCGGCCGGACGGCCGAGTGACCGTGACGAGCACCCCGTCCCTGCCGGGTCCGCCCGACATCGCGAGCAGCCTGCGCACTTCCCGGCGCGGCGGGGCGATCCCCGGCCTCAGACACCGGCAGGTCGCGCCCGCGGATCCGGTGAAAGCCGCGGAGGTAGACCGCAGGCTGGAGGACTGGGCCCGGCGCCTCGACCTGTTCCCGGAGGCGTGGAAGGGGGACTTCTCGGGGTTCCAGTTCGGCCGGGCCGTGGTCCTCCAGCATCCGGAGGCCGTCGACCTCGAACGGCTCACGGTCGCCGGGGAGTTGCTGCTCGCGGAGAACGTCGTCGACTCCTGCTACTGCGAGGAGGACGAGGGCCGCGGCGGAGCACGCCGGGGCCTCGGCGGCCGGCTGATCGTGGCCCAGTCGGCGATCGACCCGTACCACGGCATCCCCGAGCTGGAGGAGGAGTGGCGGGAGGGCGTCAGGGCCGACGGCCCGCTGCGCGCCTACCACTTCGCGCTGACGGACTACGCCGCCCTCGCCACCCCGAGCCAGACCGACCGGTTCGTCCACGACATCGCCCGGCTGCACCTCGGCTACCTCGCCGAGGCCGCCTGGGCGGAGACCCGGTATGTGCCGCGGGTCTGGGAGTACCTGGTGATGCGGCAGTTCAACAACTTCCGGCCCTGTCTGTCGATCGTGGACGCCGTCGACGGCTACGAACTGCCCGAGGCGCTGTACGCCCGGCCCGAGATCCAGCGGGTCACGGCACTCGCCTGCAACGCCACCACGATCGTCAACGACCTCTACTCCTTCACCAAGGAACTGGCGAGCGATCCCACCCACCTCAACCTGCCGCAGGTCGTCGCCGCCAACGACCGGTGCGGGCTCAAGGCCGCCTATCTGAAGTCCGTCGAGATCCACAACCGGATCATGGCGGCCTTCGACGAGGAGTCGGCGCTGCTGTCCGCCATCTCACCGCTCGTGGAGCGCTACACCCGGAGCCTGTCCGACTGGGTGGCCGGCAACCACGAGTGGCACGCCACCAACAGCCACCGCTACCACCTGCCCAACTACTGGTAAGCGCACCCGAATGACAGAACGTCACACGCACCAGCACAAGGAGTCACCGTTGACCATCGCCCCCCACGCCGGCACCGCGGCCCAGGTGCCGACCCAGTCGACGTACCAGAGCCGTGTCGCGGCCTACTGGAACGCCGAGGAGAACCCGGTCAACCTCGAACTCGGAAAGCTCGACGACCTCTACCACCACCACTACGGCATCGGAGAGGCCGACCGCGCCGTGCTCGACGAGCCCGATCCGGTACGGCGGCGTGAGCGGATCACCGCCGAACTGCACCGCCTCGAACACGCGCAGGCCGAAGTCCTCACCGCCCATCTGGGCCCGCTCACCCCCGAGGACCGGGTCTTCGACGCCGGCTGCGGGCGCGGCGGCGGCAGTGTCGTGGCGCATCTGCGCTACGGGTGCCATAGCGACGGCGTCACCATCTCCGAGAAGCAGGCGGAGTTCGCCAACGCCCAGGCCCGCAAGCGGGGCATCGACGACCGGGTGCGCTACCACCACCGCAACATGCTGGACACCGGGCTGCCCTCCGGGGCGTACGCGGCCTCCTGGAACAACGAGTCGAGCATGTACGTCGAGCTGGACCTGCTGTTCGCCGAGCATGCCCGGCTGCTGCGCCGCGGCGGGCGCTATGTGGTCATCACCGGCTGCTACAACGACACCTACGGACAGGCCTCCCGCGAGGTCTCGCTCATCAACGCCCACTACATCTGCGACATCCATCCCCGCTCGGCGTACTTCCGGGCGCTGGCCCGCAACCGGCTGGTGCCGGTGCACGTCGAGGACCTCACCGAGGCGGCGCTGCCCTACTGGGAGCTGCGCAAGGAGGCCGACCATCTGGTGACCGGGATCGAGGAGACCTTTCTGACCGCCTACCGGAACGGCAGTTTTCAGTACCTGCTGATCGCCGCCGACCGGGTGTGAACGCGAGGGCCGGGGCCGTTTCGCGAGCCCCGGTCCTCTCTTGCCACGCCGCGTGTCTTCCCCCTCGGGCCCGGCTGTGCTTGCCTGGGGAACCGTTTTTCGGCGACCGGGGCGGGAGTCGCGCATGCGGACATCGTGGATCGTGGGACTGCTGACCGCAGTCCTGCTGCTCGGCGCCTGCAGCGACCCCTCGGACGGACCGGAGACGGCACCACCGACCCCGGACGTCTCCCGCGGGGCCACCACGCATCAGCGCGCCCAGACCTCCCCGAGCGCCTCCACGGCCGTCGTCGCCCCGCGGGTGCTGTATCTCGGCGACTCGCTCGCCATGGAGGCCCAGCGGGTCCTCGGGCAGGAGCTGCGCCGGAATCTGCGGGCGACGTACACGAGCGCCCCGTACTCGGGGACCACGCCGTGCGACTACCTGGAGGGCACCGGGAAGAAGTCCCTGGTGCCCGACAAGGACAAGGCGGCCGCGCTGGTCCGGGCGCTGCACCCGGACTTCGTGGTGCTGCAGTTCTGGGGCAACGCGTGGTACTACACGTGGTGCATGGACGGGATCAGCCATGCCGCCTCACCACAGAAGTACTTCAGCAGGTACCGGGCGGACCTGAAGAGGCTGACCGATCAGATCGCCGCGGCCGGCGGTGCACGGCGGCCGCGGATCGTGTGGGTGGCCCAGGGCCCGGACCCGATCACCCCCGACCGGGTCCGGCGCGTGAACGAACTGTACGAGGCGCAGGCGGCCGCCTCGGACGATGTCGTCGCCGACGCGGGCGCGACGGTGGCACCCGCCGGATCCCGCTACTCCTGGGCGCAGTACCTGCCCTGCACCGCCTACGAGTACGAGCACCCCGACTACTGCACCCAGCCGGACCGCGACCGCACCGCCCTGCACCTCGACAAGGACTATCTGCACTTCTGCCTGGCGCCCACGACGCCCACGCCCAGGCCGTGCCCGGTCCGCTCCCCCGGCATCCTGCGGATCGCCCAGGAGATCACGCGGGTGATCGGTACGTCCTGAGGTCGTCCTGAGGAGCGCCCGCGCGCGTTCGGGGCGCGCTCACTCGCCCGCGTACGCCCGGTCCAGGGCGGCGAGGTCGAACTTGCTCATCGCCATGAACGCCTTCATGACGCGGGCCGACTTCGCCGGGTCCGGGTCGGTGACCATGGCCTGCAGCCGGTCCGGCACCACCTGCCAGGACAGGCCGTACCGGTCCTTGAGCCAGCCGCAGGGGCCGGGCTCGCCGCCCTCGGTGAGCTTGCTCCAGTAGTAGTCGATCTCCTCCTGGTTCTCGCAGAAGACCATGAAGGAGACCGCCTCGGTGAACTTGAACTCGGGGCCGCCGTTCAGCGCGAGGAACCGGTGGCCGTTCGCCGTGAACTCGACGGTCAGCACACTGCCGGCGGGCTGGGGCGCGCCCTCGGGATAGCGGGCGACCTCGCCGATGCTGGAGTTCTTGAAGACCGAGACGTAGAAGTGGGCGGCCTCCTCGGCCTGGCCGTCGAACCAGAGACAAGTGGTAAAACCGTCGGTGGTCATGGGTACCTCCTGGGTCGTGGGAACGTCCGTCATGTGTGTCGACCGATCCTCGCCGCGGAACTCATCGGTCGGACGGCGGATTAATCCAGGTGGCCGATACACCGGTGCGAACTAGCATCCGGGCATGACGTCTGCGCCCACAGAGCCCACGGACCCGGTCCGGCCCTTCCGCCTCGACATTCCGCAGAGCGACCTCGACGACCTCCACGACCGGCTCGACCGCACCCGCTGGCCCGACGACCTCTCGGCCACGGGCTGGGCATACGGCGTCCCGGCGGCCTACCTGCGCGAACTCGCCCACCACTGGCGGCACTCCTACGACTGGCGGGCGGCCGAGGCACAGCTGAACGAGTGGCCCCAGTTCACGACCGTCATCGACGGCACGACCGTGCACTTCGCCCACATCCGCTCCCCCGAGCCGGACGCCACCCCGCTGATCATCACGCACGGCTGGCCGGGCTCGATCGTCGAGTTCCTGGACGTGGTGGGCCCGTTGACCGATCCGGCGGCCCACGGCGGCGACCGGGCCGACGCCTTCCACGTCGTCGTACCGAGCATCCCCGGGTTCGGGCTGTCCGGGCCGCCCGCCGACACGGGCTGGGAGGCGGGCCGGATCGCCGACGCGTGGGCCGAGCTGATGACACGGCTCGGCTACGAGCGGTTCGGCGCGCAGGGCGGTGACTGGGGCTCGGCGATCTCCCGGGAGCTGGGCCGCGCCCATCCCGAGCGGATCATCGGTGTCCACCTCAACCTGCTGCCGGGCGCGCAGGCGACGCACGGACCGACGGAGGAGGAACTCGCCGCGCTCGGCCCCGGGGAACGGGAGCAGACGCTGGAGTCATGGCGCCGGTGGGGCGCCTGGTCGGCGGAGGGCACCGGGTACGCGGTCCTGCACTCCACCCGGCCGCAGACCCTCGCCTACGCCCTCACCGACTCGCCGGTCGGCCAACTCGCCTGGATCGTCGAGAAGTTCCAGGAGTGGACCGACTCCGCGGAGCTGCCCGAGGAGGCCGTGGACCGGGACCGGCTGCTGACCAACGTGATGCTGTACTGGCTGACCGGCACCGGCGGTTCGGCCGCCCGGATCTACTACGAGCGGGCGCACGCCACGGGCGGGAGGGCGGCCCGGCCCACCGAACCGTCGACCGCGCCGACCGCCCTCGCCGTCTTCCCGGCGGAGCTTCAGCTCCCGCTGCGGCACAAGGCGGAACGCACCGACAACATCGTGCGCTGGACCGAGTTCGACCGGGGCGGCCACTTCGCGGCGATGGAGGAGCCGGACCTGCTGGTCGGCGACGTGCGGGCGTTCTTCCGGCAGCTGCGCGAGAAGGGCTGAGCCCACCGCTGAGCACACCGCTCAGCACACCCCCGGGCCGGCCCTCTGCCGGTGGCGAATCTGCCACCGGCAGAGAAAACGCCGCGGGCCGTCCTGCGAGGTCGACAGTGGAGCCGACGGCATCCCTACGACCACGAGGACCGCCCATGACTTCCCCCCGGGCCGAGGACGGCGACACCCCTCCCACCCGCTTCGACGACCAACTGGCCGCCCAGCTCCTCGCCCAGCGCATCGTCCTGCTGGGCACCCAGGTCGACGAGGTCTCCGCCAACCGGATCTGCTCCCAGCTGCTGGTCCTGTCCGCGGAGGACCCGCGCACCGACATCAGCCTGTACATCAACAGCCCGGGCGGCTCCGTGTACGCGGGCCTCGCCATCTACGACACGATGCGGCTGATTCCCAACGACGTGTCGACGCTCGCCATGGGTTTCGCGGCGAGCATGGGCCAGTTCCTGCTCTGCGGCGGCACACCCGGCAAGCGGTACGCCCTGCCCAACGCCCGGATCATGATGCACCAGGGGTCCGCGGGCATCGGCGGGACCACCGCCGACATCCTGATCCAGGCGGAGAACCTGGATCACAGCAAACAGACCATGGAGCGGCTCCTCGCCGAGAACACGGGCCAGACACCGGAGACCATCGCCCGCGACGGCGACCGCGACCGCTGGTTCACGGCCGAGGAGGCCAAGGAGTACGGCATGGTGGACCGGGTCCTGGAGTCCCTCGCGGACGTCCGCCCGGCCGCCTCGAAGCGACGGATGGGGCTGTGACATGGCGAACTACACGATTCCGTACGTCGTCGAGCGGACCGCGCAGGGCGAGCGGTCCTCCGACGTGTTCAGCCGCCTGCTCTCCGAGCGGATCATCTTCCTCGGCACCGAGATCGACGACGGCGTGGCCAACGTCGTGATCGCACAGCTCCTGCACCTGGAGTCGGCGGCACCGGAGAACGAGATCTCGATCTACATCAACTCCCCCGGCGGATCGTTCACCTCGCTGATGGCGATCTACGACACGATGACCTACGTGCAGGCCCCGATCTCGACGCTGTGCGTGGGACAGGCGGCGTCCACCGCGGCCGTCCTGCTGGCCGGCGGGGACCCCGGGCGGCGGCTCGTGCTGGAGCACGCACGCGTACTGCTCGGCCAGCCCGCCTCCGGCGGCAGCCGCGGCGCCATCTCCGATCTCGCCCTGCAGGCCAAGGAGATGGTCCGCATCCGCTCCCAGGTCGAGGAGGTGCTGGCCCGCCACACCCACCACGACATCGCGACCCTGCGCGCGGACATGGACCGCGACAAGGTGTTCACCGCGCAGGAGGCGGTGGAGTACGGGCTGGCCGACGAGGTGGTGAGCCGGCGCCTCGTGACGGTCTGAGACACCGGCCCCGCCGCCTCAGGCCGCCAGGCACATCCCGTTGTACGGCGATCCCGGCACCGCGCGGCGGCTGCGCGCGGCGTGCCGGGTGAGCTCCCCCTGGGCCAGGGAGAGCAGATCACCGAGGCCGAGACCCAGTGCCTGGGCGGCGGCCGCGAGGACCTCCGAGGAGGCCTCCTTGCGGCCGCGCTCGACTTCGGAGAGGTAGGGCATCGAGATCCGGGCCGCGTCGGCCACGTCCTTGAGCGTGCGCTCCTGGGCGAGGCGCTCGCGGCGCAGGACGTCTCCGACGAGGTCACGCCACAGGGGTTCCCTGGATTGCCTGGTCTCCCTGGCGGCGGGATCCCGCGGCGGTGCCGTGGCGGGGCGTTCGGACACTGGGCGGACGGACCCCGGGCGCGCGGACTGCGGGCGCAGCGGGATCACGCGGGCTTGGTTCGGCGCTTCGTTGCTCACCGGCTCAGCCTAAATTCCCTGGCCGCCAGGGGAAGGGTCCGGCATTCTGCCCTGGGTGGAATCGATGGGAAGGTCGCGGACACCGGTGCTGCGCGAGACGTTCAACGACGCGGCGGAGCTGTACGACAAGGCGCGTCCGAGCTATCCGCCCGCTCTGGTCGGGGAGTTGGCACGGTCGGCGGCCCTCGGCCGACGGAGCCGTGTGCTGGAGATCGGCCCAGGTACGGGTCAGCTGACCCGTGCCCTTGCCGGGTTCGGGTGTCACATCACGGCGGTGGAGCTGGGCGACGCGCTGGCCGCGGTGGCCAGGCGGCGGCTGGCGGGATTCCCGCGGGTCGATGTGCGTACCGCAGAGTTCGAGCGCTGGCCGCTGCCAAAGGAGCGCTTCGACCTGGTCGCCTGCGCCACCGCCTTCCACTGGATCGACCCGGCCGTCCGGGTGGAGAAGGCGGCGGACGCGCTGCGCGCCGGGGGACATCTCGCTGTCGTGGTCACCCACCATGTGGCGGGCGGCACGACCGAGTTCTTCGCCCGGGCCCAGGAGTGCTACGAACGCTGGGATCCGGCCACACCGCCCGGTCTGCGGCTCCGGCCGTCGTCCGAGATCCTCTCGGAGACGGAGGAGTTCGAGACCTGTCCGCGCTTCGCCGACGTCACGGTCACGCGCTTCGAACAGGACATCACCCACACCGCCGACGAGTACATCGACGTCCTCCTCACCTACTCGGGCCACCGGGCGCTCGACTGCACCCGCCGCGAGGGCCTGCTGGCCTGCATCCGGGAACTGATCGACACGCGGTACGGCGGCCGGGTCACCAAGCGCTACCTCCACGAACTGATCGTCGCGACCCGGGTCGCTCTCTGAGGAACGGCGATTTCACGCCACCGGTCAACTTGGGGGGCATGCGTCGTCACTCCCCGGGTAGGCGCAGGGCGAGAGAGCTGCGGGCTGATCGGTCGGCCGGTGGTCCGGGCACGCATATGTTCTTGCGTTCCGGGTACACGGCAGGCCACACCTGCAGCACTCGTGACAACCCAGGCCGAAGAGGCAGACGTCGAGCCGTGACTTTCGTGGGAGAGGTAATGCATACCGCCGTCACCGCCGTGAATCGTTCGGAGGCACACGTCACCGAGCACGCCAGCGGGACCAGGACGGGTGGGACACCCCTGCCGGGAGTCGAGGAACCGCGCTCCGTCGCCCCTCGGGACGCACGCGAGCTGTCCCGCCAGTTCTTCCAGCGCCTGACCGAGCTCGAAGAGGGCACGCACGAGTACCAGTACGCGCGCAACACCCTCATCGAGATGAACATGTCGCTCGTGCGCTTCGCGGCCGGAAGGTTCCGGGGCCGTGGCGACGACATGGAGGACATCGTCCAGACCGGCATGATCGGTCTGATCAAGGCGATCGACCGGTTCGAGATCTCCCGCGAGGTCGAGTTCACGTCGTTCGCGCTCCCCTACATCGTCGGCGAGATCAAGCGCTTCTTCCGTGACACCACCTGGGCGGTGCACGTCCCGCGGCGCCTTCAGGAGCTGCGCGTCGAGCTGGCCAAGGCGCGTGAGGAACTCGGCAGCCGGCTGGACCGCGATCCGACGGTGGCCGAACTCGCCACCCTGATGAACATCTCCGAGAAGGAGGTGATCGAGGCGCAGATCGCCTCGAACGGCTACAACTCCTCGTCCCTGGACGCCGCCCTGACCGGCGACGGCCCCGAGGGCGGCGAAGCCGTGCTCGCCGACTTCATCGGCGTGGAGGAGGACGGGCTGCGGCTCGTCGAGGACTTCCAGTCACTCGCCCCGCTGATGGCCGAGCTCAGCGACCGCGACCGGCAGATCATCCACATGCGGTTCGTGGAGGAGGCCACGCAGTCGGAGATCGGTGAGCGCCTCGGCTGCTCGCAGATGCACGTGTCCCGGCTGATCAAGCGGATCATCACGCGGCTGCGTGAGGGCATGCTCGGGGAGCTGGGCTGCGCCTGACCCACACGGACAGCGAAAAAAGCGGGTGCCGTCTCCGGACGGCACCCGTTGTACGTACGTGAGGCGGGCCGCTCACTCCTTGGCGCCGAAGCCCAGTACGGCCCTCACGCGCTTGCCCACGGGTACGCGTTCCGCCGCGACCTCCCGTGCCAGGACGTGCACGATCTCCAGACCGTGCCGGCCGACGCGCTGAGGATCCCGCGGGAACCTGCGGGGCAGGGCTTCGCTGCTGTCGTAGACCGTGACGGTGACCGTGGCGTCGGTGCCCTCCAGTTCGAGGATGTACGGCCCGTTGCTGTGCCGGTCGGCGTTGGTGACGAGTTCGCTCACCACGAGGAGCACCTCGTCCTCGGCACGGCTGCCGACGTCGGCACACCACTCGGTTCTGAGTCTGTCCAGGAAGTCCGCGGCGAACGACCGCGCATCGGCGATACTTCCCGGCTCGCCCGTGTAGTGCGCTGCCCGCCGCAGGGGTTCCACGGGCACGTCGAAACCAGTCGGTATCACTGCCCCGTCCAGATGATCGATCATGCGTTTCTCTCTCGGAAGCCGGACTGGCCGGACGCTGCTGCACCAGTCCTCGTACCCCGAGTCGCCCGCCGCAGTCCAGGTGATACGTCACACTGCCGGGGACACCGTGGCACTGGACAGGGGCGCGGACTGTGTCGTCTCCGGCGTGGTGGAGGAGGTGAGGGGCGCCGGCGGTGCCGAGGACTCGGGTACGAGGGGCTCACGTGAGGATTCACTGCTGGGCGGCTGTGACGTGGGCGGGCTCGTGGGCGGGGAGGACGGGGCGACCAGGGCCGGCGGGCACGGGCGGTGCGAGCCGGAGGGCGTCGGAGCCCCGCTCGACGTGGAGACGCAGGGCGACGGGGAGGCCGGGGACGTCGATGTGCCGGGTGCCGTCGGCGGGGACACGGTCACCGGCGGGGAGGGCCTGGCCGGCGGGTGGGTCCTGTGGTCCTTGCTCCCGGTGTCGCCGCGGTGCCGGGCGACCCAGTCGTGGTGGTCGGGGTCGTAGATCACGAAGATGTTGATGACCGTCGTCGAGGGCGCCACCACGACCACGTTCGAGGGGTGGTACGACGCCCAGGAGTCGCCGGTGGGCTTCGGCGTGCTCTGCTGGGCGACCGGCGGGGTCAGCGGGTTGCCGCAGGCACAGCGCGTGCGGGGCACTCCGCGGTCGTCGACGAGCACGGCGGTGCCGGCCTGGAGGACGGCCTGGTAGCTGGTGGCGGCGCCGTCACGGTAGCCGTGATTGGTGACGCGGGTGTCCATGCGCAGCTGGACGGGTGTGAGCGAGCGCAGGAAGGCGGGGACCCCGGACGGCTGGACGCCGGCGACCGAGGCGAACACGCTGTTCTTCGCGGGGTCTGCCCCAAGGGCCTTGACCTGCTTCTCGATGTCGCAGCTGGAGACGTTGCGGGTGCCTCCGTAGAGGCCGGGAGCGGCGCCGTCCACGCCGCGCACGGCGTTCGCCGGCTCGGAGGAGGAGCCGGTCGGGGTGGCGGAGACCGGTGGCACCGTGCTGTCCTTCGCGGTCGACTCGGTGAAGGGGTCGGGGCCCGTCTTGGCGGCGGCCTGGAGGAAGACCTCACCGTTGCCGCCGGCCGCGGTGGAGCCGCCGCCGGAGCGGGTGAAGACGAGGGCGAGGACCACGGCGACGACGACCGCGCCGGCGATGATCGCGACCCGGGGTGCCGACCGCCACCAGGGGCGGCGGGGTTCGGGCGCGGGTGCTCCGCCGCTGCTGCCCGGGGGCTGCGAGGGCGGGCCCGAAGGCGGCTGCGAGGGGCCCGAGAGGGGTCCCGAGGGCGGCCCGGTGGGGCGGCCCGACGTAGGCGGTTCGACGCTCACGAGTTCTTCTTCCCGACGCGGGACTCCTGCGGCGCGATCCGATTGCCCCGATTCAGCCGCATTTTTCCGCGACATATCCATTGTTTGCTCGGGCCCCGTGCCGCCCGCAAGCGGACGCGGACGGACCTCCCGGCAGGCGAGCCGTCTCCGTGCTGCTTAGCGTGGCAGGGTGAACCCGCGAACCCCCTCCGACCAGGCGGTCGCCGCTCGCCACGGCTGGGTGCAGGCCTTGGCCACGGTTCTGGTCGCGCTGATCGCCATGGGGGTGGTGGCAGCGCTGGGTCTGTGGGCGGCGGGGGCTTCTGACCTTCCGGAGGGCGCGTTCCCCCGGGTCGTCGCGGCGAGCGTCGTCACGGCCGTCGGCGGCACGGTCGAGCTGTCCGGAAGCGCGGGAGGGCTCGCCGACAGCACGGCCGGGCTCACCGTGATCCCACTTTCCGTCACCCTGGCCGGTGCGCTGGCGCTCGGTGCGGGTTTCCTGCGGCCACTGCGGCACCGGGCCGTCGCCGGCAGCCGGGAACTCGCCGGTTGGGCGGGCCGGATCGCCGTCCTGTGGCTCCTCGCGCTCCTCGCCCTGGCGTATGCGGCCCGCCAGACGTTCAAGCTCTCCCTGGGCGACGACACGCTGGGTGACCTGGGCGATGTCTTCGGCGTCTCCCCCGAGGTCGGCTTCACGACGGACGTACCGCAGACCCTGGTGTTCGGTCTGCTGTGGATGGCCGGCGTCCTGGTGCTGGCCCTGCTGGTCTCGCGCCGGGCTCCCCTGCCGGGGCGACTGCTGCGCCTCCAGGAGTCGGTGCGACCCGCGGCGCACGCCATGGTCGTGCTCCTCCTCGCCCACGTCGTCCTCGGCATCCTGGTCGCGCTGGTCGTCGCCGTGACCCGCGGCCATGCGCCCGAGACGCTCGCGGTGGTTCTGCTGGGCATGCCGAACCTGGTCTGGCTCGCCCTGACCATCGGCCTCGGTGCCACCTGGAACGGCCGGGTCGAGGGCCCCTTCGGCCTGCCCATGCCGCACGTACTGGACGAGGTCCTGCGCTCCAAGGACACCGCCACGCTCAATCTGCGCACCCTCGCCGAGCACGACGGCCGCGTGTGGTGGCTGGTGGTCGTCGAAGCGGTCCTGCTGCTCTCGGTCGCGTTCCTGATGGCGGCCCGCTCCCCCGCCCGCGTCCGCGCCTGGCAGCACGCGGTGCACCTGGCGGTCGCCCTCGCCCTGACGGTCCTCATGATCTGCCTCATGGGCCGGATCTCCGCCCACTACGGCCTGTCGGTCCTCGGCATCGGCGACCTCGGCGGCGGTCTGAGCGGTCAGCTGTTCCTCACCCCCGAGCTGTGGCCGGCGGTGGGCCTCGGCGCGCTGTGGGGCCTGGTCACCGGTTTCCTCGGCGCGCTGCCGGCCCGGTCGGTGCGACGGGCCTGACTACCGCCCGGACCACCGGCTCCGCCCAGTGCGGCGGCGGCTTCGGGCGGGTGTCCTCCGGCTCTACGGCCCTCGGGGCCACCTCCGTCGGTGGGTGACCCCCCGTCGCCGTCGAGCGGAGGGCCGCGACGAAGTCGAGGCAGGAGTCGTGGCGGTCGTCGGGGGACTTGGCGAGGGCCTTGGCGAACACCGCGTCGAGGGGGGCGGGCAGCCCGGGACGGGACTCGGAGAGCGGGGGCGGGGCGTCGTACTGGTGGGCCCACAGCAGGGCCATGTCGTCGTCACGGCGGAAGGGCGGATGGCCGGTGAGGGTCTCGTAGACCACGCACGCGAAACCGTAGACGTCGCAGCGGCCGTCGACCGGGCGGCCGGAGATCTGCTCGGGGGCCACGTAGTCGAGGGTGCCGACGAACTGGCCGACCGTCGTGAACCCGGTCAGCGACAGGGACTTCTTCGTGAGCCCGAAGTCGGTGAGATAGACGTGTTCGGGATGGTCGCTGTCGGTGCCCCGGGAGACCAGGATGTTGCCGGGTTTCACGTCCCGGTGGACCAGTCCGTGCTCGTGGGCCGCGTCGAGCGCGGAGGCCACCTGGGCGGCGATCCGCAGCGCGGTCGGGAGCGGCAACGGCCCTTGCCGGTCCAGGAGATGGCGCAGATCGCTGCCGGCGACGTACCGCATGGCGATGTAGAGCACGCCGTCCGTCTCGCCCGCCTCGAAGACGGGGACGATGTGCGGGTGGTCGATCGCGGCGGCCACCCGGGACTCGTGGCTGAAGCGCTTGCGGAAGGTGTCGTTGCGGGCGAGCTCCGGGGCCAGCAGTTTCAGCGCCACCGTGCGGTCCAGGCGCAGGTCCCGGGCCCGGTAGACGACGGCCATGCCGCCCCGGCCGATCTCCTGCTCGATGCGGTAGCTCGCGACCTGCCGTCCGACCAGTTCGGAGGGGCTGCCGGAGAAGAGGCTGGTCTCATGGGCCATCGCGCGTCACGACCTGGGTCGGGGCGTGTCCGCCGGCCTGTGGCCCGTCATCGGTGGCGTAGGTGTTCAGCCGGGTCCCGTCCGCGTACACCCAGCGTCCGTGCTGGGCGTCGTAGAGCCACATGTGTTCGCCGTCGACGACGACTCCGATCCGCAGTCCCCTGGTGCGGCCGCGGAAGGCCTCCCCGTCGAGGGCGCCGCGGGCCAGCTCCTCGACGGCCGCCCGGTAGCGGGCGAGGGTCTCGTCGGCGCGGGCCAGCAGGGGGCGTGGGTCGGCGGCGCGGGTGAGGGGGCTTTCGGGGGCGGGCGGGTCCCGGGGCACGGCCACCAGGTGGCGGCCGTCGACCCAGGCCGACCAGCCGTTGGCGCACAGGACGTACGCCCAGTCGCCGCGCCGCTCCACGAGCTGGACGGGCAGGAGCGGGTCGAGGGGCACGGTGGGGCGGGCGGGGTCGGGGGCCTCCCAGGCGGGCATGCCGTACCCGGGGACGACATGGGTGGGCCGGAAGCCGGGGGTCGTCATCGGCGGCCTACTTCCGCATGACCACGGGTTCGTGCCGGCGCAGCAGCCGGGAGACGACGTATCCGAAGAGCCCGGAGAGCACGAGGAGCATGGCGATGTTGAGGAGCCATACGCCCGCCGAGTGCTTGAAGAGGGGGTCGCCGGTGAGGTCGCCCGGCACGATCCGGGCGAGGCCGATGGTGCCGGCCATCGCGCCGAGCGCCCAGCGCGAAGGCACCAGCCAGGACAGCTGTTCCAGTCCTGGCACGCCGTCGAGCGGCAGCAGGGCCCCGCAGAAGACGACCTGGACGATGGCGAGCAGCACGAGCAGTGGCATGGTCACCTCCTCCTTGCGCACCAGCGCGGACACGAGCAGACCGAGCATCATCGCCGTGAACGCCAGCAGGGCGACCGCGATGGTGATCTCGGCAAGGGGTGGCATCACCACGCCTTCGCCACCGGGCGCGTTGAGGTCGACACCGAGGAGGGCGACCAGGGTCAGGACCACCGCCTGCACGACGGTGATCGCGCCCAGCACGACGACCTTGGACATCAGGTACGCCGATCTGGACAGGCCGACGGCTCGTTCGCGCTGGTAGATGACCCGCTCCTTCACCAGTTCGCGCACGGCGTTCGCGGCGCCGGTGAGGACGCCGCCGACGCACAGGATGAGCAGGGCGTTCATCGCGGTGTCGCGGGTGAGTTGGCTGCCCGCGAGGGCCCGGGCCATGGCGCCCATGACGAAGGGCAGCGCGATCATGATGGCGAGGAAGGTGCGGTCGGCGCCGAGGGCGGCGGTGTAACGGCGGATCAGGGTGCCGAGCTGGGCGCTGCGGCTGCGGGGCCGCGGCGGGGGCGCGATGATGACCGGCTCGGAGCGGGGCATCCGGGGCTGTGCGGTGGCCTCGGCGACGTACTGGTGCTGGAAGGCCGAGGAGTGGAAGTCGCCCGCCCAGTCGCGGTCCTCGTCGCGTTCGAAGGCTTCGAAGGCCTCGGGCCACTGGGTGAAGCCGAAGTAGGCGAGGGCGTCCTCGGGCGGACCGTAGTAGGCGATCCTGCCGCCGGGCGCGAGGACGAGGAGACGGTCGCAGACGTCGAGGCTCAGGACGCTGTGGGTGACGACGATGACGGTGCGGCCGTCGTCGGCGAGACCGCGCAGCATGTGCATCACCGAGCGGTCCATGCCGGGGTCCAGGCCCGAGGTCGGCTCGTCGAGGAAGAGCAGGGACGGCTTGGTCAGCAGCTCCAGGGCCACGCTGACCCGCTTGCGCTGTCCGCCGGAGAGGCTGTGCACGGGCTGGCGGGCGCGCTGTTCCAGGCCGAGCTCGCGGATGACCTCGTCGACGCGTTCGCGGCGTTCGGCCTTCGCGGTGTCCTGCGGGAAGCGCAGCTCGGCGGCATAGGTCAGGGCGCTGCGGACGGTGAGCTGGGCGTGCAGGATGTCGTCCTGCGGGACCAGGCCGATGCGCTGGCGCAGTTCGGCGTAGTCGCGGTAGAGGTCGCGGCCGTCGTACAGGACGGTGCCGTGGTCGGCGGGGCGCTGGCCGGTGAGGGCGTTCAGGAGCGTGGACTTCCCGGCGCCGCTCGGGCCGACGACGGCGAGCAGGCACTTCTCGCCCACCGGGAAGGACACGTGGTCGAGCAGGGTCTTGCGGCCGTGGTCGACGGCGACCGTGAGGTCCTGGACGTCGAGGGAGACGTCGCCGGTGTCGACGTACTCCTGGAGAGTGTCGCCGACCAGGGAGAACGCCGAGTGGCCGATGCCGACGATGTCCCCGGGCCCGAGGGGGGCACTCGTGACGGGGCGGCCGTTGAGGTAGGTGCCGTTGTGACTGCCGAGGTCGACGATCTCGTACGTGGCGTCGGGCAGGGCGCGCAGCTCGGCGTGGTGGCGGGAGACGACCAGGTCGTCCACGACGAGGTCGTTGTCGTCGGCGCGGCCGATACGGACCGTGCGGGTGGGCAGCGGGCGTACGGCGGTGGGCTGCCGGAAGGTGCCGGTGAGGCCGGGCATGGAGACGGCCGAGGGGCGCTCGGGGGTGGGCAGGCCCAGCAGGACCGCGCAGGGGCCGTCGGAGGGGCTGCCGAAGCGGATCACGCTGCCGGGGCCGACGTCCCACTCGTGGTGGACGCGGCGGCCGTCGGCATAGGTGCCGTTGGTGCTGTGTTCGTCCTCGAGGGTCCAGTGGTCGGCCTCGGGTCGCAGGACCGCGTGGTGCCACGAGACCCGGGCATCGTCGATGACGATGTCACTCATCGGGTCGCGACCGACGTGGTAGTCATGGCCCGGGCTCATCACCGTGGAGCCGGTGTCGGTCTCCAGGACGAGCTCGGGCGCCGTCGGTGCGACCGGCCGCTCCGCCATGCCAGAATTCTACCGATTCGCCCCTTTGGGCGCCTGGTGGCGCGAACCGAGCGGCTCAGGCTCAGGCCACGGGGGTGAAGAGCATGGAGGCCATGCGGTGCATTCTCGCGGCGTCCACGGACTCGGCGAGCAGTTCGTACTCCGTGGTGTCGTCGCTCGCGGCGATCCGGACCAGCCGGCCGGCCGCCAACTCGTCGGCAACCAGCTCCTGTTGGTACAAGTCTGCGCACCAGGCCCGCATCACGGCGGGCACGTCGAGCACGGTGTCGGCGACGGGGGCGAGGGCGCCCGCCGGCAGGTACTCGGCCTCGGGCTGGGGGTCTAATCGGTCGGCGATCCACGAGGCCCGGTCGCGCAGCCACCACAGGGCGAGGGCGAGGGTGGGTGCGCGGTAGGTTCCGAGGGGGACGCCGATGCGCCGCCCGTCGCAGATGCCGTAGCCCGTGACGTGGCACAGGAATTCGTCGTGCACGATCCACTCCCCCGCTTGCTCCGTTCGCCTGTCGGCAGGGCCTCGCTTTCCGTGCGGCTCATGTGCGGTACGCGGTTCTTGCTGCGGTGCGTGACGGGCACTTCGCTCGAAGTGAAGGCCCTGTCAGTCGAGTATGTTCACTACTGAAACACTGTCACCACGTCTTTTTGGCCAGTCTCCTGGCATATTCCCCCCTCCTCCTGGCCGAAATCTGACGGGTACACGTTCAAACGTCATGACCCCGCAAGTAATCGACGGTGCCGCGCGCCGCGGGCAGGGTTGTCCCAACAGGTCCCACCAGCACAGACGACCTCGATGGAGGCTGATTTCCCATGTCCGCGACCATGGAACGCTACGAGACTGCCGTCGCCCGCTACTTCGAAGCCTGGAACGCACGTGAGCCGCAGACGCGCGCGAAGGCCGTCGCGGCCGCCTGGACGGTGGGCGGCGGTTACACCGACCCCCTCGCCGAAGTGGTCGGCCACGACCGGATCACCGCGGTGATCGCGGCGGCGCACGAGCAGTTCCCGGGGTTCACCTTCCGCATCACCGGCCCCGTCGAGGGGCACCACGACACCGTCCGGTTCTCCTGGGAGCTGGTCAGCACTGCCGACGGCTCGGCACCCGTCGCCGGCTCCGACGTCATCACGCTGGCCGAGGACGGCCGGATCAGGACCGTGTACGGGTTTTTGGACCGGGTTCCCGCGGGAGGGTGAGGGCCCCGGCGCAACGCCGGGGCCCGGTCCCTCTCACCCCTTGATGATCGCGTCGATCCTCGCCAGTTCGTCCGTGTCGAAGTCCAGGTTGGCGATCGTGCCCACGCTGTCCTCGATCTGCTTCGGGCTGCTCGCGCCGACGAGGGCCGAGGTGACGCGGCCGCCGCGCAGGACCCACGCCAGGGCCAGCTGGGCGAGGGTCTGGCCGCGGCCCTTGGCGATGTCGTTGAGTTCGCGCAGCTGCTGGACCAGGTCCTCGGTAAGCGCGTCGGAGTTCAGGAAGGGGCTGTCGCTCGCGGCCCGGGAGTCCTCGGGGATGCCGTCGAGGTAGCGGCCGGTGAGCAGTCCCTGCTCCAGCGGGGAGAAGACGATCGAGCCGACCTGGAGCTCGTCCAGCGCGTCCAGCAGGCCGCCGTCCTCGGGGCGGCGGTCCAGCATCGAGTAGCGCGGCTGGTGGATGAGGAGCGGGGTGCCCAGCTCGCCGAGGATGCGCGCGGCCTCGCGGGTCTGCTCGGCCGAGTAGTTCGAGATGCCGACGTAGAGCGCCTTGCCCTGCTGGACCGCGGTGTGCAGGGCGCCCATCGTCTCCTCCAGCGGAGTCTCCGGGTCGGGGCGGTGCGAGTAGAAGATGTCGACGTAGTCCAGGCCCATCCGGGTCAGGCTCTGGTCCAGCGACGACAGCAGGTACTTGCGGGAGCCCCACTCGCCGTACGGGCCGGGCCACATCAGATAGCCGGCCTTGGTCGAGACGATCAGTTCGTCACGGTAGGACGCGAGGTCGGCCTTGAGGGCCTCACCGAACGCGGACTCGGCGGCGCCGGGCGGCGGGCCGTAGTTGTTGGCGAGGTCGAAGTGGGTGACGCCGAGGTCGAAGGCGCGGCGCAGGATGGCCCGCTGGGTCTCCACGGTGCGGTCCGCCGGGCCGAAGTTGTGCCACAGGCCGAGCGAGATCGCGGGAAGCTTCAGACCGCTGCGTCCGGTGCGCCGGTAGGGCATGTCCGCGTAGCGGTCGGGGTGTGCGGTGTACAACGCGACTCCAGAGGGGTTGGCACGGTGGACCAGGGTCGTGAACCTGGTGTCCACTCTTTCGCGACCTGGGGGCATTGGTCCAACAGAAGAATCCGATGGAATTCAGCGGATAGGCTTCTCAATCATGGAACTGCGCCATCTCCAGCATTTCGTGGCGGTCGCCGAGGACCAGCACTTCACCCGCGCCGCCGAACGCCTCCTGGTGTCCCAGTCGGGGCTGTCCGCCTCCATCCGGGCGCTGGAGCGGGAGCTGCAGACCCCGCTGTTCGTGCGGACCACCCGCCGGGTCACGCTCACCCCGGCCGGGCGCGCCCTGCTCGGCGAGGCCGAGCGGATCCTCGCACAGGTGCGCTCCGCCCACGAGGCGGTGGCCGCGGTGCAGGGGGTGCTGCGCGGGATGCTCGCACTCGGGTCCGAGCAGTGCATCGCCGGGCTGCACGTGGCGGGGCTGCTCGCCGCGTTCCGGCGGCAGCATCCCGATGTCGAGATCTGTCTGCGCCAGGCGGGGTCGGCCGCGCTCGCGGAGGAGGTGGCGGCCGGGCGCCTCGACCTGGCGTTCGCCGTGCGGGCGGCGCAGCAGGACACCGACCAGTTGCGTGTCGTACCGCTGTCGAGCGAGCCCATGACCGTGCTGTGCCATCCCAGCCACCGGCTGGCGGCCGTCGGCGCGGCCGTGACGCCGGAGGATCTGGACGGCGAGGTCTTCGTCGACTTCCATCCGGACTGGGGGCCGCGCCGCACCACCGACGCCGCCTTCACCGCCGCGGGTCTGCGCCGCAACGTCGCCCTGGAGGTCAACGACGTGCACAGCCTCCTCGACCTGGTGGACGAGAACCTCGGCGTGGCCGTCGTGCCGCGGCACTTCCGGCACAAACGGGAGTCGCTGACCGCGCTCCCGGTCAAGGGCACCGGCGAGACCGTGTACGAGACGGTCGCGTTGCTGCCGCCCGCCCAGGCCACCAGCCCGGCGGCCCGGGCCCTGATGGCCCTGCTGGAAACAGGGGGCTTGGAAAGAGGGGGCTTGAGTACACCCCCGGACGGGGCCCAACCCTCGTGACCTGATCCGTCCCGCGCACCAGACTCGTGACCGTCCCCGAGGACAACCACGGTCAGGAGCAGGGAAGATGACGGACCAGAAGATGACGGACCCCACACGACGGAACGTACTGCGCGGCGCGGCGGCGATCACGGCGGCCGGAGCGCTCGTCGGCACCGGAGCGGGCGCGTCGCCGGCCGCCGCCGCGCCCCGGACAGCGCACCGCTTCCCCTTCCTGGAGGGCGCGTTCGAACCCGTCACGGAGGAACTGACGGCCTTCGACCTGCCGGTCACCGGCCGCATCCCGCGCGAGCTGAACGGCCGCTATCTGCGCAACGGCCCCAACGCGCTGGGAATCGAGGACCCGCGCGCCCACCACTGGATGCTCGGCGAGGGCATGGTGCACGGTGTCCGGCTGCGCGAGGGCCGTGCCGAGTGGTACCGCAACCGCTGGGTGCGCTCCTCCCAGGTGGCGAAGAAGCTCGGCGAGCCCTACCCGGGCCCGGTGCCGCCGGACGACTTCCCGTGCAACACCCATGTGATCCCCCACCGCGGGCGGATCCTCGCGCTCCAGGAGAGCGGACCGCTGCCGTACGAGCTCGACGAGGAACTGAACACCGTCGGCACGTACGACTTCCGGGGCACCCTGGAGGGCGCGCTGACCGCGCACACCAAGTTCGACGCGCACGCCGGTGAGCTGCACGCGATCGCCTACTACCCGACCTGGGACCATGTGCGGCACCTGGTCGTCGACCCGGCCGGCCGCGTCTCGCGCAGTACGAGGATCCCGGTGGCGGACGCGCCGATGATCCATGACTTCGCGCTCACCGAGAACCACGTGGTGATCCTCGACATGCCGGTCACCTTCGACCCGGCGGGCGCCGAGCGCGGTGACATCGTCCCGTACGTCTGGAACGACCGGCATCCGGCACGGGTCGGCGTGCTGCCCCGCAAGGGAGGTGCGGTCCGCTGGTTCGACGTCGACCCGGTGTACTACTCGCACACCCTCAACGCCTACGAGGAGGGATCGAACCTGATCATCGACACGACCAATTTCGACGCACACTTCCTCGTGGCCGGCAACGGCTCGGGCGGGCCCTATACGCCCGGCACTCCCCGCCTTGACCGGTGGACGGTCGACCTGCGTCAGGGGCGGGTACGGACCCGGACCCTCGACGACCGACCCCAGGAATTCCCGCGGGTCAACGAGGCGTTGGTGTCCCGCCGGCACCGCTACGGCTACTCGGCCGCCTCCGCGGAGATGGCGGTGGCCTATCAGGCGGTCGACGGCAACCCGCCGCCCGACCGCGCGTTCAGCAACGCGCTCATCAAGCACGACCTGCTGAGGGGCACCTCCCAGGTGCACCGGCTGCCGCGGGGAGCGGCGGCGAGCGAGGCCGTGTTCGTGCCGTCCGACCCCTGCGACGGGAGGGCCGCCGAGGACGACGGCTACGCCGTCGCGTATGTGCACAATCCCGATCGCGGGGCCTCGGACCTGGTGATTCTCGCGGCCCAGGACTTCACGGGTGAGCCGGTGGCCCGGATCCAGCTGCCGGGGCGGGTGCCGCTGGGCTTCCACGGGAGCTGGATTCCCGACGCGTGACACCGAGCGGAATTCCGCCGCGTGACACCGGAGCGAATTCCGACGTGTGACGCGGCGTGATGCGCGATGGTGGATGTCATGCATGCAAAGGACATCCTCATCGACGGCTACAGCCGCATCCAGGAAGAAGTCCACGGCGTCGTCGAGGGCCTGGGCCCCGACGACCTCAACCACCGTCCCGGCCCCGACGCCAACTCCGTCGCCTGGCTGGTCTGGCACCTCACCCGCGTCCAGGACGACCACGTGGCCGGCGCCCTCGGCCTCGACCAGGTGTGGCTGACCCAGGACTGGGAGAAGCGCTTCGGCCTCGACCTGAAGCCGCGTGACATCGGCTACGGCCACACCTCGGCGCAGGTCGCCAAGGTGCGGGTCGACTCCGCGGACCTGCTGACGGGTTACTACGACGCCGTGCACGCCCAGAGTCTCGAAGCCCTGCGCGGGCTGACGGACGAGGACCTGGACCGGGTCGTCGACGAGAACTGGGATCCGCCGGTCACCCTGGGAGTGCGGCTGGTCAGCGTCCTGTCCGACGATCTCCAGCACGTCGGACAGGCCGCCTATCTGCGGGGGCTGCTTCAGAGCGCGTAGCCCGGCAGGACGACGTCCTCGATGAGGGCCTTGCGCTCGTCGAACGGGATGAAGGCGCTCTTGAGGGCGTTCACCGTGACCGTGCGCAGGTCCTCGACCGTCCAGCCCGCGTGCTCGACCAGCAGGGACATCTCGCGGGTCATGGTCGTCCCCGACACCAGCCGGTTGTCGGTGTTGAGAGTGACCCGGAAGCCCAGGTCCTTCAGAACCGTGATCGGGTGCTCGGCGATCGAGGTGGCCGCGCCGGTCTGGAGGTTGGAGGTCGGGCACATCTCCAGGGCGATCCGGCGGTCCCGGACCCAGCCCGCCAGCCGGCCGAGCTTGCCGGCCGCGAGGTCGGGGATGTCCTCGGTGATCCGCACGCCGTGACCGAGACGCTGGGCGCCGCACACCTGCACGGCCTGGTGGATGCTGGGCAGGCCGTGGGCCTCACCGGCGTGGATGGTGAACGGCACGTTCTCGCGGCGCAGGTGTTCGAAGGCCGCCAGGTGGTCGGCGGCCGGGAAGCCGTCCTCGGCGCCCGCGATGTCGAAGCCGACGACACCGGCGTCCCGGAAGGCCACGGCCAGGTCGGCGGCCTCGCGCACCCGGTCGAACATCCGCATGCCGCACAGCAGGGTGCCGACCCGCACCGGGGTGCCCGCGGCGGCGGCCTTCGCCATACCGGCGGCCAGGCCCTCCTGGACGGTCTCGACGACCTCGGCCATGGCCAGCCCGCCGCGGGTGTTCAGCTCGGGGGCGTAGCGCACCTCGCCGTACACGACTCCGTCGGCGGCGAGGTCGAGGACGTACTCCTCGGCCGTGCGCAGCAGGCCCTCGCGGGTCTGCATGACGGCGAGGGTGTGCTCGAAGGTGGCTATGTAGCGCACCAGGTCACCGGAGTTGGCGGCCTCGAAGTACCAGGCGGCGAGTTCGTCCGGGTCAGTGGTGGGCAGGGTGTGGCCGACCTCCGCCGCGAGCTCCACCACGGTGGCGGGGCGCAGGCCGCCGTCGAGGTGGTCGTGCAGGACGGCCTTGGGGAGGCGGCGGATCAGGTCGGTGTCTACGCGCGTAGCGGTCATGGCGGGGTCTTTCCTCGAACAGGGTGGTGGAGGTCAGTCGGCGGGCTGGAGCAGGTCCCAGCGGTTTCCGTACAGGTCCTGGAAGACGGCGACCGAGCCGTAGGGCTCGTGCCGGGGCTCCTCCAGGAAGGTCACGCCCGCGGCCAGCATGCGGGCGTGGTCGCGGGTGAAGTCGTCAGTGTGCAGGAAGAATCCGACGCGCCCGCCGGTCTGGTCCCCCACGCGCGCCTGCTGCGCCTCGCCCTTGGCGTGGGCGAGCAGCAGGTCGGTACCGCTTTCGCTTTCGTCCGGGCGTACGACGACCCAGCGGGAGCCGTCGGGGCGGGGGGTGTCCTCGACGAGCCGGAAACCGAGGGCTTCGGTGTAGAAGCGGATCGCCTCGTCGTAGTCGTCGACGACGAGGGTGACCAGGGCGACGCGTCTCATCGGAACCTCTCGGGAGGGGTGGTTGACGGGAGAGGTTATACGTAAAACCAGAGGGATGCCACTCCGGTCCGCCGGGGTTGATGTGAGCGGGCCGTGCGGCGCGTGACAGGCTGGTGATCACCGCCGGGGCCACGGCTCCGGCGCCCCCACCGGACAGCTGCACAGGAGTCGAGCACCATGGCCGAACTGCCGAAGTCGACCGGAGCACCCGCCCACCAGAACGTCACGTTCCCGAGCGGCGGCACCACCGCGCACGGCTACCTGGCGCTGCCGCCGTCCGGGAACGGGCCGGGCGTCATCGTGATCCAGGAGTGGTGGGGTCTGACCGACCACGTCGCCGACGTCGCCGACCGGCTGGCGGCGGAGGGGTTCGTCGCGCTCGCTCCCGACCTGTACGGCGGCAATGTCGCCCACGACAGCGAGGAGGCCCTGCGGATGATGCAGGCGCTGCCGGTCTCGCGGGGCGTGGAGCTGCTGTCCGGTGCGGTGGGCCACCTGCTGTCGCTGGACGAGGTCACCTCGGACACCGTCGGCGCGGTCGGCTTCTGCATGGGCGGCGGATTCGTCCTGTACCTGGCGGCGGCCGACCCCCGGGTGAGCGCCGCGGTGCCGTTCTACGGGGTGATCCAGGGCGAGCTGCCCGACTTCTCGGGCCTGAAGGCGCAGATCCTGGGCCACTACGGGGAGCTCGACCAGACCATCCCGGCGGAAAGCCTGGAGGCCCTGCGCGAGGCCGTCCACGAGCAGTCCGGGATCACCCCGGACCTGCGCCTCTACCCGGCGAACCACGCCTTCTTCAACGACGGCGGCCAAACGTACGACGCCGAGTCCGCCGCCCGCGCCTGGGAGAGCACGGTGCCCTTCCTGCACGAGCGGCTGGGTTAGGGCCTGCGCGCCGGATCACGCCGGCCGTGGGCGGGGTCCGGCACGCCCGGCCGCGCGGTGGCGGGGCCGGGCCACGCGGCGGGGTCTGGCTGCGCCTCGGTTCACGCTGAGGGTTAGCGAGGTCGGCACGCCCGGCCGCGCGGTGGCGGGGCCGGGCCGCGTGGCTGGATTGGGGCTGAGGCCTGCGCCTCCGATCGCGCCGGCCGTGAGTGGGGTCGGGTACATCTTGCCGAGTGGTGGCGGGGCCGTGGTGCGCGGCCGAGTTGGGGCCTGCCTCTTGGCTCAGGCCGACCGCTGGCGGGGCCCGGCACATCCGGCCGAGCGCTGGTGGGGCTGTGCCGCACGGCTCGGTTAAGGCGTGCCCCCCCGATCGAGCCAGCCATGAGCGGGGTACGGCAGATCCGGCCGGACGGTGTCGGCCGTGCCGTCGGCCGCTGCGCGCTGGGCGCCGCCGACGGCTGAGGCTGCGCCCCCTTAGGGCACGCGCCCTTCCCGGCGTCGGGCAGGCGACCGTACGGGGTCGGGCCGCCCGAGCGGGGCCCTGCCGTCGCCCCCGCGCCGCAAGCGACGTCAGCCAGCGGGGCGGCGGCCCCTTGGAGGCGCGACATTCCGGGGGCCGGGCAGGCGGCCGTACGGCGTCGGGCCGCCCGAGCGGGGCCCTGCCGTCGCCCCCGCGCGGCAGGCAACGCCGGCCAGCGGGGCGGCGCCCGTTGGGGGACGCGACACTCCAGGCAGCCGGGCAGGCGGCCGTACGGCGTCGGGCCACCCGAGCGGGGCCCTGCCGTCGCCCCCGCGCGGCAGGCAACGCCGGCCAGCGGGGCGGCGCCCGTTGGGAGACGCGACACTCCAGGCAGCCGGGCAGGCGGCCGTACGGGGCCGGGTCACCCGGGGCCGCCGCAGTGTCAGGGTCCGCTGCCGCACCGCGCGAACGTTCCGGCGCCTCCGACCCGCGGACGGTGACGACTACGAGGCCGGCACCCGGCGGCGCGTAGGCATGCCCCGGCCGCCCCCGCGGTTTCGGCGCCTCGGTCCGCGGGCGTAGGGCCCCGGACCGAGGCGCCGGGGCGGAGCGGCCGGTAGCGTCCCGGCCATGACGATCACCGAGAGCCGCAGCCCCGAACAGCGCAAGCGTGACGTACTGGCCCGTCTGGAGTGGGAGACGGACATCTGGGTGGCCTCGGCGGACGCCGACGGGCTGCCGTGTCTGGTCGCGCTGTGGTTCGCCTGGGACGGCGAGTCCGTCTGGCTGTCCACCCGGATCACCAATCCCACGGGCCGCAACCTGCGCGACGGCGGCCGCACCAGGCTGGCGTTCGGGGACACCCAGGATGTCGTGCTCATCGACGGGGAGGTACGGACGTATGGCGGGACGGACGTGCCGGCCGCGGCGATCGAGCTGTTCCAGGGAAAGACGGGCTGGGATCCGCGCGAGGACAGCGCCTCCTACGCCTTCTTCCAGGTGCGCCCGCACACGGTGCAGGCCCTCAACGGCGTGCACGAGATGCGGGGCCGGCACGTCATGGAGGACGGCGTGTGGGTCGTGTGACCGCTCAACCGGCCTTGTGGTGCAGTGAGTCGAGCGTGTCCCGTTCCTCGTCGGTGAGCCGGAGGGCACCCGCCGCGATGTTCTCGGTGAGGTGGTCGGGGTTGCCGGTGCCGGGGATGGCGAGGACGTGCGGGCCCTGGGCGAGGGTCCAGGCGAGCCGGACCTGGGCGGGGGTCGCGCCGTGCGCCCGCGCGACGGCCAGGACCTCCGCGTCGTGGCCGGAGGCGGCGCCGTGGGAGCCGCCCTTCCCCGCGATCGCGAAGAACGGCACGAAGGCGATGCCCTGTTCGCCGCAGATCCGCAGGATGTCGTCGGTGCGGGGGTTCTGGGAGTCGAGCCCGAACCGGTTCTGCACGCACACCACCGGCGCGATCGCCTGTGCCTCGGCGAGATGCCGGGGCTCGACGTCGGAGATGCCCAGGTGCCGGATCAGGCCCGCCTCGCGCAGTTCGGCGAGGGCCCCGAAGTGCTCGGCGATCGAGTCCTGACGCATTCGGCGGAGGTACACCAGGTCGAGGTGGTCGCGGCCGAGTTGACGGAGGTTCTCCTCGACGTGGCCGCGCAGGTCTTCCGGTCGGGCCGAGGTGCCCCACTCGCCGGTGTAGTCCCGGAAGGGCCCGACCTTCGCGGCGATGACGAGGTCGTCGGGGTACGGGGACAGCGCGCTGTTGATGATCTCGTTGGCGGAGCGCAGCGAGGAGAAGTAGAAGGCCGCCGTGTCGATGTGGTTGACGCCGAGCTCCCTCGCCTTGTGCAGCACGGCGATGGACCGCTTCCGGTCGCTGGGGGTGCCGAGATGGAAGGCCGCGCTGCCGGTCAGCCGCATCGCGCCGAAGCCGATGCGGTTGACGGTGAGATCGCCGAGTGTCCAGGTGCCTGCCGCGTCCGCGGTGATCGTTTCGGTGGTCATCGGCGGATGATGACACACCTCCGGCTGGTCCCCCGTCGGCATTTCCCGAACTCCTACCTCCGCTGGGCGGCCAGCCGGATGGGCGCGTTGGCCGCCCCGAAGCCGGTGTAGCCGCCGGAGCGCTGCACGAACTCGAAGAAGACACGGCCGACCGTCTCGGTGTAGCAGTGCCGGAACTCGCCGCCCCGCTCGTCACGGTCGTAGAGGATGCCGAGCTCGCGATACGTCTCCAACTCCCCCTCGGCGAACTCGAACCGGGCCTCCAGGTCGTCGTAGTAGTTCGCCGGGATGTGCAGCAGTCCCGCTCCGGCCGCCCGGAAGCGACGGACCGCGGCGACGATGTCGTCGACGGCGAACGCCACGTGCCGGGCCCGTGTCCCACCGTCCTCCTGCGGCGCGGGCGCGAGGTTGAGGACCAGCCGGGGCCCGTCGGAGGAGGCGGACAGGGCACGGCTGCGGAACAGGCCGTAGGGGTCGGCGAGTTCGACGGTGTCGTGCGGACTGAGGCCCAGCACCGTGCGGTGGAAGAGCACCGACTCGTCGAACTGGTGCCAGGGCTGGGTGAGCGCGAGATGGTCGATGGCCGTGACGACACCGTCGAGCTCGGCGGGCCCGCTGCCGGCCGCGTATGCGAAGTCGTCGGTCCAGCTGGGGAGTTCGGGGCGTCCGGTCGCGCAGAACAGGACTTCGGTGCCGTCCGGGGCCGCGATCGACTTCAGGGGAACGTCCTGTGCGCCGCGGCGCTTGGGCAGGGCGGGCGCGAGCAGGGCTTCCGCCCGCCGCGCCGAGGCCGCCGGATCGGCAGTCTCCAGGCCTACGGCGGCCAGGGTGGTGTCGCTACGGCGGCCCGCGGTGCCCGTGTTGACCAGGACGCGGGCACCGCCCTGCTCCCAGAGGTCGACCGGCTTGCCGTGATGGCGGGCGGTGCGGGTGAAGCCGAGAGCGGTGAGGAGTTCACCGACGGGCTCGGGGTCGCTGGTGGCGAGTTCGGCGAAGGCAACACCGGAGGGGACCACGGGGGCCGGGAGCGGGGAGACTCCGGCGTTCTCCTCCAGGGCGAGCAGGGAGCGCAGTCCGTCGAGCGCCGTGCGGCCCGCGTCCGCCTGGCGGAAAACGTCGTTGAAGACCTCCAGGGACAGGGGGCCCTCGTACCCGGCACTCAGGACGTGCCGCAGGAGTCCGGCGACGTCGAATCCGCCCTGGCCGGGGAAGCAGCGGTAGTGGCGGCTCCACTGGAGGACGTCCATGGCCATCAGCGGGGCGTCGGCGAGCTGGAGGAAGAAGATCTTCTCGCCGGGGATGTCCTCGATGCCCTTCGGGTCCGAGCCCCGGGACAGGATGTGGAAGCTGTCCAGGCAGGTGCCGAGCGCCGGATGGTCCGCGGTCTCGACGATCCGCCAGGCGTGGTCGTACGTGCTGACGTGCCGCCCCCACGCCAGGGCCTCGTAGGCGACCCGGATGCCGGACTCCTGGGCCAGGTCGGCGAGGCGGCTCAGCTGCTCCGCGGCGAGGGCGTCGTCGTCCACGGCCTGCGGGGCGACGCTGGAGCAGACGAGGACGGTGTCGGCGCCGAGCCTGCGCATCAACCCGAACTTGTGCCGGGCACGCCTGAGGTTGCGGGCGAAGCTCTCCTCCGGGACGGCCTCGATGTCGCGCATCGGCTGGTAGAGGTCGATGCGCAGGCCCAGGTCGGCCGTGCGGGCGGCGATCTCCTCGGGGGCGAGGGGGCTCGCGAGGAGGTCGTTCTCGAAGATCTCGACGCCGTCGAAGCCGGCCCGTGAGGCGGCCGTCAGTTTCTCGGTGAGGGTGCCGCTGAGGCAGACGGTGGCGATGGACTTGCGCATGCTCACTCCCGAGGTGTCACACATACTCGCTCCCGGCCGGACCACGTTCCCGTCGGACTCCACAGGACCACCAGATGGTTCAATCGATCCACTGTGCGGTCAGACTAGGTGCCCCGGGCTCCTGGAACAAGGGCGTGGCGGACGGAGAGGGCAGCCACCAGCGACTTCTTGGGCGTCGCGGTTTCCTTGGTCCGCACAGCGGACTACGGTCGGAAGCGACACCGGACGAGGGCCGAACACACGGGGAACCACCGGGAGGCAGCGGGTGAGCGACGGACAGCGGCGGGCAGAGGGCGACGCCGACCAGCACGCGGGCGGGGTGCGCAGTGTGCGGCGGGCCTTCGACATCCTCACCCTGCTCACCGAGGACCGGCCGGTGATCACCCTGCGGGAGATCACGGAATCGACTGGGCTCGCCAAGACGACCGCGCTGCGTCTGGTGCAGACCCTGGAGGAGACGGGTCTGCTGGGCTCGCACCCGTCGGGGTACACCGCGGGGCCCGCGCTGTGGCGCTGGGCCCATCTCGCGCGCAGCCAGTGGGAGGTGCCGCAGGAGACCCGGAAGGTCATGCGCGATCTGGCGGACCGGCTGGGCGAGACCGTCAATCTGTTCGTCGCCCGGGGCGTCCACCGCATCTGCGTCGCGCACGAGGAGAGTCCGCACCCGCTGCGCCATGTCGTCGACGTCGGCGACGAGCAGCCGCTGTGGGCGGGCGCCTCCTCGAAGATCCTGCTGCGGGGCGCCTCCGAGGCGTTCCTGCGCCGGGTCGCCGTCGCCTCACCGCAGGGCGAGGCACAGGTCGAGCGGCTGCGGGCGTGGGTCGCGGAGGCCGCCGAGCGCGGCTACGCCGTCAGCAGCAGCGAGTGGGACGAGGGGCTCACCGCCGTGGCGGTCCCCGTCACCGGCCGCGCCGGCGAGGTCGTGGCGTCCCTCTCCCTCAGCGGCCCCAGCCACCGCTTCCCCTACGAGGCCGTCGAGCGCTTCGCCACGGAGCTCGCCGAGGGCGCCCGCCTCATCTCGGGCCAGGGCTTCAGCCACCCGCTGAGCAGCAGCGTCTGACGCACGGCGGCCCAGGGTCCCACCGCGCTGACGGGCGGGCGAGGGTCGCGGTCGCGCCCTCGCCACGGTCCCCTCCTCACCCGGAGGCCTGGTCGCTGTCCTTCATCTCGCCCCAGCCGTGCCAGCGCTCGACCTCGATCCAGGCGCTCACGCGGCCCCGGACCCGGTTCGGGTAGGGACGGCCGCCGTAGTGCGTGGAGAGGCGGTCGATGTCGGCGAGGTCCTTGTCCTCGTACGTCTCGCTCACGCGGCCGATGAGCGTGAGGTGCGTGTACCAGTTGTCGCCGTCCAGGACGGTGAGGGTGACGCGGGGGTCGCGGCGCAGGTGCTTCAGCCGGACCCGGCCCTCGTCCAGGTTGATCAGGACACGGCCGTCCTCCCAGAGGTACCAGGTGGCGGCCGACACCGGTGTGCCGTCGGAGCGAAGGGTCGCCATCACACAGGGGTTGGGGCGCCGGAGCAGTTCGACGGCCTCGGGCGGCAGCGGGGGCTTGGACACGAAGGGGTCCTCCTCGGGATCCTCGGGTTCAGGCGTTCTCGTCGAAGCTCGCATAGTAGGCGGCGGCCATGTCCTCGTCACCGTGCCCCTGGGCGGCGGCACGTTCGAAGCGCTCGGCGCTCGCGGCGGCCACGTCCAGGCGGACTCCGCCCCGCTCACCGGCCTCGACGATCAGCCGGGCGTCCTTGGCGGCGGTGGAGACCGCGAACTGGGCCGGTGACAACCGGCCGCCCAGGACCATGCCCGCCTTGGCCCGCAGGTAGCCCATGTCGAGCGGGCCGCCGTCGATGGCATCGAAGAAGCCCTGCGGGTCCACGCCGAGGGCCTTCGCAAGGGCGAGGACCTCGCCGGCCGCGTTGGTCACCGCGAGCACCCAGCTGTTGGCGACCAGCTTCAGCCGGGTCGCGCTGCCCTCGGCGCCGTCCTCGCCGGTCCACACCGTGCGGGCGCCGACCGCCTCGAAGACGGGAGTCACCGCCCCGCGGCCGTCGACCGGTCCGGCCGCGAGGACCAGCAGCTGACCGGCCTCGGCGGGCTGCCGGGTGCCGAGGACGGGCGCGTCGAAGAAGACCAGCCGGTGCTCGCGGGCGAAGGCCGCCAGATCGGCGATCGCCTCGACGCCGACGGTGGTCGACTGCACCCAGGCGGCACCCGGACGGAGCCCATCGGCGGCCTGGCGCATGACGTCCAGGGCCGCGGGGCCGTCGTACAGCATGGTCAGGACGACATCGGCGCCGCGCACGGCCTCGGCGGGGCTGCCGGTGATCTCGACACCGTCGGCGGCCAGCGGCTGTGCCTTGCCCGCGCTGCGGTTCCAGGCGCGGACGGTGTGTCCGGCGCGGGCGAGGTTGCGGGCCATCGCGGCACCCATGATGCCGGTGCCCAGGACGCTCACGGTGAGTTTGTCGGTCATGACGTCAACTCCATGCGGGGATACGGATGTCTGTCAGGAACCGAGCTTGCCGGAAGCGGCGCGGATCGGCCCGTCCAGCCACGCCTGGCGGCCGTCGAGCATCGGGTTCGAACGCTCCTGGGCCGACGCGGCGGCGGGCTTGCGGGCTACGTCCCGGCCGCGGCCTCCTGCCAGACGGTCACCCTGTGACAGGGAGGGGTTCCACCGTGACGAATACCTGGGTGGCCACGGCCGGGAGCGGTGTGTTCGGGCCGTAGAGGAAGCCGGCGAGGGCCGGGGTGGCGCGGTGGGCGAAGACGGACGCCGGTACGCCGAGGATGGCCGGGGTGTCGAGGAGGAAGGGGAGCTCGCGGTCCAAGTACTCGGTGCCTGCGGTCAGTTGGTCGGCGGTCGGGGTCCAGTCGGTGGGCATGGTGGTGCGCAGGACGCCGGTGACCATGCGGGTGCAGGTGGCGTGGAACGCGGGCTGCTCCTGGTGGGCCCGGGTGACGCGTTCGCGGGCGGTGCGGTAGGCCGGGGTGCCGTAGAAGTCGGAGAACTCCGCGACATGCAACCGGGCCGGGTCGATCCGCGCGGTGGGCATGGCGCGGGAGTCCGGTTGGCCGTCTGGCGTACGTCGCGGTGCGCGCGGGCGCGGGCGTGCCGGGGTTCGTAGCCGCGGCCGAGGTAGTGCAGGCGACGGTGTCCGGGCCGGGGTGGCCGATCTCGACCCGGGTGAAGCGGGCGGCGGCCCAGCGCAGCAGCGCGACGAGCCGCTCCTCGGAGAAGTAGCCGTTGCCGGGGCTGATCCCGAGGAAGACGTGGTGTCCGGCGTCGACGAGGCCCGTGCAGCGCTCGGAGAAGGGGGTGGCGAGAAAGCCGTCCCCGCGGCGGGCCACGGTCGAGGGTGCCCAGGCCGTCGGGATCGCCCAGTCGTCCATCGTGAGTTCCCCCGTCTTCACATCTCCCGCGCGGGCGGTGCGCCGCCGGCTCTCCGGTCGCCGCTGTCGAGAGTAGAAGCAGCCGGCGGCCCCGTACGTTCGCCGCGCACCGCACCGCGTGCGACTAGCCGAGCGGCTTCTCCAGGATCGCCTTGCGGTGGCTGAAGGTCTCGATGGAGTAGCGGCCGTGGTAGTTGCCCATGCCGCTCTCGCCGACCCCGCCGAACGGCAGGTCGGAGACGGTGAGATGGGCGAGGGGCAGGCCGTAGCCGAGGCCGCCGGAGGAGGTCTCGTCGGCGATGCGGCGCCGGGTCGTGTCGGAGTCGGTGAAGACGTACAGCGCGAGGGGCTTGTCCCGGTCGTTGATGAAGTCGATGGCGGCGTCGAGGCCGGGGACGGTGACGATCGGCAGGATCGGGCCGAAGATCTCCTCCCCCATCACCGGGGAGTCGGGGTCCACGTCGGCGAGGACGGTGGGCGCGATGTACTTGCTCGTGCGGTCGCTCGTGCCGCCCACGACCGTGCGGCCCGAGTCGAGCAGTCCGGTGAGCCGGTCGAAGTGCCGTTCGTTGATGATGCGACCGTACTCGCCGGAGTCGGCGGGGTCGCTGCCGTACAGCTTCTCGACGGCGCTCGCGAGCAGCGGCTCCAGGGCGGCCGCGGTGTCCGGGTCGGTCAGGACGTAGTCGGGGGCGACGCAGGTCTGCCCGGCGTTGAGGAACTTGCCGCGGGCCAGGCGGTCGGCGACGACGGCGAGGTCCGTGTCGCGGTCGACGAACGCCGGGGACTTGCCGCCCAGTTCGAGGGTGACCGGGGTCAGGTGCTCGGCGGCGGCGCGCAGGACCACACGGCCGACCGTGCCGTTGCCGGTGTAGAAGATGTGGTCGAAGCGCTCGGCCAGCAGGGCCGTGGTCTCCGGGATGCCGCCCTCGACGACGGCGACGGCGTCCGTGTCCAGATAGGCGGGGAGCAGCCGGGCCACGGCGGCGGAGGTGGCCGGGGCCAGCTCGCTGGGCTTGGCGACCACCGCGTTGCCCGCGGCGAGGGCGCCGACCACCGGGGCGAGCAGCAGCTGGGCCGGGTAGTTCCAGGGCGCGATGACGAGGACGACGCCGAGCGGGTCGTACTGCGTCCGGGCGGTCGCGTCGGCGCCGAGGTGGGCCGGGACCGGGGCGGCCTCGGGGCGCAGCCAGTCGGCGAGGTGGTCCAGGGTGTGGTCGATCTCGCGGATCGTGAAGTCGATCTCGGTGCGGAATGCCTCGGTGGAGCTCTTGCCCAGGTCGGCGTGGAGGGCGGCGGCCAGCTCCGTCCCCTTCTCCGTGAGCATCTCGCGCAGGCGGCGCAGCTGCGTCGTACGCCATTCGACGGGCTTGGTGCGGCCGCTGCGGAAGGTGGCGCGCAGTCGGGCGACGACGTCGGCGGGCTGCTCGGGGGCGGGGTGGTTCACGGTTGCCTCGCTGGGGTGCGCGGGCCTTGCGGCCTCGTCTCGACGGTCAGATGTATATTGCAACCTTTTCCCCTCGGAGTGCATTCCAGGCCACCGCCCATACTTTTCGTGAGGGGGGTCACAGCGCGCGGCGGCGGCGTTCGAGATACGTGCGCTCCGCCGGGTTCTCGGTGAGTTCCGCGGCCTTCGCGTAGGCGTCCGCGGCTTCCTTGTCGCGTCCGAGTCGGCGCAGCAGGTCGGCCCGGACGGCGTGCAGGACGTGGTAGCCGTCGAGGTCCAGCGCGTCCACCAAGGTGAGGGCCCGGGCGGGTCCCTCGGTCTCGGCCACGGCGACCGCGCGGTTGAGGGCCACGACAGGGCTCGGCGCGGCGGCCATGAGCTGGTCGTACAGCCGGCGGACCTGCTCCCAGTCGGTGGGCGCGTCGCTGTGGACGGCCTGGATGGCGGCCTGGATCTGGTACGGCCCCGGCTGGTTCCGGCGCAGGCACCGCCGTACGAGTGACTGGCCCTCGGCGACGAGCGCGTGGTCCCAGCGGTCGGGGTCCTGCTCGGACAGCGGTACGAGTGCGCCGTCGGCGTCGGTGCGGGCGGCCCGGCGGGACTCGATGAGCAGCATCAGTGCGAGGAGGCCGGTGACCTCGGGCTCGTCCGGCATCAGCTCGGTCAGCAGACGGCCCAGGCGTACGGCTTCGGCGCACAGTTCGGGGGTGCCGCCGTAACCCTCGTTGAAGATGAGGTAGACGACGGCGAGCACGCCCTCGATCCGTTCGGGGAGGTCGGCGTCGCGGGGGACGCGGTAGGGGATGCGGGCGTCGCGGATCTTGGCCTTGGCGCGGACGAGGCGCTGGGCCATCGTCGGCTCGGGGACCAGGAAGGCGCGGGCGATCTGCGCGGTGGTGAGGCCGCCGAGCAGCCGCAGGGTGAGGGCGACCCGGGCCTGCGGGGCGAGCGCGGGGTGGCAGCAGGTGAAGACGAGGCGGAGCCGTTCGTCGCGCACGGGGCCCTCCTCGGGCGGTGCGTCGGGGGCGTGCAGCAGGGCGGCCTCGGCGTGGCGGGTCTGCCTGGTGGACTCGCGGCGCAGCCGGTCGATCGCGCGGTTGCGGGCGGTGGTGATGATCCAGCCGGCCGGGCTGGGCGGCACACCGGTCTCCGGCCAGCGCCGCACAGCGATGGTGAAGGCGTCCTGGACTGCTTCCTCGGCGAGGTCGATGTCGCCGAGGAAGCGGACGAGGACGGCGACCGCGCGGCCGTACTCCTCGCGGAAGACGCCCTCGACGTTCGGGGTCATCAGTCCTCGGACTCGTGCTGGAAGGGGCGCACCTCGATGGGCAGGGTGGTGGCCAGGGCCGCCTTGCGCCCCCACTCCAGGGCCGCGTCCAGGTCGGGAGCCTTCACGATGCACAGGCCGCCGAGCTGTTCCTTGCCCTCGGCGTAGGGCCCGTCGGTGATCAGCACGTCGCCGTCGCGGGGCCGCAGCACGGTCGAGGAGTCGGGACTGTGCAGCCCGCCGGCGAAGACCCAGGCCCCGGCCTCGCGGAGCTCCTGGTGGAAGGCGTCGAGCCGCTTGCCGATCTCGGCCAGCACCTCGGGGGCGGGCACCTCGTCCCAGCCGGGCTGCATGACGTTGAGCAGGTAGTACTGCATGTCGCTCTCCTCCTGTGAGTGTGTCTCACCTCCTACACGAACGGCACACTCCCGGATCGACACCGCGCGCGGCGGGATCGGGAGAATCTGTCCATGACCACCGCACCGCATCCGCTCCTCGCCACCGCCCGCACCCTCGCCGACGGCCTCCTCGCCCCGCACGCGGCCCGGGTCGACCAGGAGGGGGTGCCCGTGGGACACCTCGACGCGATCAGACGCTCGGGTCTCCTCGGAGTGAGCGCGCCGAGGGAGTACGGCGGTGCGGGCGCCCCCGACGCGGTGGCGCGGGAGGTCCAGGAGATCCTCGCCGGGGCGTGCTGTTCCACCTGGTTCGTGCAGACGCAGCACCACTCGCCGGTGCGGATGCTCGCGCAGTCCGCCCTGCCGGTGCGGGAGCGGCTGCTCGGGCCGCTGGCGACCGGTGAGCTGCTGGCCGGGATCGCGTTCGCGCACGTCCGCGCGTTTCCGCGGGTGCCGGTGCGGGCGACGGCCGAGCGGGGCGGCTGGCGGTTCGACGGGAGGGTGCCCTGGTACACGGGCTGGGGCCTGAACGACGTGATGCTGCTGGCCGGGGTGAGCGAGGCGGACGAGGTGGTGTTCGCTTTCGCCGAGGCGCGCGAGCAGCCGGGAGTGCGGGCGTCGGAGCCGATGCGGCTCGCGGCGCTTTCCGCGGCCCGGACGGTCTCCCTGGAACTGGACGGCCTGTGGCTGCCCGAGGACGCCGTGGTGCTGCGCACCCCGCAGGAGAAGTTCGCGCTGGTGGACCGGCCGCGCAACACCAACGCCTCCCCCGCCGTCTTCGGCGTGGCCTACGCGGCGCTCCACCTCCTGGAGGAGGCCGGGGAGTCGAGGACCGCGGGTGCCCTGCGCGGCCGTCTCGACGAGGTGCGCGGGCAGGTGTACGAGCTGGCCGAGCATCCCGTCCCGTACGAGCGCGTCGCGGAACGGCTGGCGCTCAAGACGCGGTCGTACGACCTGATGCGGGCCGCCACGACGGCGGCCGTGGTGGCCGGGGGCGGCCGCGCCATGGACCTCGGCGGTACGGCCCAACGGCTGTTCCGGGAAGGGATGTTCCTGCTCGTGCAGGGGCAGACGGCCGAGGTGCGGCGGGCGCATCTGGACGCGCTCACGGAGAGCTAGCCGAGGAGGACCTCGATGAGTTCGGCGGGTGCGTCCTCCTGGACGAGGTGACCGGCGCCGGCGATGAGTTCGAGGCGCGCTCCCGGGATACGGGTCACGAGTTCGCGCCCCTTGTCCGCGGGGATCCAGGTGTCGTCCTCGCCCCAGCACACCAGGACCGGGATCGCGATCTCGCCGTACCGGTCCTGCACCTCGTCGGTGTGGCGCTGGTCGGCCTGGGCGATCTGGCGGTAGAAGGCGGCCTGGCCGGTGTCGCCGAGCCAGGGTTCGACGAGCCGGTCGTGGACGACGGGGTGCAGGCCGGGGCTGCTGGCCGAGCTGACGTACTCGCGCACGAGGGCCCGGTGCAGGGCGGGCGGGAGTTGGTCGAAGACCTCGGAGTGCTCGCCGACGAGCCGGAAGAACGGTGTTCCCCAGGGGGCCAGTGCGACCGGGTCGACCAGGGTGAGCGAGTGGTAGCGGGCGCCGTGCAGCAGATGGGCCCGCAGGGACACGGCACCGCCGAAGTCGTGGGCCACGACCCGGGGCCGGTCCAGTTCCCAGTGCGTCAGGAGTTCGGTGAAGATCCTGCCCTGGGCCGCCAGGGAGACGTCCTGGCCGGCGGACTTCTCCGAGGTCCCGTAACCGGGCATGTCCCACACGAACACGTGGTGGCGGCGGGACAGGGCGCGGGCCACGGCACGCCACACGTACGAGGAGAAGGGCGTGCCGTGGAGGAGGACGACCGGGTCACGGCCGGGGTCTCCGAGGCTGTCCCAGCGGACCTCGCCGGAGGTGCTGCGGAAGGTCCTGGTCAACGTCCAGTCGCTCACGGGCTGTTCCTCCCGACGGATGCACAGGTCGAACCCGTGAGCGTACGTGGTGACGGCCCTAGCTCGCGAACGGCACCTGCGCCGCGGGGGCGGCCCGCTCGCCGGACGGGTGCTGCCACAGCCCCTGCGCGGCGAGACGGGGCAGGACGCCCTCGCCGAACCAGTACGCCTCCTCCAGATGCGGGTAGCCGGAGAGCACGAACTCGTCGATGCCGAGGGCGTGGTACTCCTTGATCCGCTCGGCGACCTCGTCGTGGCTGCCGACCAGGGCGGTGCCCGCGCCGCCGCGCACCAGGCCGATGCCGGCCCACAGGTTGGGGTGGATCTCCAGGCCGTTCCGGTCGCCGCCGCCGTGCAGGGCGAGCATCCGCTGCTGCCCCTCCGACTCGCTGCGGGCGAGCCCGGCCTGCACGGACCTGACGGTCTCCGGGTCGAAGCCGTCGAGCAGCCGGTTCGCCTCTGCCCAGGCCTGCTCGGAGGTGTCCCGGGTGATGACGTGCAGCCGGATCCCGAAGCGCAGGGTACGGCCCTCCTTGGCCGCGAGCCCCCGGATCCAGGCGATCTTCTCGGCGACCTGCGCGGGCGGCTCGCCCCAGGTGAGGTACACGTCGACGTACTTGGCGGCGACCTCCCCCGCGATGGGCGAGGACCCGCCGAAGTACACCTCGGGCACCGGGTCGGGCACGCGCGCCAGCTTCGCGTCCTCGACGCGAAGGTGCTCGCCGTGCAGGTCGACGGTCTTGCCCTCCCACAACCCCCGTACGACGTCCAGGAATTCGCCGGTACGACGGTAGCGGGCGTCCTTGTCGAGGAAGTCCCCGTAGGCCCGCTGCTCGTGGCTCTCCCCGCCGGTGACCACGTTGAGCAGCAGCCGCCCCCCGGTCTGCCGCTGGAAGGTGGAGGCCATCTGCGCGGCGAGGGTCGGCGAGACGAAGCCGGGCCGGAAGGCGACCAGGAACTTCAGCCGCTCGGTGTTCTGGCTGACCATCGCGGTGGTGAGCCACGCGTCCTCGCACCAGGCGCCGGTGGGCGTGAGGGCCCCCACGAAGCCCAGGTCCTCGGCCGCCCGGGCGATCTGGCTCAGGTAGGCGACCGTCGGCGGCCGGTCCCGTCCGGAGACGGTGGCGGGCGTGCCGTGACCACCGCCCACGACATGGCGGCTGTCGCCGTTGGTCGGCAGGAACCAGTGGAAGGTGAGGGACATGGGGGTCTCCGATCGGGAAGGTCCGCTGTTCGCTACAGGAGGCCGTGCCGGGGCGGCCGGGTGCCGCTGAGCACGTACCTGCCGATGTGCTGGATCTTCCAGCGGGCCGGGTCGTGCAGCGTGTGGGTCCGGGCGTCGCGCCAATGCCGGTGCAGGTTCAGGGAGTTGAGGGCCGAGCGGGTGCCGGCCACCTCGAAGAGGGCGCTCGCCACCTCCACCGCGGCCTGTGCCGCCTGCACCTTGGCGGCGGCGACCGCGATGGACGCCTCGGCCGCCGAGTCGTCGGTGAGGTCGGCCCGGGCGGCTTCCACGGCCCGGGCGGCCTCCCGCAGCAGGGCCTCGGACGCCCTTGTCTGCAGGGCCAGTTCGCCGAAGCGCTGGATCAGCAGCGGGTCCTCGGCGGCCGTGTCGACACCGCTCTCGAACCACGGGCGGCTCTTCGTCCGGACGAACTCCGCCGCCTCCGCGAGCGCCCCCCCGGCGATCCCGGTGTCGATGGCGGCGTGCAGCAACTGGGCGATGGCACCGTGGAGTTGGGGTCCTTCGAAGGTGAGGTGGTGGGGCAGGACCCGGTCGGCCGGGACCTCGACCCCTTCGAGGCGGACGGTGCCGCTGGCCGTCGTACGCTGGCCGAGACCGTCCCAGTCGTCGATCACCGTGAGGCCGGGGGCGTCCGCGGGCACGTAGGCGACGTACAGCTTGTCGTCCTCGGCGCGGGCCAGCACGGGGATCCAGTCGGCGAACAGGGCGCCGGTGGAGTAGTGCTTGACGCCGTCGAGGCGGTACGAGCCGTCCGGCTGCGGGTGCAGGCGGGTGCGGATGTCCTGGACGTGCTTGGTACCGGCCTCGGACTGCGCGTTGCCGAAGCGGCGCCCGGCGAGCAGTTCGGCGAAGAAGAACTTCCGCTGCTCGTCGGTGCCCTGACGGCGGATCACGTTGACGTAGACGAAGTGGCTCTGCGGGATCTGGGAGAGGCTCGCGTCGGCGGAGGCGAGCAGCCGGAAGATCTCGGCGAGGGTCGGCGCGCTCACGTCCGCTCCGCCGTGCTCGGCGGGGACGGTGACGGCGAGCAGCCCGGAGGCGGAGAGCCGGTCCAACTCCTCGCGGGGCAGCCTGCGTTCGGCGTCCCTGGCGGAGGCGCCGGCGCGGAACTCCGCGGCGAGCGACGCGGCGCCCGCGAGGGCCTCCGCGTCGTCGGCGATCACGTGGGCCGGCCCGTGGGCTGTCCTGTGGCCTGTCATCGGGGATCAGCCCGCCGCCGCCAGCACCGGCCGCCGTCCCAGCGCGGTCGAGAACTGGTCCACGACCAGGGTGAGCGCCTCGGTCGCGGTGGGCGCGATGCTCAGCGTGCCGTCGTCCTGCACGCTGATCTCCTTGTCCAGGGTGAACCAGCCCTGCACGATGTGGGCCGCGCCCATGGAGCTGAGGACCGGGCGGAGCGCGTAGTCGATGGCCAGGACATGGGCGGTGGAGCCGCCGGTGGCCAGCGGCAGCACGGTCTTGCCGGCGAGGGCGTACTGCGGAAGCAGGTCCAGCAGGGCCTTGAGGACTCCGGAGTACGACGCCTTGTAGACCGGGGTGCCGACGACGACCCCGTCGGCGCGCGCGAACAGTTCGGTGGCCGCGACGATCGCCGGATGCTGGAAGTCGGCGCCGAGCAGGGCCTCGGCGGGGATGGTGCGCACGTCGAGGGGGATCACCTCGTGGCCCTGCGCGGTCAGGCGCCGGTCGAGGTGGCGCAGCAGCCGGTTGGTGCGGGAGGAGGCGGAAGGGCTGCCGGAGACGGACAGGACGGTGGCCATGGGGTCCTCTTTCGGGGCGGGGAGGCGGGGCGCCCCCGGTTCAGGAGGGGGCGCCCCGGAAAAGCGGTCAGGAGTACCAGGTGGGTTCGGGCAGTTCGCCCTCGAGGACCCAGCGGCCGACCTCGCGCCGCTTGTAGGCGACGGGGTCGTGGAGGGTGTGGGTGCGCACGTTGCGCCAGAAGCGGTCGAGGCCTTCGGCGGTGGCGGTGGAGCGGGCGCCGGTCACCTCGAAGATCCGGCTGGAGATCTCCAGGGCGACGTCGGTGGCGCGGGCCTTCACGGCGGCGACCCGCACCTCGAAGTCACCGCGGGCCTGCTCGGTGACGGCGTCGGGGTCGTCGTGCAGTTTCTGGCCCTCGGCGGCGACGGCGTCGGCGAGGGCCTCGGCCGCCCAGAGCTTCGCGGTGAGGTCGCCGTAGGTGTCGATGACGTACGGCTCGTCGACCGCGCGCTCGAAACCGCCGTGCAGCCAGGAGCGGGACTTCTCGCGGGTGTAGGTGACGGCCGTCTCCAGCGCGCCGCCCGCGATGCCGAGGTAGAAGTTGACGAAGACCAGCTGGATGGTGGGGACGTTGAGGGTGTTGTAGACGCGCGGCTGGAACACCTTGTCGACATATCCGGCCGCGCTCGACCACGGGGTGCGTACGCCGTCGAGCGTGACACCGCCGCTCTCGGTGAGGCGCTGGCCGATGTTGTCCCAGTCGTCGTGGAAGGTCAGGCCCGCCGAGTCGGAGGGCACGATGGCGAAGATGTGCTGGTCGGTGCCTTCCAGGACGCCTTCGAGGACGGTGACGTCGGAGACCTTGCTGCCGGTGGAGAACGTCTTGCGGCCGGTGTAGACGAGGTCGTCGCCGTCCTCGGTCACGACGACGTCCTTGTCGCGCGGGTTGACCGCGCCGCCGAAGAACCAGCCGTTGCGGGACGCCTCGGCCTCCACGTGCTCCCACTGCTCGCGGGTGCCGACCAGGCGGGCGGCCCAGAACCACAGGTAGTGGTAGCCGAGGAGCTGGCCGATGGAGCCGTCGGCCTTGGCGATCTCGCGGACGACCCGGTAGGCGGTGGGCCAGTCCTGGCCCGCGCCGCCGTGCTCGGTGGGGCCGAGCAGGGTGACGAGGCCGGCGTCCTTGAGGAGCTGGACCTCGGCGTACGGGGTGGCGCCCGCCCGGTCCCGGGCGGCGGCGTCGGTGGCGAGGACGGCGGCGACCTCGGCAGCACGGGCGATCCAGTCCCGCGCAGTTTCGGGGGCGGGACGGTTGTGCCAGTCGGTGTTGGTGACGGTGCTCATCTCGGTGACCTCCTCAGACCTGGGCGGGGGTGGACTCGGGGAGCTGGGCCTCCAGCTCACGCACGAGCGGCAGTACGCGCTTGCCGAAGTACTCGACCTCCTCGTGGTAGTGCAGGAAGCCCAGCAGGAGGAGGTCGACGCCGAGCTTCTTGTAGGCGACGATCCGCTCGGCGATCTGCTCCGGCGTGCCGATGAGGCCGGTGCGGAAGCCGTCGTTGTACTGGACGAGGTCCTCGAAGGTGGAGTCCTGCCACATGCCCTTCTTGTCGCCGGTGGACTGTCCGGCCTGCTTCACCGCGGCGCCGAAGCCCTCGACGGCCTCGTTGTCGGCCTTGGCGACGATCTCCCGGAGGGTGTCGCGGGCCTCGGCCTCGGTGTCCCGGGCGATGAGGAAGCCGTTGAGGCCGAACTTCGGTGCGGTGCGCCCGACTTCGGCGGCGGCCTTGCGGACGTCGGTGAGCTGCTCGACCACCCCGTCGAAGTCCTTGCCGTTGGAGAAGTACCAGTCGGAGACCCGGCCGGCCATCTGACGTGCGGCGGTGGAGTTGCCGCCCTGGAAGATCTCCGGGTGCGGGCGCTCCTCGGTGTTGAGGGGCTTGGGCTTGAGGGAGAAGTCCCGCAACCGGTAGAAGTCACCGGCGAGTTCGGCGTGGTCCTCCGTCCAGATCTTCCGCAGGGCGGTGATGAACTCCTCGGAGCGGCGGTAGCGCTCGTCGTGCTCCAGCCAGGGCTCGCCGAGGGCGGTGAACTCGCCCTTGAACCAGCCCGACACGACGTTCACGGCGAAGCGGCCCTTGGAGAGGTGGTCGGCGGTGGCGCCGAGTTTGGCGAGGACGCCGGGGTGCCACAGCCCGGGGTGGACGGCGGCGATGACCTTCAGGCGCTGGGTGGCGAGCAGCAGGGCGAGGCTGAAGCTGGTCGACTCGTGCTGGTACTCGGCGCCGTAGCTGGCCATGTAGCGGACCTGGCTGAGGGCGTACTCGAAGCCGTTGTTCTCGGCGAGGACGGCGAGCTCGCGGTTGTAGTCGTAGCCCCAGTCGGTGCGCTGCTCGATCTTGCTGGTGACGAGTCCTCCGCTGACGTTGGGGACCCAGTAGGCGAATTTCACGGGCGCGGCAGGCATGCGTGACTCCTGTTGCGGAATGTTCTCGGGCACGCCGAATTCAAGGGGTGCGCGGGCGCACGGAATTCAGGCGTGGAAACTCTCGAAAGAGCTCTCGCAAGAACTCTCGAAAGAGGGAGAGGCGCGGCGGATCGGAGGGAGGTTGATCAGGCCGCGGCGCAACAGGAGGCGCTGGAGACGCGCGCGAGGTCGACATGGCGTCGCCGCGTGAGGTCCAGTCGCATCTTCATGCCGTCGATCGTGACAGCCGGTGGCGAGAGGCGTCAAGGAAAACCCGACCGGTCTCGTATCGCGGACCATTGAATTTCACGAACGTGTGACAGGGAAACCCTTGAACCGGGCGGGAAATGGCCCGCATTCTTCGGGCATGCGGACCGAACAACTGGAATACATCGCCGCGGTGACCCGGCTCGGTTCACTGCGCCGGGCGGCGGAGGAACTGCGCCTGTCCCAGCCCGCGTTGAGCGAGACCGTGCGGAATCTGGAGCGCGAGCTCGGGGTCGACCTGCTGGAGCGCAAGCGGTCCGGGGCGACGATGAGCGCGGAGGGTCGGGAGCTGCTGCCGCACATCGTCGGCGTGCTGGAGGCGGTGGACCGGCTGCGGTCGGCGGCGGGGGAACAGCACCGCATCAGCCGGATGGTCCGCGTCGGCACGGTGAACGCGGCGACCGTGCCGCTGCTCATCCCGGCGGTCGAGGACTTCCGGGCCGCACATCCGGTCACCCAGGTCGAGGTGGTCGGCGCCCAGCAGAGTGACATCCACCGGGCCCTGTCGGAGGGCGGGTTCGATCTCGGGCTGGTCAATCATCTCGACGGCGACGACACACCGGCCGGCTTCGAGTCGACGCAGCTCCTGCACGGGCGGCCGGTGGTGTGCCTGCGCCCGGACAGTCCGCTGGCCGCGCGGACGAATGTGCCGGTGGACGATCTGCTCTCCCAGCCGCTGATCGCCATGCGCACCGGCTATGTCATGCACCGCTTCGTCCATCGGCTGCTGGACGGGCGTGACGCGTCCTTCGCGTACTCCACCGACGGGGCGGAGATGGGAAAGCTGATGGTGGCAGAGGGGCTGGGGGTGACCGTGCTTCCCGACTTCAGCGTGGTCGGGGATCCGCTGGAACGTCAGGGCACGATCACCCACCGGCCGATCGAGGGCGACACGACCCGGGTGCTGCTGATGCTTCAGCGCCGCAGGGCCGAGTCCGTGCCGCAGGCGGCGCGGGACCTGCACGAGGTGTTCGTGCGCCGGGCCCGGCAACTGGGCGGGACGCTGACGAGCTCCCTCTGAGGCCGCGCGCCCTGAGGCCGCGTGTCAGTCCTCGTCGCGGCTCGGGACGACCACGAGGAACGCGTCGGACTGGATGTCCATCACCACGGTCGCAGGTTCACCCTGCGCACGCCTTTGCGCCGCGTACTCCTCTGCCGGCCACGATCCGCGCGGAGCTCCTGCAGGGAACCGCTCCAACACCTTCGCGCTCATAGCGGCAGACACCTCCAACATCGCTGACGAACCGTCTCGTACGACTCCGCTTGCCCGGGATTCGGGCGCACATGTGCACGCCCTGGTGTTTTCCCTCCGGTCGCGTGGTCCGGTCCCGCATCCGAACGAGGCCCCGCGGGGGAAGTGATCACAGGGGGCGACAGGAAGGGCCGGCAAGCGATGCACGAGGACGACACGCGCGAGGGACCGCGCTGTCTGGTGACCGGTGCGACGGGATACATCGGCGGGCGTCTCGTCCCCGAGCTGCTGGACGCGGGCTACCGCGTGCGGTGTCTGGCCCGTTCCCCCGACCGGCTGCGCGACCATCCCTGGGCCGGCCGGGCCGAGGTGGTGCGCGGTGACGTGACGGATGCCGCGTCCGTGGCCCGGGCCCTGGACGGGGTGGACGTGGCGTACTACCTGGTGCACACGATGAGTTCCGGCAGCAACTTCGAGGACACCGACCGCAGGGCCGCGCGGATCTTCGCCGAGCAGGCCCGGATCGCGGGCGTGCGGCGGATCGTGCACCTCAGCGGTCTCACCCCGGCGGGGGTGCCCGAGCAGGAACTCTCCCCGCACCTGCGTTCACGCGCCGAGGTGGCCCGCATCCTGCTGGACTCCGGGGTCCCGACCACGGTCCTGCGGGCGGCCGTGGTCATCGGCTCGGGTTCGGCCTCCTTCGAGATGCTGCGGTACCTGACCGAACGCCTTCCCGTGATGATCACGCCGAGCTGGGTGCACACCCGCATCCAGCCGGTGGCGGTCCGCGATGTGCTGCGGGCCCTTGTCGGCAGTGCCCGCATGCCCTCGGACGTGAGCCGGGCCTTCGACCTGGGCGGGCCGGAGGTTCTCACCTACCGGCAGATGATGCTCAGATACGCGGCGGTCGCCGGGCTGCCCCGCCGGATCATCCTCCCGGTGCCGGTGCTCACCCCCGGGCTCTCCAGTCACTGGGTGGGCCTGGTGACGCCGGTGCCCGCCTCGATCGCCCGGCCGCTCACCGAGTCGCTGCGGCACGAGGTGGTCTGCCACGAGCACGACATCGCCCGCCACCTCGCCGGCCCGCCCGCCCCTGCGACCGGTTTCGACGACGCCGTACGACTGGCTCTGCAAAGGGTGCGGGAGGCGCGGGTCACCACCCGGTGGTCGTCGGCGTCGGTGCCCGGAGCGCCGAGCGATCCGCTGCCCACCGATCCCGACTGGGCCGGCGGAAGCCTCTACCGCGACGCCCGGGAGCTGCGGGTCGACGCCCCGCCCGAGGCGCTGTGGCGGGTCGTCGAGGGCATCGGCGGTGAGAACGGCTGGTACTCCTTCCCTCTGGCATGGGCGGTACGGGGCCTGCTGGACCGGCTGGTGGGCGGGGTCGGACTGCGCCGGGGGCGCCGGGACGCGGCACGGCTGCGGGTCGGCGACTCGCTGGACTTCTGGCGGGTGGAGGCGATCGAGCCCGGCCGGCTGCTGCGGCTGCGGGCCGAGATGCGGCTGCCGGGCCTGGCCTGGCTGGAGATGGGAGTCACGACCGGCGAGGACGGCGGCACCCGCTACCGGCAGCGTGCCCTGTTCCATCCGCACGGTCTGCTCGGCCACGCCTACTGGTGGAGCGTCTCGCCCTTCCACGCGGTCGTCTTCGGCGGCATGGCCCGCAACATCGCACGGGCCGCGGCGGGTTCGACGGCCCGCGATCCGAAGCACGCCCCGGCCCCCTGACCTCCCGGCTCCCTTCCGCACCCCCGGAGTACGCACCATGAGCATCTCGGTCGTCCTGTTCACCTGCGACCTGCGCCTGCACGACCACCCGCCGCTCACGGCGGCCCTCGACGGCACCGAGCGGGTCGTCCCGCTCTTCGTGCGGGACCGGGCCGTGGACGCCGCCGGATTCGCCGCGCCCAACCGGCTGGCGTTCCTCGCCGACTGTCTGCGCGACCTCGACGCCGGTCTGCGCGAGCGGGGCGGCCGGTTGGTCGTGCGCTCCGGCGACCTCGTCGACCAGGTGCGCAAGGTCGTCGCCGAGGCGGACGCCGACGAGGTGCACATGGCGTCCGACGTCAGCGCGCACGCCCACCGGCGGGAGGAGCGGCTACGCCGGGCCCTGGAGACGGAGGGCGTGCGGCTGCACGTCCACGACACGGTGACCACGGCCGTCGCCCCCGGCGTGGTGGTCCCGGCCGTCTCGGACCACTTCGCCGTCTTCACGCCCTACTTCCGGCGCTGGTCCCAGGAGCGGCTGCGGGACCCGCTCACCGCCCCGCGGACCGTGCGGGTCCCCGATGGCGTGGAATCCGAGCCGCTGCCGTCCCGTGACGGCCTGGCCGGGCTCTCGGAAGGACTCGCCGCGGGCGGAGAGACAGAAGGCCGCAAGCGGCTCGCCACCTGGCTGCGGGCCGGGCTCGCCGAGTACGAGGACCGTCACGACGACCTGGCCGGCGACGCGACCTCCCGGCTCTCCCCGCACCTCCACTTCGGCACCCTCTCCCCCGTGGAGCTCGTCCACCGGGCGCGCCGGGCGGGCGGTCCGGGCGCGGAAGCCTTCGTACGGCAGCTCGCCTGGCGCGACTTCCACCGGCAGGTGCTCGCGGCCCGCCCCGCCGTGGCCGCCACCGACTACCGCACCCAGCACGACAGTTGGCGCTCCGAGCGGACCGCCGGGGACGACATCGCGGCATGGAAGGAGGGGCGCACCGGCTACCCGGTCGTCGACGCGGCGATGCGCCAGCTGCGGCACGAAGGGTGGATGCACAACCGTGGCCGCCTGCTGACCGCGAGCTTCCTCACCAAGACGCTGTACGTGGACTGGCGGATCGGTGCCCGGCACTTCCTGGACCTGCTGGTGGACGGGGATCTCGCCAACAACCAGCTCAACTGGCAGTGGATGGCGGGCACCGGCACCGACACCCGCCCCAACCGGGTCCTCAACCCGGTCGCCCAGGCCAAGCGGTACGACCCGGACGGCACGTACGTCCGCCGCTGGGTGCCCGAACTGGCCGCGCTGGAGGGGCCCGTGGTGCACGAGCCGTGGAAACTGCGCGGCCTGGACCGCGCCGCGCTGGAGTACCCGGAGCCGATCGTGGACCTGTCCGAGGGACTGGCCCGCTTCAAGCGGGCGCGCGGCCGGGACTGAGGCCGGCGGGGTACCGGAGGCGGCACGCCACTGAGGTCAGCCGGATATCGGCGGCGCTTCGGCCGTGTACAGGCGGGCCAGGGCATCCAGAGCGTCCTCGAAGGCCGTCGGCCGCAGCATGCCCGGGGCGGAGCGGCCGAGCCAGCCGGACCCGCCCAGCATCACCACGGGCCTTCTGCGGGCGCCCTTGATCCCCCACTGGGCGTCGGCGATGTGCCTGGCCAGCGGCAGGCTCGCCGTGGAGCGGGCCTGCGCCCACAGGACGACGGCCGCCGGGCCGAGCCGGTCCACCGCGGCGGTCAGCGCCTCCGCGGGTACGGCGGCCCCCAACATCCTGGTGGGCACGCCCAGTTCACCCAGGCCGGCGTTGAGCGCCTCCAGCGCCAGTGTGTGTTGCTCACCTGGGACGCAGGCCAGCACGACCGGCCCGGGGCCGAGCGGGTCGCCCTGTCGGGCCGGGGGGCGGGTGCGGCGGCGCAGCGCGGTGGACATGTGCCAGGACAGCAGGTGCTCGACCTCGACGTAACGGTCCCCGGACGAGGCCCACTTGCGGCCCACCGCGTGCAGCGTGGGCACCATCACCTCCTGCCAGGCGACGGCGAGGCCGTGGATCTCGACCGCCGCGGTCAACTGCTCCTCCACGGCGGGCGCGTCGAGGCGTACGGCTGCGCGGGCGAGACCACGGCACTCCTGGCGCACATCGCCCAGGGGGAGCGGGCCGGCCGCCCGGGACCGTGCGCCGGCCACGGGATCCGGTGCCCTCGGCGCGACCGCGCCGCCGCCCTGCTCCTTGGCAGCGCGGGCCGCCTCGGCGGGCGGAACACCCGCGGCGGTGAGCCGGCACATCGCCTCCAGTACGGCGACGTCCCGCGGGGTCCAGCGGCGGTGCCTGCCGTCGGTGCGGACGGCGGGGCCGATGCCGTAGCGGCGGTCCCAGGAGCGCAGCGTGGTGGGCGACACCCCCAGCCGCCGGGCCAGGGCACCTGTGGTGAGGCTGGTCCCACTCATGGAGCGACTATACGACGCAGAACCGACGCAAGTCTCTGACCTCGCTCAGCCACCGCACCAGCCGCGGTCGGGCGTGACCCACAACCTCGTCGTGGGCATGGCGATCGGTCTGCTGGCGCTCGGATTCACCCGGACCCCTGAGCGCATGTACGGCCTCAGCCGGGCCTTCTGCGCCGTCGGTATCTGGATGATCATCGCTCCCCGGGTCGTCGGCGACAGGCCCGACGCCGGTGTGGCGCTGAACAACATCATCATCGGCCGCCCTCGTGGTGCTCCTGGGGCTGATGTGCACCGTCACGGCGGCGAAGAGCGCCCCCAGGCCGTAGCGGATCCCCCGGCACAGGAGACGGCACTCACCCCAGGCAGGCGCCGAGTTCACGCCGGTGACCCGCCACCCACTCCTTCGCGGCCCGCACCTCGTCCACGGCTCCCTGCTCGCGCAGCCGGATCATGGCCCGCTCGCCCCGGAGTGCGCCCGCCTCGATCCCCCGCAGGCACCGGTCCTGCCACCACAGCACCGTGTCCAGCAACCCGTCCCGCCGGTCGAGGCCGTAGGCATCACAGATCAGCCGGATACGGCGCGCGGTCTCCCCTACGTCCGCCACGTCCGGCCCCAGGTCGAGGTACTGCCAGCACACGTGGGCGATGTCGTGCATCCGCTCCCCCGGAGCGGCCAGGTCCCAGTCGATGAACGCGGCGGGCCGCCCCGCGGCATAGACGGTGTTCTTCGGTGCGAGGTCGTTGTGGCAGACGACGTCCCGGTCTCCGGCGAGCACTGTTCCGTGGGTCAGGTCATGGAAGACGCGGACGAGTCGGGCAACCTCCTCGATGGCCTCGTCGGTTCGGACCGCGGCGCGCTCGCGCGGGCTCACGGCGGCCCGCCCCTCGATATGGCCGAAGGTCTCCCGGCCGAGTTCGTCGACGCCGAGGAACCGCGGCGCCCCCGGCCAGCCCACCGTCTCGAACAGGGCGAGCAACTCCCGTACGAAGCCGGACCGTTCGGACGGCGGGCGCCGCACGGTGTCCCCGACCCGGACGACCAGGTTGACCGCGCCGCCGCCGAGCACCGACTCCTCCACCCCGACCGCCTCCCCGGGCAGCGCACCCCTTTGGTGCGCTTTCCAAGGCTACGGCGTCCAGTGTCGCACCGAAGGACGGAAGGGACGAACGGGTCGCTGCTCGACGACGGGCGCACGGTGATCGACATCGCGGCCGAGGTGACGGCCGCCACCGGGTGGGTCCGGCCGGGATCAGCTGACGTTCAGTGCCGTGTCGTCGATGACGAACGACGTCTGGAGCGTGGAGCCCTCCGTGCCGGTGAACTTGAGGGTGACGGTCTGGCCCGCGTAGGCCGCCAGGTTGAAGCTGCGCTGGGTGTAGCCGGAGGCCGCGTTGAGGTTCGAGTACGTGGCCAGGGTGCTCAGTACCGTGCCCGAGCTGTTGAGGACCTGCACCTTGAGGGTGTCGTAGGCGGTGCTGGTGGAGGTCTCGGCGGTGTCGACGTGCAGGTAGAAGCTGAGCGTGGCCGCGGTGCACGCGGAGGGGACGGTCACCGACTGGGACAGGGTGTCGGTGCGCGCGGAGCCGTAGCCGTCGAGCCAGGCGTAGTAGGAGCTGGTGCGCGCGGACTCGCTGCCGGAGTCGGTGATCACACCGCTGCTCGCGGTCCAGGTCGAACTGCCCGACTCGAAGCCGTTGTTGCCCAGGAGCTGCGCCGACGTGCAGGTGGAACCGCCGCCGTCCCCGCCGCCGCTGCCGCTTCCGCCGGACAGCCACTCGGTGGCGTTGAGGGCGAGGGCCGCGTTGGTGGCGCCGGAGTCGTTCCAGCCGTCGTAGAGGGTGTTGCCGGACTGGCCGGTGCCGTCGTCGATGGGTGAGCTGTCGCCCCAGAAGGCGACGCGTCCGCTGCCGAAGGTGCTCGTCGCGAAGAAGGCACCGGTGTTGCCGGAGTATCCGGTGCGGTAGAGCAGGCCCTTGACGTTCGCGTTGTCGGCGGGCTTGAGGGTGGCCGTGGTGCCGCTGGCGATGAGGCTCTTGGTGACCGTGCCGAAGGAGCCGTGCAGGACGGGGTTGCCGCTGTCGCTGATGGCCGACGGGTAGTCGGAGCTGATGCTCAGGGAGTCGATGGAGAAGCCGAACGGGTCGGTGGAGTCGACGCTGTTGTTGCTCATCAGGTCGTTGAGGATCTCGAGCGCGTCCTCGCCGTCGTTGTTGCGGTCGGCGCCGGTGTGGTCGGAGATCATGAAGAGACCGCCGCCGTTCTTCACGAAGGTCATGATCGCCGTCTTCTCGGCGGCCGTGAACAGCGTGTTGGGTTCGGGCAGGACCAGGGTGTCGAAGTTCGACAGGTCGGTGGCGGAGGAGCCGCCGTAGGTGAGGGCGCTCGTCGCGGTCTTGAGGCTGTAGTCGCCGGTCTTCTGCAGGGCGACGCCCCAGGAGGAGAGGGCGCCGGTCCAGTCGGTCTCGGCGGAGGGCGAGGAGTCCTGCCCGAGGGGGTCGGGCTGGCTGGTGGAGACGATCCAGTCCGCGTTTCCGGCTGTTTCGGCGTGGGCGTTGTCGAAGAGGATCCGGTGCGGGGTGGCAGCGGCAGCGGGGGTGGCCTGTACGGCGACACCTGCGGCGAGGAGGGCGACTCCGGCGAGGACCGCGCCGAGTCTGTGGCGGGGAAGGGTGAGTCCGGGCATCCGGCATACCTCCGTGAGGAGTTGGGGAAGGGCGATGCGGGACGGGAACTACGCGCATAGATACGCGATCAATTTGGACCGTACATGACATCCAGGGGGCTGCACAGAATCGTCCGGCACTCCCGACGAGGATTGACCCGGTGTTGACCGACCGTTGGGACACAGCCTGACTGCCGACGCCGCCGGCGGGCATCCGGAGTGCATCGTTGCTCATCGGAAAAGGGGCGGAGATGGAAGTCAGCGGCATCATCAGTGCAATCGTGATCGGCATCGTCATCGGTGTCCTGGGCCGGCTCGTGGTGCCGGGCCGTCAGCGCATCGGAATCCTGTTGACCATCCTCGTCGGCATCGTGGCCGCACTGATCGGCTCGGCGATCGCCGCGGCCTTCGGCGTGGCCGACACCAACGGCGTCGACTGGGTCGAGTGGCTCATCCAGATCGCCCTCGCCGCGCTCGGAGTGGCGGCGCTGGACCGGTCGAAGGCGCGCCGCTGACGGCCTCACGGGACGAAGCAAGCGCCCCAGCACGTGCGAGAGTCCCCAGCACGTGCGAGAGTGCGGCGTGCCGGCGCCTCCGGCGCGCCGCCGCGCGTGTGGGTCCACGGCGGAAAATCCCGTTGCGGACGCCGGAGCCCGACGGCAGGCTTCAAGCGCCCGCCGCCCCTCCCCGTGACGGAGACCCGCTTGTCCTTCGACATCATCCCGCTCGCCGATCCCCGGCCCGCCCCCTCCAGTCGCCGTCTGGCCTGGCTGGCCGCCGGGGACGACGGTGTGCCGCTCGGGTCCGCCTTCCTGCGGCTGTTCACCAAGGAGGGGCAGGAGCACCTCGCCGAACTGCAGCTCGCGGTGCACGGCGCCGAGCGGCGGCAGGGCATCGGAACCCGGCTTCTGCAGGCCGCCGTGGAAGCGGCGAAGGCGGAGCGACGGCGGTCGGTCATCGCACAGGCCGTACAGGGCTCCCCCGCCGATCTGTTCCTGCCCGCACAGGGCTTCCGGCAGGTCCTGGCACTCACGTACGCCCGGCTCACGCTGGCCGACGTCGATCGTGCCGCGATCGACGCGCTCCTCGAACTGCCCCGCCCCGGCTACCGGTTGACCGAGTGGGAGGGCACCGTGCCCGACGCGCTGGCGCGGTCGTTCGCCGACTCGCGGCGGGCGATGGACGACATGCCCATGGAGGGCGCAGACTTCGGCAGGGTCGTCTGGGACGTGGAACGCGTGGTCGCGGCCGAGGAGGCCGTCGCGCGGCGCGGCGAGCTGCTGCACACCGTCGTCGTCCTGGACGCGGCGGACGGAAGCGTGGTCGGGTTCTCCGAACTGGTCGTGCCCGGTGACGGGTTGGGCGACGGTCAGCACTACGGCACCGCCGTGCTCCCCGAACACCGTGGGCATGGCCTCGCCCGCTGGATGAAAGCGGCGGCCGTCCGTCACGCCCTGGAACGGCACCCGGCGCTGTCCGGGCTGTGCACCGACACCGCGGACAGCAACAAGCCGATGCTCGCCGTCAACGACTCCCTCGGATACCTGCCGACGCACCGGGCCGTGGAGTACCAGCTCGACCTGTGATCACCGGATCGTGGCGGCCCGTAGTGCGACCAGGCCCTCGCGGCCGGAGGGGTACACCGGCGTCCACCCCAGTTCCCGCTCGGCCTTGCGCGCCGAGACCCGCATGCTCGTCGAGAACATGGTGTGCGCGTACGCCATCGGCCGGGTCAGCCACCGGGGCACGGACATCGGCTTCGGAAGCCCGAACTCCTCGGCCACGCACAGCAGATGGGCACGGAAGCCCATCGGCGTGCGGTCCGCGATGTTGTACGCCTGTCCGGGGCGCCCGTGTTCGACCGCGGCGGCCACCGCGCGGGCGGCGTCGGTGAGTTCCACCCAGGGCAGGACCCGGCCGTGGTCGGCGGGGGCGGGCAGGCTCCGCCTGCGCAGCAGGGGCAGGAGGGCGTCGGTGCCTCCGGGGCCGTAGAAGAGACCGAAGCGGAGTGCGATGCCCTCCGATCCGGCCGCCCCGAAGGTGAGTTCCTCCTTGGTGCGCATGCCGGCGAGGTGCCGCTCCAGCTCCGGGTCGCTGCCGCGCGGGCCGAAGTCGTCGTCCTCGGTGATCGGATGCTCGCCGAAGTCGCCGTAGCCGTATCCGAAGACCATCGACTCGGTGACGAAGCGGCGTGCTCCGGTGGCCCGGGCCGCCTCGATCAGGTGGGCGGTGCCCTCGATGCGCAGGGCGTCGGTGGCGTACATGTCGCGGTGGCGCACGGGCGGCTTGCGCAGGGCGGTCGCCGCGTGGACGACCGTGTCGAAGTGGTGTCCGTCCACGGCACGCAGCAGGGCGTCACGGTCCATGAGGTCGGCGCGGACGGCATTGCCCTCGTCCCGGCCGAGTCCGGCGACCTTGTGACCCGCGTCCGTCAGGGCCCCGGCGATGTGGCGGCCGAGGACGCCGCTCGCGCCGGCGAGAAGGATGCTCCGGTTCTGGTTCGTCGTCATACCGGTGCGACGGATCGGACGGCCCCGGGCGTGACATCCCGGCCGCCGCCGGGCACTACGGCCGGTACACGTGCGGCTGCGTGATCGTCAGCGGCGTGAACCCGAGGCGTTCCAGGATGGGGCGGCTCGTGGCCAGCGCGTCGACCTGGAGGTAGCGGTAGCCACGCTCCACGGCGGCGCGGGCGCGGTGGGCGACCAGGGCGCGGTAGATGCCGCGGCCGCGCCAGCCCTCGACGGTGCCGCCGCCCCAGAGACCGGCGAAACGGGTGCCGGGCACCAGCTCCATGCGGGCCGCGCTGACCGGCTCGTCACCGGCGAGCGCGACGGTCGCGATCACGGTGTCGGGGTCGTCCCGGAGCCGGGCCAGCAGCTGGTGCCGCAGCCGGGAGCTGTCGGTGCCGAAGGCCTTCTCGTGCACGTCCGCCACGAGGTCGACGCCCGCCCGGTCGGTGACCGGGAGGAAGCGGATCCCCTCGGGCGGTTCCGCGTCCAGGACGAGGTCGGCGACCTCGGCGATCATCAGCGTCTCCTCGGGCTCGGGGGTGAACCCGGCCGCCCTGAGCCGCTCTCCCAGGTCGACGGGCAGGTCGTGCCCGTACAGCTTCCACTCGAACTCCAGGCCGAGCCCGGTGTAGTACGCGATCTGCTCGGCGATCGCCTTGTCGACACTCGCCTCGTCCAGGTCGGACCAGACCACGCCGTTCCAGCCGTGGTCGGCGGCGACCTGGCGGACGACCCTGCCGACCCGCTCGACACGGGCACCGGGACCGTCCGGTTGGGCGCCTTCGCGCATGTTCCGGTCGAAGAGGGCGAGTACCGCAACATGATCCATGTGCCCACTTCATCACCCGGAGGCCCCGGCGGCAATGGCGTTTAAGGCCGCACGTCCGCCGCGCGCACCGACGCCAGGTATGCGCTGAGCCGGTCACGGTTGCGGGCCAGGCAGTCGATCCGGGCCTGGATGCGGTCGACGTGGGCCTCCAGGAGGGCGGCCGTCTCCGGTGTCAGGTGCTCGGGCGGCAGCAGGATCTCCTCCGGTCCCGACAGATACGGCAGGATCGTGCGGATCATCTCCGTGGTCAGGCCGGAGTCCAGCAGCCCGCGGATCTGCTGGACGTCCCGGACCGCCGCCTCGCCGAAGAAGCGGTAGCCGTTGTCGGCCCGCTCGGGGTGGAGCAGGTCCTGTTCCTCGTAGTAGCGCAGCAGTCTGGTGGGGACTCCCGTACGGCGGGACAGTTCACCGATCCTCATGACGCGCTCCCGGGTCGCCCTTGCCTTCACACTGATGTGAAGGTCCGAGCATGGTCGCATGTCCACCATCTCCCCGGCCAAGGGCACGGCCCTGCCCGCGCCCGCCCCGCTGCCGTGGTCCGGGCTCCTCGCCCTGTCCACGGCCGCCTTCACCGCGGTGCTGACCGAGCTGCTGCCCGCGGGACTGCTGCCCCGCATGGCCCCGGCTCTGGGTGTCCCGGAGGCCCGGATCGGCTTCCTCGTCACCGGGTACGCGGCCGCGTCCTTCGCCGCTGCGATCCCGCTGACCGCACTGCTGCGCGGGCTGCCGCGCCGGCGGGTGCTCGTCGGGGCGCTGCTCTGCTTCGCGGTGAGCAACGCGGTCGTGGCGCTGTCCTCGTCGTACCCCCTGACGTTCGCCGCCCGGCTGGTGGCCGGGTGCGCGGGCGGAACACTGTGGGCGATGCTCGCCGGGTACGCGGCACGGATGGTGCCGGCCGCGCGGCGCGGCCGGGCCGTCGCGATCGTGCTCGCCGGGATCACTCTCGCCCTGTCCCTGGGCGTCCCGGCCGGCACGGCACTGGCCGGGGCAGTGGGCTGGCGCACGGCGTTCGGGCTGTTGTCCGGGCTCGCGGTGCTGCTGGTGGGCTGGGTGCGGTGGCGGGTGCCCGGTTTCCCCGGCGAGGCGCGGCATGCGCGCGTGCCACTGGTCCGGGTCGCCGCGCTGCCGGGCGTCCCGGCCGTCCTGTCGGTCACGCTGTTCCTCCTGGTGGGGCACCAGGTGATGTACACGTACATCGCCCCGTTCGCGGCGCACGCCGGCTTCGGCCGTACAGGAGTGGTGCTGCTGGTGTTCGGGGCGGCGACGGTGGCGGGGATCTGGCTCACCGGGCTGCTGGTGGACCGGCTTCCGCGGCCGACGCTTCTCGGGTCGCTGGGGCTGTGCGCGGCCGTGATGCTCGTGCTCGGGCTCGCCGCCGGGGTGCCGGGTGTGCTGCTGGTCTCGGTCGCCGCGTGGGGCGTCGCCTTCGGGGGCGCGCCGACGCTGATCCAGACGGCGCTGGTCGACGCCTCGGGCCCGGAGCGCGCGGACGCGGCCACGTCGTTGCAGACCACGGTGTACAACGCCGGGATCGCGATGGGTTCGCTGACCGGCGGAATGGTCTTGGAGGGCCTGGGTGCGGGCGCCCTGCCCTGGACGGCTCTGCCGCTGGTACTGGTCGCGCTCGGGGTGGTCGCCGTGGGCCGGCGAAACGCGTTTCCGCCGCAGCGGCGATGATCCTAGGCTCTTGTCATGGTCGTGAAGGACACAGAGCTGCCGTATCTGCGCCGCTGCGTCGAGCTGGCCGCCGAGGCACTGGAGGCCGGGGACGAACCGTTCGGATCGGTCCTGGTGAGCGCCGCCGGTGAGATCCTCGCCGAGGACCACAACCGCGTGGCCTCCGGCGACCGCACCCGGCACCCCGAGTTCGAGCTGGCCCGCTGGTCGGCGGCGCACCTGACCCCCGGGGAGCGGGCCGCGGCCACCGTGTACACCTCCGGCGAGCACTGCCCTATGTGCGCCGCCGCGCACGCCTGGGTCGGCCTCGGACGCATCGTGTACGTCGCCTCGTCCGCACAACTCGCCGAGTGGCTGGGCGAGTTGGGCGTGCCGGCGCCACCGGTGCGGACCCTGCCGGTCAACGAGGTGGCCCCTCAGGTGGTCGTGGAGGGCCCGGTGCCCGAGCTGACGGAGCGGGTACGGCTCCTGCACCGCCGGTTCCACCAGGGCTGACGCAGCGAGCCCAGCGAATCGGTTGTCGAACTTCTGGCACACCAGGCCCATGCGCATCACGCCGGCACAGGCCAGGGCGCATTCCATGATCCCTCTCGTCCGGAGGCGGGCCGCCGGAGGGCCGCTTATCGTGATCGGAGGGCGCCGATGGGCGTCCTTGGAGGCATGGATGCTCGCCAAGGTGACGAGGCGGCGATGCGCTCTGTCCGGAGCCGTGGGGCTGGTCCTGCTCGGCGCCGGACTGCCGGCCGTGGCCGCGGACGGCTCCGGACCGGACCTGTCGCCCTTCTACCGCCAGAAGATCAAGTGGTCGAAGTGCGTGGGCATGGAGACCCCCGACGACCTGCAGTGCGGAAAGGTCACTGTTCCCCTCGACTACGCGAAGCCCCGCGCGGGCACCCTCGACCTGGCACTCGCCCGCTACAGGTCGACGGCCGAGCACAAGCGGGGTTCGGTGCTGCTGAACTTCGGTGGCCCCGGCGGCGCCGGCGTGCCCGGACTCGCGGCCGGCGGAGACGACTTCATGGGCCTCACGGACGAGTACGACGTGGTGTCCTTCGATCCGCGCGGCGTGGGCAGGTCCTCGCCGGTCAGCTGCGGCGCCGGCACCGACGAGGCGCTGGCGGCCACCGACGACGAGACGGCCGTCGCCCAGGATCCGCGGACCGTGCTCGGGAGGTTGCGGAAGGCGGCCGCCCAGTGCGCCGAGCACTCCGGACCGGTGCTCCGCCACATCGGCACGGTGAACGCCTCCCGCGACCTGGACATCATGCGCCAGGCCGTTGGTGACAAGAAGCTCAACTACCTCGGCTTCTCCTACGGAAGCCGGCTCGGGGCGGTGTACGCGGCCCAGTTCCCGGACAAGGTGGGCCGGCTGGTGCTGGACGGTGTGGACACCCTCACCGAGCCGCTGTCCGAGCAGGGTGTGGCGGGCGCCGCCGGGCAGCAGACGGCGCTGGAGGACTTCGTCGACTGGTGCGTCAAGGACATCGGCTGTCCGTTCGGCACCGACGCGCGCGGCGCCCGGGAACAGGTCGTACGACTGGTGGCGTCACTGGACGAGGACCCGGTGCCGACGGATTTCGGCCCCGCCTTCACCGGCCAGGACCTCGTGGGCGCCATCAGCCAGGCCCTCTACAGCGAGGATCTGTGGCCCTCGCTGGAGCGGGCGCTCGCCGAACTCGTCGAGGACGGCGACACCACCGGAGTGCTCGCCTTCGCGGGCGGCGGCTCCGGTTTCCTCACCCGCGCCCGCCCGCCGTCCGACGACCCGACCCACAGCACCCTCTCCGACGTGGAGGACGTACCGCTCGACAATCTTCCGGCGGCTCTGATGGCGGTCAACTGCGCGGACGATCCCGACCGCCCCGGCGCCGACCGGATCACCAAGGACCTGACCCGGCTGCGCGCCGCCTACGAGAAGGCGTCCCCGGTCTTCGGCCGCTACCGGCTCACCGAGTACCTCATGTGCTACGGCCGCCCGAAGGGCACCGACTTCATCCGCGAGAAGGTGCGTGACGTCGGCACGCCGAAGATGCTGCTCGTCGGCACCCGCGGCGACCCGGCGACGCCGTACCGCTGGGCCGTGGAGACCGCGAAGCGCCTTGGCGACTCGGCCGTGGTCCTCGACAACAAGGGTGAGGGCCACACCGGTTACGGCTCCTCCAAGTGCGTGCACCGCAAGGTCGACGACTTCCTGCTGTACGGCAGCCTGCCGCCGAACGGCAGCTCGTGCGGCGCCGAACGCGACGACTGAGGCGAACGGGAGACCGGGGGCCGGGGATCCGGGGATCCGGGGATCCGGGGATCCGGGGGACCGCCTCAGGACTCCCAGTACGCGAGCCGGTGCATGGCCGTCGCCGCCCCGGCGAAGCCGTCGTCGCCCAGCACCTCGCGCAGTTCCGCGTTGAAGCGGTCGATCTCCGGCTGGGCGGCGCGCAGGGCCTCGGCCCCTGTGCCGGTCAACTCCAGTACGACGGCCCGGTGTTCACTCGGGTGCGCTTCCTTGGCCATGAGACCCGCCGCCGTCAGCCGTCCGACCAGTCCGGTCACCGCCGACTCGCGCAGTCCGAGTGTGCGGGCGAGCCCCTGCTGGGTGATGCCCGGCTCGTCGTGCACGGCGAACAGGGCGCCCAGCTGGGCCGTGGTGACCCCCGCGGCGGCCAGGCAGCGCCGGTCGGCGGCGGTGCGCAGGCGGTGTGCGGCCCGCTGGAGCAGGAAGTAGAGACGCTGGTCGTCAGGGTCGGGCATGGGCCGATGTTGACAGACGTGCCCGGTCCGCGCCAGTCTCACTTCACTAGCGAAGTGAGGTGTGGGCATGCATCGGACCCTGGACTTGGAGCTCGCCCGGAAGGTTCTGGCGGCACAGCCCTTCAGCAGGCTGGTCGGCGCCCGGCTGACGGCCTTCGAGGAGGGCGAGGCGACCCTCGAGTTCGACATCCGCGGCGACCTGCTCCAGCAGCACGGCACCCTGCACGGCGGAGTGCTCGGCTACGCGGCGGACAACGCCCTCACGTTCGCGGCGGGTTCGGTGGCCGGCTCGGCGGTGACCACCGCCGGTTTCTCCATCGACTTCCTGCGGCCTGCCCGCGGCGAGCTGCTGCGCGCCCGCGCCCGGGTCGTACGGGCCGGCCGTACGCGTGTGGTGTGCCGCTGCGACCTGAGCACCGTGGACGCCGGCGGCGCCGAGACCCTGTGCGCGGTGGCGCAGGGCTCGATCGCCGTCCTCGCACCGCTCACGGCGTGAGCCTTCGAGTGCCGACGCCATATCAGCGAAAGGCCCTGTACGCGCGATCAAGTTGCCCCGAATGCCTGATCGGCCGATCGGTCCTATGGTGCTGTTATGGAGCACGCACTCAGCCCTGCGACCCTCTCCGAACTGCGCCGTCCGCGCCCCTATCCGGCGGTGTCCGTGCTGACGCCGACCCACCGCCGTGAACCCGAGAACGCCCAGGATCCGGTCCGGCTGCGCAATGTGGTGGCCGAGGCCAAGAAGCAGCTGGAGGCCGATCCGGCGGTCCCCCGATTGCGGCGCATCGACGTCTCCCGGCAGCTCGACCAGGCCCTCGCCGAGATCGATCTGGCGCACACCGAGGACGGACTGGTGATCTTCGCCGCGCCGGGTGAGCACCAGGTGTGGTCCCTGGCCCGTGCCGTGCCGGAGCGCGTGGTGCTCTCGGACACCTTCCTGACCCGCAACCTCGTCTCCGCACAGGCCTCCGAGCGGCCGTTCTGGGTGCTGTCGGTCTCCGCCGACCGCGCCACACTGTGGAACGGCGGTGTCGAGCGGGTCGCCGAGCATCGCGCCGGCGGCTTCCCGCTGACCCGGACCCGCGAGAACTTCGACGCCGAGCGCCTGGAACGGATCGGTGATCTGCCGAGCACCTACCGGGACGAGGACACGCGGCACTTCCTGCGGGACGCCGACTCGGCGATGACCAAGGTGCTGCGCGAGGACCCGCGCCCGCTGTACATCACCGGCGAGACCGCGGCACTGTCCGCCCTGCACGAGGTCGGCGGCGTCACCAGGGACGCGGTGCACGTCCCGCACGGCGGGCTCGCACACGGCACCCCGGAGGCGGTGTGGCAGGCGGTCCGGCCGCAGGTCGCCGCAGACGCCCGCAAGAGCACCGACGCGGTGACCCGCGAGCTCGAATCGGCGCGCGGGCGGCGGGCGTTCGCGGCCGGCGTCGACGAGATCTGGCAGAGCGCCCGGGAGGGCCGACTGCGGCTGCTGGCCGTCGAGGAGAACTACCGGGTGACGGTCCGCGACGAGGACGGCGATCATCTGGTCCCGGCCGAGAGCGGGGACCTCGACGCCCGCGAGGACCTCGTGGACGAGATCGTCGAACAGTGCCTGGACACCGGCGCCGACGTCCGCTTCGTACCGGACGGCACGCTCGGCGGGGCCGACGGCATCGCGGGTGTGCTGCGGTTCTGACGCACGGCTCACACGGTCCCGAAGAGTTCGCCGAGTCCCCGCTCGACGGCCTGGTCGAGGTCCTCCTGCCCGGCGCCGACCACCGCGTAGGTCCGCAGCAGGAAGCCGCGCAGGGCGGGCGTCGGGAACTGGAGGAGGGCGAGGCCGTACGGCGAGTGGAACTCCACGACCGTGGTGTCCCGGCCGCACGGCCAGATGTGCACGTCCCCGGCGCCGGCCGGTCCGCTCAACCCCTCCTCCAGCAGGGCACGGGCGAAGGTCCAGGTCACCCCCTGCCCGTCCAGGGAGACCTCGGGCGGGAAGTCGACGCACACCGCAAGTGGATCGGTGGAGCCGTAGCGCAGGGTGGCAGGGATGGGCAGTTCCTGGTTCTCCGCGGTGATCAGGCGGGCGGGAGCGGGCTGCTGGAAGGTCGTGTCCATGTTCTTAGGAGCACGCAGACCCCCTTTGCATTACGCCTGAACGTGGGCGAATTATTGTGACCTGCATCACATACGAGTAATCACACCGGGTCTCCTGGACTCCTTAGAACACAAGACCGTCGAACACATAAATGAACGCCCGGCCGACCACCCCGACGACGCATCAAGTCACGTACGTCACCTACGACTTGAGGCAGTGAACGGCGTAGACAATACGTCCGGTACGACCGCTCCGTGAAGACTGTGGCATATGCCAGAAGCACCACCGGATCGTGTGTTGCCAAATCTCTTACAGCGCGTCGCGGCCTGTGCAACAGTCGTAACGGTCCTTCCGTCCCGCCTTGGTCGAACCGTCCCCGCATCGGAGTGCGTCATGTCGTCCCACCTCTCCGCGGACCGCCCCGCCGCCCAGCCCCCAGGACGCGGCTCGGTCGACGCGCTCATATCGCAGGCGCGGCGGCTCAAGGGCGACGTGGATGCCGTACGACGGGACGCGCCGAGCGACGGTTCGGACCCCGAGGAGCGCTGGCAGCGCGCGCTGTACGACCTCGCACTGCACCAACTCAACGATCTCGACGAGCACTTGGCGCAACTGCGGGACGGCCCGCCGCCCGTGCCGTCGGAACCCGCGGCACAGTCCGCAGCGCGAACCGCGCCGCCCGCTCCCCGGCGCGGCTCGTTGCTCAGCCGGGTCGGCAGCGCGGAGTGGAACCTGCTGACGGACGAGGCCAGTTGGTCCGGAGAGCTGTACGAGATCCTGGGCCGCGACCGCACCGCTCCCCCGCTCACCCTCGACGAGCTCCCTTCCCTGGTGCTCGACGAGGACCGGCCCAAGCTGACGGTCATGGTCACGGACTGTCTGGTCGACGCCCAACGCATAGACGGCGAGTTCCGTGTCGTGCGCCCGGACGGCGAGGTGCGCACCGTCCACATGATGGGCGAGCCCGTGCTCGCCGCCGACGGCAGCACCGCCTCGATGTGGGCGGTGCTGCGGGACGTCAGCGAACTGCGCCGCAGTGAACGGGCGGTGAGCGAGACCCGTGACTCGTTACAACGCCACCGGCAGCGCGCGCAGAGCGAACACCGGCTCGCGGTCGAGCTGCAGGAGGCCGTGCTGCCGCCGTGGCGTGGCTCCCTGCGGCTCCCGCACCGGGGCACCGAGACCCTGGACCTGGCCGCCCACTATCTCCCCTCGTCGTCCAGCGCCGTGATCGGCGGCGACTGGTACGACGCGCTCGAACTGGCCGACGGGGAATCGCTGTTGACCGTCGGTGACCTCACCGGGCACGGTGTGGCCGTGGCGTCCGGCATGGCGACCCTGCTCGGCGCCGTGCGCGGCATGGCGATGGCGGGTACTCAGCCCGGCCCGCTGATGTCCCTGCTCAACCAGTTGCTCGATGCCACCGTGCAGCCGGCCCTAGGCAGCGCGGTCTGCTGCCGCTACCGCCCCGCAACCCGCACCCTGGTCTGGGCACAGGCCGGGCACCCCGCCCCGCTGCTGTTCCGGGGCGGGACGGGGCGCAGGCTGGACTCCCCCGACGGCGTGCTCCTCGGCGCGACCTCCGGAGCCGTCTACGCGCAGGCCGAGGAGACCCTCGAACCGGGCGACCTGCTCCTGCTGCACACGGACGGACTGGTGCCCGGACGCGGCAACGCGGACGCCGTGAACCGACTCCTGGACCTCGCCCCCCGGTTCGGCGGGGCGCGCACCGCGCAGGACGGAGTGCGGATGGTCATGGAGGAGTTCGGCGAGACCGAGCGCGAGGACGACGCCTGCGTGCTCATCGCCAAGGTGACTTCATAACAACCTCACGCCCGTGTGCTGTTGCCACCCCTTCCCTTCTGCTTCGGCAGCGCCAGCCTGATCTCCTCGCGCAGTTCGCTGATCTTCGGGTAGCTGGAGTACTCGGCGGTGAGCCGGTACATCTGACGCAGCCGGTCCCAGGTGCGATGGGAGGAGTTGGAGCCCATCGACACCAGCGCCAACCGCGCGTACCGGTCGGCCTGTTCGGGGTCGTCGGCGATGAAGCAGGCCGAGGCCATCGACAGGAAGTCGAAGATCTTCGACCGCTGACGTCCGTCGACCCGCAGGGCGAGGGCCTTCTCCGCGTAGTGCTGGGCGTGCGCGGCCGCACTCGGGTGGTGCTCGGCCAGGGTGCGGTAGGCCAGGGCCTGCATGCCGTACAGGTCCTCCTCCTTGAAGGTCTGCATCCAGCTCGGCGGTGGCACGTCGCTCTTGTCGGAGACGAAGAGTTCCTCCGCCTGTCCGAGGGTGCGGCGCATGGCCTGGCCCTTGCCCATGGAGGCCTGCGCCCAGGCCTCGATGGTGTAGAGCATCGCCTTGGTGCGGGGCAGCACCTCTTCGCCGGAGCCCGACCGGGCGAGCTTCATCAGATCGAGCGCGTCGTCGGGCCGGCCCAGGTGCACCATCTGGCGGGCCGCGCGGGAGAGCGCTTCGCCGACGCGCGGCCGGTCACCGCCCTCTCGCGCGGCATGGGCGGCGATGACGAAGTACTTCTGGGCGGTGGGTTCGAGGCCGACGTCGTGGGACATCCAGCCCGCGAGGACGGCCAGGTTGGCGGCGACGCCCCACAGGCGCCGCTGGAGATGGTCGGGGTGCCGGTAGGCGAGCATGCCGCCCACCTCGTTGAGCTGGCCCACGACCGCCTTGCGCTGGAGGCCGCCGCCGCGGGCCGCGTCCCAGGCCCGGAACACTTCGACGGAGCGCTCCAGCTCCTCGATCTCCTGTGACCCGATGGGGGCGGCCTCGTAACGGTCGAACCCGGCGGGGTCGGCGTGCAGGGGGTCGTCGAACTGGGGGGCATCGGCGGTGAGGGCCGGATCGGTGTGCAGCCAGTCGTGCATGGCGCTGCTGAGTACGGATCCCGCGGTGAGCGCGGCACCCGCGCCCACCAAGCCGCGTCGGTTGAGCATGAGGTCCATTCCCGTGAATTCGGTGAGGACCGCGGCGGTTCGGTCGGGCGCCCACGGCAGGCCGTCGGGATGTTCCGCGCTCCCGTCGCCCTGCCGTTTCCCCGTACGCCCGTGCCGGACCAGACCGAGGTCCTCAATGGTCACGACACGGCCGAGACGCTCGGTGAACAGAGCTGCCAGCACCCGTGGCACCGGATCGCGCGGGATCTCTCCCATGTCGATCCACCGCCGCACCCGCGAGGTGTCGGTCGAGAGCTGGGGATGGCCCATGGCCGCCGCCTGCCGGTTGACCAGCCTCGCGAGTTCACCCTTGGACCAGCCGGCCAGGCCGAACAGGTCCGAAAGTCGGGCGTTGGGTTGTCCGCTCACGTCAAGCCCCCAGGTTCTCGGCTGAGTTGACAGTAGCCCCGGGTCAGTTGCTCCGGGAGTATTCGCCAGGGTTCGCCAGGGTGCGCCAGATGGTGTGCCACGGGGCATATGCGCTGAGGTAGGAACGCGCCACCCCGACCCGGACCACACAGGGACATTCCCCAGGGTGCACCCGGTGGTCCGGATCGGGCGGCGCACTGCTTCTCCAGGCACAGCAGGCACACGAAGGGATCTGTCTCTCCCATGTACGCAGCATCGTCCTCCGTGTCCGCCCCGCCCAGGTCGCCGCATCTCCGCCCGGCGGGCGGTGGCCCCTACCTCGACCCCGCGCGGCCGACCGCCCCCGTACCGGGTACGGGCAGGGCACGACGCGTTCCGGGGCTCGGCACCCAACCGCTCAGCGGGAGACTCGACTTGTCCGGCCCCCAGGGCGCCCAGCTGCGCACGGCGATCGCGTCGGTGCACCGGATCTGCCCGGAGTTCGCCCCGGTGCAGGTGCTGCGCCGCAGCGGACGCTCCGTGCTCCTGGTCGGTACGACGGGACGCAGCACGGCCGTCGCCAAGTGTTTACTCGACCACTCCCCCGTATGGGCCGAGCGCATCCGGCACGAAATAGCCGCATACCGTTCGTTCGTCCGGCACCGGCCCCCGGTGCGCGTCCCGCGGCTGATCGCGGCGGACCCGGACAACTGCACCCTGGTCATCGAGCGGATGCCCGGCAGGGCGGCGGCGCTGCACCGGCATCCCGCGGAGTCCCCGCCCCGCGCGGACATCAGGGCGGCGCTCGGCGCGGTCTGCCGGCTCAACGCCTGGCGTCCGCCCGCGGGCACCTTCGACGCCCCGCTCGACTACGCGGCCCGCATCTCCCGCTACCACGAGCTGGGGCTGCTGACCGACCGCGACCTGGGCGACCTGCAAAAACTGCTGCACGGCATCGCGCACTCGGCGGGCCGGCAGGGCATGGGCCAGTTCTGCCACGGCGACGCACTGCTCTCGAACATCCTGCTCTCACCGGCCGGTCCAGTGCTGGTGGACTGGGAGCACGCGGGCTGGTATCTGCCGGGCTACGACCTGGCGACGCTGTGGTCGGTCCTCGGTGACGCCCCGGTGGCGCGTCGTCAGATCAGTCAGATAGCCCAGTCGGCGGGCCCTGCCTCGCGGGACGCGTTCCTGGTGAACCTGATGCTCGTGCTGACCCGTGAGATCCGTACCTACGAGACGGCCGTGCAGCGTTCGATGCACGACGCGACCCCGGCGGCACCGGGCCCCGCCCACCCGGGTGCCGCGCCGTCCGGCGAGGAACAGCGGCTGCTGCTGAGGCGGCTGCACGACGACTGCCAGCTGGCCCGTCGGGCCGTACGCGCGGCGGTCGGCACTCGCTGACGGGGACGACGGTCCGCGGTGCGCCCTGTGAAGCGGCGCGCTGCGGACCGTCGTATGTCCGGGGCGTCTTCACGAGTGGCGGTCAATGGTGTACGCCACTGACGCCCCGCAGGCCCGCGGGGTCTGCGCCACGAAACTCCCGTGAACCCGGATTGACATGGGAAATCCCCTGCCTCTGGGCATGATTGACGGATCGTCGACAAGCCGGTAGCACTGACGCACGCCCGGCCCCGCTCGGCTCATCGCGCTCGATCGTCCCTGGAGGCTGCATTGCGAGGATCCGCCACCGACCCCAACAGAGCCACCCGGAGGGTGTTCGGCACGCTGGCCGGCACCGCTCTGCTGCTGCCCCTGCTCGGCGCGGCCCCGTCGTCGGCCGAGGACTCGGCGGCCGGCCTCCAGCGGGCCTTCTCCGCGGCGGCCGCCGAGTACCACGTACCGCAGAGCGTCCTGCTGGGTGTCTCCTATCTCCAGTCGCGCTGGGACACCCACGCCGGCGCGCCGAGCGTGACCGGGGGCTATGGCCCGATGCACCTGACCGACGCCCACACCGCGCTCGCCGCGGCACCGCACCACAGCGAGGGCACCGAGGACGCGCGCGGCGACAGCGCCCGCGCCGCCCTGCTGCCCGCCACGAAGATCCCGGAACCCGCCGAGCTCCCCGCCCGCCTCGAAACCCTGCCGAAGGCCGCCGAGCTGACCGGCCTGAGCGCCGAGGACCTGCGCACCGACCCCGCGGCGAACGTCGCCGGCGGTGCCGCGCTGCTGGCCGCCGCCCAGCGGGACCTGGGCGAACCGCTGAGCCAGGACCCGGCCGACTGGTACGGAGCGGTGGCCCGCTTCTCCGGCGCGGACGACAGCGCGACCGCGGCGGCGTATGCGAACGACGTCTTCGACGTGCTGCGCACCGGCGAGGAACGCACCACGGACGGCGGCCAGCGGGTCGCGCTGGCCGCCCGCCCGGAGCTCGCCCCGGACACCGCGCAGCTGGCCCGGGCGGGCCTCAGGAAGCCCAGGGCGGGGAGCACCGAGTGCCCCAAGACGGTGTCCTGCGAGTGGATCCCGGCGCCGTACGAGGAGTTCGGGGACAACGACTACGGCAACCACGACCTGGGTGACCGTCCGGCCTCGCAGAGCATCAAGTACATCGTCATCCATGACACCGAGGGCACCTGGGAGGGCGTCCTCAACCTGGTGCAGGACCCGACCTATGTGTCGTGGAACTACACCCTGCGCTCGACCGATGGTCACATCGCCCAGCATGTGAAGGCGAAGGACGTGGCCTGGCACGCAGGCAACTGGTACATCAACGCCAAGTCGATCGGTCTGGAGCACGAGGGCTTCCTGGCGAATCCGGACGCCTGGTACACGGAGGCGATGTACCGGTCCTCGGCGCGGCTGGTGAAGTACCTCTCCGCGAAGTACGGCATCCCGCTGGACCGGCAGCACATCCTCGGCCACGACAACGTGCCCGGCCCGACGACCTCGACCGTCGCGGGCATGCACACCGACCCCGGCCCCTACTGGGACTGGCGGCACTACTTCGAGCTGCTGGGCCACCCGTTCAGGGCCACCGCCCCCAAGCAGGGCGGCCTGGTGACGATCCGGCCGGACTACGCCACCAACCAGCCGCGGTACACGGGCTGCGTCACCAAGGGCGAGCCCTGCGCGTCCCACGGTTCGAGCGAGGTGCGGCTCTACTCGGCCCCCGACGAGAACTCCGCCCTCATCACGGACATCGGTCTGGGCGGCAGGGCCCCGACGACCGACGTCAACGACCTGTCGTCACGGGTCTCGACCGGCCAGCAGTACGCGGTCGCCGGGCGCGACGGCGACTGGACGGCGATCTGGTACCTGGGCCAGAAGGCCTGGTTCAAGAACCCCAAGGGCGACCCGACCGCGGTGAGTGCCGCCGGTCTCGTCGTGACCCCCAAGGAGGGCCTCGACAGCGTCCCGGTGTACGGCCGCGCCTACCCCGAGGCCACCGCCTATCCGACGGGGGTGCCCGCGCAGGCGGTGTCGCCACTGCCGTACAAGGTACTCAAGGGCCAGACGTACGTGATCGGTGACAAGGTGCCCGGCGAGTACTACTACGCGGTCACCTTCACGACGGACTCGCACAAGGTCGTGGTCGGCAAGGACCTGTACTACGAGATCCAGTACGGCCACCGGGTGGCGTTCGTGCGGGCGGCGGACGTCGATGTGAAGCCCTCGGTGCGGCGCTAGCGGGAACGGGCGGGGGACGCCGTCCGGGACGGTGTCCCCCCACCTGCCGGCAGTCAGCCCTGCTGGAAGAGCTCCGCCGGCAGGGGCTTGAGGAGGGCGTACAGGTCGTCCGTGATCGGGCGGTCCCAGGCGGCGATGGTCACCTGGACGTTGTCGCTGCGGTCGAACTGGACGCAGGAGATCCGGCTCTCGGAGAGCTTGAGGCGGCGCACGATCAGGAGGTTGTCGCCCTGCATGACCGGCATGTCCTCGGTGTCGGTGACGGTCACCTCCTCGTCGTTCTCCAGCGCGAGCAGCAGTTGGGCCACCTCGAAGGGGACCTGTCCCTCGGGGACCTCGCGGGCCGGTGAGCCCTCGGGGAGGTTGCCGATGATCATCGCGGGGCCGCGGCCGCCGAAGAGGTCGTAGCGAAGGAAGACGCCCTGGCAGGTGCCGTCGGGAGCGGGCAGGAGCCCCGCGCCGAGGTTGCCGGGCCAGTCGCCCGGGTCCATGGCCAGTACGTCGAAGTCTGGACCGGCGGGGGTTGCGCTGCGGCGGCGGAGGAACGACATGCGCCCATGGTAATGGGCAGTCACGTGGTCGTGCGGGCGCAGGTACGTGGGGGCCGGTCGCGGGGTTTCCCGCACTCCGTGCGGAATCACTTACCGTCCGCGGCCCGGTGCTGTGCGTGCGTCGGACTCCGGCGACCACGGCCGGCGCGGCGGCGCAGCGCAATCCGGCGCTCGCCGCGGTGTCCCAGCCGCGCTCGGTGGCCACCGTGACGATCCCGAGGTCGAGGACGGCGAACCCCTTTGGCCACGGCATTCGTCGGTCGGCTTGTTGTTGTACGTCCGCGCCACCCCGAACCGGTCGACATGCCGCCCACCGCCGCCTGCGACGTCACTGCTTCCGGTGACGCTCATGGTGGCGTGCCACCCGGGCGCGGTTGCCGCAGGAGGGCTTGCACCACTCCTGCCGCGGATGGTCCTTCAGGAAGTAGCGCACGCAGCGCGGGGCATGGCAGGCGCGCAGCCGCCGCCGGTCGGCTCCGGTGAGAAACGCGATCGCGGCCTGCGCGAGTACGGCCGTGAGGTCGGCTCCCCGGGGCGACGGCTGCCGGTGTACGACGGGTTCGGCGTCGTCGGTCCAGTGCAGGACGGGGACGGTCGGAGTGCGGGCGGCGGCGGCGTTGAGGCGGGCGACGGCCTCGGCCACCGGCAGGAGGCGGGCCGCGTCGGCTGGGCTGGGCGCGTCGGGGCGCACGGCGCGGGCGAACAGCGCGCGGACGGCGGCCCGCAGGTCACGCACCGCGGCGAGGGTCTCCTCGTCGACGGCGGGATCCGAGGCGTCCGGCAACGTCCCGGCATGTTCCCGGACCCAGGCGGTGAGACCCGCGAGATCGCGCAGGTCGTCGGCGACGCCGCCGTGTCCGTCGTGCCGGATGGTGAGGGCCAGGTCCAGGGCGAGACGGGTGTCGCTGGTGATCGTGTCCTGCATGCGGCTAATGCTAGTTGTCGCAGCACCCATTAATTCACTGTCATGGCAGTGCGTGATCCAGCGGGACGGCCAGGGTCGGTCCGTCAGTCCTCCGGGAGGTCCTGCGGCTCCACAGCCCCGGGCGGTACCACCGCCACCGGGCTCGCGGCGTGCAGCAGGACGGCCTGGGTGACGGACCCCATCAGGCGGGCCGGCGCCAGCAGGCGGCGCCGGTGCCGGCCGACCACGACCAGGTCGGCGCCCTGGGAGGCCGCAACCAGATGCCCGGCCGCGTCGCCCGGGGGCACGTACGGTTCGGCGAGAACCCCGGGGTGGCGGGCGATGTGCGGGGCGAGGAAGCCCTCGGCGAGGGCACGGGTCTCGTTCTCCACGGCGTCCTGGTCGATCTTCGGCGGGATCATCTCGCCCGGTGCCGCCCAGCCCTGCAGGGGCCACTGGTAGGCGGAGACCACCTGAAGGCGGGCGCCGCGCAGACCGGCCTCGCCGAACGCGAAGTCGAGGGCGGCGTCGTCGGGGCTGTCGACGTGCAGGCCCACGACCACACGCGGGCCCGGCCCGGTGGGCGCCTCGCCGTCGACCTCGCGCCCGGGGCGGGGCACCACGACCACGGGGCACTCGGCGTCACGGGCGGCGGCCATGCCGTTGGAGCCGAGCAGCAGACTGGCGAAACCACCCCGGCCCCGGGAGCCGAGCACCAGGAGCTGGGCGGTGGAGCCCAGTTCGGGCAGCACGGCACCGGGTGCGCCCTCGACACCGAGGTACTCGGTCGGCGGCTGCTCGTGCCGGTCCCCCAGACGGGTCCGTACCCGGTCGAGGACGGGATCGTCGTCCGGGTCCGGCGCGCCGGCGACCAGGACGTCGGGCTGGGCCCAGACGGCGTACTGCCGTACATGCACCACCCGCAGCGGCGCTCCGCGCCGGCGGGCCGCGTCGAGCGCCCAGTCCAGGGCGCGCAGGCTGTCGTCCGAACCGTCCACCGCGGCGACCACCGGCAGGGTGCTCATCATGTGTTCCTCACTTCCGGAAGGACGACCCTCCCCTTCCTGGGGTCAGCCTCGCTCAGGCGTCGGCCCCGGGAAGGTGCTCAAGGTCGCGTGTCCGGAAAAAGGGAAGGAACACCGACTGCTCAGGTGAGGTCGAACTCTCCTTCCCGCGCCCCTGACACGAACGCGCCCCACTCCGCGGGGGTGAAGATCAAGGAAGGGCTCTCCGGGCGGCCGCTGTTGCGCATCGCGATGAACCCCTCGACGAAGGCGATCTGGACATCCCCCCGACCGCGGCTGCTCGAGTGCCAATCGGCGTTGCTCAGGTCCAGCTCCGGCTTCTCCCAGCCCATGAGCGGCTGCTGCTGGATGGTGGTCTCGGCCACGTCCGTGCTCCTCCCGATTGCGTCGTCCGCGGCCAGCCTAGCGATCGACCCGGACCGCCGACAGGCCACGTGAGGGGGACCTTTCAGGAGTCAATTCACGCATCAGGCGGCTCAGACCCCACCAGCCACATGGCGAAGAACTGGGATCCGCCGCCGTAGGCGTGCCCGAGCACCTTGCGGGCGCCCTCCACCTGGTGTTCCCCGGCCTGTCCGCGCGCCTGGAGGGCGGCCTCGGCGAAGCGGATCATGCCGGAGGCGCCGATCGGATTGGTGGAGAGCACGCCGCCCGACATGTTGACGGGCAGATCCCCGTCCAGTTCGGTGACCCCGGCCTCGGTGAGCTTCCAGCCCTCGCCCTCGTCGGCGAAGCCGAGGTTCTCCAGCCACATGGGCTCGTACCAGGAGAACGGCACGTACATCTCGACGGCGTCGATGTCCCGGCGCGGGTCGGCGATCCCGGCCTGCCGGTACACATCGGCCGCGCAGTCCTTGCCCGCCTGCGGCGACACGGCGTCCTTGCCGGCGAACAGCGTCGGCTCGCTGCGCATGGCGCCGCCCAGCATCCAGGCCGGCGGCCGGGGCGCCCGCGCGGCGCCCGCCCGGTCGGCGAGCACCATGGCGCAGGCGCCGTCCGAGGAGGGGCAGGTCTCGGAGTAGCGGATCGGGTCCCAGAGCATGGGTGATGCCTGGACCTTCTCCAGGGTGATGTCGTGCTCGTGCAGATGCGCGTACGGGTTCTTGAGCGCGTTGCGGCGGTCCTTGTACGCCACCAGGGAGCCGACCGTGTCGGGCGCGCCGGTGCGCCGCATGTACGCGCGCACGTGCGGAGCGAAGAAGCCGCCCGCTCCGGCCAGCAGGGGCTGCTGGAAGGGGATCGGCAGGGACAGGCCCCACATGGCGTTGGACTCGGACTGCTTCTCGAAGGCGAGGGTCAGGACGGTGGAGTGCACCCTGGCCGCCACCAGGTTCGCGGCGACCAGGGCCGTGGAGCCGCCGACGCTGCCCGCGGTGTGCACGCGCAGCATCGGCTTGCCGACCGCGCCGAGCGCGTCGGCCAGGTACAGCTCCGGCATCATGACGCCCTCGAAGAAGTCGGGCGCCTTGCCGATCACCACGGCGTCGATGTCGGCCCAGGTCAACTCGGCGTCGTCGAGCGCCCGTCGGGCCGCCTCCCGGACGAGCCCGGCGATCGACACGTCCCGGCGGGCGGCGACGTGCTTGGTCTGGCCGATGCCTACGACGGCCACGGGCTCCTTGCTCATCGGGGATCCCCTTCGAGTACGGCGACCAGGTTCTGCTGGAGACAGGGCCCGGAGGTGGCGTGGGCCAGGGCGCGGTCGGACTCGCCCCGGTGAATACGGGCGGCGGCCTCGCCGATGCGGGCGAGTCCGGCGGCCATCATCGGATTGGCGGCGAGAGCTCCCCCGGACGGGTTGATCCGGGTGGAGTCGTCGAGTCGCAGGGCCTTGCGCAGGACGACCTCCTGCGAGGTGAACGGCGCGTGCAACTCGGCGGTGTCCACGGGCCGTTCGAAGGCTCCGGCCCGCTCGGCCGCCAGCCGGGCGGAGGGCGAGTCGGTCAGGTCGCGGACGCCGAGCGAGTGCGCCTCGATGCGATGGTCGATGCCGCGGATCCAGGCGGGGCGCTCACACAGGTCCCTGGCCCGCTCCCCCGCCGCGAGGACCACGGCGGCGGCCCCGTCCCCGATGGGCGGGCAGTCTCCGGTGCGCAGCGGACGTACCAGGTAATCCCCTTGCGGCACAGGGCCCTTGAGCTGCGCGCGCGGGTTGTCGGTGCTGCGGCTGCGGGCGCCGATCGCGGCCAGTTCGCGCTCGTCCGTGTCGCCCGCGTCGATGAGTGCCTGGGCCTGGAGGGCGGCGAGGGCGACGGAGTCGGGCCACAGGGGGGCGACGTAGTACGGGTCCAGCTGCCGGGTCAGCACGTCGCGCAGGGAGCCGGGTGAGGACTTGCCGTAGGAGTACACCAGCGCGGTGTCGGCGTCGCCGGACAGCAGCTTGGTCCATGCCTCGTACAGCGCCCAGGCCCCGTCCGTCTCGACGTGCGACTCGGAGATGGGCGGCCAGGCGCCGACCCCGTCGAGGGCCAGGGTGAAGGAGAAGGCGCGTCCCGCGAGGTAGTCGCAGGAACCCGAGCAGGTGAAGCCGATGTCGGCGGTCTTCAGACCGGTCTGCGCGATCACGTCGTGCAGGACCGGCATGAGCATCTCCACCTCGGAGACTTCCTCGGTGGAGCGCAGGGTGTCGGACTGGGCGAAGGCGACAACCGCGATGTCACGCGTCACAGCAGCTCCTTGTACATCTCGTAGTCCGCGTCGGGTTCACCGGTGGGCCGGTAGTGGTCCGGGTAGCGGCCGCCCTCGGTCCACACCGGCTCGACCCTCAGGCCCATGCGCACCTGGTCGTACGGGATGCCGCCGATCCGGCCGTGCAGGGCGAGATCGGCGCCGTCGAGGGCGATGTGGGCGTAGACGTACGGCACGTCGATGTCGAGGTTCTTCGCCTTGATGTTGACGATGCAGAAGGTGGTCACTGTGCCAGCAGGACCCACTTCCACCTGTTCCGCTGTGGCCACACCACATGTGGGGCAGGCTCCCCTGGGCGGGACGTACACCTTGCGGCAGGACGGGCAGCGCTCGCCGACAGCCCGGCGTTCGGCGAGAGCGTTGATGTAGGCGGTCTGGGCGCGGCCCGGTGAGTAGGTGTAGTCGAGGCGGGCCTCGGCGACGATGCCGTGCACCGGGTCCTCGAACTCGCCTGTGTGGACGGTGACTTCGGAGTCGTCTCCGTCGTACTGCTCGAAGCAGGCGATGTCGGTGATGGCACCGGTGCGTTCCTCGGCCCAGCGGACCCGGACGCGCATGCCGGTGCGGACGGCGTCGGGGCCGGGGGCGTCGAGGGCGTGCAGCAGGGCGGTGTCGGCGCCGTCGAGTTTCACCAGCACCCAGGCGAAGGGCGTGTCCAGCGGCTGACCGCGACGCGGTTCGTGGTTCCAGGCCCAGGTGGTGACGGTCCCGGTGATGCCGACGTGGACGAGATCGCGGATCTCCTCGGCGGTGACGGGGTCGTACTCGACGGGCGGGACCAGGGTGCGGCCGTCGCGGGTCTTCACCCCGAGGATCACGCGTTCCCGCAGACCGGTCAGGAAGGCGCTCTGGACGGGGCTGAGGGAGCGGGTGAAGGGGAATTCGACGACCAGGGGGGCTTTGAGGACTTCGGGCATCGAGGGCGTGCCTCCTTCGAGGACGGACGCGCGCGGGTGGGCGGACGGTGGCTTGGCAGGCTCGGTGAGTCCAACGCCCCCAGGGGCGCGGGGAACTGCGCGACCAGCCACCGACGGCCCGCAGTGTCCGACGCACCTGCGACGAAGGCTCACTCGCGCCGGTAAGCGGGCGGACGCTTCTCCGCGAAGGCGCGCGCACCCTCCTTCGCATCGGCCGTGTCGAAAATCGGCCACCCCCGCTTCAGCTCGGCGGCCAGCCCGGCGGTCTCGGTCATCTCGGCCGTCTCGTAGACCGAGGCCTTCACCGCCTCGACGGCCAACGGGCCGCAGGCGTTGATCAGTTCGGCGATCTCCAGGGCCTTGGCAAGAGCCGTGCCGTCGGGGACGACATGGCCGATCAGTCCGATGTCGGCGGCTTCCCGTGCGGTGTACGGGCGTCCCGTGAGCAGCATCTCCAGCGCGTGGGTGCGCGGGATCTGACGCTGCAGCCGGACCGTGGAGCCGCCGATCGGGAACAGGCCGCGCCTGACCTCGAAGAGGCCGAAGGTCGCCGACTCTCCGGCGACCCGGATGTCGGTGCCCTGGAGCATCTCCGTGCCGCCCGCCACGCAGTACCCCTCGACGGCTGCGATCACCGGTTTGCGGGGGCGGTGATGGCGCAGCATCGCCTTCCAGTGCAGGTCCGGGTCGGCGGTCAGCCGCTCCCGGTACTGCTCGCCGCCGGTGCTCTTGCCCGCGAGGGCCTTGAGGTCCATGCCGGCGCAGAACGAGTCGCCCGCGCCGGTGAAGACCACCGAGCGGATCGAGTCGTCCGCGTCCGCCTCCAGCCAGCCGTCGTACAGGCCGACCAGCATCGGCAACGAGAGCGCGTTCTTCGCCTCGGGCCTGTTGAGCGTGAGCACCAGTGTGGCGCCCTCGCGCTGGATGTCGAGGTGTTCCGTGCCACCCATCGACCGTCTCCCCTCTGCCAGAACGAGAACAGGTTGCAGTAGGCGCCGATGCACTTCAAGGGTTTTCTGACAGTCAGTCAGATTTCTTCGCGCGAGCCCTTCACAGTCACGCCGCCCTTTGCTCTGATGACCGGCGAACCGTCACAGAGCCAGGCCGGGACCAGTTCAGGAGGAACGGTGGAGTACAACCTTGCCGACCTGTTCGAGTCGGTCGTCGACGTGGTGCCGGACCGTGAGGCGCTCGCGTACATCGACATTCCCGGTACGGGCGGGGAGCGACGGCTGACGTACGCGGAACTGGACGCCGCGGCCAATCGCATCGGTCACCATCTGCTCGACAGCGGAGTACGGGCCGGCGAGCACGTCGGGCTGCACCTCTACAACGGGGTGGAGTACGTGCAGGCGCTGCTGGGCTGCCTGAAGGCGCGGATCGTCCCGGTCAACGTCAACTACCGCTATGTCGAGGAGGAGTTGGTCTACCTCTACCGGGACGCGGACCTGGTGGGGCTGGTCTTCGACACCGAGTTCACCGACCGGGTGGCGGCCGCACTGCCGCACGCGGAACGGCTGCGGAACCTGATACGGGTCGGGGAGGCGGAGCCGGGCGCGCTACCGGCGGTGGACTTCGCCGACGCCGAGGCTTCCGGGTCGCCCGGGCGCGGGTTCCCGGCGCGTTCGGCCGACGACCAGTTCATCATCTACACCGGCGGGACCACGGGGATGCCCAAAGGGGTGATGTGGCGCCAGGAGGACCTGTTCTTCTCCGGGCTGGGCGGCGGCGCACCGACCGGGGAGCCGGTCGAGCGGCCCGAGGAGCTCGCCGAGCGGGTCGCGGCGGGCGGGGCGGGAATCACCTTCTTCCCCACGCCCCCGCTGATGCACGGCACGTCGACGCTGACCGCTCTCATCGGCTTCAACTTCGGCCAACGGGTCGTGCTGCACCGCAAGTTCGTGCCCGAGGAGGTGTTGCGGACCGTCGAGCGGGAGAAGGTCAGCGCCATGTCGCTGGTGGGCGACGCGATGCTGCGGCCGCTCATCGACGCGCTGGAGGGTCCGATGAAGGGCACCGACATGTCGTCGGTGTTCAGCGTGTCCTCGTCGGGCGCGATCATGTCGGACACGGTGAGCCGGCAGTTCCGGGCACTCGTCCCGAACGCCATGCTGCTCAACAACTTCGGCTCCTCCGAGTCCGGCTTCAACGGGACGGCGACGGAGGACTCCGGCCCCGAGCGCGGCTTCCGGGTCCGGGTCAACTCCCGCACCCAGGTGGTCGATCCGGCCACGCACGAGCCGGTGGCCGTGGGTGAGGTGGGCCGGGTGGCGCAGTGCGGCCATGTGCCGCTCGGCTACTACAACGACCCGCGGAAAACCGCCGAGACCTTCTTCGAGAAGGACGGCGAGCGGTGGGTGCTGCTCGGCGACATGGCCACCGTCGACGAAGAGGGGATCGTCACCGTTCTCGGGCGGGGCTCGCAGTGCATCAACACGGGCGGCGAGAAGGTGTACCCGGAGGAGGTCGAGCAGGCGCTCAAGGCGCATCCGGATGTGTACGACGCGCTCGTGGCCGGGGTGCCGGACGTGAAGTGGGGGCACCACGTGGCCGCCGTCGTACAGCTGCGCCGGGGGGCGGTACGGATGTCCCTGGATGATCTCCAGACGCACTGCCGGACGCGGCTCGCGGGGTACAAGGTGCCGCGCCAGCTGGTGATCGCGGAGTCCATCCGCCGGTCGCCGAGCGGCAAGGCGGACTACCGGTGGGCACAGAAGGTGGCGGTGGCGGCCACGGACGGATGACGGCCCGATCCCGGCCCCGTGCGATTGAACCGAACGTGACGTGCGAACGTACTGGTGATGGCAGGCTCGGTCAACGGGCCCTGTTCGTCATGCCGTCGTGGCAGGACCGCACGCCACAGCAAGACCGCACGGAAGGACCACCGGGTGTCGCTCTTCACGCGCTCTCGTCAACTGCCGGACGCCACTCGGGACGAGGCGGATGCGGACGGTGGGGGTGCGACGGGGGAAGAGGTGACGGAAGAGGTCGCAGAGGAGACCGGGACAGTCGAGAGAGGGACGGCCGAGAGCACTGAGGCCGCCGAGACCACTCAGGCCGCCGACATTTCCGAGGCCGGCGAGTCCCCGCGCCCCGGCTGGTTCGGCTGGCGCCGCCGCTACCCCCGTACGGCCCGTGGTGTGTCCGTGGGGACGAGCGTGCTGGCCGGACTTCTGGTGCTGCTCGTGCTGCTCTTCCCGAACCGGCTCGACCACATGAACCTCCGGTCGTTCTTCCGTCTCCCCGTCGAGGCGATCGTCATCGCGGCCGTCCTCCTCGTGGTGCCGCCGAAGGTACGCCGGATCGCGGCGGTCGCCTTCGGGGTGTTCCTCGGACTGTTCACCGTCCTGAAGTTCCTCGACATGGGCTTCTACCAGACCCTGGCCCGGCCGTTCGACCTGGTCTTCGACTGGATCATGCTGGGCAACGCGACGGACTGGCTCAGGGAGACGTTCGGCCGCACCGGCGAGATCCTCGCGGTGATCGGGGTGACCGTCCTTTTCCTCGCCCTGCTCGCGCTGTGCACGTGGGCGATGGTCCGGCTGACGAACGTGATGTCCCGGCACCGTTCCACGGCGGTCGGCACCACTCTCGTCCTCGGCACGGTGTGGGTCACCTGCTTCACGGTGGGCGTGCAGTTCGGGGGTGTCTCGTTCGCCACCAAGGGCAACACCGAGTTCCTCGCCAACCGCGTGCAGCACGTGCGCAACGGACTGGGCGACGCCAAGGTCTTCGAGAAGGAGTCCGCCGTCGACGCCTTCGCCGGCACCCCTCCCGACCAGCTCCTGACCGGGCTCCGCGGCAAGGACGTCCTCTTCACGTTCATCGAGAGCTACGGCCGGGTGGCGATCGACGACCCGGCGCTGGCACCGGAGATGGACGCGACGCTCAAGAAGGGCGACGCGACGCTCAAGGCGGCCGGTTTCGCGTCCCGCAGCGGCTGGCTGAGGTCCCCCGTGACGGGCGCCGGCAGCTGGATGGCCCACTCGACGTTCCTGTCCGGCCTGTGGGTCAAGAACCAGCAGCGGTACCTGAACCTCACCTCCAGTGACCGGGCGACCCTCACCAGCTACTTCCAGAAGACCGGCGACTGGCGCACGGTCGGCATCGTGCCGGGTGTGCGCAAGTCCTGGCCCGAGGGCAAGTACTTCGGCCTCGACCACATCTACGACTCCACGCACCTCGGCTACAACGGCCCCTACTTCAGCTGGACGCCGGTGCCGGACCAGTTCAGCCTGGAGGCGTTCCAGAAGCTGGAGCACGGCAAGAAGAACCGTGACCCGATCATGGCGGAGATCATCCTGGCCTCCAGCCACAACCCCTGGTCGCCGATCGCCCACACGATCGACTGGAACGACCTCGGTGACGGGTCGGTCTTCGAGCAGATCAAGAAGGAGGGCACGAACCCGACGGAGGTCTGGAAGAGCCAGGAGCGGGTGCGCACCGAGTACCGCAAGGCCATCCAGTACTCCGTGGACAGCCTGACCCAGTGGATGCAGCGCTACGGCGACGACAACACGGTCCTGGTCTTTCTCGGCGACCACCAGCCCGTCCCTACCGTCACCAAGGGCTCCACCAGCAGGGACGTGCCGATCACGATCGTGGCCAAGGACCCGAAGGTGCTGGACCGGGTGGACGACTGGAACTGGACGGACGGCCTCAAGCCCGCCGACGACGCGCCCGAGTGGGGCATGGACAAGTTCCGTGACCGCTTCATGACCGCGTTCGCGAAGTGACACCCGGCGGCGGAGCGCCCAGCAAGGGCACGACGATGGTCACCTACCGGACGCCGGGGATCGCCTGAGGGATCGGCCTGGCGGAACCGCCCCCCCCTCAGCAGCGTGGGCATGGTGATCCGCCCCATGTGGTCCCACCACACGGGATCCGGGTGGTTGCGCTGGGCGTCGGTGGCCCGCAGCACGGCCCGGTCGAAGAGCGGGTCGGTATCGGGGCAGGACCTGCGTCGTACTGCGGCGAGCCGCTCGGTGATCTCGGCCCAGTCCCCGCCATCCGCACCCCGGCAGTGCCCTCGGGCCCCAGGACCGGTGTGCGAGGAGGCCGTGCGCGCGGGAGTCTTGCCTCGGTGCTGATCGCCTGGATTACTGATCCCAGCACCTCGACCGAATGATCGGTCGTCCGTAATGATGGGGTCGGTGGAAGGGACGTTCCGATGGCGGATACGGCGGAGCTGCTGGACTCGGGCGAACGACTGGATGCCGGGGCGTTGCGGGCGGTGCAGCTGGAGCGGTTGCGGGCGTCGCTGCGGCACGCGTACGAGCATGTGCCGTTCTACCGGGAGTCCTTCGACAGGGCCGGTGTCCGGCCGGACGACTGCCGGTCCCTGGCCGATCTGGCCGGGTTCCCGTTCACCACCAAGGCCGACCTGCGCGAGAACTATCCGTACGGGATGTTCGCCGTGCCCCGGGACCATGTGCGCCGCATCCATGCCTCCAGCGGCACCACCGGACGCCCCACGGTTGTCGGCTACACCGAGAACGATCTCTCCCTGTGGGCCGACATGGTGGCCCGTTCCCTCCGGGCGGCCGGCGCGCGCCCCGGGGACGTGGTGCATGTGGCGTACGGCTACGGGCTGTTCACCGGCGGGCTCGGCGCACACTACGGTGCCGAACGGCTCGGCTGTACGGTCGTCCCCGCGTCCGGCGGCATGACGGCACGCCAGGTCCAGCTCATCCAGGACCTGGAACCCCGGATCATCATGGTGACCCCGTCGTACATGCTCACGCTGCTCGACGAGTTCGAGCGACAGGGCGTCGATCCGCGGAGCACCTCCCTGCGGGTGGGCGTCTTCGGTGCCGAACCCTGGACCGAGGAGATGCGCCGGGAGATCGAGGAGCGGTTCGCGATCGACGCGGTGGACATATACGGGCTGTCCGAGGTGATCGGGCCGGGCGTCGCGCAGGAGTGCGTGCGGACCAAGGACGGGCTCCATGTGTGGGAGGACCATTTCTTCCCCGAGATCGTCGATCCGATCACCGGGGAGGTCCTGCCGGACGGCGAGCGGGGTGAGCTGGTGTTCACCTCGCTCACCAAGGAGGCCATGCCCGTCATCCGGTACCGGACCCGTGATCTGACCCGGCTGCTGCCGGGCACGGCCCGGGTGTTCCGGCGGATGGAGAAGGTCACCGGCCGCAGCGACGACATGGTGATCCTGCGCGGGGTGAACCTCTTCCCCACCCAGATCGAGGAGATCGTCCTGCGCACCCCGGGTGTCGCGCCCCACTTCCAGCTCCGGCTCACCCGCGAGGGCCGCCTGGACGCCCTCACCGTGCGCGCGGAGGCCCGGCCCGGCGCCACCCCCGAGGCCCGCGAGGCAGCCGCGCGGGCCATCGCGGCGGCCGTCAAGGACGGCATCGGGGTGTCGGTCGCCGTCGAGATCGTCGAACCGGAGTCCCTGGAGCGGTCCGTCGGAAAGATCCGCCGGATCGTCGACCTGCGCCCCCGCTAGCCCTTCACGCCCTTCACGACGAGAACCGGTCCCGCAGCTCCCGTTTCAGGATCTTCCCGCTCGCGTTCCTCGGCAGCTCGTCCACGAACACCACCCGCTTGGGCGCCTTGAAGTGGGGGAGCTTCTCCCGCGCGTGGTCGAGCAGTTCCGCCTCGGTGACCTCGCCGCGGGGGACGACCACCGCGGTGACGGCCTCGATCCACCGTTCGTCGGGCAGGCCGATCACGGCGACCTCGGCGACGGCGTCGTGCGTGTACAGCGCGTCCTCGACCTGGCGTGAGGCGACCAGCACGCCACCGGAGTTGATGACGTCCTTCACCCGGTCGACGATCGTGAAGTAGCCGTGCGCGTCCCGCACCGCGAGATCGCCGGAGTGGAACCAGCCCTCCCGGAAGGCCGCTTCGGTCTCCTCGGGCTTGTCCCAGTAGCCCTCGCACAACTGCGGCGACTTGTAGACGATCTCGCCGGGCGTACCGTCCGGCACGTCCTTGCCGTTCTCGTCCACGACCCGCGCGTCGGCGAACAGGACGGTGCGGCCGCAGGAGTCCATCCGCCCCTTGTGCTCGTCGGGCGCGAGGACGGTGGCGAGCGGGCCGATCTCGCTCTGGCCGAAACAGTTGTAGAACGCCAGCTTCGGCAGCCGCTCGCGGAGTCGTTCCAGGACGGGCACCGGCATGATCGAGGCGCCGTAGTACGCCTTGCGCAGCCCGCTGAGATCGCGCGTGTCGAAATCGGGGCGGTTGGCGAGGCCGATCCACACCGTGGGCGGGGCGAACAGGCTGTCCGCGCGGCCCTGTTCGATCAGGTCGAAGAGACGGTCGCCGTCGGGGGCGTCGAGGATGATGTTCGTCGCCCCGACCGCGAGGTACGGCAGCAGGAACACGTGCATCTGGGCCGAGTGGTAGAGCGGCAGCGAGTGCACGGGCCGGTCGCCCGCGCTGAGATCGCAGGCGGTGATCGCGCTCAGGTACTCGTGGACCAGGGCGCGGTGGGTCATCATCGCGCCCTTGGGCAGGGCCGTCGTCCCGGAGGTGTAGAGCAGCTGGACGAGGTCCTCGCTGCGCGGCTCGGGACCGTCGTACGGCGGTGTCGCGGCGAGGCGTGTCAGCAGCGAGTCGGCGGAATCCCGCAGCGGCAGCGTGCGTGCACCGTCCGGCAGCCGTCCCGCGAGGTCGGGATCGGCGAGGACGAGAGTGCTGCCCGACTGGCCGACGATGTACGCCAGGTCGTCACCGGTGAGGTTCTGGTTGACCGGAACATGCACCAGCCCCGCGCGGGCGCAGGCGAGGAAGGCGATCAGATACGCGTCCGAGTTGTGGCCGTAGGCGCCGACCCGGTCACCGGGTGAGAGACCTTCACCGAGCAACACGCTCGCCGCACGCGACACCGCGTCGTCGAGCTCCTCGTACGTCCACGATCGCTCGCCGTACTCCACCGCGACGCGCGCCGGGGTGCGCCGGGCGGTGCGGCGCAGCACCCCGTCAACCGTACTGCCGTGTCCAGGCGTCATACGGGACAACCTACCGGTTGGTACGCTCAACCGCTCCTTCCCTCAACGACGTTGGGAGGCACGATGCGCACCCGCCCCAGACGCGCCGTCGTCGCGGCCGTGGCCCTGTTCGCCGCCGTCGGCACGCTGCCCGCCGCAGCCGCGCAGGATCAGCGGCACCAGCAACATCCGTCGCACGGCGGCCTGTCCGCCACCATCCGCTACACCGAGTACGGCATCCCGCACATCCTCGCGAAGAACTACGCCGATCTCGGCTTCGGTACCGGGTGGGCGCAGGCCGCCGACCAGGTGTGCACGCTCGCCGACGGGTTCCTGACCGTGCGCGGCGAGCGTGCGCGATTCTTCGGGGCGGACGCGGCCTCCGACTCGGCGCTCGCCTCCGCCACGAACAACCTCTCCAGTGACCTGTACTTCCGCGGCGTGCGGGAGGCCGGGACGGTGGAGAAGGTGATGGCCGAACCGGCGCCGCTCGGTCCGAGCCGTGCGGTGAAGGACCTGATGCGGGGCTTCACCGCGGGCTACAACACCTGGCTGAAGAAGAACCGCATCACCGACCCGGCCTGCAAGGGTGCGGGCTGGGTGCGCCCGGTGACGGTCCAGGACGTCGCCGCGCGCAACTTCGCGCTTGCCGTGCTGGGCGGTCAGGGCCGGGCCGTGGACGGCATCACGGCCGCGCGGCCGCCCGCGTCCACCACCCTGACGGTCGGCACACCGGACGCCCGGGACACCGCCCGCGCGGCCCGGGACCTCTTCGCGGCCGACTCCGCCGACATGGGCTCCAACGCCGTCGCCTTCAGCGGGGCCACCACGGCGAACGGCCGTGGGCTCCTCCTCGGCAACCCGCACTACCCCTGGCAGGGCGGCCGCCGCTTCTGGCAGTCGCAGCAGACCATCCCCGGCGAACTGAACATCGCGGGCGGCTCACTGCTCGGCTCGGCGACGATCTCCATAGGCCACAACGCCCAGGTGGCCTGGAGCCACACGGTGGCCACCGGCATCACCCTCAACCTGCACCAGCTCACCCTGGACCCGGCCGACCCGACCACGTACCTGGTGGACGGCACACCGGAGCGGATGACCGAGCGCCGGGTGACCGTTGCCGTCAAGGACGGCGAGCCGGTGACGAAGACCCAGTGGTGGACGCGGTACGGCCCGGTCGTCACCTCGCTCGGGGCCGCACTGCCGCTGCCCTGGACCACCACGACGGCGTACGCCCTCAACGACCCGAACGCCACCAACCTGCGCGCCTCCGACACGGCCCTCGGCTTCGGCAAGGCCCGCAGTACGAGCGAGGTGCTGGGCGCGTTGCAGCGCACGCAGGGGCTGCCGTGGGTCAACACGATCGCCGCCGACTCGCGCGGGCACACGCTGTTCACGCAGTCCCAGGTGCTGCCCCGGATCACCGACGAACTGGCCCAGCGCTGTTCCACCCCCTTGGGCAGGGTCACCTACCCCGCCTCCGGGGTGGCGATCCTCGACGGCTCGCGCGGTGACTGCGCCCTCGGCAGCGATCCGGACGCCGTACAGCCGGGGATCTTCGGGCCGGCGAAGATGCCGGTCCTCAAGGACGCGCCGTACGCGGAGAACTCCAACGACAGCGCTTGGCTGGCCAACGCCGATCGGCCGATCACCGGGTACGAGCGGGTCTTCGGCACCGTGGGCACGCAGCGCTCGATGCGGACCCGTGGCGCCCTCCAGGACGTGTCCGCGATGGCCGCGCGGGGGCGGTTGACCGTACGGGACCTGCAGGCGCAGCAGTTCGCCAACCGGGTGACAGCGGGCGGTCTCGTGGCGGCGGACGCGGCGAAGGCATGTGCCGCGCTCCCCGGCGGTACGGCAACGGGCAGTGACGGCAAGGCTGTTGACGTCAGCGCGGCTTGTGGGGTGCTCGCGGCCTGGGACCGCACCGCGAACACCGACAGCCGGGGTGCGCTCCTCTTCGACCGGCTCTGGCGGAAGCTGCCCGTGGCCCAGTTGTGGAAGGTGCCCTTCTCGGCGACGGATCCGGTGAACACCCCCAGCACCCTCAACACCGACCCACCCGCGTTCGCGACGGCCCTCGCGGACACGGTGACCGAACTCAGGGCGGCCGGCATCCCGCTGGACTCGCGGCTCGGGGAGCACCAGTTCGTCGTACGGAACGGCAAGCGGATCGCCGTTCCGGGCGGCAGCGAGTCGCTGGGGGTGTGGAACAAGGTCGAGCCGGTGTGGAACCCGGCGAGTGGCGGATACACGGAGGTGACCACCGGGTCCAGCTACATCCAGGCGGTGGGCTGGGACGGCGGCCGCTGCCCGGTGGCCCGCACCCTGCTGACGTACTCCCAGTCCTCGAACCCGAACTCGCCGCACTACAGCGACCAGACGCGGCTGTTCTCGGCGGAGCGGTGGGTGACGTCCCGGTTCTGCGAGAAGGACATCCTGTCGTCGCCGGCGCTGCGGGTCGTGCGGGTGCGCTCCTGAGGCTCACACCGGTCGCGGGCGCCCCTCCCAGTACGGTTCCCGCAGTCGTCGCTTGTACAGCTTGCCGTTGGGGTCCCGGGGCATCTCGGTGATGAAGTCGACGCTCTTCGGGCGCTTGTAGCCGGCGAGTTGGGCGGCGCAGTGGGCGAGGAGGTCTTCGGCCAGGTTCGGCCCGGGCGTGTGGCCCGGGGCCGGTTCCACCACGGCCTTGACCTCCTCGCCCCAGTCGTCGTGCGGGATGCCGAAGGCGGCTGCGTCGGCGACGGCGGGGTGCTGGAGCAAAACCGACTCGATCTCGGCGGGGTAGATGTTGACCCCGCCGGAGATGATCATGTCGATCTTGCGGTCACGGAGGAAAAGATAGCCGTCCTCGTCGAGGAGGCCCAGGTCTCCGACGGTGAAGAAGTCACCGATGCGGTTCTTCTTCGTCTTGGCCTCGTCCTTGTGGTAGGCGAAGCCGCCGGTGTTCATCTTCAGGTACACGGTGCCGAGTTCGCCGGGCGGCAGCCGGTTGCCGTCGTCGTCGAAGATCGCGAGCTCGCTGATGGGCCAGGCCTTGCCGACCGTCCCCGGCTTCTTCAGCCAGTCCTCGGCGGTCGCGAAGGCTCCCCCGCCCTCGCTGGCCGCGTAGTACTCCTCCACACAGGGCCCCCACCAGTCGAGCATCGCCCGCTTGACGTGGTCGGGGCAGGGGGCGGCGCCGTGGATGGCGTGCCGCATGGACGAGACGTCGTAGCGTGCCCGGACGTCCTCGGGCAGGGCCAGCAGGCGGTGGAACTGGGTCGGGACCATGTGGGTGTGGGTGCACCGGTGTGTGTCGATCAGCCGCAGCATCTCCTCCGGCGTCCACTTGTCCATCAGCACCAGCTGGTGCCCGATGTGCAGGGACGCGGCCGCGAACTGGAGGACGGCGGTGTGGTAGAGCGGCGAGCAGACGAGGTGGACGTTGTCGCCGAAGGGCTGGATGCCGAAGATGCCGAGGAAGCCGCCGAGGTACGCCTCCTCCGGCCGCTTGCCGGGCAGGGGCCGGCGGATTCCGCGCGGGCGGCCCGTCGTGCCCGAGGTGTAGTTCATGACCCAGCCGAGTTCGCGGTCCGAGGGCGGCGACTCGGGTTGTCCGTCGAGGAGTTCGGCGTACGGCCGGAAGCCCTCGACCTCGCCGACGGCGTACCGGTGGCTCGCCGCCAGGCCCGCCTCGTCGGCCGCCTGCCGTGCCGCGTCGGCGAAGCGTTCGTGGGCGAGGAGGACCTTGGCGCCGGAGTCGGCGACGATCCAGGCGATCTCGGGGGCGACGAAGTGGTGGTTGATCGGGACCAGGTAGAAGCCGGCCTGGCTGGCGGCGAGGTGCGCGGTGAAGAACTCCGCACTGTTGGGCAGGACGACGGCGAAGGCGTCCCCGCGTTCGAGTCCGGCGGCGCGCAGGCCGTGGACGAGCTGGTTGGCGGCGCCGTGGAGGCGGCCGGCGGTCCAGGGCGAGCCGTCCGGGGCGATGAGGACCGTACGCGAGGGGTCTTGGGTGGCCTGGGCCCAGAAGCCCGCGGGAGGTGTGCTCGTCACTGGCCGCTCCTTCCGGCGATGCGGTTGATGCGATCGACGGCTTTCTCGAAGCCGCGGGTGAGGTCGTCGAAGACGGCCTGGACGCTGCGTTCGCTGGTCATCCGGCCGACGATCTGGCCGACGGGTGTGCCCAGCAGTGGCTCCACCTCGTACTTCTGGATGCGTGAGACGGCGTCGGCGACCAGCAGTCCTTGGAGGGGCATGGGCAGGGTGCCGGGACCGTCGGCGGAGTCCCAGGCGTCGGTCCATTCGGTACGCAGTTGACGCGCGGGTTTCCCGGTGAGCGCGCGGGAGCGGACGGTGTCGCCGGAACCGGCCGCGAGCAGCTTCTCGATGAGCCTGGGCGAGGGCAGTTCCGCCTCTGTGGTGGTCAGCCATATGGAGCCCAGCCACACACCCTGGGCGCCGAGTGCCAGTGCGGCCGCCACCTGCTGCCCGCTGCCGATGCCGCCCGCCGCCAGCACGGGCAGCGGGTCCACGGCGTCGACGACCTCGGGCGTGAGGACCATGGAAGCGATGTCCCCGGTGTGGCCGCCGGCCTCGTAGCCCTGGGCGACCACGATGTCGATGCCGCCCTCCTTGTGCTTGACCGCGTGCCGGGCGCTGCCCGCGAGGGCGGCGACCAGGACGTCCTGGTCGTGCGCGCGGGCCACCACGTCGGCGGGCGGGGAGCCGAGGGCGTTGGCGAGCAGCCGGATCGGATAGTCAAAGGCGACGTGCAGCTGGTTGCGGGCGACCTGCTCCATCCAGCCCGTGATGCGCCACCCGGACACCTCGCCCTCGGCGAGTTCGGGCACCCCGTACTTGGCGAGGGTGTCCTTGACGAACTGCCGGTGCCCCTCGGGGATCATCGCCTCGACATCCGCCTCGGTCACCCCTTCGACCTTCTTGGCGGGCATGACGACGTCCAGGCCGTACGGCTTGCCGTCGACATGGGCCTCGATCCAGTCGAGGTCGCGCTTGAGTTCGTCGGGCGCCGTGTAGCGGACCGCGCCGAGCACTCCGAAGCCACCGGCCCGGCTGATGGCCGCGGCGACGGCGGGGAACGGCGTGAAGCCGAAGACGGCGTGCTCGACTCCCAGTTTCTTGCTCAGCTCCGTCTGCATGGGCGCAGGATGCCGCAGACCTGCGGACGACGGAAGAGGTTTTCTGATGCTCCGTCAGATTCAGGTCGCGGAGCGGAGCCGTGCGCGGGACGGGGCCGGGGACCGGCGGCTCAGCCGGGGACGTCCAGCCGCTGGGTGCCGACGACCGACAGCAGCCGTAGCGCCTCTTCGGACGGGGAGCCGGGAACGGCCGTGTAGATCACGACCCGTTGGTCGCGGTCGGCGATGTCCAGGACGTCGCAGTTGACGGCGACCGGGCCGACCACGGGGTGGTCGAAGGTCTTGCAGAGCGTGGGGCGGGCCGTGACGTCGTGGGCCGCCCACAGCCGGGCGAACTCCTCGCTGCCGTCGATGAGTTCGGCCACCAGGCCGGTCACCTCGGCGTCGTCGGGATAGCGTGCGGAGGCGGCACGCAGCTGCTGCACCGAGGTGACCGCGAACTCCTCCCTGTCCGACACCCCGTACAGGCGCCGTCCCTCCGGGTGCGGGCCGAGGAAGGCACGCCGGACAAGGTTGCGGTCGCGGCGGGAGAGGGCGGAGAAGTCCTCCATGAGGGCCGCGGCCAGGTCGTTCCAGGCGATGACCTCGTAGGTGGCCGACATGACGATTGCGGCGGCCTGCGGCAGCCGGTGCAACAGGTCGACGACGCTCTGGCGCACCTCACGGGAGGGACCGGGCCGCGGGCCCGGCGGAGTGCCGGCGAGGTGGTGGAGGTGGTCGCGTTCGGCGTCCGACAGGCGCAGGGCGCGGGCCACCTGTGCCAGGACCTCCAGGGAGGGGCGGGGTCCGCGCGCCTGCTCCAGCCGGGTGTAGTACTCGGTGGAGATGTACGCCAGCTGCGCCACCTCCTCGCGGCGCAGGCCCGGGGTACGGCGGCGCGGTCCGGCGGGCAGCCCCACGTCGGAGGGGGCGATGCGCTCGCGTCGGCTGCGCAGGAAGTCGGCCAGTTCTCGTCGGTCCACGTCCCCAGTGTGCGTGGGTTATGGGCCGCCCAGCCAGGTACCACCTGTGCCTGGATAGGGATCGCGGCCGGAGGAAGGCTCGTCGGCATGACCAACACCACGATCACCCCCCTGCTCACCGACAAGGTCGCCTTCGTCACCGGTGCCGGACGCGGCATCGGCGCGGCGGCCGCACGACTGTTCGCCCGGGAGGGCGCCCGCGTTGTGCTCGCCGCCCGCACCGAGACCCAGCTGAAGGCTGTGACCGAGGAGATCCGCGCCGCCGGCGGCACCGCCGACTACGTCCTGTGCGACCTCGCCGACCCGGCGAGCGTCCAGGCCGCCGTGGACCGGGCCGTCGAGCTGTACGGCAAGCTCGACGTCGCCTTCAACAACGGGGCGACGATCCAGCAGCCCGGGCCCATGGACCGACTTCCCGAAGCCGACTTCGACCATGTCCTCGCCGTCAACCTCAAGGGTCCCTGGCTGGCGATGAACGCCGAGGTCGCCGCGATCCGCGCCACTGCCGGAACCGGCGCGATCGTCAACAACTCCAGTGTCGGCAGCCTGATGGCCAACCCGTTGCTGCCGGTGTACGGCGCCGCGAAGCGGGCGGTCAACAGCCTCACCGCGTCGGCCGCCGCCACGTACGGCCCGGAGGGCATCCGGGTCAACGCCATCGCCCCGGGCACCACGCTGACGGAGATGATCGACGAGTGGGAGGCGAGCTCCCCGGGCATCGTCGAGCAGCTCGTCGCGCAGACCCCGCTGGGCCGCGGTGCCGACCCGGCCGAGATCGCCGAGGCCGCGGCCTGGCTGCTGAGCGACCGGGCCTCGTACGTCACCGGCGTGGTGCTCCGCGTCGACGGCGGCAGCCAGGCCTGAGGGTGGACGCGGTGAGCGGGACACGGCAGCCGGCCTGAGGGCGGACGCACCCGCCCGACGCATGGCAGCCGGGCCCGAAGACACACGCACACGAGCCACGCGCGACAGCCGGGCCTGAAGACGCACGCGCACGGCGCACGGCAGCCGGGCCCGAGGCAGCCGCACGCTCCCGGGGCACGGCAGCCGGGCGCGAGGGCACCCGCACACGAGCAGCGTGCGACAGCCGCGCCCGAAGACAGGCGCACACGGACGGGAGGCGGCAGCCGGCGCGAAGGCCGGCCACGCGGCCGTGTGCGTCAGCCGCCCAGTTCCTCCAGCACGGCCATCGCCGCGTTGTGCCCCGGCACCCCGCTCACCCCGCCGCCGCGCACCGCGCCCGCCCCGCACAGCAGCACGTTCGCGTGCCGGGTCTCCACGCCCCACCGTCCGGTGCCCTCCTCGGCGTACGGCCAGGACAGGTCCCGGTGGAAGATGTTGCCGCCGGGCAGCCGCAGGTCCCGCTCCAGGTCGAGCGGGGTCTTCGCCTCGATGCAGGGCCGGCCGTCCGCGTCCGTGGCCAGGCAGTCGGCCAGCGGTTCGGCGAGGTGGGCGTCGAGCTGGGCGAGGGTCGACTTGAGGAGTTCCTCGCGTACGGCGTCGTTGTCCCGGTCGAAGAGACGGGCCGGGGTGTGCAGACCGAACAGGGTGAGCGTCTGGTAGCCCTGCTCGACGAGGGCCGGGCCGAGGATCGTGGGGTCCGTGAGGGAGTGGCAGTAGATCTCCGAGGGCGGGGCGGTGGGGAGCCGTCCGGCGGCGGCCTGGGCGTGGGCGGTGGCCAACTGCTGGTAGCCCTCGGCGATGTGGAAGGTCCCGGAGAACGCCTCGCGCGGGTCGACCTCGCTGTCGCGCAGCCGCGGGAGGCGCTTGAGGAGCATGTTGACCTTGAGCTGGGCGCCTTCGGCGGGGGCGGGCGGCCGGTCGCCGGTGAGGGCGGCCAGTTCCCGCGGTGAGGCGTTGACCAGGACGTGCCGGGCCGCGACGGTGCCCTCCGCCTCCCCGGTGCGGTACGTGATCTCCGCCGAGCCGCCGTCCGTGGAGATCCCCACGACCTCGTGGCCGGTGGCGAGGACCGCGCCGGCCTGCCGTGCCGCGGTGGCCAGGGCGTCGGTGAGGGCGCCCATGCCGCCGACGGGTACGTCCCAGGCGCCGGTCCCGCCGCCGATCACGTGGTAGAGGAAGCAGCGGTTCTGCTGGAGGGAGGGATCGTGGGCGTCGGCGAAGGTGCCGATGAGCGCGTCGGTCAGCACCACACCGCGGACCAGGTCATCGGCGAAACGGTCCTCCACGGCCACGCCGATCGGCTCCTCGAACAGGACCCGCCAGGCCTCCTCGTCGTCCAACCGCAGGCGCAGTTCGTCCCGGGTGGGCAGTGGCTCGGTGAGGGTGGGGAAGACCCTCTGCGCGACGCGGCCCGTCATGTCGTAGAACCGCTGCCAGGCCTGGTACTCGCGTTCGCCACCGGTGAGCTTGGCGAAGGCCTCCCTGGTGCGGCGCTCGCCGCCGCCGACGAGCAGTCCGGTCGGCCTGCCGTCGCGTTCGACGGGGGTGTACGACGAGACGTTGCGGGTCCGGACCCGGAAGTCCAGGCCGAGGTCACGGACGATCTTCTTGGGCAGCAGGCTGACCAGGTACGAGTAGCGCGACAGCCGGGCGTCCACGCCCGTGAACGGCCGGGTGGAGACCGCGGCTCCCCCGGTGTTCCCGAGCCGTTCGAGGACCAGTACGGACCGCCCGGCGCGGGCCAGGTAGGCGGCGGCGACCAGGCCGTTGTGGCCGCCGCCGACGATGACGGCGTCGTAGGCGCGGTGGAGTCCCTCGTGTGCAGGCATGGTTCTTCGTAACACGTGATGATCTAGGTCGGCCAGAGGTGGGCGGCACCCGGCGGCGACGGTCACTGCGCGCCGGAGGCCCGCTGCTGCCGCAGTACCGCCACTCTCCGGTAGAGCTCCACCGCCTCCGCGCCCCGGCCGAGCTGTTCCAGGCAGTGCGCCTCGTCGTTGCGGCTGGCGAGGGTGTCGGGGTGATCGGCGCCGAGGACGCGTTCGCGGGCACCGGCCACCGTGCGGTACTCGGTGAGGGCGTCGGTCCAGCGGCCGAGCCAGCCGAGACCGACGGCGACCTCACGGCGGCTGACCAGGGTGTCCGGGTGGTCGGGGCCGAGGACGCGCTCGCGGATCGCGCACACGTCCCGGGACTCGGCGAGGGCCTCCTCCCAGCGGCCGAGGCGGCCGAGGTTGACGCCCAGACCGTGGCGGGCGCGCAGGGTCTCGGGGTGGGCGGGGCCGTGGACGCGGGTGCGGTCCTCGATCAGGTCGCGGTAGAGGCGGAGCGCGTCGGCGCTGCGGCCGAGGCGGCCGAGGCTGATGCCGACCTCGTAGCGGGCGGCGAGGGTGTCGGGGTGATCGGGGCCGAGGGCCTGGGCGCGGGCCTCGGCGACCTCGTGGTAGGTCTGCAGGGCTTCCGCCCAGCGGCCCAACTGGCCGAGCGCGTAGGCGACTTCGTAGCGGGTGACGAGGGTGTCGGGGTGCTGGGGGCCCAGCACCCGGGCACGCGCGGCAGCCACTTCGCACGCCATGCGGTAGGAGTCCTCCAGGCGGCCGAGCCTGCTGAGGTTGAAGGCGAGGTTGTGACGACAGCGCAGGGTGTCGGGGTGGTCCGGGCCCATCCCGCGCTCGCGGGCGGCGAGGACCGAGGTGTAGACCTGGTGGGCGTCGAAGTGGCGGCCCAACTGACCGAGGACGTACGCCATTTCCTGGCGGACTGCCAGGGTGTCGGGGTGGTCGGCGCCCAGGGTGCGGGTCCTGGTCGCGGCCACGTGCTTGTACGCGCGCAGGGCGTCGGCGGCGCGGCCGGTGCGGCTGAGGGTGAAGGCGACCTCGTAGTGGCTGGCGAGGGTGTCGGGGTGATCGGGGCCGAGCAGGTGCTCGCGTTCGGCGGCGACCGCGCGGTGCACCTCGCCGGCCTCCGCCCAGCGGCCCAGGCGCCCGAGGCTGAGTCCCGCGTTGTGCCGCCCGGCGAGTGCCGTGAGGGCCTGCGCGGAGGGCACGGACGGCACCTCCGGCACCGGTTCCTCGACGCGGCCGGTGGCGGGGCGGGCGATCCACTCGCCGGTGAGAGCGGCCCCGGCGTCCGGGGGTGTGGTGACGAGGCCGGCGCCGGTGGCCTTGTGGCCGGTGGTCATACCCCGGGTCCAGGACGGCAGCCGGGTCTCACGCGGGCGGGCGGGATCGGGCCACTCCTGCGGGCGGAGGTCGGGCGGCTCCTGGGGCCGGAAGTCGGGCCGCGGGGTCACCACGGTGGGCACGTACGCCGGTGTGGTGCGGCCCAACGTGATCCGGCGGCCCAGCTCACGGGCGTCGCGCGGGCGTTGTTCGGGCTGTTTGGCCAGCAGGTCGAGGATGACCCTGTCGAGATACTCGGGGAGTTCGGCGCGGTGGCTGCGCGGCGGCCGGGGCGGGGTGTCGCGGTGGCCGACGAGGATCGCCCACGCGTCCTCCAGGTCGAACGGCGGTGCCCCGGTGGCGATCTCGTACAGCACGCACCCCAGGGAGTACAGGTCGCTGCGCTCGTCGACCTCGGAACCCCCTATCTGCTCCGGCGACATGTAGTGCGGGGTGCCCATCGCGATGCCGGTGCCGGTCAGCCGGGAGGTGAAGTCGACGTCGTGGCCGAGCCGGGCGATGCCGAAGTCGCAGATCTTCACGGTGCCGTCGGTGAGGCGGACGATGTTCGCGGGCTTCAGGTCCCGGTGCACGATGCCCTGCTGGTGGGTGTAGGCGAGGGCGGCGGCGACCTGGTCGGCGATCTCGATGACGTCGGCCACGGGCAGGGGGTGCTGTTCGTTGTCCTCCAGGAGCTGGCTGAGGTTGCGCCCCTCCAGGAGCTCCATCACCAGGTAGAGGACACCGTCGGACTCGCCGAAGTCGTGGACGACGGTCACCCCGCGATGGCTGAGCGCCGCGGCCACCCGGGCCTCGCGCCGGAACCGCTCCCGCAGGACCCGGGTGAAGCTCTGGTCGTGCTGCCCGCCCAGGGGCTTGAGGCACTTCACGGCGACATGACGGCCCAGTGACTCGTCGCGGGCCCGCCACACCTCGCCCATGCCCCCGCGCCCGATCAGATCGAGCAGTCGGTACCGCCCCTGGATGACCCTGCTGTCCCCCATCTGCTGCGACCGCCCCCGTCGAACTCGCCCCGCCACCCCTGGCCTGTCCAGTATGGCGACCTATCGTCCGAGTTTGTACGGGGCGGGGCGGGTGCCGGGGCCGAGCCGGGCCATGGCGCGCAGGATGTGCTTGGGCGGGAGTTGCCAGCGCAGACGTGCGGGAACGCAGCGCAGCAGGGTGCCGGTGGCGCGCAACTGGCGGGTGACAGTGGTGGGTTCGGGGGCTTTCCTGCCGTACAGCTCGTGGGCGTACGGCGGCAGGGCGGCGTACGCCAGCTGCGCCACGCGCCGCCACAGCATCTCGCGCGCCGGGACGAGAAGGGGGTGCGTCGGCGGGCGGAGCAGGAAGTCGTCCACGTCGCGGGCCTCGGGCGTAGCCGCGAGTTCGGGCAGCATCTTCTCGAAGTAGGCGGCCATCTCGACCTGGTCGGCCGGTACGGCGTCGGGGTCCAGGCCCACCAGGCGGGCGCTGACCCGGTGCTCGGACATGTAGCGGTCCGCCAGCTCGTCGGTGAGACGGAAGCCGGAGCGGCGGGCGACCTGGAGATAGGAGTCGATCTCGGCGCAGTGCACCCACAGCAGGAGCTCGGGTTCGTCGACGCCGTAGCGTTCACCGGTGTCCGGGTCGGTCGCCCCGAGCATGCCGTGGATCTTGCGGACCCGGGCGCCGGCCTTCTCCGCGGCCTCGGTGGTCCCGTAGGTCGTGGTGCCGACGAAGTTGGCGGTCCGCATCAGCCGGCCCCAGGCGTCGCGCCGGAAGTCGGAGTTCTGCATGACGCCGCGCAGGGCGCGCGGGTGCAGGGCCTGGAGGTAGAGCGCGCGGATGCCGGCGACCCACATCATGGGGTCACCGTGCAGCTGCCAGGTCACGGACGATGGACCGAACAACCCCGGGTCGGCCGTCATGTCGGCAGTGTGACCACGATCGCCGGTCGGCACAAGGCAACGTCGGTGACATTGGCTTCAAGCAGCTCCGCAAGGGGCGCCTCGTCCGGCACGCCGCCCAGGAGCACGCGGCCGGCGCCCCCGCCGCACCCCTCCCGCGCTCGGTTACGGATGTGTTCCGAGCTCTTGACGACAGCCGTATGACTGCGTAGACATGACAGCGCAGACAGACCGCGTGGCCAGTCACGGGCGGGTCTGGCATCATCTGGCTCGTACATCCGGCCATCGGGAGACACCATGACGCGAGGAACCACACGGAGCGGCAACACCGCGGCTCCGCGCAGCGTGGATGTGGCCCGTCTGGCGGGGGTCTCGCAGAAGACGGTGTCGCGGGTCTTCAACGACGAGCAGTACGTCTCCGCCGATGTGCGCAGGCGCGTCCTCGAAGCCGCCGAAGAGCTCGGCTACCGGCGTAACAACGCCGCCCGGGCACTGGCCTCAGGACGCACCCGCTCCATCGGCGTGGTGACTCTGGGCACGGCCCTGTACGGACCCGCCACGCTGCTCATGGGCGTGGAGCGGGTCGTCCGGGACACGGGATACGCGCTGCACGTGGTCAACACGATGGAGGGCGACGCCTCGGGCGTGACCGGTGCCGTGAGTTCACTCCTCGATCAGGGCGTGGACGGCATCGTCATCTCCGAACCGATCGACGAAGCGGGTACCGAAGGAGACGCTTCCTTCCGCATCGACGTTCCGGTGCTCGTCCTGGGTGCGCCACTACCTCTCACCGCCCCCAGGGCGCTGACCGCCGGGGGCGGTGCGGACCTGATGGCACACTCCGCCGTCGAGCACCTGCTGGAACTCGGGCATCCGACAGTCCATCACCTGGCCGGTCCGCAGCGGTGGTACGCCGCCCGGGACCGCCTCGATGGATGGCGGGCGGCGCTGACCGCGCACGGCAGGGCCGTACCGCCGGTCGTCGAGGGCGACTGGTCGGCCGCGTCCGGATACCGGGCGGGACGGGAACTGGCCGAAGACCCTGACGTCACCGCGGTGTTCGCCGCCAACGACGACATGGCGATCGGCCTGATCCGCGCACTGACGGAGGCCGGACGCCGGGTGCCGGAGGACGTCAGCGTCGTCGGATTCGACGACATTCCGGTCGCCGCCTATGTGACTCCTCCGCTGACCACGGTGCGGCAGCCGTTCGACGCCGTGGCGCAGGAGGGACTCAAGCGTCTGGTGCATGCCATCGAGAACCCGGACGCGGATCCGTTACCCACGAGCGATCCACCCATCGATCTCATCATCCGCTCCTCGACCGCGTCACCACCGAGCCGGACGACCCCGGCTCGTGGCCGGCGTACCGCCTCTCGTGCACTCGGTGGCGCGGACCGTCCGCCGCTCCCGAACGGAGGCCCGTCCACCCACCGCTGACCCGCACCGGTGAGCCCGGACATCAGCAAGTCCACGGCGGGCGCGTGACGTCAGTACAAGCCGCTGCTTCCGGTCACGCCCCGCCCCTTTCGACGCCTCCGCCGCACGATCGCCGCGGGGCCGTTCCGGAAACCAGCAGGCGCTGAGCCAGGTTCCCCCACCCTCTCTGCCTCTGGTTTCGTCCCCATTCTTCTTCGGCCGCGACCGCCACCTCCGCACACGGAAGGCACGCCGGCCCCGGTCCACGAGGACCCGCACCCGGCCCTGTCGGTGTCCGAGCCTCGGCAGGCGCGTCCGCGCCCCCTTCACCACACCTTCGTACGCCCTTGCCAGGCGTGCCGTCATCTTCGCCACCGGCGGGAGTTCACCATGCCCAGAAACACGTCCACATCCATGTCCGGCCGCTCCTCGATGAGCCGTCGACTGTTCCTCACCACGACAGGTGCCGTCTCGCTCGGCCTCACTCTCACCGCCTGCGGCGGCAGCGATTCGGGCGGCTCGTCCGGGTCCTCCAAGCCTGTCACTCAGGCCGACATCGACAAGGCGATGAAGACGCCGACCGAGCTGACGTTCTGGACCTGGGTCCCGAACATCGACAAGGAAGTCGCCCTCTTCGAGGCGAAGTACCCGGCCATCAAGGTCAAGGTCGTCAACGCCGGCCAGGGAACGCCTCAGTACACCAAGTTGCGTACGGCTCTGAAGGCCGGCAGCGGTGCCCCGGACATGGTGCAGATCGAGTACCAGGCCATCCCGACCTTCACCATCACCGACAGCCTGCTCGACCTGCGGCCGTACGGCGCCTCCGCGCTCAAGGAGAAGTTCGTCGACTGGACCTGGCAGCAGGTCAGCGGCAGCAAGGGCGAAGTGTGGGCGATCCCCCAGGACACCGGCCCGCTCGGCATGCTGTACCGCAAGGACATCTTCGACAAGCACGGCATCAAGGTCCCCGCGACCTGGGACGAGTTCGCCGCCGCGGCCCGCAAGCTCCACAAGGCCGACCCCGACGTCTACCTGACCAACCTCGCGGCCAACCAGGTCGCCGCCTGGCACGGCCTGCTGTGGCAGGCGGGAGCCAAGCCGTACGTGGTGTCCGGCAGGAGTGACATCACCATCGGTGTCGACGACGCCGTCTCCAGGAAACTCGGCGCGTACTGGGGCGGCCTGGCCCAGGAAGGGGTCGTCAGCACCGACCCCGACTTCACCGACGGCTGGTACGCCGGGTTCAACAAGGGCAAGTACGCCACCTGGATCACCGCCGCCTGGGGGCCGGCCTTCCTCTCCGGCTCCGCCAAGGCCACCTCCGGCAAGTGGCGCGCCGCCCCCCTCCCGCAGTGGGACGCGTCGAAGCCGAGCTCGGGCAACTGGGGCGGCTCGACCACCGCGGTCATCCGCTCCACCAAGAACCCCATCGCGGCAGCCCAGTTCGCACAGTTCCTCAACAGCGACCCGGCCAGCGCGAAGATGTTCGCCACCGAACAGTTCTTCTTCCCCGCCACCAAGGCCCTCCTCACGGACGCCACGTTCACCGGCGACGCGCCCGCCTTCTACGGCGGCCAGAAGGTCAACCAGGTCTTCGCCGACATCAGCTCCACGGTCAACTCCTCCTTCCAGTGGCCCCCGTTCCTCGACCAGGCGGCGACCGACTGGACCGAGACGGTCGGCAAGTCCTTCGCCGACAAGACCGACACCGTCCGCGCGCTCGGCACCTGGCAGACGCGACTCACCACCTACGCCAGGAGCCAGGGCTTCACCGTCGAGACGCCGTAACGGCCCGTCGGGTCCCGTGCGCTGGCGCGGGACCCGCCCCCACCGACACAGTCCCATCCCTCAGAAAGGCCCGATGATGACTGCCACAACCGCGGCCTCCCCCAAGGGCAGGAGGCGAGACGGGTCCACACGCCTCGGGCGCGGCGGCAAGAGCCGTCAACGGACGGCAGGACCGCTGTTCGTCGCACCCTTCATGGTGCTGTTCCTGCTGCTCTTCCTCGCCCCGCTCGGCTACGCCGCCTATCTCAGCCTGTTCCAGGAACGCCTCATCGGCGGCACGGCGTTCGTCGGGCTCGACAACTACGCCCAGGCCCTGAGCGATTCGCAGTTCCTGCACGGCATCGGACGGGTCGCCCTGTTCTTCGTCATCCAGGTCCCGGTGATGCTGCTGCTGGCGCTGGTGTTCGCCCTCGCCCTCGACAGCGGGCTGCTCCGGCTCGCCCGTGTCATCCGACTGGGCATCTTCGTCCCGTACGCCGTCCCGAGCGTGGTCGCCGCGCTCATGTGGGGCTATCTGTACGGACCGGACTTCGGCCCCTTCGCCCAGCTCAGCCGCAATCTCAGCCTGCCCGTCCCGCACTTCCTCAGCGACGGTTGGATGCTCGGCAGTCTCGCCAACATCGTGACCTGGGAGTTCGTCGGCTACAACATGATCATCCTGTACGCCGCCCTGCGCACGATCCCCGAGGAGCTGTACGAGGCCGCCTCGATGGACGGGGCCGGCGCCTGGCGGATCGCCTGGTCCATCAAGCTGCCGGCCCTGCGCCCCGCGCTGATGCTCACCCTGCTGTTCTCGGTGATCGGCAGCTTCCAGCTGTTCAACGAGCCGAAGCTGTTGATGACCATCGCCCCGGACGTGATCAGCAGCTCCTACACCGCCAACCTCTACGCCTACACGCTCGCCTTCACCGGCCAGCAGGTCAACTATGCGGCCACGGTGTCCTTCCTCCTCGGCCTGGTCATCGTCATCGCCTCCTACGCCGTACTCCTGACCGCGAACCGCAGGAGGTCCGCATGACGACCACCACCCGCATGGCCACCACCGCCGAGCCATTGACGAAGCCGCCTTCCGCCGCGCCGCCTCGGCGGGGATCCGCCTCCCGGCGCCGCAGCACCCCGCTGACGATCGCCATGCTGGCGGTCCTGGCCTACTTCCTCCTGCCCCTGTTCTGGCTGCTGATCGCCTCGACCAAGAGTACCCAGGACCTGTTCAACAGCTTCGGCCTGTGGTTCTCGCACGCCCCGCAGCTGCTGACGAACGTCAGGCAGACCTTCACCCAGGACGACGGGGTCTTCGTCCACTGGCTGCTCAACACGGTCATGTACGCGGGCGTCAGCGCGATCGGCGCCGCGCTGCTCGCGGCCGCCGGCGGGTACGGTTTCGCGAAGTTCCGCTTCCGCGGTGACCGGTTCTCCTTCAACCTGGTGCTCGGCGCCGTCATGGTCCCGGCCACCGCGCTGGCGATCCCGACCTATCTGCTGTTCGCCAAGGCCGGTCTGGTCAACACCCCGTGGGCGGTCATCCTGCCCTCGCTGGTCAACCCGTTCGGCCTGTACCTCATGCGCGTCTACGCCCAGGACGCCGTCCCGGACAGCCTCCTGGAGGCCGCTCGGATCGACGGCGCCGGGGAGGCGCGGATCTTCGGCACGATCGTGCTGCGGCTGCTCGCGCCGGGTCTGGTCACCGTGCTGCTGTTCACGCTCGTGGCGACCTGGAACAACTACTTCCTGCCGCTGATCATGCTCAATGATCCAAATCTGTACCCCGTCACCGTCGGCCTCTCCTCCTGGGCGGCGCAGGCGCAGAACGGCGGGGCCGGTGCCAGCAGCGACATGCTCGCCCTGGTCGTGACCGGCTCCCTCATCTCGATCCTGCCTCTCGTCGTGGCCTTCCTGCTGCTCCAGCGGTACTGGCAGAGCGGCCTGGCCGCCGGCGGTGTCAAGCAGTAGGGCCCGCGGCCCCTCGTACCACTCCCCGCATTTATCGGAGGTTTCCCCTCATGGCGGCTCTGCCTGCCCGCGTCCTGTTCGGCGCCGCGTACTACCACGAGTACACGCCCGCCTACGACCCCGAACTGCGGCCCGACGAACGGCTCAAGACCGACCTGGACCTGATGGCCGAGGCGAACTTCACCGTGATCCGGGTCGGCGAGTCGGTCTGGTCGACCTGGGAGCCGGAGAACGGCCGCTTCGACCTCGACTGGCTCCAGCCGGTCCTCGACGGCGCCCACGAGCGCGGCATCTCCGTCGTCGTCGGCACGCCGACCTACGCGGCTCCGCCGTGGCTGGCCCGCCAGTACCCGGAGATCACCGCCGAGTCCGCCACCGGGCAGCGGCTGGGCTGGGGTGCACGGCAGGAGATCGACTTCACCCACCCCGCCTTCCGCTTCCACGCCGAGCGGGTCATCCGCAAGATGGTGGCCCGGTACGCCGACCACCCGGCGGTCATCGGCTGGCAGGTGGACAACGAGCCCGGCCTGCACCTCCTGCACAACCGCGGTGTCTTCGAACGCTTCGTGGACCACCTGCGCGACAAGTACGGCGACGTCGAGACCCTCAACCGCGAGTGGGGCCTGGTCTACTGGTCGCACCGCCTGTCCACCTGGGCCGACCTGTGGACCCCCGACGGCAACGAACAGCCCCAGTACGACGTCGCCTGGCGGGAGTTCCAGGCCCGGCAGGTCACCGAGTTCATCGGCTGGCAGGCCGACATCGTCCGCGAGTACGCCCGGTCCGGCCAATTCGTCACCACCTGCATCTCCTACACCCGCCAAGGGGTGGAGGACGACGAGCTGTCGGATCGCCTCGACATCGCCTCCGGCAACCCGTACTACGACATGCAGGACGGCCTGCTGCTGCCCGACCCCACTCCGGATGGCCACGAGCAGAAGTGGAAGACCACCGGGGTGTGGTCGATGTACCAGACCGCGGACTGGATGTTCTCCTCCCGCCAGGCGCCGTTCCTGGTCACCGAGACCAACGCCCAGAGCATCGGTTTCGCCTGGGACAACCGGCCCGGCTACGACGGCCAGTGGCGGCAGGCCGCCTGGGCGCACGTCGCGCGCGGCGCCCGGATGATCGAGTACTGGCAGTGGCAGACCCTGCGCTTCGGCGCGGAGACCTACTGGGGCGGCGTCCTCCCGCACAGCGGCCGGCCCGGCCGTACCTATGCCGAGATCGCCCGCCTCGGAGCGGAGTTCGAGACGGCGGGCGAGCTCGTCGCGGGGCTCGAGCCGGACGCCGACATCACGATGGTCTACTCGATGCCGAGCAAGTGGCTGATGCAGAAGTACCCGCCGCTCGCGACCCCTGACGGCGCACCGGACGCTGCCGCCTACCACCGCATCTTCGACCCCTTCTACCGCGGTGCCTTCGACGCGGGCCGCCAGGTCCGCATCGTCCACGCCCGGCAGCTGCACGAGCGGATGGCACCGGAGGAAGCCGCCCGCCGCCACCCCGTGCTGGTGGTACCGGCGCTGTACATCGCCGCCGACGCCGCCCTCGACTGGCTCGCCGCTTACGCCCACGCCGGCGGTCACCTGGTGCTCGGCCCGCGCACCGGCTACGCCGACCACGAGGCCCGGGCCCGTCACGAACCGGCCCCCGGGCGGCTGGTGGCAGCCGCGGGCGTCCAGTACGACGAGTTCGGCAACCTCGCGCGCGACATCCCGGTCCGCGCCGTACCCGGTACCGCGTTCGAGGTGCCCACGGATGCCGCGGCCACTCACTGGATCGAGTGCCTCACAGCCACCGACGCCGAGGTCCTCGCCGTGTACGAGCACCCGCACTACGGCCGCTGGCCCGCGATCACCACCCGCGGCCACGGCGCGGGCCGCGTCACCACCGTCGGCACGGTGCCGAGCCGCGACCTCGCCCGGGCGCTGGCCGAATGGCTGGTCCCGGCCGCGAGCAGCGGGTGGCGCGACCTCCCGGCCTCGGTCACCGCGACCACCGGCACCTCACCCGACGGACGCCGTGTCCACATCGTCCACAACTGGAGCTGGGAGCCCGTGAGGGTCCCCGCCCCGGCGGACCTCTCCGACGCCCTGACGGACACCCCCCTCTCGACGGGCACGGCGCTGGACCTCGGCGCCTGGGACGTACGCGTACTCGTCTCCAAGGACGCCGACAGCGCGCCGACTCCCGCAGCAACCAACCGATCCTGATCCATCCCCTGAGGAGGGGCCATGCAGAGAAGAAGGCTTGGACGAGCCCTCGGAACGTTCGCGGCGACATCCGCGATCCTCGCGATACCCATGGTCAGCGCACAGGCGTACAACCCGACGGGCGGAACCCTCTACCAACTGGGCACCGAGCCGTGCCTGAAAGGGCGGGGCAACTGCGCGGTCTACCCGAAGTCGGCGCAGCTGCCGAGCGGACGTCTGGTCGCGTCGTTCGAGAAGTCCACCGTCGTGACCGCGACGGGCAGCGCCGACAAGCAGACGCTCCCCGTCTACAAGAGCGATGACCGCGGAACCACGTGGCAGCCGCTGTCGGAGGTCAAGGCTCCGGCGTATCTCTCCAGCGACCCGCAGTACGCGAAGTACACGAGCAACTGGACGAACCCCTACCTGTACGTCCTTCCGCAGGACGTCGGGAACCTGAAGCAGGGCACGCTGCTGCTCGCGAGTGTCGTCTCGGGGGACGACTACTACTACAAGGAGCACAAGGCGGCCGACCCGAACTGGACGCCGACCAACGACGGCGACCGCAAGGACCTGGCGATCGCCCTGTACTCCAGCACCGACGACGGCGTGACGTGGAAGGTCGAGAACGTCGTCGCCACCGGCGGCTGGCAGGGCGGCAGCGCGGGCGCGACCGGCCAGAACATCGCGGCCGCGAACACGAACCAGCAGGTGGACCCCGTCTGGGAGCCGTACCTGATGGTCTACAAGGGCAAGCTCGTCTGCTACTACTCCGACGAGAACGACTACACCGGCTTCAACGCGACCACCGGTGTCCCATCCCTCGACCCCGCCAACGACACGGCCACGGACTCGCAGGGCCAGATCCTGGCCCACAAGACCTGGGACGGCACCGGCGCGGCGTGGAGCGCCCCCGTCGTGGACATCGCGGGACTGACCCAGACCATGGCCGGCGGCAAGACGGAGATCGGCGGCGGGCGGCCGGGCATGGCGAACGTCGTCCGTACGACGGACGGGAAATGGCTGCTGACCTTCGAGTACTGGGGCGGCGGAGTCAACACCAAGTACGTGCTCGCCGACGACCCGTTGAAGTTCTACACCGGCTCCGCCACCGGCACGGGCGTCACCGCTCTGCCGCTCGACACCGGCTCGCACGCGCTCGCGACGGGCGGCAGCCCGGTCCTCATCAGGCTGCCGGGTGGCCGCCTGGTCTACAACGCCGCCGGCAGCGGCAACGTCTGGGTCAACGACAGCGGACGCAGCGACGGCGCCTGGAAGGAATACCAGACGACCTCGCAGGCCGGCTACAGCCGCAACCTCCAGTACGTCGACGGCACCGGCCGCATCGTGATCCTCAACAACCAGGGGACCTCGACCCTCAAGTTCGCCGAGGTCGATCTGGGCCACACGGACGGCGCCTACTACCAACTGGTGAACCGCAAGACCGACCAGGTGATCGGCACCGGGAACAAGACCAACGACGCGAACATCGGCAACGCCGACGTTCCCGACGTCCGGCTGGAGGCCCCGGGCTCGGCGGGCAACGCGGACACCCAGTACTGGCACGTGACGACCGAGCCGAACGGCGGCGTGAGCCTGTTGAACAAGTCGGGCGGCCGCGCGGCGGCGATCTGGACCGGCAATGCCACGGCCGGCCAGAAGATCGGCCAGTGGGTCGACAACAGCGCCACCGGCAGCTGGAACCTCGTCAAGACCAGCGACGGGTTCTACAAGCTCCAGTCCGTCAAGAACACGAGCCTGTACCTGACAGGTGCGACTGCCGGGGCGCAGCTGACCTTGCAGACCGCGCTCACGGACGGCTCACAGGACTGGGAGCTCGTCCAGTAGCAGCATCTCGTTCGAAGCCGGGGCCTGGCACCCGCTGCCAGGCCCCCCACCCTCATTCTCATGATCGAACATTGGCCGACATTCCGGACATTTAGTCCGGACGGTCCGTCTGTCGGACGGCGCGGTGGTGGCCGGTGACCTACGAATTGCCCTCCACACTTTGTCCCTGAACCCGACCGCCCCACCACCACGTCATCCACTGGAACGCCACTACACCCGCAAGCACGGATCCGACGCCTACTACGCTGTCCGTCACGTTAGGGGCGGTTCCGGCCGACCATGCCATGTACGGTCGGAGCCTTTCCGCGGGAGACCGTGAAATACTCGCCCCATTCACTATTCTCGCGTCACCGCATAACCGGATACAGATGGCCATCGAACCGTCACCAATACGGATTCCTCTTCCGCGAACCACGAGTGGTCGACTCCACGTCCCCACACAACGTAGTCCCCTTGCTTCGCCAGAAGAACGCTGCGCCCTGGGAAATCCACGCGAAACCTGCCACTGATGAGCACCAGGACGGCCGTTCGCGCTTCACCTTTCACCCATTGCAGCCGCTGGTCACCACGCGGATGGACGCCCCACTTGACCTCTACCGCAGTGGTGTGGCGAGGATCATCGGCGTCCTTGAAATGACCGAGAAGCCAACCTCGATCCAACAGTGCATCATCGCCCGCATTCCCTACATATACGCCGTCATCCATAACATGGAATATATCAGCCTCTTGCATGGAAATACGCCTACAAAACAAGTCGCCGAACGACGTAGCGTTAGTCGCCGAATCCGCAGGAAGCGGAGGGACCGATTTGACAGAAGCCCCGGCACAGCAGGCTAACGTCGTACCCGCGGCATCCCCAGACCGATCCACGAGATGATCTCCCGCTGGATCTCGTTGTTGCCGCCGCCGAAGGTGAAGATCACCGCCGAGCGGTAGCCGCGTTCCAGTTCGCCGTGGAGGACGTCGCCCGCCGAGCCCTCCTTCAGGGCGCCGGCCGCCGCGACGATCTCCATGAGCCACGCGTAGGCGTCCCGGCGGGCCTCGGAGCCGTAGACCTTGACCGCGGAGGCGTCCTGCGGGGTGAGGGTGCCGTCCTCGACGGCGTTCACCATCCGCCAGTTGAGGAGTTTGAGCGCGTCGAGGCGGGTGTGGGTCTGGGCGAGGCGGCGGCGCACCCACGGCAGGTCGATGACGCGGCGGCCGTCGGCCAGCTTGGTCTCCATGGCCCAGCGCTGCACGTTCTGCAGGGCGCGGATCGCCATGGTGCCGTGGGCGGCGAGGGTGACGCGCTCGTGATTGAGCTGGTTGGTGATCAACCGCCAGCCCTGGTTCTCCTCGCCGACCCGGTGCGAGACGGGGACCCGGACGTTCTCGTAGTAGCTGGCCGTGGTGTCGTGCGAGGCGAGGGTGTTGATGACGGTGCACGAGTAGCCGGGGTCGGTGGTCGGCATCAGGAGCATGGTGATGCCCTTGTGCGGCGGGGCGTCGGGGTCGGTGCGCACGGCGAGCCAGACCCAGTCGGCGGTGTCGCCGTTGGTGGTCCAGATCTTGTGGCCGTTGACGACGTACTCGTCGCCGTCCCGTACCGCGCGGGTCTTCAGGGAGGCCAGGTCGGTGCCCGCGCCGGGCTCGCTGTAGCCGATGGCGAAGTCGATCTCACCGGAGAGGATGCGCGGCAGGAACCAGGACTTCTGCTCCTCGGTGCCGTACCGCATGATCGTCGGGCCTACGGTGTTGAGGGCCATCAGCGGCAGCGGTACGCCGGCCTGGGCGGCCTCGTCGAAGAAGATGAACTGTTCCATCGCGGTCAGGCCGCGGCCGCCGTACTCCTTGGGCCAGCCGACGCCGAGCCAGCCGTCCGTGCCCAGGCGCCGGATGGTGTCGCGGTAGAAGCGTTTCTGGGCGTCCCGGTCGGTGAAGCGGGCGTGTGCGTTGTCCGGGACCAGATCGGCGAAGTAGGTGCGCAGCTCGGTGCGCAGCCGCTGCTGTTCGGGCGTGTGGTCGAGATGCACGGCGCCTCCAGGCTCCCAGGCCGGTCCTGACGGCGCACACGGTAGAACGTGTTCCAGAAATTGGGAACGGTCAGACGAGGGTCGCCATGAAGTCCGTGCACGCCTGGGCGCACTCGCGGCATGCCTTGGCGGCGTCCTCGTTGCCGGCATGCCGGTCCAGGACCTGCGCGCACTCCAGACAGACCGACCTGCACCATTCCAGCTGGACGCGGATGCCGGCCTCGTCGAGGTGGTTCTCCTCGGACAGGACCCGGCAGGTCGCGTCGCACACCTCGGCGCACATGATGCCCTTGCGTCGGAGTAGTTCGTGTTCCTCGGTTCCGTCCGGATCGACCAGGCTCGCGCGCAGCGCACAGGCCCGTGCGCACTCGGTGCATGCCTGGGCACACGCGAAGCGGTCCTCCAGGAACCGGAACAGCTCCTGCTGAGAAGTCGAAGTCGTCACAACAGGCGGGTAGCCGGGGTCGGGGCCGCCAAACCCGGAGTTCCCGGGGGTTTTGCGTCCCCCGGGCGTCCTCCGGGCGTCCCTCGGGCGGGTCGATTCGCTCGCCGGACCATGGGTACTCGCGTGGCATGAACCAAGCCCTGAACACCGAATGGATGGATCTGGCCGCGGGCCGGGGCGGCCTCGCGGCCGGAGTGATCGCGGCGGGTGTGGTGGTCGTGGCGGTGCTGATCGGCGCCTTCTGGCTGGGCGCCCGCGTCAAGCGCCGCGAGTCGCGTCCTCCGACTCCCGAGGAACAGCCGAAGCTGCCCGAGAGCGGGCCGGTCCGTGAGGTCAGGGAGCACCGGGAGCCCGACGAGGTGCCCAGGAGCGACACCCGCCTGACCCCGCACGAAATGCCCCAGCACGGCAACAGCCCCACCCGGACGGGTCCGGGGGGAGAACGTCCTCGCTGGAACGACGGCAGCAGCGGCTCGTTCGGCAGCGGCGGTCCGGGAGGCGGCTGACGTCCACGGCCATGACACGGGCCATGGCACGCATCCGGCTTTGCGGCAATCGTCGCGGTAACCGTCCGGAACAGCGCTGGGACTGCTGGAGGCGGGTGCCCGCTCACTCACCGAGCCGGGCGGCCGCCTCCAGCATCACCGCGTGCACGAAGGCATGCGGGAGGTTGCCGCGCAGCTGACGCTGGGCGATGTCGAACTCCTCGGCGTACAGCCCCGAGACCCGCAGGCACCCCCCGGTCGCGTTCGAACCAGCGGTACGCCTCGACGGTCCGGCCCTGCTGGTGCTCGGCGAGCGCCATGACGAACCCGCACAGCACGAAAGCGCCCTCTGCCTCTTCCAGGGGGGCGCTCGTTGTGGCGGAAGCGGTAGAGGAAGTGGTCGTCCGCCAGTTCCCGACGGCATGCGGCGAGGGTGGCCCGGGTGCGCGGGTCGGCGGCGGGCAGGGCACCCCGTATGCCGGGCAGCGGCAGGGCGGCGTCCACGGACGGGTCGTCGGGCGTGCGCTGCCAGTGACCGTCGGGGTGGAGGCAGGTCCGCTCGACGGCGTCGAGGAGCGTGTCGGCCAGGGCGGTGCAGGTGTCCGCGAGTGGATGGCGGGGGGGGAACGGCGGAGCGCTGCCGCGGCCACGGCCCGCAGGCCCGCGACGCAGATGAGCCTGCTGTGAGTCCACAGCCGGCCGCGCAACTCCCATATCCCGGCGTCCGGTTCACGCCACCGGTCGGCGATGGACCGCACGGCGATCTCCACGGCCTTCCAGTGGCCCTCGTCCAGGCAACCATGGCGCTCGGCGGCGGCGAGGAGCAGGAGCGCCTCACCGAAGCAGTCCAGCTGGAACTGGCCGCAGACCTGGTTGCCGACTTTGCCGTGCACGGTGTAGGCCGGTGCCAGGCGGGGCCCGTCGGCGTGCAGGCGCGCGGTGACGAAGTCGACGGATGCGTCGAGGAGGTCATGGGCGCCGACGGCGGCAGCGGCCTGTCCGGCGTAGCTCTGGTCGCGGATCCAGACGTACCGGTAGTCGTAGTTCCGGCCCTCCTTGGCACGCTCGGGCAGGCTGGTGGTGGCCGCCGCGACCATGCCGCCGCCGTGTGTGGTCAGGCCGCGCAGGACGGCGTACGCCCGGCGTGCGTCGCGGGGGGCGGCGGTGCTGGCGAGTGCGGGGACGGTGTCGTGCCAGGGCACGGTGGATCTCCCTCGCCCGGCGCACGCCTGCCTCACGGACGCGCTCCCCGACGGCTTCACCGCCAAGGAGGCCAACTACTGTTCGGGCCCCAGACGTTGACCCGCCCCCGGCACGACAGCACAATGATCCCGCCCCTTTGAGAGCGCTCTCAGAACATCCCGGCCCGTACCTCCCGAGGAGACCCATGACCGGCAGCCCCCGCCCGCCCCTCAGCCGCCGCACGCTCATCGGGACCGGCCTCGGAGTCGCGGTCCTCGCTGCGACCGGCACCGGCACCGCGCAGGCGGCCCAGGGGACGTCCACGGCGCCCGGGGTCTCCGCGCCCCGCCGTGCGCAGGTCTTCCTGGCCGCCGCCATGGACGCCTACCCGGACCATGGCGCCATCCGGCTCACCCAGAGCTACACGGACCAGGCGGGACTGTTCAGCACGGCGTTCACGTACGACAACGCCCTCGCGGTCCTGGCCCATCTCGCCTCTCCCGCGGGCGAGTCGCGGGCCGTGGCCCTCGGTGACGCGCTGTTGTACGCCCAGGCCCACGACCCCATGTACGACGACGGCCGACTGCGGCAGGCCTACAACGTCGGGCCGTACACCTTCTACGACGGCTCCCCGCAGCCGGACGGGTTCGTCAAGGCGGACGGCACGGCCAACGTCGGTACGCAGTTCGGCTTCACCGGGACCGCCGTGGGCGACATGGCGTGGGCCGGTATCGCGCTCAGCGCCCTCGCCGGGCGCACCGGTGAGCGGCGCTTCCTCACCGGCGCGGTGCGGATCGGCGAGTGGATCGAGCGGGTGGGACGGACCGACGAGCCGCTCGGCGGCTACAAGTTCGGGGTCGACGGGGCCGACGAGAAGCTGCCGTTCACCTCGACCGAGCACAACACCGACCTGGTCGGCCTGTTCGGGCGGCTCGCCCGGCTGACCGGGGACAAGGTCTGGCGGGAGCGTCGCGCGCGTGCCAGGGCCTTCGTCGAGAAGATGTGGGAGCCCTCGGGGGGCTTCTTCTACACCGGCACCAACGACGGCGTGACGATCAACAAGTCCCCGATCCCGGAGGACACCCAGACCTGGACCCACCTCGCCCTCACCTCCCCGGCCCACTCCCGCTCCCTCGACTGGGCCGCGGCCGAGCTGGCCGTACGGGACACGGCCGAGCGTCCCAACAGCACCGTTCCCGCCGGGCAGTCCTACGAGGGCGTCACCTTCAGCTCCGCGAGCCTGCTGGCGAACGAGGGTGCCCCCATTGCCGACGGCCAGCCCAGGCCGGACCGCAACGGCGTCTGGTTCGAGGGCACCGCCCACCTCGCGCTCGCGCTGCGGCACCGGGGACACGCGGGCGACGAGAAGCGCGCCCGCCGTCTGCTCGGCTCGATCGAAAACGCCCAGAACCGCCTCGGCGACGCCCAGACCATCGGCGGCACAACCCTTCCGGCCCGCTCCGGGGTCGTCTCGGCGAGCAGCCCCCTCGACACCGGTTTCGGGTTCGGCTACTACCCCTACCGGCACACCGGCGCCACCGCCTGGTACCTCCTGGCCACGGCCCGCGCCAATCCGCTGCGGGGCTGACGCCTCCGCCCGCTCCGCACAGTCGACAGGAAGCGATCTTTGCTGCCCCATGGCAGGGAGATGACCGGATAACTGCTGATCCATGACCGGATAGCTGCCTGCCTGCACTCATGATGGTCGGCGTAAGTAAGGCGTGCCTACGCTAACCAGCGACCATGGCAGGCCGAGAGCGACTGTCATGGAGGGGCCCAGCACCCATGTGGGACGACGCGTTTCCGAGCTTCCTCATCGGACTGAGGGAGGGCCTGGAGGCCGGGCTGATCGTCTCCGTTCTCATCGCCACGCTGGTGCGGTCCGGTGCCCGGGCCCGGCTGCCGCAGGTGTGGACGGGGGTTCTGGCCGCGATCTCCCTCGCCCTGAGTTTCGGCGCTGTGCTGAGCTTCACCGCCGCATCGCTGTCCGCGACCGCCCAGGAGGCGTTCGGCGGTGCGCTGAGCGTGGTGGCCGTCGGGTTCGTCACCGCGATGGTGTTCTGGATGCGCCGCTCGGCGCGGACCTTCTCCGGTGCGATCCGGGAAAAGGTCACCGGGGTGCTGGGCATGGGCGCGGGCATGCTGATCGTGACCGCGTTCCTGGCGGTGGGCCGCGAGGGCCTGGAGACCGCGCTGTTCCTGTGGACCACGGCCCGCGCGGCCGGCGAGTCCGCGGGTCCCCTGACCGGTGCCGGTATCGGCCTGGTCCTCGCGGCCGGCCTGTGCTGGGGGCTGTACCGCCGTGTCCTGCACATCAATCTGACGAGGTTCTTCACCGCGACCGGCGCTGTCCTCATCGTGATCGCGGCGGGCGTGCTGGGCTACGGTCTGCGCGACCTCCAGGAGGGCGGGGTGCTCCCCGGCGGGACGTCGTACGCCGTCGATCTCGGCGGCAGCATCGACGCGGGAGCCTGGTACAGCACCCTCGTGCAGGGCGTGTTGAACCTGACGCCGACCATGACCTGGCTCCAGGTGGCCGGATACGCCGGCTATCTCGTGGTCGTAATGCCGCTGTTCCTGCGGAGTTCGCCGGGTCGGCCGACGGAACCGGCCCCGAAGGCGCGAGGTACCGAGCCGGTCCGTCCGGCGTCCGTGCGCCGCCGCCCCGTGTGGGTGGTTCCGGTCGCGGTCGTCGCCGTGCCCGCCGCGCTGGCGGGAGTGGCGGTCGCCCTCGACGGTTCCCGTCCCGCCGGTGCACAGACCGTGGCCGTGTCCGAGACGGACTGCGGCCAGGGCTTCACGGCGCCGAAGCCCGGGCGCCGGACGTTCCGGATGCACAACACCGGCGACAAGACCTCCGAGGTGTACCTCATCGACCCGGGTACCGGCGCGGTCTACGGCGAGGTCGAGGGCCTCGCTCCCGGCACCACCCGCGATCTGGCGGCGATCGTCTCGGGCGGCACGTACGCCTGGCGCTGTGTGCCCAGCACCGGCAAGGCGGTCACCTCACGCGCGGTACGGGTCACGGGCGGCGGTGGGTCCACGGCGGCGGTCGTCCCGGTCTCCGCCGCCGATCTGGCCGCGCCGCTCACGTCGTACAAGGCATACGTCGACCGGGGCCTGGCCACCCTCGTCACACAGACCGGACGGCTCAGCGACGACGTCGAGGCCGGCCGTCTCGGGGCGGCCCGCACCGACTGGCTGACCGCACACCGCACCTACGCCTCGCTCGGCGCCGCCTACGGCACCTTCCAGGACTACGACCAGAAGATCGACGGCAGGCCCGACGGACTCCCCGGCGGGGTGCACGACAAGGACTTCTCCGGCTTCCACCGGATCGAGTACGGCCTGTGGCACGGCGAGTCGGCGCGTGAACTGGCCGCGCCCGCCCGGCAGCTCGCCGCCGACGCCGCCGCACTGCGCAAGGCGTTCCCCGCCCAGGACTTCGACCCCGGAGACCTGCCCCGGCGCGCCCACGAGATCCTGGAGAACACCCTCCAGTTCGAACTGACCGGCGACGCCGACCAGGGCAGCGGCACGGAACTCGCCACCGCCGACGCCAACCTCGCCGGCACCCGCGAACTCCTCACCGTCCTGCGGCCGTTGCTCACCAGCCGCGCCCCGCATCTGCTGCCCACCGTCGACACGGACATCGCCCGGCTGCAGAAGCTGCTCGACTCCGCGCACCCTGGCGGGAGTTGGACCCCGGTCGCTCGCCTCGACGCGGGCGCGCGGGCCCGGTTGGACGGGGCCACCGGGCAGCTGCTGGAGGATCTCGCGCCGGTGCCGGACCTGCTGGAGATCAGGAAGTCCGCGTGAAGAACAACGACCAGCAGCACCAGCATCCCGGAGGGAACCACCCCATGCCGTCGGCCGAAGCATCAGGAGCATCAGGCTGTCCCGCGGGGGCCGGTCGCCGCTCCTTCGTGCGAACGGCCCTCGGCGCCTCGGCCGCGGGCGCGGCACTGGCCGGTGGCGCCTTCGCCCTGAGCGCGAGCGGGGGCACGGCCGAAGCACAGGCCGCGGACGCCGCCGGCACCGCGAAGGTGCCTTTCCACGGCGTCCATCAGGCGGGCATCCTCACTCCCGCACCGGCCGCGGCCACCTTCGTCTCCTTCGACGTCATCGCCGACGACCGCGCACAACTGGCCGAGCTGCTCAGGACGGTGACCGCACGCGCCCGTTTCCTGACCGCGGGCGGTACCCCCGCCGACCTGGGCGTCGGCGCCCCGCCCTCCGACAACGGCATCCTCGGCCCGGACGTCCCCGCCGACGCCCTCACCGTCACCGTGGGCGTCGGAGCCTCGCTGTTCGACGACCGCTACGGACTGGCGAAGGCGAAGCCGCGCCGGCTCACCCCGATGCGGACCTTCCCCAACGACAACCTCGATCCGGCCGCGTGCCACGGCGATCTGTCCCTTCAGCTCTGCGCCGCCCGCCAGGACACGGTGCTGCACGCGCTGCGCGACATCGCCAAGCACACCCGAGGCGCGATGCAGATCAGGTGGCGCATCGACGGCTTCCAGAACGTCCCCCGCCCCAGCGGCGCCCAGCGCAACCTCCTCGGCTTCAAGGACGGCATCGCCAACCCGGAGGTGACGTCGGCCCGCGAGATGGACCGGCTCGTGTGGGTGGGCGACGGACAGGGCGAGCCGGCGTGGGCGCGCGGCGGCTCGTACCAGGTCATCCGTGTCATCCGGATGCTCGTCGAGTTCTGGGACCGGGTGTCGCTGACCGAGCAGGAGCTGATGTTCGGCCGCCGTAAGGACACCGGCGCCCCGCTCGACGGCGCCAAGGAGACCGACGTTCCGCACTACGCCAAGGATCCGCACGGCACCGCCATCCCCCTCGACGCGCACATCCGCCTCGCGAATCCGCGCACCACCGCGACCGACAACTCCCGTATTCTGCGCCGGGGTTACAACTACGACCGCGGCATCGACGACGTCGGCAACCTGGACATGGGCCTGGTCTTCTGCTGCTACCAGCAGGACGTGCGGCGCCAGTTCGAGGCCACCCAGACCCGTCTGATCGACGAACCCCTCGTCGACTACATCTCCCCCACGGGCGGTGGCTACTTCTTCGCCCTGCCCGGTGTCCGCGACTCGGCCGACTGGCTGGGCCGGGCCCTGCTCACGCCGTGACGGCCACGCGGCACTCTCCGCTACGTCTGCGGCGGGCGTTCTCACGAGCGGACGTTTGCCCGGACCGCCTCGTCGATGGGTGTCGATCCCGAGTCGAGTTCGAGGATCTGCCGGCCGATCCGGGGTTCGTGGAGCAGTTCGGCGAGGGTGGCGGCGACGTCGTCGCGAGCGATCTGGCCGTGGAACTCCGCCGGACCGAGGGACACGGTACCGGTCCCCGGGCCGTCGAGAAGGAGTGACGGACGGAGGATCAGCCAATTCAGATCACTGCGGCTGACTGCGATGTCCGCACCCTTCTTCACGGCGAAGTAATACTCGACCTCGTCCGGGAGGTCGCGTTCCCGCCATGATTCCGGAAGCACCGACACCAGCACGAAGCGCTCCACCCCGGCGAGACGTGCCGCCTCGATCGCCTTGACGACCCCCTCACCGTCGACGGCTGTCGTGACCTCCCTGCTGCCGCCGTTCGATCCGGCACTGAAGACGATCACGTCGACGTCACCGAATGCCGTCGCGAGTTGCTTCCACGGTCATGCCGGAGAGATCGCCCACGCGGGTGTTCACGCCCAGCGATGCGAGTTCGGCCTGCTGGTCCTCCCGGCGGACCAGTCCGCGGACGGCGTCTCCCCGAGAGAGCAGCTTCCGCGCGAGCAGACCACCGATGCCGCCGGTGATGCCGATGACGAAGACGTCCACCTCTGTTTCTCCGTTCTCTCGATGCGACTCGGGGGTTCTTCGTTGACGACCCTGGTTAACGACGATAACTTATCGGCGTTAACCAGAAGAGGAGTGGCCCGTGGTCGCACTTCAGGCCGATGACGTCTACGCGCTCGCGCCGTACGCCAAGACGCTCGGGGTCGAGTTCGAGGAGATGACGGCAGCCGGCGTGCGGGCCCGGCTGGCGCAGGACCACTCCCTCTCCACGGTGGGCGGCGGCCTCCACGGAGGGGCGTTGATGGGGCTCGCCGACGTGTGTGCCGCCGTGTGCGCCGCACTCAACGGTCCAGCCGACGCCGCACCGGCCACCGTCGAGTCGAGCACGCATTTTCTGCGGCCGGCACGCACGAGTGTCGTCGCGACAGCTCATCCGTTGCGGCTGGGACGCAACACCGTCGTCGAGGTCGACATTCGTGATGCCGAGGGCGAACTGTGCGCCCGCGTGACCCAAGTGGTCACCAGCGTCAAAGCGCAGACACCCTGATGCCCGGCGCCGCGCCCATGCCTGGGACCCCATCCCGGGTACGTGCCGCCAAAGGCCAGGGCGGTCTGCTCCGACACCGGCTTCTCGACATCGCCGATCAGCTGCTGGAAGACGGCGGCGCCGAGGCTGTGACGATTCGAGCGGTGGCGACCCGTGCGGGAGTCAGCCCGCCGGCCGTCTACCTCCACTTCACCTCGAAACGCGAACTCGTCCATGCGGCGTGTCTGCGTGTGTGGAGCTCACTGTTCACCGAGCTGGAAGCGGTCTCCCGGGACATCCGGGACCCCGTGACGGCGCTGTACGAAACCTGTGTCGCCTACATCGCGTTCGGACTTCGTCATCCTGCCCAGTACCGACTGGTGATGTCCGGTGAGGCCACCCAGGCCAGCCGCCGGAACGAGGACGAGTGCTTCCGCTACTTCCGGGACAAGGTCGCAGCCTGTGCTGATGCCGGGGTTCCTGTGACGAGCAGGACCGAAACGGCCAGAGTGCTGTGTGCCGGCGTACACGGGGCGGTTTCTCTCCTGATCCACCAAGAGCCTGACGCATGGCCTCCGGACGGCGAGCGCTACATCGGACGGGCGGCGTCCTCGGCCGTCCACGGCGCCCTCCTCACCGCCTCCTACATGATCAGACCCTCGCTGGCCGGCGTGCCGCAGTCGGACTGAAGTGCGCCGGGACCGGCCGGCCGCAGACCGTCACCGGAACAGAGGAACCCCTCCCGGCGTGACCTCCGGTGCCGCAAGGTCGATACTGCCGAAAGCAGCACTCGCAGCCTGAATATCACCAGGAGATACCCATGAAGATGCTGATCAACGTTCCGGAGTCCGTGGTCGCGGACGCCCTGCGCGGTATGGCGGCCGCCCATCCGGAGTTGACCGTGGATGTCGAGAACCGGGTGATCGTACGGCGGGACGCCCCCGTTGCCGGGAAGGTCGCCCTGATCTCCGGCGGTGGCTCCGGGCACGAGCCGCTGCACGGCGGATTCGTCGGACCCGGCATGCTCTCCGCGGCCTGCCCGGGCGAGGTGTTCACCTCCCCGGTGCCCGATCAGATGGTGCGGGCGGCGGCCGCCGTGGACAGTGGGGCCGGTGTGCTGTTCATCGTGAAGAACTACACGGGTGACGTGCTCAACTTCGACATGGCGGCCGAGCTCGCCGAGGACGAGGGCATCCAGGTCGCGAAGGTCCTGGTCAACGATGATGTGGCGGTGACCGACAGCCTCTACACGGCAGGCCGGCGGGGCACCGGTGCCACGCTGTTCGTGGAGAAGATCGCGGGGGCCGCGGCGGAGGAGGGGCAGTCGCTCGAGCGGGTGGAGGCGATAGCCCGGCAGGTCAACGAGAACTCCCGGAGTTTCGGCGTCGCGCTCAGCGCGTGCACCACGCCCGCCAAGGGCAGCCCCACCTTCGACCTGCCGGCCGGCGAGCTGGAACTGGGGGTCGGCATCCACGGCGAGCCCGGCCGGGAGCGGCGGGCGATGATGACCTCACGGGAGATCGCCGACTTCTCGGTGCACGCGATCCTGGACGACATGAGCCCGCGCAACCCCGTGCTCGTTCTGGTCAACGGCATGGGAGCCACCCCGCTCCTGGAGCTGTACGGCTTCAACGCCGAGGTGCAGCGGGTGCTCGCCGATCGCGGGGTCGCCGTCGCCCGCACCCTGGTCGGCAACTACGTCACCTCGCTCGACATGGCCGGCGCCTCGGTCACCCTGTGCCAGGTGGACGAGGAGCTGCTGCGCCTGTGGGACGCGCCGGTGCGGACGCCGGGGCTGCGCTGGGGAGTGTGAGCAGGAGATCAACGTACCGACCACGCAAGGAGATCCAGTGCTCGACGCCGACTTCTTCCGCCGTTGGATAACGGCGACCGCCGCCTCCGTGGACCGGGAGGCGGAGCACCTGACCGCCCTCGACTCCCCCATCGGTGACGCCGACCACGGCAGCAACCTCCAGCGCGGGTTCACCGCGGTGACCGCGACCCTGGAGAAGGAGGCCCCGGACACCCCGGGCGCGGTCCTCACCCTCTCCGGAAGCCGGCTGATCTCGACGGTCGGCGGTGCTTCGGGCCCCCTGTACGGGACCCTGCTGCGGCGGACCGGCAAGGCGCTCGGGGACGCCGGCGAGGTCAGTGCCGAGCAGCTCGCCGAGGCGCTGCGGGCCGGCGTGGAGGCGGTCATGACGCTGGGCGGGGCCGCCCCGGGCGACAAGACCATGATCGACACGCTGGTGCCGGCCGTCGACGCGCTCGGCACCGGCTTCGCCGCGGCGCGGACGGCCGCCGAGCAAGGGGCCCAGGCGACCACGCCGTTGCAGGCCCGCAAAGGCAGGGCGAGTTATCTCGGCGAGCGCAGCATCGGGCACCAGGACCCGGGCGCGACCTCGGCCGCCCTGCTGATCGCCGCGCTCGCGGAGGCCGCAGGTGAGTGACGCGAAGCTGGTCGGGATCGTTCTGGTGTCACACAGCGCGGAGGTCGCCGCGTCCGTGGCGGAACTGGCGAAGGCGCTCGCGGGCGGTGGCACGGAGGTGCCCGTCGCCGCGGCCGGGGGCACCGAGGGCGGTGGGCTCGGTACGAGTGCGGAGCTGATCGCCGGAGCAGCCGCCGCCGTGGACCGGGGCGCCGGGATCGCCGTCCTGACCGACCTCGGCAGTGCGGTGCTCACGGTCAAGGCGCTGCTGGCGGAGGGTGACGAACTCCCGGAGGGCACCCGGCTGGTGGACGCCCCGTTCGTCGAGGGAGCGGTGGCCGCGGTCGTCACGGCGGCCACCGGAGCGGACCTCGCGGCGGTGGAGGCGGCGGCCGCTGAGGCGTACAGCTACCGGAAGGTGTGACGCGGGGGGAGCGGCTTGTCCTGGACGAACTGCTTCGCCAGCCGCTCCCCCGTCACGACGGCGGCGGCATGGTCCTCGATCGGTTTCACCTGCGTGTTCCGGAAGACGATGTAGGTGACGCCGGAGGGCGTGCCGCCGCCGCGCGGATCGGGACGGATCCCGAGGGCCTTCGCGGTGGCGTAGGACGCCTCGCCGATGATCTGGCCCGGCCCTACGTCCCCGACGACGGCGTACTGCACCCGGTCCCCGTACACGACGGCCGCGACCGCGCCGCCGCGTACCCCGTGCTCGCGGTAGTCCCAGATCTGGCTCGGCGCCGGCACCACGATGTACGGCAGGTTTTCGGCGCTCAGATAGCGGCCGTCGGACTGCTCGAAGGCGGTCGCGTCGGAGAACAGCGGGTCGGTGCGGCGGTTGCAGTGGCTGCCGGGCCGGCCGTCGCAGTCGATGTCCATGTCGGCCTTCCAGAAGACGGCGTCCCTGGTGCCGCAGACCGGGATGGTCGCGGCCGTGCCGTCGTCACTGCGGTAACGGCCGTGTGAGACGGGCTCGCAGGTGCGCACCCTGGCCAGGAGGTCGGCGGCCAGGACCGCCCCCTCGCGCCGCACGACCGGCTCGGTCCGGGCGGCGGCGTGCTCGATGGCGGGGGACGTCGTCGGGGCGAGCAGCGCGGCGCTTGCCGCGGCCAGCGTCAGCGACTGGACACGCACGATAAGGGTCCCTCTCCTCGGCGGCATTGACGGGCACTCAGCCCAATCTGATGCGGCTTCAGCCGAGCGGCCACCGCAGAAGGGCCGGACGGGGCAGGGGCCGGGGGCCCGAGCCCTCGACGAACCCCGGCCTCCCGGCCACCCGTACGGCGCGGGGACAGCGACGACAGCGGCCCGCGCCACCGGCACGAACTCCGGTCACCTCGTGGCGAGTTCGGCCGTGAAGGCATTCAGCATACGTAACTCTCCCGAGCCCGGCCCACACGGTCCGCCCTCTTGATGCGGACAGCCACCCGGCGTCATATTGGTCCGGACCATTGCCGTGGTGTTCTCCCGGGAGGCAGAGCCGTGCGAGGCGTTCCCGTCCCCCTGTGCCTCTGCGCCGCGCTTGTCCTCGTCGCCTCCTGCGGGTGGGGCGGACCGGACGACGGCGAGAGCGGCAGGCTGCCCGCCGCCCCGGTGGGCGTCACCGCCGCCGCGGGCAGCGCGACGAGTGTGCACGTGATGTGGAACGCCGTCGGCACGGAGATCGAGCGCTACGAGGTATATCGGGGCACCACAAAGGTCGAGGAGGTGCCCGGTTCACAGCACATGGTGGATGTCGTCAGGCTCGAGCCCGCGACCCCGTACGCCTTCACCGTGCGGGCCCGCGACACCGAGGGGCGCCTCGGCCCGCCCAGCCGGGAGGTGCGGGCGACGACTCCGGCGGCCGCGGCGGCGGACCGCTCGGCCCCGACCCGCCCCGGCGAGCTGCGGGGCCGGACGGCGGGCAGCCGGGCCGTCCAGCTGAGCTGGGCCGCCTCGGTGGACGACCGGGACGTGGTGTCGTACGACATCTATCAGGGCGGCACGAAGATCCACAGTGTGGGCGGTGCCCAGACGGCGGCCGTGGTCACCGGGCTGCGTCCGGGCACCCGCTACTCCTTCACCGTCCGGGCCCGGGACGCGGCCGACAACCTCTCGCCGGCCGGGGACACCGTCCGCCTGACCACTCCGGGCGGCGACGACGGCCGGGACACGGCACCGACGGAGTTCCGTGCGACCACCCGGCGGGGGGACGACGGCGCGTACTACCTCGGTCTGTCCTGGCTGCCGCCCCGGACGGACGGTGTCGTCACGGAGTACCAGGTCCTCCTGGACGGCCGGGCGGCCACCTCGCTCGTGTTCGGCGGGACGCCTCCACGCGGGAGGACGACGTACAGCTTCTATCTGGGGTGCGAGGCCGGGGAGGGGCACCGGGTGCGGATCCGCGCGCGGCTGCCCGACGGCACCTGGGGCGGGCTGTCGGCGGAGCGGTCCGTGACGACGGGTGCCGCTACTCCCCCATGACGCCCGCCCCGCTCTCCCATGACGGCCGCTCACGTCTGCGCCGGACGGAGCAATCCGTCACCTGTCCGGCGCAGCAGCGCATGCGGGCCGGGCGGGGGGCACATTGGCTGTCCCTGAGGCAGCACGGGCTTCCCCCACCTCGGCGGCGCCACGGATGTACCGCCGACCGTGCCGCCGGAGGGCAGTCCATGCGCACTGAACAGCTACTTCTCCGCTCCGGCCTGACCGTCGCGGCCGTCGCCGCGCTGCCGCTCGCCCTGACCGCCGGGCCGGCCGCCGCGGCATCGGGCATCTCCGTGAGCACCTCCGGATCCACGGTCTCCGTCACGACACCGACCTGCTCCCGTACCGCGAACAACGGCGGCTGGGGCACCGCCTCGCTGCTCACCAGCAGCCAGGCGAACTTCAGCCAGGGCCGGCAGGTGGCCCTGTCGGGGACCACCTCCCTGCAGTCCGCGGCCTGGTCGAGCGTGAGCCCCGGGACGTACACCGTCATCGTGATGTGCGCCCACAACAACAGCACGGCGGGCACCCAGTCGATCATCGTCTCGGGGTCCGCCACGCCCACGATCTCGGCGACGGCCACGGCCTCCCCGTCCCGCGGTGTCATGGGCGGTCTCGGCGGCGGCACCAAGGACTACGGCACCCTGACGCTGGCGGCCGGCGGCGGCCTGGTGGCGGTCGGCGCGGTGGCCGCGGGGTGGTTCCTGCGCCGGCGCTCACGGCCGTACCGCCTCTGAACGCCTTCATGTGCCGGTCGCCTACGAAAAGCCGTCAGGCGTCCGGGAGTTCGTCCAGCTCCCGCAGTGCCTCGGTGAGCCACTGCGTCCAGAAGGTCTCCAGCTCGATGCCCGCGCGCAGGACCAGGTGCTGAAGCCTGGCCTGCGCGCTGTCGTTGCCGGGCGGGAAGTCGCGCTTCTCGATCTCCCCGTACTCGGCCAACTGCCGCCGGTGCAGGTCGAGATGGCGGCGCAGGTCGGCCTCCAGACCCGCCGTGCCGACGACGGCGGCCGCGCGCAGCCGCAGCAGCAGGGCGTCCCGGTGCGGCTTGGGGTCCTGCGCCGCGGCCGTCCAGCGTTCGAGTTCGGCGCGGCCCGCGGGCAGGACCTCGTAGCTCTTCTTCTGCCCACGGGTCGGCTGGGCCGCGGGCAGGGCCCGGATGTACCCCTCGGCCTCCAGTTTTCCCAGCTCGCGATAGATCTGCTGGTGCGAGGCCGACCAGAAGTAGCCGATCGACCTGTCGAACCGGCGGGTCAGGTCCAGCCCCGCGGACGGCCTTTCGAGCAGTGCGGTGAGAATCGCGTGCGGGAGTGACATGGAGTCATCCTAGGGACGGCGCCCGTAAGGGCCTCAGAGGGCGGCCGCGACCTCGGTGCCCTGCTTGATGGCCCGCTTGGCGTCCAGCTCGGCGGCCACGTCGGCACCGCCGATCAGGTGAGCGCTGCGGCCAGCGGCGACGAGCTCCTCGTACAGGCCCCGGCGCGGCTCCTGCCCGGTGCACAGCACGACGGTGTCGACCTCCAGGACCGTGCTCTCCTCGCCGACGGTGACATGCAGGCCGGCGTCGTCGATACGGTCGTAGCGCACACCCGGGACCATGGTGACACCGCGGTGCTTGAGCTCGGTGCGGTGGATCCAGCCGGTGGTCTTGCCGAGTCCGGCGCCGACCTTGCTGGTCTTGCGCTGGAGGAGGTGCACGGTGCGCGGCGGGGCGGGGCGTTCGGGGGCCGCGAGTCCGCCGGGTGCCGTGTAGTCCATGTCGACGCCCCACTGACGGAAGTACGTCTCGGGGTTCTCGTGCGCCTTGTCGCCGCCGTCGGTGAGGAACTCGGCGACGTCGAAGCCGATGCCCCCGGCCCCGAGGATCGCCACCCGGTCGCCGACGGGGGCGCCGTCGCGCAGGACATCGAGGTAGCCGACCACGCTGGGGTGGTCGACGCCCGGGATGTCGGGGGTGCGTGGGGTGACACCGGTGGCCACGACGACCTCGTCGTAGGCGTCCAAGTCGCCCGAGGACACGGGGGTGTTGAGCCGTACGTCCACGCCGTGGGCGTCGAGCTGGTGGCGGAAGTAGCGGATCGTCTCGTCGAACTCCTGCTTGCCGGGGACCTTGCGGGCGACGTTGAGCTGGCCGCCGATGTCGCTCGCGGCGTCGAACAGGGTGACCTCGTGGCCGCGTTCGGCTGCGGAGACCGCGCAGGCGAGCCCCGCCGGACCGGCTCCGACCACCGCCACGCGCTTGCGCACCCGGGTCGGGGCCAGCACCAGTTCGGTCTCGTGGCAGGCGCGGGGGTTGACCAGGCAGGAGGTGATCTTCCCGCTGAAGGTGTGGTCGAGGCAGGCCTGGTTGCAGCCGATGCAGGTGTTGATGGCATCGGGACGGCCCTCGGCGGCCTTGTTCACGAACTCCGGGTCGGCGAGCATCGGGCGGGCCATCGACACCATGTCCGCGTACCCGTCGGCGAGCAACTCCTCGGCCAGTTCGGGGGTGTTGATGCGGTTGGTGGTCACGAGCGGGATCGACACCTCGCCCATGAGCCGCTTCGTCACCCACGTGTAGGCGCCGCGCGGCACCGAGGTCGCGATGGTGGGGATGCGGGCCTCGTGCCAGCCGATGCCGGTGTTGATGATCGTGGCCCCGGCGGCCTCGACGGCCCTGGCGAGCGTGATCACCTCGTCGAGCGTCGAGCCGCCCGGGACGAGGTCCAGCATGGAAAGCCGGTAGACGATGATGAAGTCCTCGCCGACGGCCTCGCGCACCCGCCGCACGATTTCCACGGGGAAGCGCATGCGGTTCTCGTACGAGCCGCCCCAGCGGTCGGTGCGGTGGTTGGTCTGCGCGGCGATGAACTCGTTGATGAGGTAGCCCTCGGAGCCCATGATCTCCACGCCGTCGTAGCCGGCCTGCCGGGCGAGGCGGGCCGCGCGGGCGTAGTCGTCGATGGTCCGCTCGACCTCGGCGTCGGTGAGTTCGCGGGGCGGGAAGGGACTGATCGGCGCCTGGAGAGGACTCGGGGCGACGAGGTCCCGGTGGTAGGCGTACCGCCCGAAGTGCAGGATCTGCATCGCGATCCGGCCGCCCTCGCGGTGCACGGCCTCGGTGATCTGCCGGTGCTGCTCGGCCTCCGCGTCGGTGGTGAGCTTGGCGCCGCCCTCTCCGGGCCGGCCCTCGTCGTTGGGCGCGATGCCGCCGGTGACGATCAGGCCCACTCCCCCGCGCGCTCGCTCCGCGTAGAAGGCGGCCATGCGCTCGAAGCCGCGCTCGGCCTCCTCCAGGCCCACGTGCATGGAGCCCATCAGGACGCGGTTGGGCAGCGTGGTGAAGCCCAGGTCGAGCGGGTTCAGCAGGTGCGGGTAACGGCTCATCGGGCCCCTCCGTCGCGGTCTCGTGCCTCTCTGTTGTAGAGGACCGCGACACCTTTGTGCAACTAGTTGCACAACCGGGCGGGGTGATCCGAGCCACGTCGGCGGCTTCAGCTGTACGTGCCCTTGGCGCTCGCCTCGTCGGACTTCTCGGTCCCGGCCGCGGCCAGGCTCCCCAGCAGCGCGAGGGCCTGCTCGGACGGGCTGCCGGGTTCGGCCTGGTAGACGACCAGTTGCTGGCCCGGGGCGCTGTTGACGGTCAACGACTCATATTCCAGGGTGAGTTCGCCGACCAGCGGATGCCGGAAGCGTTTGCTCTCATGGGTCTTGCGGCGGATGTCGTGGCGGGCCCAGAGCCTGCGGAACTCCTCGCTGCGCAGCGACAGTTCGCCGACCGCGGTGACCAGCCGCGGGTCCTCGTGACCGGTTCCGGCGGCGGCCCGCAGCGCGGCCACGGTGTTCACCGCCACGGGCTCCCAGTCCGGATAGAAGTCGCGCGCGTCCGGATCGAGGAAGACGAGCCGCAGCAGGTCCCCGCTGTGGGTGTGGCCGGCGAACAGCGCCCCTCCGAGGACGTTGTGGGCCAGCACCGTCAGGCAACGGTCCAGGACCACCGCCGGAGTGCGGTGCCAGGCCTCCATCATCCGCGACAGCGCGGGGTTCACCGCTTCGGGCCGCGGGCCGCCCCGGGAACGGTCGGCGACGGGACGGGCCAGCCCGTGCAGATGCTCGACGGCGTCCCCCTCCAGGCCCAGGACCCGTGCCAGCGCGTCGACCACCTGTGCCGAGGGGTTCCGCTCGCGTCCCTGCTCCAGGCGCACGTAGTAGTCGGTACTGACCCCGGCCAGCACCGCCACCTCTTCGCGGCGCAGGCCCGCCACGCGGCGCCGGCTTCCGGCCGGCAGCCCCGCGTCCTCGGGCCGGACGAGGGCGCGGCGGGCGCGCAGGAAGAGACCGAGCCTGTTGTCACTGTCCATGCTCTCGACCCTAGGTCCGGACAGGGGCCAACGGGAGCGCGCAAGGTGGCCGCGGTACTCCTATGATCCGTTCTCCTCAGGGTGGTACGGCCTGGTCCGAGGCCGGGGCCGGTCCCACCGTTGACGGCATGACACACACCTGGAACCTCACCCACCGCGTCGCGGTCGTCACCGGTGCCACCAGCGGGATCGGCGCGGCCACGGCACGGCGCCTCGCCGTCGCCGGAGCGAGCGTCGCCCTGCTGGGCCGTCGCGAGGACCGCCTCAAGACACTGGCGGACGAACTGCGCTCCTCGGCCGGCGGAGCGGTCCTGCCCGTCGCCGCGGACGTGACCGACGCCGAGGCCCTCTCGCGGGCGGCCGCCGCCGTCACCGGGACGCTCGGCACCGTCGACCTGGTCGTGGCCAACGCCGGCGTCATGCTGGGCGCCCCCTTCGAGCGCGCCGCGACCGACGAGTGGGACCGCATGATCGACGTCAACCTGCGCGGTCTGCTGCACACCTCCCGCGCCTTCACCGACGATCTCCTCGCGGCAGCCTCCCGCGGCGGCCCGGCGGACCTCGTCCACGTCGGTTCCGTGGGCGGGCATCTGCTCTTCCCCGACTGGTCCGTCTACTGCGCCACCAAGGCGGCGGTGGCCCATCTCACGCGCAATCTCCGCGCCGAGCTGGGCCCGCGCGGAGTGCGCGTGAAGAACATCGAGCCGGGGGTCACCACCACCGAACTGGGCGGGGACATGCGGGACGACCGGACACGGGACGCCCTGTCCCGCCTGCGCACCGACGTGCAGCCCCTGCACGCGGACGACATCGCGGAGGCCGTCGCTTTCGCGACCGCGGCCCCGCCCAACGTCAACGTCGCGGAGATGGTGGTGGTACCGGTGCGGCAGGGCTGACCACGGGGTGGGGGGGGGGGGCCCCGCCCGCCCCCCCCCCCCCCCCCCCCCCGGGGGGGCCCCCGCCCCCCACCCCCCCCCGCCCCCCCCCCCCCCCCCCCCCCCCT
>NZ_JBICWQ010000004.1:0-621077 GCF_043199815.1 Streptomyces sp. NPDC048523 | reverse complement strand
CCACGCGCGGGGGCCCGGCTTTGGCCCCCCGGCCCCCCCCCCCCCCGGGCGGGGGGGTGGTGGGGGGGGGTGGGGGGGGGGGGGCGCGCCCCCCGGGGGGGGGGGGCCCCCCCCCCCCCGCCCCCCCCCCACCGCGCCGCCGTGGAGTACCGGAAGCCCGTCACCGGCTCTCGAGCCGCACGTGCAGCTCCCGCTCCTGGTCCCCCGACGCGGACGAAAGATCCCGCACCGTGAACGTCGAGTCCAACGTCTTCCGAAGCTTCTCGATGGCCCAGTACCCGCCCTGCGCGTCGATCTCGACGGAGGACGACAACGGGGCGGGCGGCGGGCAGGAACGCGCTTCGGTCACCTCGAAGGTCCCCAGCCACACCATCGGCCGCGACTCATGAAGCTGCTGCGGCACCTCGTCCGCACCCCGGTCCGACTCGAAACACGCGGCCAGCGTGTCGAAGACGATCCGCGCGTCCTCCGCGCTGCCTCCGCTGATCTCCAGGGAGACGGACTCCTCGTGCGCTTGCTCACGATCCATCGTGGTCGCTCCTCTCGTGGCGATGACCAGTCCGCCGGGTTCCCCGCGAGCCGCGCCACACCCCCAGAAAAGCACCACGTTTCCCGAAGCACTACCGACGGCGGTGTCAGCGGGTCCTCCGAGGCGGGCACGGGACGCGGCGGTCAGGAAGGCGCCGGGACGGTTGTGCCGCCGTCACATCCGGCCACAGGGGCCCCGCCATCGGTGCCGACCCCCATTCCGAGGAGGGCCGGCACCCGCCCGTCAGGGGCTCAACTCCTGGTGAAGCGGTACGTCTTGCTGTCCGTCAGCACACAGAAGCCGGGCGAGACGACGATCACACGCAGGGTTGCGGTACGGCGGTCGTAGTCGATGCCCTCCGCCTCGAACTCGCCCGAGCAGGAGCTCCTGAGGGGCAGCTGACGCAGTGCCGTGACATGCCCGGAGACGTTCGCCGAGCCGGTCGGGGCGGCGGACAGGTCGATCTGGAGGAGCGGCTTGGTGTAGCCGAAGAGCGTGCCCGCCGGGTCGTCGGAGGAGCACAGCAGCTGGGTGGCGCTCAGGAAGTCGCAGCCCTGTACGTCCCGGACGGCGTGGTCGAGGGTGACGGTGGCCGCCTGCGGAAGGTTCGCCGAGGGAGAGGTGCTCGCGTTGACGCCGGGCGTGGGGAAGACCAGGAAGCGGGTCATGGTGCCCCACTCACCGGACAGCATCCACTGTCCGTCGGGTGAGATCGCCACCCAGGAGTTGTTGAGCGCCTCGCCGGGGCTGAGCGAGTGGACGTACTCGGACCAGGTCCCGTCGGGCGCCTGCACCCGGAACATCTTCGCGGTGCCGGAGTCGGCCTGGTAGGGCTCGACGTAGTGGCCGTCGTAGGAGGCGTCCGGGTCGCCCACGTGGTTCCAGCCGCGGCTGGAGACGCCGATGGGGATGGTGCCGATGCCGGTGTACCGGTTGGCGGATCCGGCGGGGACCTCGACCGAGGTGAGGCCCTGGCTCTCGGTGAGCGGGTTGGCCCGGTCGGAACCGGTCTCGGTCCAGGTGTCGGCGGCGGAGGCCGGCGGTGCGGCGGCCAGGAGGGCCGTCGCGGTGAGGGTGACGAGGGCGGCGAGGAGCGCGTGACAACGCTGTCCGGCGCGCAGGGGCATGAAGGACTCCCGGGGCTCCTGGGGCGGGGGTGCGGTCGGTGACAGTCTGACGTGCCCACGACAGTCATGTACATACCAATCGAGCGGTCATGTACAGACCGACCGAACGAACGAGCGGCCTTCGTCACCCCGGCGCACTTCACCGGACGCGCGCCCCCGTGTTGAGGGATGGTGGAAGAACACGACCGCGTGGTCACGGAGACGGTTGAACGCGGTAGAACAAGGGGAGTCGGCACGGGGGTACGGCGTGCCGCGAGGACGGTCTAAGGCGGTTCGTGCAATGGGTGCAGCCGGAATACCCGCGTCAGAGGGCGGAGACCCCCCGCGCGGGGCGGTACGGCCGAGCGGGCTGCTCGACGAGTTGGGCATGGCCTCGGTGGTGCTGGACGCCCAGGGCCGCATCGTGCTGTGGAGCCCGCAGGCCGAGGAACTGTTCGGCTACACCGCGCCGGAGGCGCTGGGGCAGTACGCGGCTCATCTGATGATCCACGAGCAGCACGCCGACCTGGTCGTCAAGCTGTTCGCCGACGTCATGGAGACCGGCCAGAGCTGGGCCGGCGCGTTCCCCGTCCGGCGCAAGGACGGCTCCACCAAGCTGGTGGAGTTCCGCAACATGCGGCTGCTGGACGACCACGGTGACGTCTACGCGCTCGGGCTGTGCGCCGACCAGTCGACCGTGCGCCGCCTGGAGCGGGACGTGGCGCTGTCCGCCCGGATGGTCTCCCAGTCCCCGATCGGGCTGGCCGTGCTGGACACCGAGCTGCGGTACGTCTCGGTGAACCCGGCCCTGGAGCAGCTGAACGGTGTGCCGGCCGAGGAACACGTCGGCCGGAAGATCGGCGAGGTGCTGCCCCATCTCGACGTGGCCGCCTTCGAGGCCGCCGCCCGCGAGGTGCTGCGGACCGGCAAGCCACTGGTCGACCAGCACACGATCGGCCGTACACCCGCGGATCCCGACACGGACCACGCCTGGTCGGTCTCGCTGTACCGCCTGGAGGACGCGCTGGGGACCGTCCTGGGGGTGGCGGGCTCGGTGCTGGACGTGACGGAGCAGCATCTGGCGACCGTGGAGGCCGAGACGGCCCGGCGCCGCCTCGCGCTCGTCGCCGACGCCTCCGCCCGCATCGGCACCACCCTCGACCTGGACCGCACCGCCCGGGAGCTGGCCGACGTGGCCGTGCCGGAGCTCGCGGACGTGGCGGCCGTGGACCTGCTGGAGGCGGTGGTGCAGGGCAGGCCGAGCACCCTGCGGCCCACCGAACCCGCCGTGATGCGTCCCCTGGCCGTCGAGGCGGCCGGCGCCCCGGACGCCCTGGCCGCGGCCGATCCGCCCGGACAGGTCGCCCGGTACGCCCCCGAGCGCCTGGTCACCGAGTGCGTGCGCACGGGGAACCCGGTCCTGGTGGCTCAGGTCGGGCCCGAGGACCTCGTCCGCATCGCCCGCTCACCCGAGGCCGCCGCACAGCTGGCCAGGGCCGGCCTGCACTCCTATCTGGCCGTGCCGCTGATCGCGCGCGGCGAGGTGCTCGGCGCCCTCGACCTCAAGCGCATCCGCAACCCGGAGCCGTTCGGCGAGGACGACGTGCTGCTGGCGCGGGAGCTGGCGGCCCGCGCGGCGGTGCAGATCGACAACGCCCGCTGGTACCAGGACGCCCGCAACACCGCTCTGACCCTCCAGCGCAGCCTGCTGCCCAGCCACCCCTCCGTGACCGGCGGCCTGGAGGTCGCCTCCCGCTACCAGCCGGCCGGCGCCACCGCCGAGGTCGGCGGCGACTGGTTCGACGTGATCCCGCTGGACGAGGGCAAGACCGCGCTGGTCGTGGGCGATGTGATGGGCAGCGGCATCAACGCCGCCGCGACGATGGGCCGGCTGCGCACCGCGACGAACACCCTGGCCTCCCTCGACCTCGACCCGGCCAGGCTCCTCGAACACCTCGACCGGATCACCGAGGAACTGGACCACTCCATCGCCACGTGCGTGTACGCCGTGTACGACCCGCGGCTCTCGCAGTGCCGTATCGCCAACGCCGGGCACCTGCCGCCGGTACGGCTGCGCCCCGGCCGTCCCCCCGAGCTGCTCGAACTCCCCACGGGGGCGCCGCTGGGCGTGGGCGGTGTCGCGTTCTCCACGACCACTGTCGACCTCGCGCCCGGTGACCGGCTCGTGCTGTACACGGACGGTCTCGTCGAGACCCGCCAGCATCCGCTCGACGAGCGCCTGGACGCGCTCCTCGACCTGCTCGACACCCCCGACGGCCCGCTGGAGGACATCTGCGACCTGCTGCTGCGCACCCTGCACCAGCCGGACAACTCCGACGACGTGGCACTGCTGATCGCACGGGTGCAGACGCCTGTGACCTGAGGGCCGTGCGCCCGGCATACGGGGCGGGGGAAACGCACTCCGGTCGATCACCTGCGCCGGGGCCCCGGACGGGCTCCGACGGTACGACTCCGGGAGACCGCCTGGCGGTCCGGCGTCGTTGCCCTCGTCGGCGGCGGCACCGGGAGGACCGCCGCCCGGGTCCTCAGCGGCACCAGGGAGGCCCGGGCGCCCGCCGTCACGGGGACCCCGCCCGGGAGGGCAGGGCGTCCTGACTCGCGTCGGGTACGGCGGTGGGCCGCCGGGGCAGCAGCAGCGGGGTGGCCAGCAGCAGGAGGCCGGCCAGCGCGATCGCCTCACGCGTTCCGGTCAGCGTGGCCAGCAGGCCCCACAGCGCCGTCAGGGCCGCGGTGGTCAGCTTGCCCGTCACCGACCAGGCGGAGAGGGTGCGGACCACCCGGTTCGTCGGTGTCATCCGCAGCCGGTGGGTGGAGAACACCGGGTTGAAGACGGCACAGGAGGTGATCACCCCGAGCTCGACGGCCATCACGAGGAGCAGCCCGGCCGTACCGGGGCCGATGAAGGCCAGGCCGAGGGGCCAGCACGCGCGCAGGATGCCCGAGGTGATCAGGACGCGGTACTCACCGAACCGGGTGACCAGAGGGCGTGCCATCCGTGAGCCGAGCAGGCCGCCGAGGCAGGGCACCGAGAACGCGAGGGCGTACTGCCAGGGGGCGAAGCCAAGCGGGCCCAGCATGAGGACGGTCAGCAGCGGCACCGGCACCATGATCAGGGCGTTGACGAGGACCGTGTTGAAGAACAGGGGGCGCAGGGTGGGGCCGGCGAGGATGTGACGCCAGCCCTCCAGGAGGGACCCCTTCGCCGCCCCGGCGGTGGGGACGGGCCGTGGCTCGCCCGCGCCGATCGCGCGGATCCCCAGGGCCGACAGCAGGTAGCTGACGGCGTCTGCCAGCAGGGTCGTCACGGGGCCGAAGAGCCCTATGGCGGCCCCGCCGAGGGGAGGTCCGATCACGATGCTGGTCCAGTTCGTGGCCTCGAACCGGCCGTTGGCGACCAACAGGTCGTCCGGGCCGACAAGCGACTTGAGGAAGGCCCCGGAGGCGGCGGTGAACGTGATGTCGGCCGCCGCGACGACCACCGACACGGCCAGGAGCTGGACATAGCCGAGCGCACCCAGCGCGTACGCGGCGGGCACGCTCAGCAGGGCGGCGAAGCGGACCAGGTCCATCGCGACCATCACCGGTCTCTTGCGGCGGAACTCCACCCAGGGCCCGAGCGGTACGGCCACCGCCGCCCCGACCGCGAGCCCGGCGGCCGCCAGCGCGGACACCGCGGCGGGACCGGCGTGCAGCACCAGGACGGCGATGAGGGGAAAGGCGCCGAACGACAGCGAGGTGCCGAACGCGCTGACCGCGTAGGCCGCCCACAGCCACCCGAACCGCCGCCCCAGCGACCGTCTCGCACCCACGCCCGACCCCCCTCGCCGACAACTCCACGTTGACCGACGCCATCCAACCGAGTGCCGGGCCTGCCGATCAAACAACTACGGCACCGACCGGTCACAACCCCTGGTTGTGTCATGACGGCCTAGCCTTGCGTGCATGGATCTCGAGGCCGTACGCACCTTCGTCGCCGTGGCGGACGCGGGGCGGTTCCAGGAGGCCGCCGACGGGCTGGCGGTCACCCAGCAGGCCGTGTCGAAGCGGGTCGCCGCGCTGGAGAAGGACCTCGGGGCGCGGTTGTTCACCCGTACCCCGCGCGGGGCGCGGCTGACCATCGACGGACAGGCGTTCCTGCCGCACGCCCGCGAACTGCTCCGGGTCGCGGAACGGGCGGCCGCCTCGGTACGACCGGGCAGCCGGGCCCTGCGCGTCGACGTGATCGGCCGCCGGCTCGCCCCCGCGGAGCTGCTGCGCGCCTTCCACCGCGCGCACCCCGGGGTCGAGCTGGACGTCGTCACCCTCTTCGACGCCGACGCGGCGCTCACCGCCCTCCGGTCCGGCACGATCGACGCCACGTTCCGCGCCGTCCCGCACTCCGCGGGGCAGTCCACCGACGGCATCGAGTCCGTGCGGGTCTACGACGAACCGGTCCAACTGCTCACCGGCCCCGGTCACGCGTTCGCGGGAGCCCGCTCGGTGGAACTCTCCCGGCTGGCCGGGCACCGCATCTGGATGCCCGGCCTGGTCACCGGAACCGAGTGGGGCACCTACTACGACGACCTCGCCGCCGCCTTCGGCCTGACCATCGAGGTCACCGGCCCCGACTTCGGCACCGACCCCCTGCTCGACACCATCGCCGACTCCCCCACCCTCGCGACCCTGGTCGGCGAGCTGACCCGGCTGGTCTGGCTGTCCGACCAGGACCTGCGCCGCATCCCGGTCCACCGGCCCACGCCGGTCTACCCGCACTCCCTGCTCTGGCGCGCCGACAACCCGCACCCGGCGCTCGCCGCCCTCCGGGCCCATCTGCACACCACACGTCCCGACCCGCCGGATGTAGGGACGTGGGCCCCGAGCTGGGCCTAAGCCGCCCTGGTGCCGATCACGATATGGGCGTACAGCTCCTCCGAGACCGCCAGGCGGGGCGTCAGGCCACTGCGGGTGAAGGCGTCGAGGGCGGCGGCGGACTGGCGTTCGCTGGTCTCGACGAGGAGGCAGCCGCCGGGGGCGAGCCATCGAGGGGCCTCGGCCGCGACCCGGCGCAGGATGTCCAGGCCGTCCGTGCCCCCGTCGAGGGCGACCAGGGGCTCGTGGTCGCGGGCCTCGGTGGGGAGGAGAGCGACCTCGTCGGTGGGAACGTAGGGCACGTTGGCCGCGAGGATGTCGATACGGCCGCGCAGGTCGGCGGGGAGGGCCTCGAAGAGGTCGCCGGTGTGGACCCGGCCGCCCGCGTCGGCGGTGTTGCGCCCGGCGCAGTCCACCGCGGCCGGGTCGATGTCGGCGGCGTGCAGTTCGACCGGGCCCAGCGCGGCGGCGAGCGCGGCGCCGACCGCACCCGAGCCGCAGCACAGGTCCACGACGACCGAGGCGTCCGGCACCCGGGCGAGGGCCTGGTCGACGAGGAACTCGGTGCGACGGCGCGGCACGAAGACGCCGGGCGCCACGGTGATGCGCAGTCCCCGGAACTCGGCCCAGCCGACGACGAGTTCGAGGGGGTGGCCGATGACCCTGCGGTCGACCATGTCGGCCAGTTCGGCCGGGGTGCGGGCGGCGGCGAGGATCAGCCGGGCCTCGTCCTCGGCGAAGACACAGCCCGCGGTGCGCAGGGCGGCGACGACGGAGTCGGCGGAGGTGAAGCGGGGAGAGAGTGCAGGCATGAAGCCGGGAGCCTTTCGAGAGCCGAAGGGCGCTCCCGCGGTCACCTGGGCCTAACGGCGGTGATCCGCGCCGGTTCGAGGAGAGAGCACCCGATCTGACACAGCGTTGATGGGTCTCACCTCCTCGGTACCTCACGACTGGGACCGCCCTCAGCCGGAGGGCCACCCTACCCCAGGGCACGGCGAGTTGTACTCTGCAACCAGTCCTGCGAGGGAGGTCCGGTGGAAGCTGCAACGGCCGTGGAGACGATCCAGCGCGAGATGACGGTCTTCGCGCGACGGGCCCGGGCCTCGGCGGGCCGTCTGCATCCCGAGTTGTCGCTGGTGTCGTACACACTCCTCGGGCATCTGGAGGAGCGCGACGGCTGCCGCGCCACCGACCTGGCCGCCCATTACGCCCTGGACAAGTCCACGGTGAGCCGGCAGGTCGCCGCTCTGGAGCGGGCCGGCCTGATCGAGCGGCGCCAGGACCCGGAGGATCACCGGGTCCAGGTGCTGCATCTGACCGAGGCCGGCCGGCGCATCCTGGCCCGGGTCACGGTGAGCCGCCGCGTGGCCGTCGGCGAGCGGCTCGCGGAGTGGTCGCGGGAGGACCTGGAACGGTTCGCCGGGTACCTCGTGCGCTACAACGCCTGGTCCGGTCCGGAGGACGACGATGTCTAGGAGACCGCCTCCGGCAGCCGCTCGGGAGCCCGTGCGGCGAGGAACGCGGTGGTGCGCCGCAGGCGGAAGCCGAGGGACTCGTAGAGCCGGATGGCAGAGGTGTTCGCGGCGCTGGTGTGCAGGAAGGGCGTCTCGCCGCGCTGTCGTATGCCGTGGGCGACGGCACGGATGAGCCGGGTCGCGAGGCCCTGGCCGCGGGCGGCGGGGTCGGTGCAGACCGCGCTGATCTCGGTCCAGCCCGGCGGATGCAGCCGCTCCCCCGCCATCGCGACGAGGGCGCCGTCCCGGCGTATGCCCAGGTAGGTGCCCATCTCGATGGTGCGGGGCAGGAAGGGTCCGGGCTGGGTACGGGCGATCAGGTCGAGGATCTCGGGCACGTCGGCGGGGCCGAGGCGGACCGCCTCCGGGTCGGGCGCGGCGTCGAGACCGTCGTCGACCAACTGCACGCCCTCGATCTGGAAGGTGATCTCCCAGCCCTCGGGCACCTGACCCGCGTAGCCCGGCAGCGGCACCTCCGCGCCGGCACCCGCGAGCGCCGCGAGGTCGGCCCAGTCGCCGGCGTCGGGCTCGTCGGGCAGGGCGAGCCACGGCGAGACGTCGGTGGGGTAGCGCAGCACCCGGCCGCGCTTCTCGGCGAAGTGGGCGTGCGGGCCGGTCAGGGAGGCGAGGGCCGGGTTGTCGAGGACGTGCCGTGCGCCGGCGCTCATCGGGTGACCTCGATGACCGTCTTGCCGCGGGCGTGGCCTTCCTCGACCGTACGCAGCGCGTCGCCCGCCCTGTCGAGGGGAAACGTCTCGGTGAGGTGCGGGTCCAGGTCCCCCTCGATCACGAGCCGGGCGACCTCCTCCAGTACGGCCGCGTTGCGGGCCCGCGCCACCCGCGCGCCGCCCAGCCGCCGCACCTCCTCCTCCGGGGCGCCGGCGGTGATCAGCTTCGTGCGGTCGGTGAGCAACTCGGCGGCCTCGGCGAGCACCTGACCGCCCACCAGGTCGTAGACGGCGTCCGGTGCGCTCGCCCGGGCCCGCTCGGCCCAGCCGGGACCGGAAGCCACGTGCTCGGCGCCGAGCGACTCGACGAAGGCCTTCTTGCCCTCGCTCGCGACGCCGACGACCCTCAGGCCGAAGGCGCGGGCGATCTGTACGGCCGCCGCGCCGACTCCCCCGCCGGCGCCGGTCACCAGCAGCGTGGCGCCCGAGGGCAGGTCGAGCTGGCGGACGCCGTCGTACGCGGTCGCGGCGGCGACGGGCAGAGTGGCGGCCGCCGTGTGGGACAGCTCCGCGGGCTTGTGCGCGGCGATGGCGGCCGGCACCAGGGTGTACTCGGTGTAGCCGCCGGCCAGGGCGGTGCCGAAGACCGCGTCCCCGACGGCGAACCCCTCGACGCCGTCCCCGATGTCCTCGACGACACCGGAGACCTCGTTGCCGAACACGACGGGGAAGACGCGCTCATCGCTCTCGCCGGGGCGCCGGTAGCCCGTGCGCTGCTTCCAGTCCACGGGGTTCACGCCCGCCGCGTGGACGGCCACCAGAAGCTGTCCGGGGCCGGGACTCGGCCGGTCCACGTCCACGAACGCCTCGGTCTCCGGTCCGCCGTACCGCGTGAAGACGTACGCCTTGGGCATCTGCTTCCTCACTCTCTCGCGCTGTCACCGGGACACCGGCCCGGCACTCCAGCGCCAAGGAGCGGTGCGCGGCGGCTATTCCCGGTGGCGCACAGTGTTCATACGGCCGCAACGATCGGGGCACTGACCTGGGACGGAGCACGTCGCGACGACAGCGTACGGTTGATGCATGAACGTCACCCGAGGCTTCACCGGGCGCCCCCGCGTCCCGAACGGCGGGCTGCCACCCGGCCAGTACGACGCGGGCGACGACTGGCCCGTCCTGTCCGCGGAGGTCACGCCGGATCTGTCGCCGGCCGACTGGACGTTCCGGGTGGACGGACTGGTCGAACGACCCCACACCTGGGACTGGGACGAGGCGCACACGCTGCCCGCTTCGGCCTACGAGGGTGACATCCACTGTGTGACGAGCTGGTCGAAGTTCGGGGTGCGGTTCGCGGGTGTGTCACTGGACGCGTTCTTGGCTGTGGCGCGGCCACATGGGTCCGCCACCCATGCCGTCGCGTACTCGCACACCGGGTACACCACGAACCTGCCGCTCGCGGACCTGACCGGGGGGCGGGCCTGGATCGCGTGGGAGTACGACGGGAAGCCGCTGCCCGCCGAACACGGCGGCCCGGCGCGGCTGTTGGTGCCGCATCTGTACTTCTGGAAGAGCGCCAAGTGGGTCGCGGGACTGACCCTGCTCGACCACGACGAGCCGGGTTTCTGGGAGCAGAACGGCTATCACGCGCGGGGCAACCCGTGGGAGGAGCAGAGGTACTCCGGTGACTGAGGCGCTCTCCTCCCCCGCCTTCGCTCCGGTCACGCGGTTCGCGGTGCCCGGGCGGATCGCCGTCAGCAACCGGGCCGCCTCCGAGTGGCAGACCGCCACGCTCACCGAGGTCCGCCGCGAGACCCCCTACGCGTCCACGTTCCGCTTCGCCGTGCCCGGGTGGCAGGGGCACCTGCCCGGCCAGCACCTGATGCTGCGGCTGACCGCCGAGGACGGCTACACGGCCCAGCGCCACTACTCGCTCGCGTCGCCGCCGGAGGACTCCGGGCACATCGAGCTGACCCTGGACCATGTCGAGGGCGGCGAGGTCTCGACCTGGTTCCACACGGTGGCCGAGCCCGGTGACGAGGTCGAGGTGCGGGGGCCGCTGAGCGGTTTCTTCGCCTGGCCCGGCGACCGGCCCGCGCTGCTGATCGGGGCCGGTTCCGGGGTCGTACCGCTGATGTCGATGGTGCGCCACCACCGGGCGCGCGGGCTGTCCGTGCCGCTGCGGCTGCTGGTGTCGGCACGCAGCCCCGAGGAGCTGATCTACGCGCGGGAGCTCGGCGACGAGACGACCCCGGTGTTCACGCGGAGCGCCCCGGACGGGGTGCCCGTGGGACGTATGTCGGCCGCACATGTGGCGCCACTCCTGGCCGATCAGCCGGAAGCTGGATGGGAGGCCTATGTGTGCGGTTCCAACGCGTTCGCCGAGCATGCCTCGCGGCTGCTGGTGGAGGCCGGTCAGCCGGTGGACCGTATCCGGATCGAGCGCTTCGGCTGACGGTGGTGCGCAGGCGCACCGGACGCATATGTGCGCCCCACCACACGTGAACGACGTGGATGGAGGGGTACTACATCTGTAGGCCCACTCGCAGGGGTGCGGGGTGCGGAGGTCGACATGCGAACCCGGGTGCGCGGCTGGCGCTGGCGGCGCAATCCGCTCAGGCGCCGGTCGGACGTCGTCGAGGCGTGGACGGTGCTGGCCGTCGCTGTACTGATGCTGGTGGCTGCGCCGCTGATCGGCGCGGTGGTGGGCTGGTGGGCGCATGACGACGCCCGCGCGGTGGCGGCCGAGCAGCGCTCCGAACGCCATCGGGTCCGCGCGGATGTCGTCGGCAGGGTCCCGGAATCGCCGCCCACGGTCCAGGGCGGCCGGGAACGCTCCTACCGGGTGACCGTGCGCTGGACGGAGGCGGGCGGCACCACGAAGACCGCCACGGCCCGGGTCCCGGCGGGTACCGACCGGGGCGACACGGTCGACGTGTGGTTCGACTCCCGGGGCCGGAGCGTGACCGCACCTCCGGACGAGACGGCGATCTGGCAGCACACCCTGGTGATGGGCGCCTGTGGCGCGGGCGGCACGATCGCCGTGATCCTTCTCGGTCACTCGGTCGTCCGCGGTGTGGCGGACCGCCGCCGGCTCGTCGAGTGGGAACGCGACTGGGCTCTCACCGAGCCGCAGTGGACCCGCCGCCGGGCCTGACCACGTGGGCCCCGGGGCGCCCGCAAAAGCCTGGCGATTCGTCCGACGACACACGTACGGTGTGATCATCCGGCCCTGTCCCTTCGCAAAGGCGGTCCTGCATGGCCCTGTTCGACCTCCCCATCGACGAGTTGCGCGAGTACCGCAGCGACTCCACCGAGCCCGAGGACTTCGACGCGTTCTGGTCCAAGACCCTTCAGGAGGCCCACGAGCACGACCTGGACGCCCGCTTCGAACTCGTCGACACGGGCCTGTCCACCGTGAAGGTGTACGACGTGACGTTCGCCGGGTTCGGCGGCCACCCGGTCAAGGGCTGGTTCACGATCCCCGCCGAGGTCTCGGCGCCGGTCCCGGTGGTCGTGGAGTTCATCGGGTACGGCGGCGGCCGCGGTCTGCCCCACGAGCATCTGCTGTGGGCCTCCACGGGCCGTGCGCACTTCGTGATGGACACCCGCGGTCAGGGCAGTGCCTGGGGCGGCGGCGGTGGCACCGCCGACCCGGTGGCCGGCGCGCCCGCGTACCCGGGATTCATGACCCGGGGCATCGACGCGCCCGAGAACTACTACTACCGCCGCGTGTTCACCGACGGGGTGCGTGCGGTGGAGGCGGCCCGTTCCCACCCGCTGACCGACCCGGCCCGCACGGTCGTCCTCGGCGGCAGCCAGGGCGGTGGCATCTCGATCGCGGTCGGCGGCCTGGTCCCGGACCTGGCGGCGGTCGCCCCGGACGTGCCGTTCCTGTGCGACTTCCCGCGCGCGGCGACCCTCACGGACCGGCACCCGTACCGGGAGATCGCCCTCTACCTGAAGACGCACCGCGGCCGCTTCGAGGACGTCCTCGGCACCCTCGCCTACTTCGACGGCGTGCACTTCGCGAGCCGAGCCCGCACCCCGGTGCTCTTCTCGGCGGCCCTGGAGGACCAGACCTGCCCGCCCTCCACCGTCTTCGCGGCCTTCAACGCCTGGGCCCACGACGACAAGGCGATCGAGGTCTACGACTTCAACGACCACGAGGGCGGCGGCCCCTACCAGGAGGCGGCGAAGCTGCGCTGGCTGCGCGCGTACGCCTGAGTCCTGCCGGGCATCTTCCCTCCGGCCCGACCAGTCGGTATGTTCTCGGGACCCGGATCGCAGTGTCGCGGTCCGGGCTTCCGGCGACGACGGAGGGTCCATGTCCGAGCACCGGCCGGCTGTCCACGGCCACTGCGACGAGCGCTTCGCGGCAGTGCGGGCGGCGTTCGAGGAGAACTTCCGGGACCGAGCCGAGCTGGGCGCCGCGGTGAGCGTCACGGTCGACGGCGAGACGGTCGTGGACCTGTGGGGCGGCTGGGCCGACGCGGCCCGCACCCGCCCCTGGGAGCGCGACACGCTGGTCAACGTGTGGTCGACGACGAAGGGCCCGACCGCCCTGTGCGCCCACCTCCTCGCCGACCGGGGTCTGCTCGACTTCGACGCCCCGGTGGCCGCCTACTGGCCGGAGTTCGCCGCCGCGGGCAAGGAGAAGGTTCTCGTGCGGCACCTGTTGTCGCACCGGGCCGGCCTTTCCGGACTGCGCGAACCCCACACCCTCGCCGAGCTCTTCGACTGGGAACTGACGACACAGCGGCTCGCCGCCATGGAGCCCTGGTGGGAGCCCGGCACGGTGTCCGGGTACCACGCGTTCACGTACGGTTTCCTGGTCGGGGAGGTCGTCCGGCGGGTCTCGGGGCTGCTGCCGGGCGCCTTCCTCGAGCGGGAGGTGACGGGGCCGCTGGGCATCGACTTCACCATCGGCCTGCCGGAGAAGGAGGCCGGGCGGGCAGCCGAACTGGTGCATCCGCCGCTCGCGTCGACCGGTGAACAGGCCGCGGTCTTCGCCCAGTTGGCGCCCGCGGCGATCGCCGCCCTGACCAATCCCTTCGCGGGCGCCGCGGAGGCGAACACGCCCGAGTGGCGGGCCGCCGAGATCCCCGCCGCGAACGGCCACGGCACCGCCCGGGCCGTCACCGCGCTCTATGGGATCTTCGCGGGCCGGGGCACCCTCGACGGTCGGCGCATCCTGTCCCCGGAGGCCGCCGAGCGGGTCCGCGAGAGCCAGGGCAGGTGCCGTGACCTGGTGCTCGGCGCGGGGCTGGACAGCGAGACGGAACTCGGGCTCGGCCTGTGGCTCAGCGGGCCGAACGGCTCGTACGGGCCCAACCCTCGGGCCTTCGGGCACGACGGTTTCGGTGGGTCGTGCGGGCTGGCCGATCCCGAGGCGGGGGTCGCGCTGGGCTATGTGATGAACCGGATGGGGCCGCACATCGCCGACGATCCACGGAAGATGGCGCTGATCGAGGCGTTGTACAGCGCCCTGTGACAGACGGCCGCCAGGGCAACCGCGGCGACCGGTTAGAGGGGCCGCCTGGCCACGACCATCCGGACCCGCGGACTGCCGTCCCGGCGCACGCCGAACCCGGGCAGGGCGTGCAGCTCCACCTGAAGGCCGGCCCATTCCAGTTCCCGTCGTACGTCCCCGAGTCGGAAGGCCCGGTAGTACATGACGAACGGCGGTCGCCACAGGGCGTTGCGCACTCGCATCACGGCGTCGAAACCGAGGAGCATCCAGTAGGCGGGCGACGACGGCCGGGGTGGGGCGACGATCGGGAAGGCGAAGCAGCCGCCCGGCCGCAGCACCTCGCGGGCCTGGCCGAACAGGCCCGGCAGTTCGCTGGGCAGGAAGTGACCGAAGGCGCCGAAGCTCACGACAAGGTCGAAGGAGGCGGGGGCGAACGGCAGTGCGCGCGCGTCACCCCGCACCCAGGAGACGCGCGGCCCCCCGGACCGGGTCCGCTTCCGGGCCACGTCGAGCATCCCGGCGCTGAAGTCGATGCCGGTCACGCTCTCCCGGCAGACCCGCGTCAGCACCCGGGCCCCGGCACCCGTGCCGCAGCACAGGTCGAGGCCCGCATCGAAGGGGCCCATCCGGCGCAGCGCGGACGCGACGGCGTCCAGCACCGAGTCGGGCGTACGGAAGGGGGTGTGGTCGAACTTGGGGGCGAGCAGGTCGTAGCCGCGCTCGACGGAGGACAGCGCCTGGACGGCGAGTTCGCGGAGGCTGGGGCCTTCTGGGCTGAACATCCGGGTCAGCTTAGGGGAGCGCGGCGTTTCAGGATGCCGAGCGCGCGCTCGCACCAGCGGACGGTGGCCGTCTCCAGGGCGATTCCGCCCATGAGCGTGACGTAGGGGCCGATGCGGTCGGCCTCCGCGAGGTACCGCTCCTCGGTGCGGCCGTCGAGGAGCCGGTCACGCAGGCGCTCGTAGCGGGCGAGCTTCCCGCGCGCCCACGACATGCGCTCCTCGACCAGCGCCCGGGTGACCTCGGGGTCGACGGTGTCCATGGCCTGGATCTTGATCAGGAACTCGTCGCGGAGGGCGGCCGGCCTGCGGGGCGGCTCGGCGGCGAACGCGCTCAGCTCGTGTCGGCCGGTCTCGGTGAGGGTGAACAGCCGCTTGTTGGGCCGTCGTTCCTGCTGCACCACTCGCGCCTCGATCAGCCCGTCCTGCGCCAGTCGTTCGAGCTCTCGGTAGAGCTGCTGAGGGGTCGCGGGCCAGAAGTTCGCCAGCGAGACGTCGAAGGCCTTGGACAGTTCGTAGCCCGAGGCCTCGCCCTCCAGGAGGGCGGCCAGGACGGCGTACTTGAGCGACATGTGGACACGCTAGCAGCGGGTGATTAGTCTACTCCACACCTACTCAACAAATTGACTATGGAGGCGGCGTGCGAGCGTTCCGAGAAGCGGTCGAAGCGGGTGACCTCGGCGCTGTGGAGGCCTTGCTGGCCGAGGACGTGGTCTTCACGAGTCCGGTGGTGTTCAAGCCGTACCAGGGCAAGGCCATCACGGCGGCGATCCTGGGCACGGTCGTCGAGGTCTTCGAGGACTTCCGCTATGTGAGTGAGCTGAGCAGTGAGGACGGCCGTGACCACGCGCTGGTCTTCGCGACCCGGGTCGGCGAACGGGCGCTGGACGGCTGCGACTTCATCCACCTCGACGACGACGGCCTGATCGACCGGCTGATGGTGATGGTCCGTCCGCTGTCGGGCGCGCAGGCCCTCGCGACGGCGATGGGGGCGCGGTTCGAGGAGATCGCGAAGGAGGCCGCGACGAGGGCCGCCGCCTCCTGAATCCACGCCCATGGGGTCAGGGCGCCGCGTCGGAGCGATCATCCCCGCCGACAGGTCGACATCCGCCCCGCACAGGCCCGGCGTCGCGAGCATCGCCGGACCGGCGTCGTCCACCCGGTCACCAGGGCTTCCAGTACCGACCCCGGCCTTGGTGCGACGAACGCTCCTACGCCGACCGGCACTCCGCGAGCCGCCTTTCGAGGAAGTGCCGCTCGGCGTCGTTCTCCACCAGCTCCAGGGCCCGCTGGTACGCCTGCGCCGCCTCGGTCGTACGGCCGCTGCGGCGCAGCAGGTCGGCGCGCGTGGCCGGGAGCAGGTGGTAGCCGCTCAGCTCGCCCTCCCGCTCCAGTTCCGCGACGAGGGCCAGCCCCGCCTCGGGGCCCTCGGCCATGCCGACGGCCACCGCGCGGTTGAGGCGGACCACGGGCGAGGGCACGAAGCGGAGCAGCTCGCCGTACAGGGCGGCGATATCGGCCCAGTCGGTGTCCTCGGCCGTGGCGGCGGTGGTGTGGCAGGCGGCGATGGCGGCCTGGATCTGGTACGGACCCGGCCGGCCGCGGCGCAGCGCGGTCTCCAGCAGGGCGGCGCCCTCGTCGGCCTCGGCGCGGTCCCACGCGGTGCGGTCCTGGTCCTCCAGGGTCACCAGTTCGCCGTCCGCGTCCACCCGGGTCCCGCGGCGGGCGTCGTGCAGGAGCAGCAGCGCGAGCAGGCCGAGGGCCTCGGGCTCGTCGGGCATGAGGCGGGCCAGGACCCGGGCCAGCCGGATCGCCTCCGCGCACAGGTTCCGTCGTACGAGATCGGCGCCCGAGGTGGCCGCGTAGCCCTCGTTGAACAGCAGGTAGATCACGCCGAGCACGCCCGTCGTGCGCTCGGGCAGCAGGTGGGCGGGCGGCACGCGGTAGGGGATGCCGGCGTTGCGGATCTTCTTCTTGGCGCGCACCAGGCGCTGCGCCATGGTCGCCTCGGGGACGAGGAAGGCGCGGGCGATCTCCGGTGTGGTCAGTCCGGCGAGGGTGCGCAGGGTCAGGGCGACCCGGGCCTCGATGTGCAGCGCGGGGTGGCAGCAGGTGAAGATCAGCCGCAGCCGGTCGTCCTGGACACCGCTGTCGTCGTACGGCTCCCCGGGTGCCGTGAGCATGGCCGCCTCCCGTAGTTTGCGTGCTCCGACCGCCTCCCGGCGCAGTACGTCCATGGCCCGGTGGCGGGCGGTGGTGGTGAGCCAGGCGCCGGGGCGGCGCGGGACGCCGTCGCGCCGCCACCGGTCGAGGGCCTGGGCGAAGGCGTCCTGCGCGCACTCCTCGGCGAGGTCCCAGTCGCCGGTCACCCGGATCAGGGTGGCGACGACCTGGCCCCACTCCTCGCGGAAGGCGGCGGCGACCGCCTCTTCGGCGGTCACTCCCACACGGGCCGTACTTCGACGGAGCCGCCGCCGAGTGCCGCCGGATGCCGGGAGGCGAGGGAGATCGCCTCGTCCAGGTCGGCGACCTCGATGATGTCGATGCCGGCGATGTACTCCTTGGACTCGATGAACGGGCCGTCGGTGAGCAGGACCTCGTCGCCCCGGACGCGCACGGTGGTGGCGTCGGAGGCGGGGCGCAGGCGGGCTCCGCCCTTGACGAGGTCGCGGCCGCGGATCTCCTCGATGTAGGAGGTGAAGCGGGGGTCCTCGGCGATCTCGGCGGGGCTGAGTTCCTCGCCGGCGACGGGGGTGCAGATCAGCAGGGCGTACTTCATGACGTGGCCTCCGTGACGTGCTCGTGGACGATCAGCCAGCGGGGGCCGATGTCGCGGTAGCCGGTGGTGACGCGCAGCAGTGTGCCGTCGCTGCGGACGAGGGCGTGGCCGAAGGCGATGCTCTCGTCGACGTGGATCCGGAAATCCAGGACCTCGCGGATGGCCGGCCCGGTGGGCGTTTCGGCGAGGGCCTTGCGGAGCGCCTCGACACCCTTGTGGTGCCGGCCCTGCGTCACGACCTCCGCGTCCTGCGCGTAGCAGGCGATCCTCCGCTCGGTGTCCCCTGTGCGCGCCGCCTCCGTCAGTTCGGCGTCGAGGCGGCGGATCTGCCCCTCGGCGTCCTCGTCCTCCCAGAACGGCCGTACCTCCATGGCGCCGATGGTCGCCACGGGGTGCTTCGCGGCCGCCTCGATGGCCTCCTGAAGGCTGTCGCACTCCAGGATGTCGAAGCCGGCGACGTACTCCTTGGTCTCCGCGAAGGGGCCGTCGGTGCGCAGCACCTCGCCGCCGCGCACCCGCACGGTGACCGCGTCGGCGGGCTGGGCGAGCCGGTGCCCGTGCAGTCGTACGCGACGGTCGCCGAGTTCCTCGACCCAGGGTTCGACGGGGGCCATGCCCGAGGCGTCGTTGGTGTCGTCGCCGCAGACGAGCAGCATGTACTTCATGGTTCCTCCCGGTCCTCATGAGCTTCCTACACCCGGCCGACGAACGGGACCGGACCGAATCGACACCTGCGCGCAGAAAAAATGTGGGGCCGGATCTGCCGGGTGCGCGGTTGGATGGCGTCATGACGTCCGACGAGCACGCGCGGCTGATGCGGGTCAACCAGGCCAACTGGGACGCCCGCACCCCCGTCCACCTCGCCAGCCGGTTCTACGGCCTCGACCAGGACCTCGATCCCGAGCGCTGGTTCGCCGCCTTCGAGTGGGAGGACCTCGGCGAGCTCACCGGCCGTGATGTGCTCCACCTCCAGTGCCATCTGGGCACGGAGACCCTCGCCCTCGCCCGCCGCGGGGCCCGGGCGGTGGGCCTCGACTTCTCGGAGGCTTCCGTCGCGGCCGCTCACGGGATCGCGGAGCGGGCGGGCGTGGACGTCGAGTACGTGCGGGCGAACGTGTACGACGCCGTCCAGGCGCTGGGAGGACGGCAGTTCGACGTCGTGTACACCGGGAAGGGCGCCCTGTGCTACCTCCCCGATCTGGACCGGTGGGCGGCGGTGATCGCCCGACTGCTGCGCCCGGGTGGCCTGTTGTACGTCGTCGAGTTTCATCCGCTGCTCAACTCGCTGGGCCCCAAGCCCGCGCCGGACGAGGGGCCGGAGTTGCTGCTGCGCCACGACTACCTGGGCGGTGACGGTCCCGTGCACCGGGACGCGACCCACACGTACACCGACGGCCCGGCTGTCGAGGGCGCCACGGCGAGCTACGAGTGGATGCACGGAATAGGAGAAGTCGTCAACGCGTTGACGGGGGCGGGACTGAGGGTCCGGCACCTCCGCGAGAGCGACGAGCTGCCCTGGCCGCGTTGGCCGCAGATGGTGCGTACACCGTCCGGCTGGTGGCGCCTTCCCGCCCCGCGGATCCCGCTTCTGTACGCCCTTGCGGCCCACCACTGAGCCAACCTGTGCTACTCTCCGGCTAGCACTTGTGTACGCCTCATCTTGGGCGCCGGTGCCGATTACCACCTCCCGCTGACGGTCAGGTCAGCTCTTCTTCAGCACCACCTCGTGATCAGGGCTTCCACAGCCGTACCCGAGGCGCTGTCTCCCGCCGCCGAAGGCGTCGTCCGCCTTCCTTCTCGCGGCTTCCCCCCTTCCTTCCGCATGTCCCATGCCTTCCGTCCTCGAAAGGACAGACCATCATGACCACCACTCTCGAACGCCCCCCGGTACAGCAGCAGCCCCCGGTCCGCGCCGTCACCGGCGTCCTCGACATCGACTCCGGCGGGAAGGGTCACCTGCGCGCCGCGAGCCTGCTGCCCTCGCCCTCCGACCTCCAGGTCTCCCCCGCGCTGATCCGCAGGTTCAACCTGCGCAAGGGAGACGTCGTCGACGGCGTGCGCGGCACCCAGCGCGCCCTCACCGAGGTCGCCCGTGTCAACGGCCACGACCCCGACCGCAACCGGCGGAACTTCCACGACCTCACACCACTGCACCCGCGCGAGCGGATCCGGCTCGAACACCCGGCGTCCGCCCTGACCGGGCGGGTCGCGGATCTGATCGCGCCCGTCGGCAAGGGGCAGCGCGGGCTGATCGTGGCCCCGCCCAAAACCGGCAAGACGGTCCTGCTCCAGCAGATCGCGGCGGCCGTCGCCGGCAACCACCCCGAGTGCCGCCTGATGGTGGTGCTGCTCGACGAACGCCCCGAGGAAGTCACCGACATGCGGCGCTCCGTGCGCGGTGAGGTGTACGCCTCGACGTTCGACCGCACGCCCAAGCAGCACATCGCGCTGGCCGAGCTGGTCATCGAGCGGGCCAAGCGGCTCGTCGAGGCCGGTGAGGACGTCGTGATCCTGCTCGACTCCCTGACCCGGCTGTGCCGGGCCCACAACAACGCCGCCCCCGGCAACGGCCGCACCCTCAGCGGTGGCGTGGACGCGACCGCGCTGATCGGGCCGAAGAAGTTCTTCGGTGCCGCCCGGCTCGCCGAGGAGGGCGGCTCGCTCACCATCCTCGCCACCGCCCTGGTGGAGACCGGCTCGCGCGCCGACGACTTCTACTTCGAGGAACTCAAGAGCACCGGCAACATGGAGCTCCGCCTGGACCGCGACCTCGCCAACCGCCGCGTCTTCCCGGCCGTCGCGATCAACCCTTCGGGCACCCGCCGCGAGGAACTCCTGCTGGCCCCGGCGGAGTTGACCGCCGTACGAGGGCTGCGGCGGGTTCTCCAGAACGGAGACGGCCAGGGCAACCTCGAGACGCTCCTACAGCGGATGCGCGAGACGCCGGACAACGCGACCTTCCTGCGCCGCATCCAGCCGACCCTGCCCGCCGGCTGACGGGCCATCCCCCGTCCGGGTGCTCACGGGCCCCGCACGGCCCGGGCAGCGCGATGTACGGCGGGTCCGTTCCTAGCTTTGCGGTATGACTATCGGTTTTCCTTCTCGGATGGCCGTCTCGGCCTGCGCCCTGTGCACGACGGGCCTGCTCGTGTTCGCTTCCGCGGCGGCGGCCGCCGACCCGGGCTCCGACCCCGGAGCGCCCGGCGCCCCACCCGCCGCGGCCGCGCCGCCCGCCCTGCTGTACCGACCCGGCATCCAGGTCCGGCCGCACCCGGGCGTGCCCCCTGTCCCGGAGGTGTCCGCACTGTCGTGGGTGGTGGCCGACGCCCGCACCGGCGAGATCCTCGCGGCACACGACGCCCACCGCCGGCTGCCCCCGGCCAGCACGCTCAAGACCCTGTTCGCCCTGACCGTCCTGCCGGTGCTGCCCGGCGGCCTCCGGCACACGGTCGGCGAGGAGGAACTCGCCGGCATCGGGCCCGGCAGCAGTCTCGTCGGGGTCGCCGAAGGAGAGACCTACCAGGTGGCCGACCTGTGGCGCGGGGTCTTCCTCAACTCAGGCAACGACGCCGTGCACGTCCTGGCCGGGCTCAGCGGCGGCTGGAGCACGACGGCCGCCCGGATGCAGGCCAAGGCGCTCGCCCTGGGCGCCCGCGACACCCACGTCCGCTCCCCCGACGGCTACGACACCCCGGGCCAGGTCTCCTCGGCGTACGACCTCGCGGTGTTCGGCCGGGCGGGGCTGCGCAACGCGGACTTCGCGCGGTACTGCGGCACGGCCGAGGCGCAGTTCCCCGGCCGGGGCGGATGGTCGTACGGGATCCGGAACACCAACCGGCTGCTGACCGGTGCCGACGGGGTGGAGCCCTACTACGGGCTGATCGGCATCAAGAACGGCTACACGAGCCATGCCGGCAACACGCTCGTCGCCGCCGCCCGCCGGGGCGGGAGGACGCTCGTCGTGACGGTGATGAATCCTCAGTCGGGCGGTGGCCTCGCCGTCTACGAGGAGGCGCGCGCGCTGCTCGACTGGGGGTTCGGCGCGGCCGGGCGGGTGGACCCGGTGGGCTCGCTGGACGCGCTGCGGGTACGGCCCCGGCCGGGGCCCGAGGCCGCCGTGCCGGTCGCGGCGGCGGTCTCGCCGCAGAACGACGGGACCGGCCCCGGCTGGCTGGAGACCTGGGCCATCCTGGGCGCCGCCGGGCTCGGCGCGGGATCGATGGCCGTGGCGCTGCGGTCCCGGCTCGGGCGTCCGGCGCGGCGCTGACGCGCCGGGAGCCACAGCAGCAGGTGGAGGGTGATCCAGGTGCAGGCGTTGCCGCCGAGGATGCCGTCGACGCCCGACGCGTCGTCGAACCACAGCCACACCAGGTGGTGCACCCAGGTGATCGGGCACCGGTCACACCCCGGCCGGCACCCCGTCGCCTTCCAGCCACCCGCCACTACGACGCTGTCCGGCGCTCAGGGCGCCTCAGAACACGGACAGACCCGTCAGCGTCGTGAACCTGTCCAGGGCCGCCACCCCTGCCACGGAATTGCCGCGCTCGTCCAGGCCCGGGCTCCAGACACACAGCGTGCAGCGGCCCGGTACCACCGCGATGATCCCGCCGCCCACTCCGCTCTTGCCGGGCAGGCCCACCCGGTAGGCGAAGTCGCCCGCCGCGTCGTACGTGCCGCAGGTCAGCATGATCGCGTTGATCTGTTTGGCCTGGCTGAGGGTGAGCAGGCGGCTGTCGTCGGCGCGGATGCCGTGGCGGGCCAGGAAGCTGGTGGCCAGGGCCAGGTCGGCGCAGGACGCCCTGATCGAGCACTGACGGAAGTACTGGTCGAGCAGGACCGGGATGGCGTTGTCGATGTTGCCGTACGCGGCCATGAAGTGGGCCAGGGCGGCGTTGCGGTCACCGTGGGCGGACTCGGAGGCGGCCACCTCCTCGTCGAAGGCCAGCGCCGGGTTGCCGCTCTCCTCGCGCAGGAAGGACAACAACTCGCCCGCCGCGTCTCCGGTACGGCTGTGGAGGCGGTCGGTGACGACGAGGGCGCCCGCGTTGATGAACGGGTTGCGCGGGATGCCGTTCTCGTACTCCAGCTGCACCAGGGAGTTGAAGGGGTTGCCGGAGGGTTCGCGGCCCACGTGCTCCCAGAGTGCGTCGCCCTCACGGGCCAGGACGAGCGCGAGGGTGAAGACCTTGGTGATGGACTGCGTCGAGAACGGCTCGCGCCAGTCCCCGACGCCGTACACCGTGCCGTCCAGCTCCGCGACGGCCATGCCGAAGCTGCGCGGGTCGCAGGCGGCGAGCGCCGGGATGTAGTCGGCGGCACGGCCACGGCCCGGGCTGCGTCCGATCTCCTCGGCGATGCGCTCCAGGACCGGCTGGAAGGTGAGCGACGAGGTGGTTGTCATGATCACTATTGTGCCTCCGGGCCGGTCCTGGCGCGTGTCTCCACGGGTGGGGCCGTCAGGCCAGGGTGGAGCCGCTGCCCGCAAGGACCTCCGGGCGCAGCAGCTCGGCGAGGGTTTCGGCGGGCAACAGGCCCTTCTCCAGGACGAGTTCGGCCACTCCACGACCGGTGGCGAGGGCCTCCTTGGCGATGTCGGTGGCGGCCGTGTAGCCGATGTGCGGGTTGAGGGCGGTGACCAGGCCGATGGAGTTCTCCACGCTCGCCCGCAGCGCCTCGGTGTTGGCGGTGATGCCGTCCACGCAGCGCTCGGCGAGGGTCAGGCAGGCCGCCCGGAGGTGCGTGACGGACTCCGAGAGGGAGTGCAGGATGATCGGCTCGAAGGCGTTGAGCTGGAGCTGTCCGGCCTCGGCGGCCATGGTGATGGTGACGTCGTTGCCGATGACCTCGAAGGCGACCTGGTTGACGACCTCGGGGATCACCGGGTTGACCTTGCCGGGCATGATCGACGAACCGGCCTGTACGGGCGGCAGGTTGATCTCACCGAGGCCGGCGCGCGGCCCGGAGGACAGCAGCCGCAGGTCGTTGCAGCTCTTCGAGAGCTTCACGGCGATCCGCTTGAGCACGCCGGACATCTGGACGAACGCTCCGCAGTCCTGGGTGGCCTCGACCAGGTTGGCGGCGGTGACCAGCGGCAGCCCGGTGATTTCCGCGAGATGGCGGCGGGCGGACTCGGCGTATCCGGCGGGAGCATTGAGCCCTGTCCCGATGGCCGTGGCGCCCAGGTTGATCTCATGGATCAACTGGACCGCCTCGTCAAGACGGTGGCGGTCCTCGTCCATCATGACGGCATAGGCCGAGAACTCCTGACCGAGCGTCATGGGCACCGCGTCCTGCAACTGTGTACGGCCCATCTTGAGCACATCGCGGAACTCGACGGCCTTACGTGCGTACGCGTCCTGCAGTACAGCCATCGCGTTGAGCAACCCACGCACGGCGAAGACCGTGGCCACCTTGACGGCGGTCGGGTAGACATCATTGGTCGACTGGCCCAGGTTGACATCCTCGTTGGGGTGCAGGAACGAGTACTGCCCCTTCTCGTGGCCCAGCAGCTCCAACGCCCGGTTCGAGATGACCTCGTTGGCGTTCATGTTGGTGGAGGTGCCGGCCCCGCCCTGGATCACGTCGACCACGAACTGCTCGTGCAGCTTGCCGTCCCGGATCTCCCGGCAGGCCTCGACGATCGCGGCGGCCTTCCTCGGCTCCAGCAGCCCGAGCTCCTCGTTGGCGAGCGCGGCGGCCTCCTTGACGGCGGCCAGGGCGTCGATGAGGTGCGGGTAGGCGGAGATCGGGGTGCCGGTGATGGGGAAGTTCTCGGTGGCCCGCAGGGTGTGGACACCCCAGTAGGCGTCGGCGGGGACGTCGCGGTCGCCGAGGAGGTCGTGCTCACGGCGGATGACGGCGGCGGTCATGAGGGTACGGGTCCTTGTCTGCAGGGGATCAGGTGAGTTTGTTCAGGAGCCCGGGGCTGCCTCGGTATGCGGCTCCGCCGTGTGGGCGCGACCAGCCACCGACCCGCAGCCGCCGAGCGACAAGTGCGCCCGGGCCGCTAGGCGCAGGCCGACGCGGCAACCGGCTCCAGCGATCGAACGGGCCGCACACGCCCGACCTCGACACCGCCCCCGAGCAGCGCCTCCCCCTGGAACTCGGTGAGCAGGTCCGGCGAGACCCCGGACCACGCCAACGCCGCCGCAGCGACCGGCACCCGCGCCCGATTCGCCCCGTCGGAGATCTTCACGGCGACAGCGCGGCCGTCCGGCAGCGCGGCGACCTGGACGCCCTCGAAGCCGTCCTTCGCGAGCAGCCCGGGTACGGCCTTCATCAGCGCGGCAACGTCCCGCCCAGCCCCGGACGCCATCTCCGCGTGCTCCCGCATCGCATCGGCGACCCGGGCCTCGGGCGTACCGGGAGCCGCCGAGGTGATCCGTGCGGCGGCCCGGGCGAGACCGTGCAGCGAGACGGAGAACAAGGGGGCACCGCAGCCGTCTACGGTCACCCGCGCGATCCGCTGCCCGGTCAGGTCCTCGACGATCTCGGCGATCGCCTGCTGGAGCGGATGCGCGGGGTCGAGGTAGCCGTCGAGAGGCCAGTCGTTGAGCACGCACGTGTAGAGCATCGCCGCGTGCTTGCCGGAGCAGTTCTGGGCGAGCCGCGAGGGCCCGCGGCCCTCCCGGATCCAGGTGTCCCGGACGGCCGGGCCGAACGGCATGTCCGGGACGTTGCGCAGGTCGTCCTCGGACACACCCGCGAGCTCCAGGATCCGCCGGGCCCCGGCGAGGTGGCGTTCCTCGCCGGAGTGGCTGGCCGCGGTGAGCGAGAGGAGCTCGCCGTCGAGCGGCAGTCCGGCCCGGACCATGGCGACGGCCTGGACCGGTTTGAGCGCGGACCGCGGATAGAACGCGGCCTCGATGTCGCCGAGTTGGAAGCGGACGTCCCCGTCGCCGTCGAGGACGACGACGGAACCGTAGTGGGTGCCCTCGATCAGCCCACCGCGGATGAGGTGGGCGACGGGAGCGTGGAGGGGTTCACGGACCAGGGGTGCGGCCGCGACGGGACTGCTGTGCATCACTTCCTGCTTCTCCGGATGTCACGCGGATCACGCGTGCGTGCCGGTCGGTTGGGGCTCGGATTGCGCGCGTGCGGTCACGCGCTTGTCGATTCGCTCTCGGTGGAGGTACGGGACACCCTGCCGCGGACGGCGAACCAGCCCGCGACCAGGGCGGCGACGATCAGCGGGAGGCACAGCACGGTGGTGCGGCCGGCGCCGCCGTCGGCGTACATGAGGACCAGGACGGAGGCGAGGAAGGCCAGCGTCACGAGTTCGGTCCAGGGGGATCCCGGCAGTCGGTAGCCGGGGCGGGTCAGATCGCCCTTCTCGGTCTTCTGCCAGAAGAGCAGGTGACAGACCATGATCATGCCCCAGGTGGCGAGGATGCCGATGGCGGCGAAGTTCAGCACGATCTCGAACGCGTCGGCGGGGACCACGTAGTTGAGGCCGACACCGAGGACGCACATACCGCTGGTGAGCAGGATGCCGCCGTAGGGGACCTGGCTGCGGCTCATCACACCGGTGAACTTCGGGGCGGAGCCCGACATCGCCATGGAGCGCAGGATGCGGCCGGTGGAATACAGGCCGGAGTTGAGCGAGGACATGGCCGCGGTGAGGACGACGAGGTTCATCACGCCGCCGGCCGCCGGGATGCCGATGTTCGACAGGACGGTCACGAAGGGGCTCTCGCCGCCCGTGTACTTGTTCCAGGGCAGCAGCATCGACAGCAGGAGGACCGAGCCGACGTAGAAGACGCCGACGCGCCACATGATCGAGTTGATCGCCTTGGGCATGATCTTCTCGGGGTTCTCGGTCTCGCCCGCGGCGACGCCGACCAGTTCGACGGAGGCGTAGGCGAAGACGACACCCTGGATGATCAGCAGCATGGGCAGCAGGCCGTTGGGGAAGACGCCGCCGTTGCCGGTGATCAGGGACGGGCCGGGGTGGTGGCCGTCGATCGGGTGCCGGGTGGCCAGCAGGAAGACGCCGATCAGCATGAACGCCACGAGCGCGCCCACCTTGATGATGGCGAACCAGAACTCCAGCTCGCCGAACATCCGCACCAAGATGAGGTTGACGGTGAGGACGACCGCGAGCGCGACGAGGGCGATCACCCACTGCGGGATGTCGGAGAACATGCCCCAGTAGTGCGTGTAGAGGGCGACGGCGGTGATGTCGGCGATGCCGGTGGTGGCCCAGTTGAGGAAGTACATCCAGCCGGCGACGTAGGCGCCCTTCTCGCCGAGGAACTCCCGGGCGTACGACACGAAGGCGCCGGAGGACGGGCGGTACAGGACGAGTTCGCCGAGGGCGCGGACGACGAGGAAGGCGAAGACTCCGCAGACCGCGTAGGCGATGAACAGGGAGGGGCCGGCGTCGGCGAGGCGGCCGCCGGCGCCGAGGAAGAGGCCGGTGCCGATCGCCCCGCCGATGGCGATCATGTTGACGTGCCGTGACTTGAGGGACTTGCTGTAGCCCTGGTCTCCGGCGTCGACATGGCCGGAACGTTTCTGCACGCCGTCGTGCAGGGACTGCTCGCTCACGCCTGGGACTCGCCTTCCGTGGAGGTGTTCGTGCCCGTGGTCGGGGAACGCACGATGTCGGTGAGGGTGGTCTCGACGCGGTCGAGATGGTGGGACATCGCCTCTACCGCGTCGTGCTCGGAACCGTCGATCAGCGCCTCGACGATCGCGCGGTGTTCGCGGTTGGACTGTTCCCGGCGGCCGCCCAGTTCGTTGAGGAAGGCCGACTGACGCGCCAGTGCGTCCCGGATCTCCTCGATGACCCGGCGGAACACCGGGTTCTGAGCGGCCTCGGCCACGGCGAGATGGAAGAGGGTGTCCATCGCGACCCACGCCGTGGTGTCGGTCTCCCGTTCCATCCGGTCCAGGAGGTGGGCCAGGTGGTCGAGGTTCTCCGGGGTCCGGCGCAGGGCCGCGTACCCGGCGACCGGGATCTCGACGTGGCGGCGCACCTCCAGGAGGTCGCTGGCCGCGTAGTCGCCGAAGGTGGGGTCCTCCACCGCGTTGGCCACGACGAAGGTGCCCTTGCCGGTCTTGGAGACCGTCAGGCCCATGGTCTGCAGGGCCCTGAGGGCCTCGCGCAGGACGGGCCGGCTGATCTCCAGGGTGCGGCAGAGCTCCGCCTCGGAGGGGAGCTTGTCGCCGATGGCGTACTCCCCGCGCTCGATGGCGCCACGCAGATGCGCCAGCACCGCCTCCATGGCACTGATGCGCCGCGGAGGCTGACTGGCTGTCCGGCTGTCTGACAGGTTCACGTGAGTGATACTCCGGGCGACGGGAGGGTGCTGTCAAGGGGGGTGACTGAAGGGGTGCGGGCAACCCGGGGGCGCGTCACACCCGTGACGGCCACTTCTTCGGTGCCGCGACGGTCGTGCGCACCCCGCACCCCGCACCCCGCACCCCGTGACGGCCACTACCTCGGTCCCACGACGGGGTCGTGCCCGCACACCGCAACCAGTGACGGTCGGCACCCCGGCCCCCTGGCCGTCGCCGCCCCGCACCCCCGCAGCGCTCAGCTGTCGAGGGCCCCGGTCGTGAGCAGGCCGAAGAGGAGCAGGCCCACGATGATGCGGTAGATCACGAAGGCGTTGAAGGAGTGCTTGGCCACGAACTTCAGCAGCCAGGCGATGGAGCCGTACGCGACGACGAAGGAGACGGCCGTGCCGACGGCGAGCGGGGCCGCGCCCACGCCCGCGCCCAGGGCGTCCTTGAGCTCGTAGATGCCGGCGCCGGTGAGGGCGGGGATGCCGAGGAAGAAGGAGAGGCGGGTGGCGGCCACGCGGTCGAGGTCCAGGATGAGCGCCGTGGACATGGTGGCGCCGGAGCGGGAGAAGCCGGGGAAGAGCAGTGCGAGGATCTGCGAACTGCCGACCAGCATCGCGTCCTTGAACGAGGTGTCGTCCTCACCGCGCTTGTGCCGGCCCATCTGGTCCGCCGCCCACATCACACCGCTGCCGACGATCAGGGAGCCCGCGACCACCCACAGGGAGGCGAGCGGCCCCTCGATGAGCGGCTTGGCGGCGAGGCCGACGATGACGATCGGGATGGTCGCGGCGATCACCCACCAGGCGAACTTGTAGTCGTGGTGGTACCGCTCCTCCTTGTTGACCAGCCCTCTCCCCCACGCGGAGACGATCCGCACGATGTCCTTGAAGAAGTACACGAGCACGGCGGCGATCGCGCCGACCTGGATGACGGCCGAGAACCCGACGACGGCGTCGTCGTCGACGGGGATGTTCATCAGCCCCTCGACGATCTTCAGATGACCGGTGGACGATACGGGCAGGAACTCGGTCACCCCCTCGACGGCTCCGAGGACGACGGCCTGACCGACGCTGATGACGCTCATGGGATCCAGTTCTTCTCAGGGGAAGGCAGGTGCGGAGCCCACAGTCTTACTACACGCGGGCGAGAACGGATTCGCTACGCCCACACCACATCCGCCAGCGCCACCCCCGCGAACGCCGCCCCCAGCCCCGCCACCACGCTCGCCACCACGTTGGCGGCGGCATAGAAGCGTGCCCCGGTCTCCGTCAGCCGCAGCGTCTCGTACGAGAACGTCGAGTACGTCGTCAGCGCCCCGCACAGGCCGGTGCCCAGCAACAGCTGGAGGTGGGATCCGGCAGCCCCCGCCGTCACCGCGCCGGTGAGCAGGCCGAGGATCAGACAGCCCGTGACGTTGACGGCGAAGGTGCCCCAGGGGAAGACCGAGTCGTGCCGTGACTGCACCGCGCGGTCGGTGAGATAGCGCAGCGGGGCGCCGGCCATGGCACCCGCGACGACCAGTAGCCAGTTCACAACGACTTCTTACCCTTCATGCCCGCTTTGCCCTGGGTCTCGTCCTGGTTCGCGTCGCGGCCGACGTACCGGATGACCTCGCACGCGTCGAGGGTCACCAGGCCCTCGGTGACGAGCTCGTCGAGCTGCGGCAGAAACTCACGCACGCGTGGCTCGGTGTCGACGATGACGACGGCCACCGGCAGGTCCTCGCTGAGGGAGAGCAGCCGGGAGGTGTGGATGCGGGAGGAGGCGCCGAAGCCCTCGATACCGCGGAAGACACTGGCCCCGGCGAGACCGGCGGCGTGGGCGCGGTGCACGATCTCGGCGTAGAGGGGCTTGTGGTGCCAGGTGTCGTTCTCGCCGATGTGGACGGTCAGGCGCAGGGCGTTGCCGGTCAGCCTTGTCATGGCTGCCTCCACTTCAGGACGCGGCGGGCCGCCGTGGACGCGAGCCACACCGCTGTGAGGGCCGCGAGCAGGGTCGCGGCGAGGTAGGCCAGGCCGGTGCCGGGCCGGCCGTGGTCGACGAGTTTCTGGATGTCGACGGCGTAGGTCGAGAAGGTGGTGAAGCCGCCGAGGACGCCGGTGCCGAAGAAGGGGCGGACCAGGCGGTGGGCGGCCCACACGTCGGTGATGACCACCATGAACACGCCGATGACGGCACAACCGACGACGTTGGTCCAGAACGTCGCCCAGGGGAATCCGCCGGGCGGGGTGGGCCAGTGCAGGGCGAGGGCGTACCGGGCCGTGGCGCCCAGGGCGCCACCGAGCGCGACCACCGCGACAATGGGTGCCTGGCCCTGCAGGAGGGAGCGGCGTGGGGCTCTGGCGGGGGCTCGCACGCTCTCCGGGGCTGTCATCGTCGTGCTCTCCTACTCGCCGGGGCCCGGGCGTACGGGCACGTTCCCTCGCAAGTAGGGACCGTTGGCGGCGCCTTCGCCGCGGTTCGGGTACGGCGGGCCCCACCGCCGGTGTCGCGAGGGTGATCGCGACCGAGGACCAGGGTAACGCCGGGGCGCCGCCGGGGTCACTCCACGACGGCCGGCCCCCACAGGGCCTCGCAGACGCTGGTGACCATGCGCAAGCAGGCACCACCGGTGCGGCCGCTACCAGCCCTTCTCGAACATCCGGGCCACCTCGGCGCTGCGCATCTCGTCGCGCCGGTAGTACGTACGCCACCGGATTCTCCTGGTGCGCAGCAGACCGATGTCCACGAGGAGGCCGAGATGGGTCTGCGCGACCGAGCGGGACACGCCGAGCTTGGCCGCTACCGCGTGCGCGGTGACTCCGTCCTGGGCGGGATCGCCGTGCCGCTGCGGCGGGAAGTGCGCGGCGGGATCCTTCAGCCACTCAAGGATGTCCAGGCGCCTGTGGTTGGCCGGAGTCCTCAGCATCTCGTCCCCTCCGCCCCTCCTTCTGCGTGTGTCCACTGTCCCGCAGGAGAAGCCGCCCTGTCCCGGAGTCGCCGAGCTTGTCCGAGATCGATCGAACTCCCCTGTGACAGAAGGCCGTTCGCGCGTACCCGGGGCCGGGCCGGAGGCCGTGAAGGGGGTCCGGAGGTGAGGCCCCCTCCGCCCGCGGCTCGTGGTCTCGCGGGCGGAGGGGAGTCGGTTCAGCCGTCGAGTCGTACGACCCGCACGGCGCCCGCCGGGACGGCGAGTCGGCCCGCGGCACGTTCGCCGGTCAGCAGTTCGGTGCCCGCCGCGTCCAGGGGCACCTTGGCCTCCGACGCGGTGTGGTTGATCACGAAGACGTAGGAACCGGTCTCTCCGTTCCGCCGGACCACCTCGACGTCGTGGGGCAGGTCGGCGCGCGAGGGGAGCTGGGCGTCCTCGGCGGCCCAGCCGAGCAGCGCGTCCAGGCCCTGGGCGGCCAGGCGCGTGGAGACGTACCAGGCGGTGCCCTCGCCGTGCCGGTGCCGGGTGACGGCGGGGTGGCCGGCGGCCAGGCCGTCGGCGTACGTCCACACGGTCTCGGCCCCGCGCGGCACCACGAACTCGGTCCACACGTCGCCGGTGAGCTCGGAGCCGTCGGGGCCGGTGATGCGGACCAGCTGGTCCGGCAGCAGCGGCGAGAACTCCTCCACGGTCAGGCCCAGGACGTCCCTGAGCGCGCCCGGGTACGCGCCCGCGTGGACGGCGTCGTACTCGTCGACGATGCCGGAGAAGTACGACACGACGAGGGTGCCGCCGTTCGCGACGTACTTCTTGAGGTTGTTCCCCGCGGTCTCCGTCATCAGGTACAAGGCAGGGACGACGACAAGGGGATAAGCCGACAAGTCGGCTTCCGGGTGGGCGAAGTCGACCGTGAGGTGGCGGTCGTAGAGGGCCTCGTAGAAGGCGTCGGCGCGCTCGCGGGCGTCGTGGTCCTCGCTGGGGCGCCAGTCGAGGTTCTGTGCCCACCAGGAGTGCCAGTCCCACAGGACGGCCACGTCCGCCTGAGTGCGAGTACCGCGGATGGTGCTCAACGAGTCCAGAGAAGCGCCCAGTTCGACGACCTCGCGCCACACGCGTGTGTCGGTGCCGCCGTGCGGGACCATCGACGAGTGGAACTTCTCGGCGCCGCGCCGGGACTGGCGCCACTGGAAGAACATGGCGCCCTCGGAGCCGCGGGCCACGTGCGCCAGGGAGTTGCGGGCCATCTGACCGGGCGCCTTGGCGGGGTTGCGGGGCTGCCAGTTGACGCCCGAGGTGGAGTGCTCGAGCAGGATCCAGGGGGCACCGCCCGCGACCGAGCGGGTGAGGTCGGCGGCCATGGCGAGGTTGACGTGGGTGCGGCGGCCGTCGGTGATGAGGTAGTGGTCGTTGGTGACGATGTCCACCTCGCGGCCCCAGGCCCAGTAGTCGACGGAGTCGCACTGGCTGAGCGCGGTCATGAAGTTGGTGGTGACCGGGACGCCCGGGGAGAGCCGGTGCAGGATGTCCCTCTCCATACGGAAGTTCTCGCGCATGGTCGCGTCGGCGAAGCGCTTGTAGTCCAGCGCCTGGCCGGGGTTGCCGACGGTGGCCGCGGTGCGCGGCGGGTCGATCTGCTCGACGCTCGTATAGCGCTGGCCCCAGAAGGCGGTGCCCCATGCCTCGTTGACGCCGTCGACCCCGCCGTACGTCGTCTCCAGCCAGCGGCGGAAGTGGGCGGCGCAGGACTCGCAGTAGCAGGCGGAGACGGGGACGCCGTACTCGTTGTGCACGTGCCACATCGCGAGGGCCGGATGGTCGGCGTACCGCTCGGCGAGCCGGGTGGTGATGTTCGCGGCGGCCGCGCGGTAGGCGCTGTTGCTGTGGCAGATGGCGCCGCGGGAGCCGAACGCGAGGCGGGTGCCGTCGGCCGTGACGGGCAGCGCGTCGGGGTGGGCGCGGTAGAACCAGGCGGGCGGGACGACGGTGGGCGTGCCGAGGTCGACGCGGACGCCGTTCTCGTGCAGCAGGCCGAGGATCCGGTCCAGCCAGCCGAAGTCGTACACACCCGGTTCCGGCTCCAGGAGCGCCCAGGAGAAGATCCCCACGCTGACCATGGTCACCCCGGCCTCGCGCATCAGCCGGACGTCCTCGTCCCAGACACTCTCGGGCCACTGCTCCGGGTTGTAGTCCCCGCCGAAGGCAAGCCTGGTGAGGCCCCTGGGGGTGGTCTCCGGCATGACTCTCTCCCGTTTCGAGTAGGTGGGAACGTGCACACACGGCTCCTACAGCGTGCGCCCCAAGATAACCGCATAGAGGCAAAGCTTGCCAAGTGCCTTACGTGGGCCATTCCTGTGCACGATCCCAGTCTGTTCGCAGTCCTCGGGAACCGTCCCGCCGTACGAACGCCCCTCCTCGCCCCGGAGAGCCTTAGAGTCTTGACCATGAACAATGCGGGGGGCCGGCGCAAGCCACCGACGATCCACGACGTGGCCCGCGAGGCCGGGGTCTCGCGGGGCACGGTCTCGCGCGTGCTCAACGGCGGACACTACGTCAGCCCTCCCGCGCTGGAGGCGGTCAACGCCGCCATCCGCAAGACGGGGTACGTCGTCAACCGGCACGCCCGCTCGCTGATCACCGGCCGCTCCGACTCGGTGGGCTTCCTGCTCACGGAGCCCCAGGAGCGGTTCTTCGAGGACCCCAACTTCAACGTGCTGCTGCGCGGCTGCACCCAGGCGCTGGCCGCGCACGACATCCCGCTGCTGCTGATGCTGGCGGGGACCGAGGACGAGCGGCGCCGGATCAAGCGGTTCATCACGGCGGGCCACCTCGACGGCGTCCTGCTGGTGACCAGCCACTCCGCCGACCCGGTCGCCGAGGAACTGCACAAGGCGGGCGTGCCCGTCGTGCAGTGCGGCAAGCCGATGAGGTCCGGCTCGAAGGTGAGCTACGTGGCGGCGGACGACCGCGACGGCGCCCGTGACATGGTGCGCCATCTGCTGTCGCTGGGCCGCCGCCGGATCGGCATCGTGACCGGGCCGCTGGACTCGCCCGGCGGCGTCGACCGTCTCGCCGGCTACAAGGAGGTGCTGACGGAGGCGGGTGTCGAGATCGACGAGCGGCTCGTCGTCTCCGGTGACTACAGCCGGGCCGCCGGAGAGGCGGGCGCCGAGCGGCTGCTGGCCCAGGCCCCGGACCTGGACGCCGTGTTCGTCGCCTCCGACCTCATGGCGCTCGGCGCCCTGACAGCCCTGCGCCGGGCGGGCCGCCGGATCCCCGAGGACGTGGCCGTGGGCGGTTTCGACGACTCCATCGCGGCCACGGAGGCCACCCCTGCCCTCACCACGATCCGCCAGCCCTACGACCGCATCAGCGCCGAGATGGTGCGGGTGCTGCTGGCCCAGCTGGGCGGCGAGGATCCGTCGGCGGTGATCCTGCCCACGGAGCTGGTGCGACGCGAGTCGACGTGAGCCGGGAGTGAGGGTCGGGACGGGGCACACCACTCGGTCAGCGGCGCGGGCGGAGAGGCTGCCGGGCAACGGCGCGGGCAGCCCGAGGCACGACGATCAGATCGGCACGCGCGAGCACGCTCTCACGGGTCGGCCCGGGCGGGGGCGGTACGTCCTACGGGGGTGATACGTCCTACCGGGGCGACAACGGGGCGTGACTCCGCCAGAACCCGGTAGGGCTCGGTCGGTGCGGGAAGCACCGGCGCCGGCGCAGTAGCCCTGCATGCTGCGGTCCGCGAGGACAGTGCGCAGGCGGCCGAGGAAAGTGTCGGCCGTCCCCTGTCGCCCGGTCATGGGCGCGTCGGCCGCACGACGGGCATGGAGGCCGCCGTACGACATTCCGCGCTGCTCCGGCAGGCCGCCGCGGCCGAGACGTGACGTGACGTGACTGGTCAGGATCGGAGAAGCGCCTCTCCCCTCCCCCGGCCTAGCGTGAAACCACCGACACAGACCCGTCGGGGACACCACACGAGGAGCACACCATGACTGCCGGCCTCAAAACGATCATCTACCCCGTCAAGGACCTGGCCGCCGCGAAAGCCCTGTTCAGCGCACTGCTGGGCGTGGAGCCGTATGCGGACGAGCCGTACTACGTCGGCTTCAAGGACGCGGGGCAGGACGTCGGCCTCGACCCGAACGGGCACGCCAGGGGCATGACCGGCCCGGTGCCGTACTGGCACGTCGACGACATCCGGGCGACGCTCGCGGCGCTGGTGGCGGCCGGGGCCGAGACGCTGCAGGACGTCCAGGACGTCGGCGGCGGCAAGCTGATCGCCTTCGTCAAGGACGCGGACGGCAACCTGGTGGGGATCACCCAGGACCCGCAGGCCTGAGACTTAGTTGCATACGCAGTAGTTGCACAGGCAACAATGAGCGGATCGGTGTTACCGTGCATGTATGGCGGTGAACACGGTCTCGACCGGCCTCGAGCAGCGGTGGCGGGACATCCTGTCGGTGCACGCGCGCACGATGTGCGAGATCGACCGCGCGCTGCACCCCTACGGGCTGGGCGCGAGCGATTTCGAGGTGCTCGACATCCTCGCCACCGAGTCGCCCCGGGAGGGCGACCAGTGCCGGGTGCAGAACCTCGTCGGGCGGGTGCATCTGAGCCAGAGCGCGCTGTCCCGGCTGATCGGCCGCCTGGAGAAGGACGGCCTGGTGGAGCGGTCCATGTGCGCGGAGGACCGGCGGGGCGTGTGGGTGTCCCTCACCCGCAAGGGCCGTGACCTGCACGCCGAGGTGCTGCCGCTGCAGCGTGGTGTGCTGGCGGAAATGCTCCACGACTAGCAGGCCGTCCCCGCCGGATGGCCCGGTCTACGCCAGCAACTCCCGTACGGCGGCGAACGCGGCCTCGACGGTCGCCGGGTCCGCGCCCGGGCGGGCGAGCGCGCTCATGGGGATCGGGGTGACCTCGGGCAGGCCCTCGTACGGGGTCAGCCCGTCGGGCGCGGGTCCGACCGCCGCCAGCAGTGCCACTCCCTGCCCAGTGCGGGCGATGTCCAGGACCCCCGCGAGATAGCCCGCGTCCCCGACGACCGCGGCGGGAACCCCGCGCGCGGCCAGCGTCGCGATCGCCCGGCGCCGGATCGCGCACGGGTCCTCGATGGCCACCAGCGGCACCGGCGCGGGAGCCTGCGGCGGCTCCCAGCCGGGCATGGCGTGCCAGGTCAGCGGGAGCCCGCCCACCCGGGTGCCCTCGGTCGCGGCGGCCTCGGTGACGTACACCGCGACATCGACGCTGCCGCGCTCCACGGCCTCCACGAGCCGGGCGGAGCGGTCGATGCGGAAGCGGACGCGGCAGCCGGGGCGCACCTCCTGGACGGCGGCGGTCAGCCGGGGCAGGAACTGGTCGGCGGCGTGCTCCGTGGAGCCGATGGTCACGACGTCGCCTTCGGCACCGAGGAGTGTGCGTACGGCCTCGTCGTGGACGGCGAGGATCCTGCGGGCCTGTTCGAGCAGCAGGCGCCCCTCGGGGGTGAATCGGGTGCCGCGTCCCTCGCGCTCGACGACGGGACGCCCCAGGGTCTTCTCCAGCTTGCGGACGTGCTGGCTGACCGCGGACTGGCTCAGGGCGAGGACCTGGGCGGCGCGGTGGAAGCCCCCGCAGTCGGCTATCGCGGTCAGACTGCGCAGGGCTACGAGGTCCAGGACGGGCTGGGGCATGCCGCGACACTAACCGCTCGACGCGATCGATCTCGATTGCTGATCGGTTTCGATGCGGAATCGTCGTTGGACGCGATCCGTCACGGCCGGTCATGATGGGCGCATGCACACGACCGCTTCTGCTGCCTTTCTGACGCAGCGCCGAGTCATCGACTTCGGCGTGGCGTGCAGCGCGCGCTGTCGCTGACCTTCCCCGCGGTGCCCGCTCACCGCTGAACTGATCACGCATTCCTTCCGTCGCATTGCCGCGCTGACACGTGACAGCTCTCCCCGTCTGCTTTTCCCTCTGCCTCCTTTTCCCTGCCTTCTCAAGGGAGTTGCCCCCTCATGCCCTCACCCTCCTCCTGGGACGAACCCGAAGGTCTCGCCGCGCGCGGCACGCTGATCGTGCTGGCCGGCCGGGGCGAACACGGCGGTGTGTACGAGCGGTTCGGCCGCCGGCTCGCCTTCGACGCCTACCGGGTCCGCGCCCTCGGTGACGCGTCCGCCGATCCGTCCGTGCTCGACGAGGCGGCCAAACTGCTCGCCGACGAGTCGCTGCCCGGCCCGAAGGTGCTGGTCGGATCGGACACCGGTGCGCTGTACGCCGGCCGGCTGGCCGCCGAGCGGGCCGGGGACGTCGACGCCCTGATCCTGGCCGGCCTTCCCACCTCGCCCTGGAGTGGGGGCAGTTGGGAGGTAGAGGCCGAGGCCCGCACCGCCTGCCCGACCCACCAGGGGCGTCTGACGAACGACCCGGACTTCCGGCGCGGCGCGCTCGCCTCCGTCCCGGAGTTGCCCGCACCGCGCCTCGACCGGGTCACCGTCCCCGTCCTGGCCCTGCACGGCGAGGACGACGTGGTCAGCCCGCTCGATCAGGCACTGAGCGTCTACGGCGACGCGCGGACCGTGGTCTTCCACGGGGGCCGGCACGACGTCCTCAACGACGCCCTGCACCGCACCGCCGCCGCCACGGTCGTCCTCTTCCTGGAGCGGCTGCGCCTGTCCCCCGAGCTGCCGCTGATCGCCGAGGAGCGGGCATGACCGTCACGACCACCGTCGCGGAGCTCCGCGAGCTGCTCGCCTCCGACACTCCCCCGGTTCTGCTCGACGTCCGCTGGGCGCTGGGCGATCCGCACGGACGCGCGCACCACGCCGAAGGACACATCCCGGGCGCGGTGTACGTCGACCTGGACACCGAACTGGCCTCCGCCCCGAGCCCCGAGGGCGGCAGGCATCCCCTGCCCGCGATCGAGGACCTCCAGGAGGCGGCTCACCGCTGGGGCATCCGGCAGGACCAACCGGTCGTCATCTACGACGACTCGGGCAACACGGCGGCCGCCCGCGCCTGGTGGCTGCTGCGTTACGCGGGCCTGAGCCGGGTGACCTTGCTCGACGGCGCCCTCGGCGCCTGGCGTGCGGCCGGGCTGCCCCTGGAGTCGGGACCGCCCACCGGTCCGCCGCCGGGTGACGTCGTCCTGCGGGCGGGTGCGCTTCCCGTCGTCGACGCGGACGGAGCCGCCGAACTCGCCGTCTCCGGACTGCTGTTGGACGCGAGGGCGGGCGAGCGGTATCGCGGTGAGGTGGAGCCGGTCGACCCTCGGGCGGGCCACATCCCGGGCGCGGTCTCGGCGCCGACCGGTGAGAACCTCGCGGCGGACGGGACCTTCCTGCCGGCTGAGGAACTGCGCAAGCGGTTCGAGGAACGCGGCGCCGGTGCCGCGGACCGCATCGGCGTGTACTGCGGCTCGGGTGTCACTGCAGCCCATCAGATCGCCGCGCTGGAGATCGCCGGATTCGAGGCCGCCCTCTTCCCCGGCTCCTGGTCCGCCTGGTCGGCGGATCCCGGCCGCCCGGCGGCGACGGGAGGCCGGCCATGACGACGAAACCGCTGGAACTGCCCGCCCTGGAGACGCCCCCGCCCTCCACCCGGGTCACCATTCGCGGCGTCACCAGGAGCGACCGCCGCTTCACGCTCCCCCGCTCAGTGCGCCGGGCCGCCGGCCCCGTGGGACTGGTCCTCCTGTGGTTCCTGACCTCGGCCACCGGAGTCCTGCCCGAGTCCGTACTCGCCTCCCCGGTCGACGTGATCAAGCAGGCCGTCGAGTTGACCAGGAACGGTGAACTCCCCGACGCCATCGCCGCGTCGGGCCGCCGGGCCGCCACCGGCTTCCTGATCGGAGGGACGGTCGCCCTGGGACTGTCCCTGCTGGCCGGGCTGTTCCGGCTCGGCGAGGACGTCATCGACTCCTCCATGGGCATGTTCCGCGCGATTCCCTGGGTCGGTCTGATCCCGCTGTTCATCGTCTGGTTCGGCATCGAGGAGACCCCGAAGATCGCCCTGGTCGCACTCGGGGTGACCTACCCGCTGTACTTCAACATCTACGGCGGCATCCGCTCCACCGATTCCCAACTCGTCGAGGCCGCACGGATGATGGGCCTCGGCAGGCTCGGTCTCATCACGTACGTGATCCTGCCGAGCGCGCTGCCCGGCGCCCTCGTGGGGCTCCGGTACGCCCTGTCCACCGCCTGGCTGGCGCTGGTCTTCGCCGAGCAGATCAACGCGGACGCGGGACTCGGCTATCTGATGAGCAACGCCCAGCAGTACTTCCGCACGGACGTCATCGTGCTGTGCCTCGTCGTGTACGCGCTGCTCGGGCTCGCCTGCGACTTCGCCGTACGGATCCTTTCGCGCCGCCTGCTGACCTGGCGGGCCAACTTCGAGGGCGGGGCGTGAGTCTCATGGCCAACAGCGTGGAGATACGGGGCCTTTCGCGGGCCTTCGACGGCAACACGGTCTTGCACGAGCTCGATCTCGACATCCGTGAGGGCGAGTTCGTGGCCCTGCTAGGGCACAGCGGCTGCGGCAAGTCGACGCTGCTGAGGATCCTCGCCGGTCTCGACGAGGAGATCGGCGGCGAGGTGACCGTGCCCGCACGGCGCAGTGCCGCCTTCCAGTCCCCGCGGCTGCTGCCCTGGCTGAAGGTGTGGCGCAACGTGGTCCTCGGCCTGCCGGGCCGCCCGGACCGGGCGCTCGCCGACAAGGCGCTGGACGAGGTCGGCATCGCGGACCGCGCGACCGTCTGGCCCAAGACGCTCTCCGGCGGCCAGGCCCAGCGGGTCTCCCTGGCCCGCGCCCTGGTCCGCGAGCCCGAACTGCTGCTCCTGGACGAGCCGTTCGGCGCCCTCGACGCCCTGACCCGGGGCCGGGTGCAGCAGTTGGTGGCCGAGCTGTGGAAGCGGCACGGCTGCGCGATCCTCCTGGTCACCCATGACGTCGAGGAGGCACTGCTGCTCGCCGACCGTGTCCTGGTGATGGACGAGGGCCGCATCGCCCACGAGCTCACCGTCGACCTGCCCCGCCCCCGTGACCTGACCGCCCCCGAGTTCGTGACCCTGCGCGCCCGCCTCCTGAACTGGCTCGGCGTGACCCGCACCCTGGAAGGAACCCCCTCGTGATCCGCAGAATCGCCGCTGCCGCGCTCGGCTTCTCCGCACTGCTGACGCTGACCGCCTGTGGCGCGGACTCCTCCGCGGAGGCCTCGTCCTCGAAGCAGGTCACCCTCACCATCGGCGACCAGGCCAAGACCCTCCAGACCATCGTCGCCGCCTCCGACGCCCTCAAGGGCGCCGACTACAAGGTGAAGTGGGCCGAGTTCGAGGGCGCCGCCCCGCTCTACCAGGCCGTGCAGGCGGGTGCCGCCGACACCGGCTACTCGGCGGACCTGCCGGCGCTCCAGGCGCTCAGCGGCGGGGTGCGCGTCAAGAACGTGGCCGCGCTCCAGAACGACGGCAAGCATGTCGGCATCGTCGTCCGCAAGGGCTCCGGCATCGACAGTGTGAAGGACCTCAAGGGCCAGAAGGTCGTGGTGTCCTCGGCCAAGGGCAGTATCGCGGAGTATTTGCTGGCCAACGCGCTCAAGCAGAACGGCCTCAGTTACCAGGACGTCCACGTGCAGTACCTGCTGCCGACCGACGCCCAGGCCGCCTTCGCCTCCGGGAAGATCAAGGCCTGGGCCACCTTCGGGGTCTACCAGGCCGTCGGTCTGGAGCAGGGCGGCAAGCTCCTGGTCGACGGTGCGGGCGGCCGGGTCAGCGGCATCGGGTTCATCAATGCCTCCGACGACGCCCTCGCCAACTCGGCCAAGAAGGCCGCGCTGGCCGATTTCCTCAAGCGCCTCGGTACGGCCCTGCAGTGGACCAGCACCCACCAGGAGGCCTACGCGAAGGCGATCCAGGAGCGCAACGGTGCCGACGCCTCCGTGGCGAAGACGCTGGCCTCGGCGGCGTACGGCAAGGTCCTGCCGATCACGGACGACGTGAACCGGACCGTCCAGGGCGTGGCCGACCTCATGAACGGCATCGGGGTCCTGGAGCCGAACGTCGACGTGGCGAAGTCTGCCGACACGTCTCTTCTCAAGTAACCCTCACGACACGGGAGTTCTCCATGCCTGTCGAGTTCATCAGTGCCGTCCACACCGACTCCGGGGCCTCGGGTCCCGCCGCCGCGAGCCGTGCCGGCTTCGATCCGGTCTACCTGCGCAAGTACGCCCGCGCCCTGGACGACGGCAGCTTCGACCACACCCTGGTCGCCTACCACTCCGCCTCGCCGGACGCCTTCCAGGTCGCCCAGTTCGTCGCCACCCACACCGAACGCGTCAGCCCGATCCTGGCGCACCGGCCGGGCGTGATCTTCCCTACTCACGCGGCCCGCGCCCTGGCGACCCTGGACCGGATCAGCAACGGCCGGCTCGCGCTGCACATCATCTCCGGGGGCAGTGACGAGGAGCAGCGCCGCGAGGGCGACTACCTGGGCAAGACCGAGCGGTACGAGCGTTCGGACGAGTACATCCAGATCCTGCGGAAGGTGTGGCAGGCCGACGGACCGGTGTCGCACGAGGGCAAGTACTTCAGGTTCGAGGGCTACTACTCGGACGTGAAGCCCGTGAACGGGCTGATCCCGGTCTCGGTCGGCGGCTCCTCGCAGGACGCCTACCGGGTCGGCGGGCAGCAGGGCGACATCTTCGGCCTGTGGGGCGAGCCGCTGAAGGAGACCGCCGAGCAGATCGCCGCCGTGAACGCGGTCGCGGACGCGGCCGGCCGTCCCCGTCCCCGTATCTGGGTGTCCTTCCGCCCGATCATCGCGCCCACCGACGAGCTGGCCTGGGAGAAGGCGCACCGCACGCTCGGGGTGCTCAAGGACCAGGCCGCGAGCACCGGGTCGCTGCGTCACTACCGCACCGCCGGCCGCCCGGACAACGTCGGTTCGCAGCGGCTGCTCGACATCGCCGAGCGGGGCGAGGTCCACGACCGCTGCCTGTGGACCGCGCCCGCGGTCGCCACCAACGCGGCCGGCGCCTCCACCGCGCTGGTCGGCTCCCCGGAGACGGTGGCGAAGGCCCTCCTCGACTACGTCGACATCGGCTGCGACCTGCTCTCTATCCGCGGCTACGACCCGCTCAACGACGCCATCGACTACGCCCGTCACGTCCTGCCGCTGGTCCGGCAGGAACTCGCCCACCGCGCCGTCGGCGCCCACGCAGCCTGATGGAGACCCCGTGTTGTTCCGCCGTTCTCTGCGCACGTCCGCCGCCGCCCTCGCCCTGCTGCTGCCCTTCGCGGCGGCCTGCGGGGGCGCCGCCCAGGCCGAGTCCCCCACCGTCACCCTCACCGTGGGTGCCACGGGCTGGAAGGTCGAGGAGGCGGTGCTGAAGTACGCCCACCTCGACGATACCCCGTACAAAGTCAAGTGGAACCTCTTCCAGGGCGGGGACAAGCAGCTTCAGGCCATCCGGGCAGGGGCCCTGGACCTCGCCTCCTCCAGTGAGATCCCGCCGATTTTCGCCGCCGCCGACGGCAGCCCCAACTTCAAGGTCGTCGCCGTGCAGAAGGGCGCGACCCTCAACCAAGAGGTCGTCGTCCCCAAGGGCTCCGCGGTCACCGACATCGCCGGTCTGAAGGGCAAGAAGGTCGGCTACGTCCAGAACACCACCGCCCACTACTTCCTGTACGAGCTGCTCAAGCAGGCCGGCCTGAAGTGGTCCGACATCGACGCCAAGCCGCTGCTGCCCAACGACGGCCTGGCCGCCCTCAACGGCGGCGGCATCGACGCCTTCGCCTCCTACGGCACCTCGATCATCACCGCCCACCAGCAGGGCGCCACCACCGTCGGCTCGGGCAAGGACATCCTGTCCGGCAACTTCCTCTGGTCGGCGCGGGACAGCGTGCTGAAGAGCCCGGCCCAGAAGGCGGCCGCGGCCGATCTGATCGCACGGATCACCAAGGCCTACGCGTACGTCCGCGACGGGCACCTCGACGGCTTCGCGAAGGTCACCGCCGACGCCACCCACCAGCCACTCGCCCAGGCGAAGAAGGACCTCACGGACGCCCAGGCACAACGCCCGACCCAGGCCCGCACGGTGGGCGCCGACACCATCGCCTCGCAGCAGAAGGTCGCCGACGCGTTCACCGAACTCGGAGCACTGAAGGAGCACTTGGACGTGAAGTCGTTCTGGACCACCGCCCTCGACGCCGACCTGAAGAAGGCGCTGTGACCGAGCGCATCGCCGAACTGGCCGCGCAGTACGACCGATCGGCCGTCTTCCCCGCCGAATCCCTGCGCGTCGCCCACGAGGCGGGCCTGCTCACCGCCACCATCGGCGAGCGGTACGGCGGCCGGGGCGCGGGCGTCGAGGAGAGCGCGCGCATCCTGCACTTGCTGGGCCGGGGCGACCCGTCCGTCGCCCTGATCGCGGCAATGACGCTCGCGGGCCACGCCCGTCAGGCCGTACGGCCGCACTGGCCCGAGGAGTTGTACGCGCGGGTGGTCAAGGAGTCGTTCGCGCGTCCCGTGCTACTCAACCACGCGCGCGTGGAGCCCGATCTGGGCTCCCCCGCGCGGGGCGGGCTGCCCGCGACCCGGGCCAGGCGCACCGCCGACGGGTGGGCGGTCAGCGGCACCAAGCGGTTCGTGACGGGGGCCGAGGGGCTCGACTGGTTCCTGGTGTGGGCGACCACGGACGAGGAGGAGCCGCGGGTGGGCACCTTCCTGGTGCCCGGTGACTCGCCCGGTGTCGAGATCACCGGCCGCTGGGACCAGTTGGGGCTGCGGGCCAGCGGCAGCCACGATGTGACCTTCCGGGACGCCGAGGTGCCGTACGAGCACGTGATCGGGCTCGCGCCGCACGGACCGGCCGCCGAACAGGACAACCGGGCGGGCGCCGCCCTCCATCTCCCCCTTGCCGCCCTGTACTTGGGTGTGGCGCGGGCCGCGCAGGCGTTCTTCCACACCTTCGCCCACGCGCGGGTGCCCGCCAACCTCGGTCATCCGGTGGCCCGTACGGAACGCTTCCGCCGCACGGCCGGGGAGATCGAGGTCCTCCTCGCCGCCGCCGAGCAACTGGTGTTCGACGGTGCCGCGAAGCTGGACGCCGACGACCCGACGTACACCCCCGAACAGGCCCTGGGCGCCCGGGTGCTGGCCGACCGGCACGGGGTGCGGGCCGTGGAGCTCGCCGTACGGCTGCTGGGGAACCCGGGCCTGTCCCGGGGCAACCCGTTGGAGCGGCACTTCCGGGACATCCAGTGCGCACCCGTGCACGCGCCCCAGGAGGACATCTCCCTGCTCGCGATCGGAACGAAGGCACTGAACCCGTGACAGCAGCACCGGAAACCACCGTGTCCGCGCAGTTCCTGGGCCTGCTCGCCCGCGATCTGCCGCCCGACCGGCTGACCACCGACCCGGACGTGCTCGCCGCCCACGCCACCGACCGATCCGGGACGGCACCGGGCGGCGAACCCCTCGCGGTCGTGCACGCCCGGCGCACCGAGGACGTCACCGTCACGCTGCGGCACGCGCACGCCCTCGGGGTGCCGGTGGTGCCGCGCGGGGCGGGCACCGGCCTGTCGGGCGGGGCGACCGCGGGCGACGGCGTTCTCGTCCTGGACCTGTCCCGGATGAACCGCATCCTCGACCTGTCGGCCGACGACCAGCTCGCCGTCGTCGAACCGGGCGTCATCACCGCCGAGTTGGACCGGGCGGCGGGCGCGCACGGCCTGCGGTACGCGCCGGACCCGGCGAGTGCGGCTCTGTCCACGATCGGCGGGAACATCGCGACCAACGCCGGCGGCCTCAGATGCGCGAAGTACGGGGTGACCCGGGACAGCGTGCTGGGCCTGGAGGCGGTGCTGGCCGACGGGACGGTGATCAGCACCGGTCGCCGTACCGTCAAGGGGGTCACCGGCTACGACCTCACCGCGCTGCTGACCGGCTCGGAGGGCACGCTCGCGGTGATCACCTCGGCGACCCTGCGGCTCAGACCCGTTCCGGTCGCCACGGCCACGATCGCCGCGTACTTCGCCTCCTTCGAAGCGGCGGCCGAGGCGTCGTACACCCTCGCTCGGGCCGGGGTCGAACCCGCCCTGGCCGAGCTCGTCGACGGGCCCGTGCTGCACGCCGTCGACCCCGCGCTCCGGGAGCGGGGCGCCGCGCTGCTCGTGGTGCAGTGCGACGGTGCGGGCGCGGCGGCCGAGGCGGCCGCGGTCGCCCGGCTGCTGGGGCCGCTCGCCTCGACGGTGGAGGTGACCGAGGACCCGGCCGAGGCGGAGGCCCTGCTGTCCGCCCGCCGTCTCGCGCTGCCCGCGCTGGAGCGGCTGGGCCGCCCGCTGATCGAGGACATCGCGGTGCCGCGCTCCCGGCTCGCCGAGGCGGTGCGGGAGATCCGGGCGATCTCGGCCCGGCACGACGTGCCCGTGTTCACCATCGCGCACGCGGCGGACGGGAACCTGCATCCGATCATCGTCGTCGACCGGTCCCTGGACCGGCTGCCGGACGCCGCGTGGGAGGCGGCCGGCGAGATCTTCGCGCTGGCGCTTCGGCTCGGCGGGACGCTGACCGGCGAGCACGGGGTGGGGGTGCTCAAGCGGCAGTGGGTGGCCGAGGAACTCGGGCCCGCCGCCCACGCGTTGCAGCGACGGATCAAGGAGGTGTTCGACCCGCGGGGCATTCTCAACCCCGGGAAGGCGTTGTAGTCCCGGCTTGGGGTCATGCTGGACAGCAGACGCCGAAGACGCCGAGCTGGGAGGGAGTTGGGGACGCCGTGGCCGTGGGAGCAGACCTGGCGGCCGAGTTCAGCAGTTACTCGACGAACTCGCTGGACGAGGCGCACGACGCCATCGCGGCCCACTACTACGACCTGCGGCTCGAAGTCGTCGGTCACGCCTCGGAGTTCGCCACCCGGCTCAGTGTCGTGGAGCTCGGCGCGCTCACCGTCGGCGACATCCGGTTCGGCGCCGAGATGCGGATGAGCTTCGGCGAGCCTGGCGTGTACCACGTCGCCGTCCCCTTCGGCGGCCGCTTCAGCCTCCAGGAGGGGCGCGGGGACGTGGGGTTCGCCGACGAGCGGCGGGCGCTGGTGTTCGATCCGGCGCGGGACATCTACATCGACGCCTGGTCCGCCGACTGCCAGGCACTCACGGTCAAGATCGACAAGGCGGCCGTGCTCCGGCAGCTGGAGGTCCTGCTGGGCCGGTCGGTCCGGCGCCCGCCACGCTTCGGGCCCTGCATGGACGTCTCGCGGGGGCCGGGCCTGAGCTGGGTGCGCCTCGCGCTGTGGAGTCTGCTGGAGCGGGACGTCCCGCTCGGGCTGCTGAGCCATCCGATGATCCGTGGCCGTCTGGAGCAGACCTTGTTGGAGGGCATGCTGCTCGCCACCGACCACACCTTCCGCGCCGCGCTGGAGGCCCCTCCCCCACCGATGCGCCCGGCGTCGGTGAAGCGGGTCATGGACGCCGTGCAGGAGCTGCCCGCCGAGCCGTACGACGCGAACCGGCTCGCGGCCATCGCCCAGGTCAGCCTGCGCACCCTGCAGGAAGCTTTTCGCAGACATGTCGGCATGTCGCCCATGGCGTACGTCCAGGAGGTGCGGCTCCAACGCGTCCACCGGCAGCTGCGGGCGGCGGCGCCGGGGACGACGACCGTGACGGACGTGGCCCACGCGTGGGGGTTCGTCCATCTGGGCCGGTTCGCGCGGCGGTACCGGGAGCGCTTCGGGGAGGCGCCCTCGCAGACACTGCGCGCCGCCTGAGCCGGCCCGCCCGCCGATCCGCCGCGTTTTGCGGACATGCGCCACGTTTTCCGGAGCGACGGCCTGCCGGATCGGTCCTATGGTCGGGTCACGGCGATCGCACGGCGCGCGGGGATGAGCAGAGTCGGCGCCGCTCATCTCTGTTTCGCACGCGAGGACCACGGTGCGGCAGCGGGAGCAGGCCGCACCCCTGCGGGCCCGGCCGCTCCCTCTTTGTCGCACGTGGTGGCCGGGCCCCACTGTGGGGAGCCCGCGTGCGGCTCAGCCCTGGGGCCGCGCCAGCAGCGTGCGCACGCCCTCGGACGTGAGCGTCAGCGGGTGCGTGGAGCTGGCGTCGATCGACAGCGAGAGATCGCCGTCCGGCCACTGCGCGGCGAGCGCGCCCAGCGGCACCAGACGGTAGCGGGAGACGAACGGAAGCAGTTCGGCCATCTCCGTCTCCGAGGTGAACACGGGCACGATGGGAGCGCCGTCCTGCTGCTCCAGAACGGGCAGCGCCACGGTCGTGTCCTCGTCCGCGGCGTCGTCGGGCACCGGGATGAGCACGTCACTGGTCGCGAGCGTGTCCAGCGCCGTCACGTCCTCGGTGTTCTGCGTCAGCGCGTCCAGTGCCCGCTGGGCCGGTGTGGCGCTGTGGTCATTGGCGGGTGTGTCCATGGCAGATCCCCTGGTAGCGGCGGTCGTGCGGCCCGCCCGTGGGCATGATCGCCCAGGGCGCGGTGCTGCTCGCGTACCCGAGGGTGCCGAGAGCATGCGTGCGGGACGTCAGGGAATCAGCGCGATGTGCTCCGAGGGCAGACCGAGGGTGTCGCATCCGACCCGCCGCACGAGGGGCTCGTACATGCCGGGTCCGACATGGGTCCAGTACGTGGCCGCGTCCCGGAAGTAGCGCTGCATCCGTTCGCCGTCGCGCGCGTGGCGGGAGCCGGCCGTGCGGAACAGGATGCCCTGGAGGACGTCCCAGGCCATGCGGCCGGCGTTGAGGAACGTCAGGGCGAGCCGGTTGTCCTCGGCCGCGGTGAAGGGTGCCTCGCCGCTCACGTTGCGGCGGCAGGCCTCCATCCAGTCCTCGGCACTCTGCCTGAGGGCCGCCTCGGCCAGGTGGATCATGCCGAGGGCCTCGCCGAGGTGGCGCTGGTAGTCGGGCAGGTCCGCGCGGGTGCGCTCGGGTTCCAGGAGCAGGGGGCGGGCGGCGACGATCCGGGCGTACTCGTCGGCGGCGGCGTACGCGGTGCCGATCATGACGGCGGCCAGCTCGCCGTGGAAGAAGCTGGGCGCGCGTCCCGCGTACATCGCGTTGCCGTGCAGCTCGGAGCCGACGCTGCCGCCTTCCACCGGCAGGTCGAGCAGGCTTGTCTCGCGTGTGAAGTGCGCGGGGACACGGGCCTGTGCCATGCGGATGCTGTTGGATCCGGTGCCGCGCAGACCGAGCGAGCCGCGCCAGTCGTCGAGGACCGTCCACACCGAGCGCGGGGCGACGAACAGGACGGGCGGGCCGGGCGGGTCGCCGGGCTTCTCGGGGGCGCGCAGGGTCTGGCCGAGGTAGTGCGTGGAGTAGGGGGCGCCCGAGGAGTAGGGCCAGGTGCCGTCGAGGATGACGTGGTCGAGGCCGTCGGGCTGGGCGACGCCCACCGGCGCGGCGGTGGAGGCGGCCCGGAAGTCGCCGTCGGTGCAGAAGAGTTCGTCCTGGGCCTTCTCGTCGAAGACCGTGCAGGCCTGGAGCACATGGGCGGCGGTCAGGGACAGCGCCCAGCCGGTGGAGGGGCAGCCGCGGGCGATCTCGACGACCACGCGGTAGAAGACGGGCAGGCCGAACTCGTGGCCGCCGTAGCGGCGCGGCTGGAGGATCCGGTAGAACCCGGCTCTCAGGAAGTCGTCGTGGGTGGCCTCGGGGTAGTGCGTGAGCCGCTCGGTCTCCGCCTGGCGGGCGAGCAGCGCGGGCCTGAGGGCCACGGCCCGTTCGATGATCTCCCGCTCGGTGGGGCCGGGTCGGGGAGCGGCTGTCACGGTTCCTCCTGACAGGTGGGGCCGTCCTTCCGTGCTGCGCTACGAGTGATTCAACACGGCCGAGTGCCGTCCGGTACCGACCGGATATCGCCAAGTGCCGTCAGTTTCCGATCAGTTGATCCACCGTGACGACCCGGATCAGCGGCCCGTACGCCGCCATCACGTCCAGCGCCCTGGCGTGCGAGTCGTCGTCGGCCCCGGCGCAGGCGTCGGACACCACCAGGGTCTCGACGCCCGCGTCGGCGGCGGCGAGGGCGGTGGACAGGACGCAGCAGTCGGTACTGACACCGGCCAGGACCAGACGGCCCTCGGGCCCGACACGGGCGGCGAGTTCGGGGGTCCACTTGCCGAAGGTGGTCGCGTCCATGATGTGCGGCGCCCGGTCGGCGAAGTCGTCGGTGAGGCGCCACAGCGGGGCGTGCGGCGGCCGCAGGGCGAAGGGCCACCGCGCGTAGTAGGCCCGCCAGGCGCCGCTGGGCTCGGCCGGGGCGACGAAGCGGGTGAACGTGACCCGTTCGGCGAAGGCCGGCAGCAGTCGTCGTACACCTGCCGCCGCCTCGGCGTAACGAGGGGCGGCCCAGGGGCTGTCGGGCTCGGCGAAGGCGCGCTGCATGTCGATGACGGCGAGCGATCCCGTCGTCATACGCCGCCTTCCTGTGCGCGGACCCGCCCGCGGCCGAGGGCCAGCGTGCCGAGGAAGCCGACCGCGAGCGCGGCCAGCACGCCGAGGTTGGCGTACGCCCAGGCGCCGGACGTGCCGCCCAGGCCGAACGGGTCGAGGAGATAGCCCTGCCAGTCCAGCCAGCTGGCGGCCGAGTTGGTGACCAGGCCCCAGCCGAGGGCGGTGGCGAGGAGGGTCAGGATCAGCGGGGCGGGCGGTACGTCGCCGTAGCGGCCGCTCGGGCGGTAGAGGTCGGCGTCGTCGTAGTCACGGCGGCGCAGGCAGAGGTCGGCGAGCATGATGCCGCACCAGGCGGCGATGGGGACGCCGAGCGTGGTGAGGAAGCCCATGAACTGGCCGAGGAAGTCGTCGGCGAAGAACACGATGTAGATCGAGCCCGCGATCATCAGGACGCCGTCGACGAGGGCCGCCAGCGGGCGCGGGATCCTCAGGCCCGCCGAGAGCAGGGCGAGGCCGGAGGAGTAGATGTCGAGGACCGCGCCGCCGACCAGGCCGAGGACCGCGACGACGGCGAAGGGCACCAGGAACCAGGTGGGCAGGAGGGTGGTGAGCGCGCCGATCGGATCGGCGGCGACGGCGTCGCTGAGCTTGGTGGACGATCCGGCCAGCAGCAGTCCGAAGACCAGCAGGAGCAGCGGGGCCACGGAAGCGCCGAAGCTGGTCCAGCCGACCACGCCCCGGCTCGACGAGGTCCGGGGCAGATAGCGGGAGTAGTCGGCGGCGGCGTTGACCCAGCCGAGCCCGAAGCCGGTCATCATGAAGACCAGCGCGCCGATGAAGTCCTGGGCGGAGCCCGCCGGGAGGGCGCTGACGGTGCTCCAGTGGATGTGGTCGGCGACCAGCCCGACGTAGACGACGGTCAGTACGCCCGTCACCACGGTGATCACGGTCTGCAGCCGCATGATCAGGTCGAAGCCCATCACCCCGCCGACGACGGTGAGCCCCGCGACCACGACCAGGGCGATCACCTGGGTCTCGGTGCCCCCGCCCCAGCCGAGCCGTCCGAAGACGGTCGCCGTGGCCAGGGTGGCGAGGGCGCACAGCACGGTCTCCCAGCCGACGGTCAGCACCCAGGAGACGACCGACGGGAGGCGGTTGCCGCGCACTCCGTAGGCGGCGCGGCTGAGCACCATCGTCGGGGCGGAGCCCCGCTTTCCGGCGACCGCGACGAACCCGCACAGCAGGAACGAGAAGACGATCCCGATCACGCCGGCGACCAGCGCCTGCCAGAAGGAGATCCCGAAGCCGAGCACGAACGAGCCGTAACTCAGGCCGAGGACGGACACGTTGGCGCCGAACCACGGCCAGAACAGGGTCCGCGGGGTGCCCTTGCGTTCGGCGTCACCGATCACGTCCAGCCCGTGCGTCTCCACCTGGAGCTGCCGGGCGGTGGATCTGTTGTCGGGGGATCCCGAGGAGTCCGTCATCGTCGACCTGCCTGTTCGGACGTGTTGGGGCGACGGTAGGCAGGGGGCGCGGGGGCGTCAATCACGCGATCCCGTATCGCCGCGCCCGCACCTGTGCCAACTGCGGTGGCCGACCGGCGGGTTGGATGCCGGTGTCGGCGGTGTCCGTCCCGGGCCGGCTCAGCGGTGCTTGACGCCGGCCTCGGCGCCCGGGGCGAGGGTCGGTTCGGTGACGGGGACGTCACCGAGAGCCTGGTCGACGGCGGCGAGCAGGTCGTCGGAGAGTTCCACGCCGGAGGCGGCCGCGTTGGCGTGGACCTGGTCGGGCCGGGAGGCGCCGGTGATCGCGGAGGCGACCTCGCCGCGGCGCAGGACCCAGGCGAGCGCCAGGGTGGGCATGCTCAGTCCCGCCTCCTCGGCGATGGGCACGACGCGCTGGACCGCTTCGAGGATGGCGTCGTTGTAGACCAGGTCCTTCGAGACCGCCATGTCGGCGGAGGCGAACCGGCTGCCCTCCGGTACCGGCTGCCCCGGCTTGTACTTGCCGGTGAGCACGCCCTGGGCCAGCGGCGACCACACGATCTGCGAGATGCCGTTGGCCGCGCACAGACCGAACACCTCGGCCTCGGGGGCCTGCCACAGCATGGAGTACTGCGGCTGGGAGGAGACGAACAGTTCGGGACCGGCGAGGTCGATCGCCGCCCGGATCTGCTCCGGGGTCCACTCGCTGAAGCCGATGTAGCGGGCCTTGCCCTGTTCGACGACCTTCTGGAACGCCTCGACGGTGTCCTCGATCGGCACGGTGGAGTCGAAGCGGTGTGCCTGGTAGAGGTCGACGTGGTCGGTCTTCAGGCGGCTGAGGGAGGCGTCGATCTGCTGGGCGATGTGGGCCGGGGACAGTCCCCGGTCGGCCGGGTCGTCCGACATCGGGAAGTAGACCTTGGTGGCCAGGATGTAGGAGTCCCGGGGGTGGGCGGAGAGGATCTCGCCCCAGGCCGTCTCCGCGGCCCCCCGGCCGTAGGCGTTGGCGGTGTCGAAGAAGTTGATGCCCGCGTCGAACGCCGCCTCGGTACAGGCGCGGGTCGCGTCCGCCTCGACGCCGCCGGAGTAGGTGAGCCAGGATCCGAGCGAGATCTCCGAGACGCTCAGGTCCGAACTGCCGAGTGTGCGGTACCGCATGGTTGTCGCTCCTTGTTCCGGGCCGGCCGCCGTCGATGACCATGCCAGGCTCTCATCGATCCGGTCGGCCTGATTCACTCGGCTCGGCCTGTTTCACTCGGCGTCGAGCTGGTGGTCGGCCCAGACGTAGCTCTCGGGCAGCAGGTCGGTGATGCGCACGGTCCGGATGCGGGCGTCCGAGCCGACGATGACCTCGATGTCGGGGAAGTAGTCGAGCAGGACCTGCCGGCAGCGGCCGCACGGGGGAACGACCCCGCGGTCGCGGTCTCCCACGGCGACGATCGTGTCCAGCTCGTAGGCGCCCTGGGCGGCCGCCGCGCCGATGAGGACCAGTTCGGCGCACGGGCCTCCCGTGAAGTGGTAGGCGTTCACGGCGGTGACGATCCGGCCGTCCCGGACCCGGGCCGCGGCCGCCATGGTGTGGTTGTCGCCCCGGCACCGCGTGCGGGCGACCTGCGCCGCGGCCTGGACGAGTTCGTGGTCGACGGGGTCGGTCTGCGTGGTCAACTTCTCCTGCTTTCGTCGTGGGTCAGCCGACGTTGACCCGTGTGACGCGCGCCTGCAAGCGAATAAGGAGCGGCTCGAGAGCCGACCCCGCGCATGCCGCACGTGATCTTCACGCCTACTCTTCCTCTGTTCGAAACACCCAGGGACACGGCCAAGGCGGGGGACGACACATGGCTTATCGGCGCGCGGTGATACCGGCTCTGGTCGGCGGGCTGCTGATCACCCTGTTGCTGTGGTGGGCGGGAGCGAGCGCGCAGGCACTGCAACTGCGCGGCAGCACAAGCGTGTTCGACGTGGACTCGGTGAACGAACTCCGCCGCTGGCTCACGCCCTGGTCGTACGACTCCTCGGCGGCCCTCGGCTCCGACGGCGCCGCGGCCACGGCCCAGGGCACCCGGTACGCCGATCTGTACAGCACCGGGATGCAGATCAGGTTCGTGGCCCTCTTCGCGTTCTTCCTGGCCGGCGCACTGCTCCTGCTCCGCAGGATCCCGCCCGTGCAGGGCCGTACGCCGGCCACGCTGCTCGCGCTATGGGCCTGGGCGCCGGTGGCCGCGACCTCGGCCGTGACGGTCTCCGCGCCCTGGCTCATCGCGTCCCGGGGGCGCGGCGGCTACCGGGTCCTGCCGCAACTGGCGAGTGTCATCGCATCGAGCGGGCCGGTCGCGGTGTTCGCGGGCCTGGTGACCGCCCTGCTCACGGTGGTCGTGGCGCGTGTCACCGGCAAGGGCGCGGACCCACTGCCCCGGCGCAGTGGGCCGCCGGGTGCCGCGCGCCTGTCCGCGAGCGTCGGAACGGCGGTCGTCGCGCTGTCGCTGGTGGTTCTGTCGTACGACTCGGTGGCGGCCCGGATCCAGACGACGTTCAGCGGCGCGGGCATCCTGTCCGAGCCCGGTGACCTGCTGCGTCAGTGGCTCCTGCTCGGCGCCTGGAGCGGCCCGGCGACCACATCGCCCGTCCGGTGGCTGCTGTACCGGGCCGCCGACGTGCTCCTGCTGGCGGTGGTGTGGTGGTCGCTGCGCCTGCTGCCCGGCCTGCTCACCCGGACCACCGCGCCGGCGATGGCGGTGGGAACGGTCTGCGCGACCGTGCTGGGCCTGTTCGCGAGCCAGGTCCTGCACATGGCGATCGACGACACCGCCTCCGTGTGGGGTCCCGTGCACATGCTCTCCCCGCTCGGCGGGGGCGTCCCCGCAGCCCTCACCTTCGGCCTCACGGCAGGACTGGCGGCCTTCGCGACCCTGCGGCTGACAGGGGACCGAGACCCCGCCCCCTCGCCCGTTGTTCCTGCCTGAGTCCGCCGGCAGCATGCCGTGATGCGCATCAACACCGCCTACGAAGGCGCCCTCGGCGACCACTTCGCCGACAGCGCGACCGACGGCCCCTGCAACGCCCACACCGACCGGCCCGCCATGTTGGCCCTGGCCGGTGAGGTCACCGGGCTGCGCGTCCTCGACGTCGGTTGCGGCGCCGGGCACTACATCACGGAACTGCGGGCACGGGGCGCGGCCGAGGTGGTCGGGATCGAGGGCAGCGCGACCCTGTTGCGCCACGCCCGTGATCGCGTGGGCGACGACGACGCCGTCACCCTGCACCGCCACGACCTGGAGGCCCGTCGGGAACTGCTGGCCGAAGTCCACCGCGTCCTGCGTCCCGGCGGGCCCCTGCTGGTCTCCACGCTCCACCCGACCGCCGACCGGGTCTGGCACGGCGGCTCCTACTTCGACGAGGACCGTGTCGAGACGCGGTTCGGGGACAGCGGCACCACGCACTCGTACCGCCGTATGACGATGCAGACCTTCCCGGGCGAACTCCTCGATGCCGGGTTCGCCCTGGAGCGGTTCGTGGAGCCACGGGCCACGGAGGCGGCCCGCCGCGTGGACGAGAGTCGCTACCTCAAGACCCACCGGACGCCGTTCTTCGTCGCCGTCCGCATGCGGAAGCCCCCCCCCCACGCTCTCGTCTCCTGATCAGCCTGACAGCGGCCGTGGCGCCGGGCCACTCACCGCGGACCGCCTCACCGTCCGTCGTCCAACAGCGAGGCGGCGCGGCCGCACAGGGCGGCCTCCGCGTCAGGTCGTGGCCTCGCCGACCGTACCGTCCCGGTCCGCGGTGGGCTTGGTGGCGCGGACCATGGCCGAGTGCAGGCCGTCGGCGACCGGGTGGGTGGGGACGATCTCGACGCCGGTGAAGCCCGCGGCTTCCAGGCCCGCGCGGTACTCGGCGAAGGACAGGGCTCCCGCGATGCAGCCGACGTCGTCCCCGCGTCGTGCCCGCTGTGCGGCGGTGAGGGCGTCGTCGGCGACGACGTCAAAGACCCCGATGCGGCCGCCGGGCCTGAGCACGCGGAAGGTCTCCGCGAAGACGGCGGGTTTGTCGACGGACAGGTTGATCACACAGTTCGAGATCACGACGTCGACTGTGTTCGCGGGCAGCGGGATGGCCTCGATGGTGCCCTTGAGGAACTGCACGTTGGTGGCGCCCGCCTTCGCCGCGTTGGCCACGGCGAGGGCGAGCATCTCCTCGGTCATGTCCAGCCCGTACGCCCTGCCCGTCGGTCCGACGCGGCGGGCGGAGAGCAGGACGTCGATGCCGCCGCCGGACCCCAGATCGAGGACCCGTTCCCCCTCGCGCAGTTCGGCCACGGCGGTCGGGTTGCCGCAGCCGAGGGAGGCGGCGACGACCTCGGCGGGCAGCGTGTCGCGCTCGTCCGCGCCGTACAGGGTCGAGCCGAAGTTCTCGTCGGCCTCGACCGGCTCGGGCCCGCAACCGGCGTTGCCTTCTTCGGTGACCTGGGCGGCCGCCGCGGCGTACCGTCGGCGGACGGTCTCGCGCAGGTCGGTGGACTGCTCGCTCATGACCTCTCCTCCCCGCTGACTGCGTGGTCGCCGGATCAGCCGCCGTGCCGGGCGCCCTGGACATGGAAGTTGAAGTCGCCGTGGCCGAGCGTGCCGTACAGGCGCAGCCAGATCGGCAGGAGCATCTCCACGCCGCGGGCGCTGGTGATGTCGCCCAGGTCGATGACGCTCGCCTCGGGCCATCCGAAGGAGCCGAGCAGCGCGGTGACGGACTTCTTGGCGCCGGTGTCGTCGCCGCCGACGAACACGGTGTGCTCCCCCGGCACCCGGGACGGATCCACCATGACGAAACAGTTCATGGTGTTGAGCGTCTTGACGACCTTGGCCTCGGGAAAGGCGCGCTGGATGCGTTCGCCGAGGCTGTCGGTGTTGACCGGGTCCAGCGTCGGCGGCATCCCGGCGGAGAAGTCCAGCGGGTTGGCGACATCGATCAGGATCTTGCCGCTCAGATTGGCCGCGCCCGCCGACAGCAGTGCGGTGAGGCTCTGCCCGCCTGCCGTGGTGTTGACGACCGTCTCGCCGAACGCTGCGGCCGCCTCGAAGGTCTCCAGACGCACCTGGCCGTGGTCGGCGTGCCACTGGGCGAACGGCGGATTGCCCATGCCGTCGGGTTCGGTACGGGCGAGAGTGGACTCCGGATCGCGAGTGCCGATGACGACGTCGTGACCGAGGGAGGCGAGCTTGCCGGCGATTGTCCGGCCGACGATGCCGGTACCGAGGACTGCGTAACGCATACGAGTGGTCCTTCCGGGACTCGGGCGATCGGCCCCAGGGGCCGCGCCCATGACAATCCGAGCCAGGTCGTTCGCTGCCGCGTGATGACGGTAGCTGTCGAGACGTCGGCACGATCCCCTCTATCGTGGAAAATCACATCATGATGGCTCGTGTCGAGGCAGGCTGCACATGAGGAATCCGCAGATCGACTACGCGGCGGTATTCCGGGCCCTGCCCGGCATGATGGCGCTACTGACGCCCGAACTGGTGTACGTCGACGTCAACGACGACTTCGTACGCCTCACCGGTCGCGCCCGTGAGCAGCTACTTGGCCGCTACATCTTCGACGTCTTCCCCGAGAACCCCCATGACCCGGCCGCGGCCGGGATGCGGGAGACACGGGAATCGATGCTGCGCGCGGTGACCACCGGCGAGCGCGACACCATGGCGGTGGTCCGCTACGACATCGAGGACCACCAGCGTGTGGGCCACTGGCAGGAACACTTCTGGAGCCCGGTCAACGCCCCCGTCCTCGGCACCGACGGGAAGGTGACCCTCATCGTGCACCGGGTGGAGGAGGTCACCGAGCTCATCCGCGCCCACGGCGGACTGGGCGAAGGCGGCCGGGCCCGCGTGCTGGAGGCCGAGCTGTACACCCGGGCGAGGGAACTCCAGGAGGTGAACGAACGCCTGCGCAAGGCCCACGCCCGCGAACGCGAGGTCGCCCTGGCTCTTCAGGAGGCCATGCTGCCCGCCCCCAGACCCGTGGGCCACCATCAGGCGGCCGTCCGCTACCGGCCCGCCGTCGGCGCCCTCAACGTGTGCGGTGACTGGTACGACCTGGTCGACCTGCCGGGCGACCGGCTCGCCGTCGCCGTCGGTGACGTCGTGGGGCACGGTCTGGCGGCCGCCTGTGTCATGGGCCAGCTGCGCAGCGCACTGAGCGCCGCCGCCCGCGTCGCCGACGGCCCGGCCCGGGCCCTGGAGGCGCTCGGGCTGTACGCCCGCTCCGTGGACGGCGCCGAGTCGACCACGGCGGCCACGGCCTTCATCGACTGGGACGACCGCACCCTCACCTACAGCAGCGCCGGCCACCTGCCGCCCGCCCTGCTGCACCCGGACGGCACGGTGTCCTTCCTGGACCGGGCCACCGACCCGCCGCTCGGCGCCAGCCCCGAACACACCACCCGTCCGGAGGCGGTCTCGCCCTTCGACGAGGGCGCCACGCTGGTCCTCTACACCGACGGTCTGATCGAGCGCCGCACCGAGGACATCGACACCGGTCTGGCCCGTCTCACCGACGCGCTCACCCGCCACCGCCACGCCGGCCCCGAGGACCTGGCCGACGCACTCCTGACTGACCTGCTCCCGCCCACCGGCAACTCCGACGACACCGCTCTCGTCGTCATCCGCCTCTGAACGGACCCGCCGCGGCGGCCCGACGTCGTAGGGGCCCTCAGTTCTCCGCGGGCATCACGCGGGTCACCTTGCCCTTGGGGGTCGCGTCCAGATAGCCGGACTGGCTGTACTCGTTGCTGAGGTAGACGGCCATGCCGAGGGGGGTGTCGAAGGTGTCGTTGGGCTGTCTCACCAGCACGTAACGGGTGTTCGGGTGATCGACGTTGAGTTTCTTGCGGGCCTCTTCGAGGAGCTTGGGCACCTTGTTCCAGTCGAAGCCGTCGAGGTCGAAGGGCTGGTCGCCGCCGGACAGGGTGCCCTTGATGATGCCCTTCTCCACGCCCGTCCCCAGGCGGTAGGTGTAGGTGTCGTACTTGCTGTCGCTGCCGTCGACCATCATTTCGGCCGACGCGAAGTCGTCGTAGACGGTGAAGTCGCCGAACCTGTCCCGGCCGCTCTCCTGCTGCAACGCCTTGATGGCGGTGCGGATGCCGTCGGGGGTCAGCAGGGTCGTGGCCGTCGTGTCCTTCGACTGCCGGGCTGCCGGGGCCGCGGCCGGCGAGCCGGTCGACTCCGGGGCCGAGGAGGCGAAGGACGAGGCGCCGGTGCCCGTGGTGCCGCCCGAACCGCCCGAGTCTCCTCCGGAGGGCAGCAGCCACCACATCAGGAGCAGGGCGCTCGCGACGGAGGTTCCCGCGACGCCGAGCAGGAGGCCCGGTCCGGTCCGGTTCCCGCGGCCTGCCCGGACGGGTGAGGTCACCGGCCGGCCCGTTCCGGCGGGGGCACCGACGAAAGGAGTCGTGGGCTGATGCCACGCGGTCACCGGATCGCCCCGCCCCGACTCGATCTCGGCCAGCCACCGGTCCAGCACGGCGGACGACGGTCGCGCCGCTGGATCGCGTACGAGCACGCTCATGAGTACGTCGCCCAGGGCGCCGGAGCGCACCGGTGGCGGCACGCTCTCGTTGAGGACCGCGGCGAGGGTGGCGAGGGTGCTGTTGCGGCGCAGCGGGTGGTGTCCCTCCACGGCGGTGTACAGCATCATCGCGAGCGACCACAGGTCGGAGGCGGCTCCGCCCTCGTGGCCGGAGATCCGCTCCGGTGCCATGAAGTCGGGGGTGCCGATGATGGATCCGGTGGCGGTGAGGCTGGTCGTCTCGCGGATCGCGGCGATGCCGAAGTCGGTCAGGACGGGGCGCCCGTCGGATCTCAGCAGGACGTTCGCGGGCTTGACGTCCCGGTGCTGGATGCCGGCGTCGTGCGCGGCGGCCAGCGCGGCCAGCACGCCCCGGCCGATCCGTGCCGCCTCGGCCGGCGGCATCGGCCCCTGGGCGAGCCGGTCGGCGAGCGAGCCGCCGCTGACCAGCTCCATGACGATCCAGGGATAGGTGCCCTCGCCGCCGTCGACTATGTGGTGGATGGTCACGACGTTGGGATGGTCGATCCGGGCCAGGGCCCGTGCCTCGCGCAGCACCCGTTCCCGCAGCATCCGCGCGCTGACGGGGTCGTACTCGGCGAGGTCCCGGTCGGGCGGGCGGACCTCCTTGACCGCGACCATCCTGTGCAGCACCAGGTCCCTGGCCCGCCAGACCGTGCCCATCCCGCCGCCCCCGAGACGGGCCTCCAACTCGAAGCGCCCGTCGACAACTCGTCTGCCGGGGCCCTCGTCTGCCTCACTCATGGGCGGGAGCTTAGTGGCCCCCACCGACAGCGTTCGCCGCCTCCCCGATCACGACCGCGGAGCGCGGGAGGAGTCGGCGTTCGCGTGTTCCGGCTCGGGCGCATCCGTCCTCAAAGGCCTGGCCGACGGGCGGGTCAGACGGCGTACAGGAGCTCAGTGAGCCGGATTGGCCTCGGCCGTCCGCTGTGCTGCCGTCGGCTCTCCGGGCGCGGCCTGAACGGCCTGTGCGCTCTGCTCGGCGGGGGCGGCCGGGGCGGCGGTGCTCTGTGCGGTGCCGTCCTCCTTCATGGCCTTGGCCTCGCTCTTGAGGATGCGCATCGACTTGCCGAGCCCGCGGGCGGCCTCGGGCAGCTTCTTCGAGCCGAACAGCACGATGATCATGATCGCCACGATCAGCAGGTGCCAGGGCTCCAGTCCGTTGCGCAGCATGCCGCACGTCCCTTCTCGACGCTCATTGTTGCCAGCTTGCGCAACTGTACAACCACGGGCCCGGTCCCGGCCTCACTCGTCGGAGTCCTTCTTGTCGGTCGCCTCCGCGTACGCCTGTGCCGGTGTCATCGGCACCCCGTTGAGGGAGACCGTCTTGTAGGGGCTGACCTCGGCGCACTTCTTGGCCTCGTCGGCGGTCTGCGCGTGGGCGTTGGACACCGCGGCCTTGGTGTCCGTGGGCGCCGGGGAGGACGAACCGCCCGGAAACGTGCTGCCGCTCGTCCAGTCCCCGCCGATCACCAGCGTCAGGCCGGTTCCGGTGCCCTCCTTGACGTGCGAGGTGGGCAGTCCGAGCGCCTTGGCCGCCGTCTGAGCCTCGGCCTTCTGGCCGGTGCCGTAGGTGAGAGTGGTGGTCGTCGCGGGGCTCGGCGCGTTGGCGGTGGTCGTGGCGGAGCTGAAACCCTGGCCGGTGAGCGCGTTGGCGATGTCGGAGGCGCGGCCGGTGATCTCGGTGCCGTTCTCGACGGTCACGGCGATCTCGGAGGCCGGTACCGCCCTGGCCGTGGCAGTGGCAGTGGCGGAGGCCACCACGGACTTCTTGCCGGAGCCGGTGGTCAGGGACTGGTCGTCGGCGATGCTCGAGAAGAGGGCCTTGGCACCCGCGCCCACCACCACCCGGTTGGTGTCGTTCGGATCGGCGGCGGTCTGCATCGTGGTGAAGGTCATCCGCTTGGTGGGGACCTTGTTCACGTCGGCCGCGAGCCCGATCAGCTTCTTGACGCTGCCGAGACCGTCGTCCACGGTGAGCGCCTTGGTCGCGGCGTCGGCGAGGGCGTAGACCGCGGTGGGGTCGGTGAGCGTGCCCGCGCTCTTGAACTTCCGGATCATCGCGCTGAGGAAGATGTGCTGGGAGACCGTACGACCGAGGTCGCTGCCGTCCCCGAACCCGTGCCGGGAGCGGACGAACTCCAGGGCCGCCTCACCCTTGAGGGTGTGGTCGCCTCTGGACAGTTTCAGGTGGGAGTAGGTGTCGTACACGTCGTTGTTGACGCACACGGAGACACCGCCGACCGCGTCGGACATCTTGACCACGCCGGAGAAGTCGAGCTTGACGAAGTGGTCGATGGGGATGCCGGTGAGCTGGTGGATGGTGGCCACCTGGCAGGCGGGGCCGTACCGGAGGGCGCTGTTGATCTGGCCGTAGTAGCCGGACGTGGACTCGCCGTTCTCGGTGTCCTTGCAGGCCGGGACGTCGACCATGGTGTCGCGGGGGATGCTCATGACGGTGGCGTTGGAGCGGTCGGCGGATATGTGCACCACCATCTGTACGTCCGCGTTGCCGTTTCCGGTCTGCACGCCGGTCTGGGAGCAGCCGCCGCCCAGCTTGCAGTCCGCCTTGCTGGTCCGGCCGTCCGAGCCCATGACCAGGATGTTGATCGGAGTACGACCGAACGCGTCGGCCTTCTCCGAGCCGCCCTTGCCGTTGAGCGCGACGCTGTTGATGTTGCCGTTGAGGTGCTGGTAGAACCACCAGCCGGCCCCGGCCGTGCCCAGGACGAGGATCGCCAGACATATGCCGACGATCTTCAGCACCCGCCTGCCGCGCCGTACCGGACGAGCCCGGCGACGCGACCGCTTGCCCCCGTGCGAGCGTGCCGCCTCCCGGGCCGCGGCACGGCCGCCGGACCGAGATGCCGCGCCGGCCTCGTCCTCCCGCTGCCCCGGCACCCGGCCGGTGCGGCTGCGCGTGGCCTGACCGCCCGGGCTGTCCCACCGGTCGCTCATCTACCACTCCCACGAAACGGTCGGGCCCCTCAGGCCGGGCCATGGAGTGGGCGGCCGGGCGTGCGCGGCGGTGTAAAGCAGGCAGAGCGGGAAACTCGCCTAGGTTGCGTAGTTGCGCAATCTAACAAACCCCTGGCCCTGCCAGGACGGACACCATCGCATTTCACGGGTGAGAGATCTCATGGAGAAACGCGGCAACCTCCCAGACACCTCAGCCTTCGCCCACGGCTCTTGCCGCCTTCGCCCAGTTGGCACGCAGTTTGTCGAGGTAGGACTGGGCCTGGTTGCCGGGGGTGACGCCGCGCGCGAAGGCGAGCATGTTGCCCGCGCCGGTGTTGTAGCCGAGGGCCAGCAGCTCGTCCTCGGTATACGGGGCGGACCAGGTGGCGGGCAGTGCGGCCGCCAGGTCGTGCAGGTACCAGGCCTCGGCCTCGATGGCGAGGTCCCGGTCGTCGGGCAGCTCCTCCCAGCTGCGGTGCACGAAGTCCCGGCCCTTCTTGACCTCGTCGAACGTGGCGCGGTGCATGTTGGCGATACCGAAGGCCGCGTCCGGCTTGACCTTCTGCCAGGCCCGCTCCAGGGACGGGGCATGCGGTTTGTACGCCTCGTTGTAGAGGATCGCCATCAGCAGCCGGGCGTCGACACCGGCCCGCCGGGCACGGCTGCGGACCTGGGAGGCGTAGTCGGCGGGGTCGTACCGCGGAGAGGTTTTCGTGGAGACCGAAGGCGCCGCCGACGACGCGACCGAAGGCGGGGCTGAAGGCGGGGCCGAACGCGTGGTCGCGTCTGCCGTCGGGGTCGGTGTGGGGGTGTCCGTCGGAGCCGGAGCCGAGGAATCACCCTGCGAGTTGTTCGCCGCGCGCACGATGACGTACAGCGCGAGAGCGAGGACCACCACCGGGATCCAGCGCCGGAGCCTCGATACCCGGGCATCTTCCATGCCTCGCCCCCTCTCCCGCACCCTTCGTACAGGAGGCGGACTAAGAGCCGCGTGAGGCGGTGCTGTGCGCGCCGAGCGGTCCGGTACGGGCGGTGAGTTGGCCGACCATGACGCGGACCACGGTCACGATGTCGGGGTCGTCGATGTAATAGATCTGCCTACGGCCCTCGCGGCGGGACCGCACCAGCCCCGCGAGCTTCAGCTTGGCGAGGTGCTGGCTGACCGCGGGGAGCGCGCCGCCCACCCGGTCGGCGAGGTGGGTGACATCGCTCTCGCCCTGGGACAGCGCCCACATGATGTGCAGACGCGCAGAGGAGGCGAGGAGCCCGAACACCGCGGCCGCCTCGGTCAGCACCTCGACGGACGGATCCTCGAAGCCACCGGCGAGTGTCGCCACGGTCCCCTCCCCCTGCCCCGCCCCGGTCACTGTCGACGCACGTGTGCTGTCTCAGTGTAAGGGGCCGGGGCACAGCCCACGCGAACACCTCCACTTCATCGCTTGCGCAATGTAATAAGCGTGTGAGAGAACATCGACGACTTGTCACCAGCACCCCACGAGCCACTTTCCTCCCTGGTGCTGATCCATAAGCTTGCGCAATCAGGCAACTCAAGCGTCAAGGCCCCGGTGGATCCCGCCCGGCCGGACGCGACTGGAGGACTACCACGTGGGCATCATCGGCTGGATCATTCTGGGTCTGCTCGCCGGAGGCATCGCCAAGATCCTGCTGCCCGGCCGCGACCCGGGCGGCCTGATCGGCACCACCCTCATCGGGGTCGCGGGAGCGTTCATCGGCGGCTGGCTCTCCGCGCGTCTCCTCGACCGCCCGGTGGAGAGCCACTTCTTCGACCTCTACACCTGGGGCGCGGCGATCGGCGGCTCCCTGGTGCTGCTGATCGGCTACCGCCTGCTGTTCGGCAACTCGCGGAACTGAACCGCGAGTTGCACTCGGTGCTCCGGCAGGGTCTACCGGTCCGGGTGGTGCCGCCGCTCACGGGCCCGCTCCCCGCTGTTCGCCCCGGATGCCCGGCGCACAGCCCAACTCACCGGCGCACAGCGGCCGAAGCCCGCGGTGAGGACGACGAGGAGGGCGAGCGTCCACCCGGCCGTGGTCACCGACGGGCTCAGTCCACGACCGGGCCGGCGCGAATACGGCGACGGCGGACCGTGCGATTCCGTCGGCGGTGGGACATCTCGCGCGCGGCACCCCTCTTGGCTGCCCTGCGGCGCGCGCGGCCGTCGGCGGGCGAAATCTCCCGGTCCTCCTCGTTCGGCCCGAACGTGCCGCCGACGCAGGCTTCTTGCGCGGCGATCAGATGCTGACGCCGCGGTGGGACTCGTGAGCCGGCCCCCAGTAACGGGTTGACGCCTGTGCGGGCAAGGCCGTGGCCAAGGCTGTGGAGTGTGCCCCCGTTCGGCGGGCACTCGGGCGTCACCAACTACAGATGGGGTGACACCGCATGGAGATCTCAGGCGTGATCAGCGCGATTGTCATCGGCATCGTGATCGGTGTCCTCGGCCGACTCGTGGTCCCCGGGCGCCAGCACATCGGCATGCTGTGGACGATCCTGATCGGCATCATCGCCGCCTTCATCGGCACGGGCATCGCGGCAGGGCTCGATGTCGCCAACACCAAGGGCGTCGACTGGATCGAATGGCTGATCCAGATCGCCGTGGCCGCGCTCGGGGTGGCCGCCCTCAGCAAGGTGAAGGTGCGCCACTGACGAGCCGCCCGCAGGGCGTGACCGTCAACTCGGCGTCGCCTGCCGGGTCGTGCCGACCGTGCAGACCCGGCAGGCTCGCCCCGGCGGCCCGGCGGCGCGTTCACCCGTCGAGCACGGCGCCGGCCTTGAGTTGGCCCCTCTCCCTGCCGGTGCTCTCGACGAGGAACAACTGGTGCTCGTCCTACGGCAGGTCAGGGCGACCAACTCCGCCACCGCCGGACCCGGCCCTGTTCGAGGCCGGCGCGGCAGTGATGGGTGATTCTGGAGTCGCGTTCCCCCAGCCACTCAGCCATGTCCGTCACCCCGGACTGTCAAGGCACACGGCCACTTCCTCGATTACATGGCGATATGTCCCTTGCCCCCCGGGCAAGGGACTAGCCCGCAGTCCGTGGGCCAACAGCCAACGTCCGGGAGGAAGACCGTCCTCACCGCGATCACCCTGCCTGGACTCGCGTCCGGTGAGACCACGGGGAGCGGGAAGGGCGATGGGTGTGGAGGACGAGCAGCGCCAGGGCGCCGGTCGCTGCGGACCAGGTGAGGGAGAGCAGGCCGTGGGACCAGGGAATGTGCGGGGTGAGGGCTGAGCTCAGCGCCAGCTGGTTCACGCCGTACAGAGGAAGCGCGGACACGCCTGCCACATTCATGAGTGTGTTGAAGACGGGGTTCTGCAGTCCGGTGTCGATCAGGCTGAGCATGATGATGAGGAAGAAGCCCTCCAACTCGCCGTGGACCAGAGAGCCGAGCAGAAGACCGATCCCGCCGTAGGCGAGGCCCGCGCCTGCAAGGGCCAGTCCCAGGGCGCCTGCGTGGCGCACGGGCAGGGAGATCCACAGCAGGATCGTGGTGTAGAAGGCCAGCAGGGCGGCGGTGAGGGCGACGGCAGCAAGTTTGGCCAGGAGCATCGGAAGCCGAGGGTAACCGGCCAGCAGCAGACGGCGGTCCATCTGCCGGGACTGAAAGGTCTCCGTGAAGGTGATGAAGCCGGCGACCATGGTGACGGCGCCCAGCGCGCTGGCCACCTGACCCACCTGGCTGGCCGGGGCGGAGGCGGAGGCGCTGATGGCGGCCAGCCAGATGCGCACCAGTGCGTCGGAGGTGCACAGGCGTGCCACGGCGATCCAGAGCGGGATGAACGCCACCGCCAGTGCCAAGGCCAGCCGGTTGCGCAGATGGCCCAGCAGAGTGCAGCGCAGCAGTTCGGTGAATGCCGTCCAGGAGAGCCTCAACGGTCGATCTCCTCGAAGTGCAGACGCCCTTGGCGCAGATGAGCGATCGCGTCGAAGTGGTGCAGTTCGTGCAGCAGGTGCGACACCACGATGATCGAACGACCCTGATCACGCAGATGGGCGGCCAGGGTCCAGAACCGCTGATGGGTGTTCCAGTCAAAGCCCTGGTAGGGCTCGTCCAGGACCAGCAACTGCGGATCGTGTATGAGAGCGATCAGCAGGTTCAGCTTCTGTCGCGTTCCGCCACTGAGCTCGCCGACCTGCCGTCGTCGGCAGCCGGTCAGTGCCAGTAGTTCCATCAGCTCGTCGACGCGCTCCAGCGTCGGCAGCCGGTAGGCCATCTGGAACAACCGCAGATGCTGACCGACGGTGAACGCATCGTTCAGCACCGCTCGTTGCGGGCAGTACCCCACTGACCCGGCCCGTGTCACCGTTCCTCGGTCGGGTGCGAGGTGTCCTACAGCGATCTGCAGCAGAGTGCTCTTGCCCGCCCCGTTCTCACCGACGACTCCTACCAGTGTCCCGGCGGGCACATCGAGGTCGACGTCGCGCAGGACCTGCCTGCCGCCGTACTTCTTGCAGACTCGGCTGATCCGCAGCCGTGGCCGGTGGCGCGTCATTACCATCTGCACATAAGCCCCTCGTAAGATCGGACAGGCGTAACGCATCGGCTCGCAGAGGGCACCGGCAGACCAACACCTACCTGCCTCATCCGGGTCCTGGCCGGTCAGCTGCGCTCGGTGCGCGCTGCTGCGCGGTTCAACGAGTCCTTACCTGTGGTGTAACGGCAGCCACCGCATCAGCATCGCCACTCCACAGGCTTTATGCCTCCCAGTGGGGCGTGACGTGAGGCGCCATCTGCCGTTGTAGAAGGCGATGCCCCCGACACCACAGCCAGACTTCCACGTGTCCACGATCGTGATCGGAGCCGGTCCCCACGGCCTCGCGGCTGCCGCGCTACTGCGCCGCGCCGGCGTGGCGACCGTGATCCTGGAACGGGCGGACCTGGTGGGAGCGAACTGGACGCAGCGGTATGACCATCTGAGTCTGCACACCACCCCCGGCGCCTCGAAACTCCCCGGCCTGCCGGTGCCCCGCCGGGCGGGCCCATGGGTGAGGCGGGACGACTATGTGCGATACCTGAAGGACTACGTCGCCCATCACCGACTCGACGTCCGGGTGAGCACCCCTGTGCAACGCATCGAACGGGCCGAGCCCGGTTCGGGAGCACAGTGGCTGGTCCACACCCCGGACGGTCCCGTGCCCACTGGCGCGGTCGTGGTGGCCACCGGCCGCTGTCATACCCCGAACCTCCCCCATTGGCCCGGGCGTTCGACCTTCACCGGCACGCTGCTGCACTCGGCCCACTACCGCTCTCCGGTCCCCTACCGCGGGCAGCACGTCCTGGTGGTCGGCGCCGGCAACAGCGGTACCGAGATCGCGAGCGTCCTGGCCGGGGCCGGAACCGATCGGGTACGGATCGCGGTCCGTACCCCACCCAACATCCTGCCCCGCTCCAGCGCCCGATGGCATGCGGTCGGCCGGCTGACGGAGGTCCTCCCGCTCGCGTGGCGCGACCGCACCTCCCTGCTCACGCAACGTCTCGCGGTGCCCGACCTGACCTCGCGGGGACTGCCACGGCCCCGCACAGGCCTGTACACCCGCCACGCCCGCGAAGGCGTCAACCCGGTGCTCGACCACGGCTTCGTGGACGCCGTCCGGTCCGGGCGGGTCGAGCCTGTCGCGGCCGTCCAGGCGTTCGACGGCCCCGACGTGTTACTGGCCGACGGCACCCGACTGCGACCCGACGCGGTCATCGCAGCCACCGGCTACCGGCCCGACCTCCACGACCTGGTCGGGTCCCTGGGCGTACTCGACGAAGCCGGGCAACCCCTCGTCGTAGGGGCACAGACCCATCCCGAAGCCCCGCACTTGTACTTCGCCGGATACACCAATCCCCTCACGGGTGTCCTTCGCCAGGCGGGCATCGAGGCGCGCGCCATCACCCGCGCACTTCGACGTGAGACGGCGCAGGCACCCGTTCTCACCGCCCAGGCCGGTGACCGTACAGCCGACACGATGCTTCAGCGCCATGAGGGCACGTCCGTGCCGTCCACCGGCGTGATCCGATCGTCCCGGGGCGACCACTGCGGACGCCCCGCTCCGTCGAGAAGAAGAGATCACGCAGGCAATGGATCAACCCCTTCCGCTCTCCGGGTAACGTTCAAGGTATGAGTCATCCACACCCCGAACTGAAGGCCGCCCCGCCTCTTCCCGAAGGAGGGTTGCGGGTCATCGCCCTGGGCGGCCTGGGTGAGATCGGCCGCAACATGACCGTCTTCGAGCACGCGGGCAAGCTGCTCATCGTCGACTGCGGCGTGCTGTTCCCGGAGGAGACCCAGCCCGGCGTGGACGTCATCCTGCCGGACTTCACCTCGATCCGGGACCGGCTGGACGACATCGTCGCCGTGGTACTCACCCACGGCCACGAGGACCACATCGGCGGCGTGCCGTACCTGCTGCGCGAGCGGCGCGACATCCCCGTCGTCGGCTCCAAGCTGACGCTGGCGTTCCTGGAGGCCAAGCTCAAGGAACACGGCATCCGGCCCCGCACGGTGCGGGTACGGGAGGGCGACCGGCGTACCTTCGGGCCCTTCGACTGCGAGTTCGTCGCGGTCAACCACTCCATCCCGGACAGCCTCGCGGTCGCGATCCGCACCCGCGCCGGGATGGTGCTGCACACCGGCGACTTCAAAATGGACCAGTTCCCCCTCGACGACCGCATCACCGATCTGCGTGCCTTCGCCCGGCTGGGCGAGGAGGGCGTGGACCTCTTCCTCACCGACTCCACCAACGCCGAAGTACCTGGCTTCACCACCTCCGAGCGCGAGCTGAACCCGGCCATCGAGCAGGTGATGCGCACCGCGCCGCGCCGGGTCATCGTCTCCAGCTTCGCCAGCCATGTGCACCGCATCCAGCAGGTCCTCGACGCCGCCCACCAGCACGGCCGCAAGGTCGCCTTCGTCGGCCGCTCGATGGTCCGCAACATGGGCATCGCCCGAGACCTGGGCTATTTGAAGGTCCCCTCCGGTCTGGTCGTGAGCACGAAGGAGCTGGAGAAGCTCCCGGACCACAAGATCACTCTGATCTGCACCGGCTCCCAGGGCGAACCGATGGCCGCGCTGTCACGGATGGCCACCCGCGACCACCAGATCCGCATCGGCAAGGGCGACACCGTCCTGCTCGCCAGCTCCCTCATCCCCGGCAACGAGAACGCCATCTACCGGGTGATCAACGGGCTTACCCGGTGGGGCGCCCACGTGGTCCACAAGGGCAACGCCAAGGTGCACGTCTCCGGGCACGCCAGTGCCGGTGAACTCGTCTACTGCTACAACATCGTCAAACCCCGCAACGTCATGCCCGTGCACGGCGAATGGCGCCACCTGCGGGCCAACGGCGACCTCGCCATCCGTACCGGCATCGACCCCGACCGGGTCGTCATCGCCGAGGACGGTGTCGTCGTCGACCTCGTCGACGGCCGCGCCTCCATCACCGGCAAGGTCCCCGCCGGCAACGTCTACGTGGACGGCATGGAAGTCGGCGGCGCCACCGAAGCGTCCCTCAAGGACCGCCTCACCCTCGCCGAGGAAGGCGTGGTCACGGTGGTGGCGATCGTCGACGCGGACACCGGCGCCCTGGCCGAGGCTCCCGACTTCCTGGCCCGCGGCTTCGTCCACGACGAGACCACCTTCGAGCCGGTGATCCCCGTCATCGAGAAGACGTTGGCCACCGCTGCCGAGGAAGGCGTCGGGGACGCCCGTCAACTCGAACAGCTCGTTGCCCGCGCCGTGGGCAACTGGGCGTTTCGCACCCACCGCCGCAAGCCCCTCATCATCCCCGTCATCATCGACGCCTGAGCCACGGCCGGGCAGCACGGTCCCCGGTTCCGCTCGCGGTCTCGCCGGCATCGCAGCCGAGCACAGGAGTCGGCAGCAACCCTGGGAAGCCGGGGCGGCACCGAGCTTTTGGCGCCGCCCCTTCGCGCCGCCGGGAGACGGTCGTACGCACCGCCGGCGGCGGCGAGCAGCCGCACGATGCGCGTTCACTCCGCGACTTCGGCCGGGCCTCGCTCATGCAGCAGGCTCCGGCCCGCCGGGGCGACGGCACGCAAGCCAGGTGACCCGACGGGCAAGGCCGTGCGGGTCACCTGTGAGCGAGGGAGGCGATCAGGCCCAGGGGCTGACCGCCGTGAAGGAACTGTCGGCGCGGAAGGTGGCGTTGTCCTGGTAGGCGTCGACGCGCAGTTCGTAGTTGTAGTGGCGGAGGTAGCGGCCGGGGTAGTTGTAGGACTCCAGGCTGACCGAGCCGGTGGCCGAACCCGGCCGGGCGCAATAGGTGGCGTCCTTGTTGAAGAGCACTGTGCCGTTGCTCGCGTCGAAGCGGATCCGGAAGTCCTTGTGGCGCAGGTAGCGGCCGGAGGAGTCGCGGAACGAGTAGCAGTTGGAGTCGGCCAGGCCGGGGATGACGGTGAAGGTGGCGCTCTGCTTGACCGCGGCGGTGCTGGTGGAGGTCACCGGGTCGAGGTAGCCGAGGCTGTCGGTGCGGACGGTGGCGTAGCGGCCGGGGAAGTTGACGGACTGGAGTGAGCGGGTGGTGTTCACCGGCAGGGTGGTGCCGCCGGAGACCGGGGTGATGCTGCTCAGGGTGGGGACGACTTTCTTGATCAGGCCGTCGGAGTCGAACTCCATTTTGTCGATGGTGGTTTCGCGGTGGGTGCCGTCGCCGCCGGGGATGGCGAACCGGTGGTAGGCGATGTACCAGTCGTCGGTGCCCGGCACCTGCACCACGGAGTGGTGGCCGGTGCCCTTGATGCCGAGGGCGAGGTCCTTCTCCAGGATCACGCCTCGCTTGGTCCAGGGACCGGTGGGCGAGGACCCGGTGGCGTAGGCGACGCGGTAGTTCTCGTCCCGGGTGTCGTTCTCCGACCACATGAAGTAGTAGGTGCCCTTGCGCTTGACGACGAAGGAGCCCTCACGGAAGCCGCTGGTGGTGATGTCGGTGACCTTCGAGGCGTCGAAGGAGACCATGTCGTCGTTCAGCGGAACGACGTACGCCCGGCCGTTGCCCCAGTAGAGGTACGACTGGCCGTCGTCGTCGGTGAACACCGCCGGGTCGATCATCTGACCCGTGAAGGCGCCGCGGGCGATCAGCGGCTTGCCGAGCGGGTCCGTGAACGGGCCGGTGGGCGAGTCGGACACCGCGACACCAATGTTCGTGTCGGCGGAGTAGTAGAAGTAGTACTTCCCGTTCTTCGCGGTCATCGTCGGGGCCCAGGCCCGGGCGTCGGCCCAGCTGACGTCGGGTCCGAGGTCGAGGATGACGCCGTGGTCCGTCCAGTGGACGAGGTCCTTGGACGAGTAGGCCTTGAACTGCGTACCGCTCCATCCCGCGAAGCCATCGGTGGTCGGGTAGAGGTAGTAGGTGTCGCCGAACCGGACGATGTTCGGGTCGGCGGTCAGCCCCGGCAGGACGGGGCTCCTCATGATGAGCGCCGACACGGTCCAGGTGCGCTTCTGGCCGTCGGAGCCGGTCACCTCGTACGTCACGGGCGCGGTGAAGTCGCGCGGCGTGCCGGAGGCCGGGCTGATCGACGCGCCCTGGGCGAGGGTGAACTGCGGGGCGAGCGCGGTGAGGTCCGTGCCCTCCTTCACCGGCAGTGTGATCTTGCTGTTGGCGTCGTCGATGACGGCCGCGATCTTCAGCGAGGGGTGGGTGGCCGCGGCGATGCCCGTGGTGTTCCCGCTGACCTCGAGGACCTCGCCGGGAGTCAGCGCGCGGTTGTAGACCCGGAAGTCGCGCATCTTGCCCTTGAAGAACTTGTCACCGCTGTAGAGCGACTTGCCGATGGAGTTGGCCGTGGTGATGCCGGACCCGATGGAGCCGGGGGTGAGGGTGAGCGACGTGTTGCGGGCCACCTCCACGCCGTCCTGGTAGAGGACGCCCGTTGTGCCGGTCTGGGTGTAGGTGACGTGCTTCCATACCGACCGCGGCAGCGCGGCGGAGGCCTGGGTGTTCTGCTCGGTGGAGAAGCCCCCGGAGGCGATGGCGGTCCGCAGCGAGTTGCCGGTGGCGAACAGATACCCGTTGCCGGCGCCGTTGCTGGTGTTGCCGAAGCCGTAGAGGAAGTACGGCGTGGCCTGGGCGGCGTCGATCTGCACGTCCATCGAGACGGTGATCGAGTTCATGCCGCTCATGATGTTGTCCGGCACCTTGATGTAGGTGTCGGAGCCGTTGAACGAGAGCCCTTCGCCGGCCCCCGACCAGCCCGCGGTGCCGTTGACGGTGCCGTTGCGGCCGTTGCCCGAGGCGTCCACCGCCACGGTGCCCGAGGAGGCGTCGAGTTTGTACCAGAGAGCCAGGCCGTCCGTGATCTCCGCCGCCCGGGCGGGGGCCGCCGGGCCGACGACGGCCGCCAGGAGCGAGGCGGCGGCCGCGGCGGCCAGAGCGCCCGGCAGGAATCTTCGGCGGCTCTGAGGTCTGACGCTGCGCATGGGTTCACTTCCCCTGAAGAAGACGGCTTGCGAACAAAGCCCGATATGACGAACGACTTCTTCCGGCTCGACGACTCGCCGCGCCTGCGGGGCTCCTGACACGTTCGCCCGCCGGACGGTACGAGAGGTCTTCACCGTCGTTCGCTCTCGCTCACGAGGGCACTCGTGGTGGGGATGCCGGCGCCTTCCCCGTCGGCGGGTGGGAGGTGGCCCCGTGAGGGCGCCGGCATTCCTGTTGGCGCGGGTCAGCTCGTCACGCGGAAGGTGGCGTCGCTTCGCCCCGTCGCGGTGGTGATGGGGTCGAGCTTGAGTTCGTAGGCGTAGTGGCGGATGTAGCGGTCGGGGTAGTTGTAGGACTGGAACGACGACCATGTGGAGTCGGCGAGTCCGGCGACCTGGCGGAAGCTGGCGTCCGCGGCGAACCCGGCGGTGCCGTCGTTGTAGACGAGCTGGAAGTCGAACGCGGAGTGCCGCAGGAAGTACCCGGGGAAGTTCACCGACTCGAAGGAGACGGTGCCGGTCCCCGCCAGGCCGGTCCGCATCCGGAACTGGGAGTCCTCGCTGGTGCTGACGTTCTGGTCGATGCGCACGTCGAAGTTGGTGTGCCGCACGTACCGGTCCTGGAAGTTGAACGACTGGAGCCGGTTGGCCGGCGTGTTGGGCCAGCGGGCAAGGACGCGGCTCTCCTCGGCGGCCGTCAGGTTCATGATCCAGCCGTGGCGCTTCTTGGTGCCGCCCATGTTGTAGCTCGTCGACGCCTGCTTCTGGTAGGCGGCCGGGTTGGAGGGGTCGGTCGTCAGGACCGGCATGTAACCGCCGCCGGTGGCGTACTGGTCGAGGTAGAGGGCCCACTGGTTGGTGCCGTTGAACTTCATCCACATCGGGCCCTCGACCTGGGAGCCGCTGAGGCCGACGCCGGAGAGGTCGCCGAGGGTGGTCCACGTGCCCAGGATCGAGTTGCTGCCTTCGAGCGTGATCTGGCCGTCGCCGGAGGCCCGTACGTAGCGGTAGTTGCCGACGCCGGACGGCACCTCGATGATCTGGGTGTCGATGATGCCCTGGGTGCCGGGGCGGTCGATGTAGACCTGCGGGGTGGTGACGGTGCGGAAGTCCGTCGTGTGGGCGGAGTAGATGCGGTGCTTCGTCACGCCGTTCAGCGGCGCGTTCGTCGCCCAGTACAGGACGTAGTCATTGCTCGCCGGGTCCCAGATCGCCTCGGGCGCCCACGCGTCACCGGCGCCGGGGATCGCGTCGGCGACGTTCAGAAGCCGCGGCTGCGACCAGGTGACCAGGTCGGTGGACTCCCACACCACCAGGTTGCGGCTGCCGCTGGTCTGGGAGTCACCCCATCCCTGCCCGCAGCCGATGCACAGGTCGGTCGCGATGATCCAGTACTTGCTGCCGTCAGGGGACCTCACGAACGCGGGGTCGCGCACCCCCTTGGTGCCGACCGTGGAGCGCAGGACCATGCCGCCGCCGTTGAGGTCGTTCCAGTGCAGGCCGTCCGTGCTGTGTGAGAGGTACATCTGCTGATTGGTCGACCCCTCCCCGGTGAAGTGCACCATCAGGTAGCCCGGATCAGCGGCGGCGGCCTGCTGGGCTGTAGTCAGCGTCTGGGAGGTGAGGAGCAGGCCGACGGCGGCCAATACCGCCGCCAGCCGTGCGAGAAGAGCGCGCATGTACGTTCTCCGGTCTTTCTGCGGGTGCCCTGATCGGGTGAAGGTGGGGCAGAGGGGAAAGCTCGCGGTCGCGGTGCCTGCGGGACAGGACCTGCTGTCGCGTGACGCGGAACGTCGCGTGGGGCCCGGCAACGGCCGAGGAGCCGGGGTCATCGCCCGGGCGGGGCGGCGACCGCGGACAGCGCAGCGGCGGGCTGGGGGACGACTGAAGCGAGCAGGGCCGGCACAGGAGCCGAGAGAGTGAACCAGTAACGGGTGCGGTACAAGGACGTCCCCTTTGACGGCCAGCGGGTTCGACATTTCGAACGCCGTGCGTAACTTCGACAGGAAGATAAGTTTCGGCCAAGACCACGTCAATGGAAGTGGCCAAATCTGCTGACAAATATCCTGTGGGCGCACCTGGGGCCACGGCGCTCAGGCCCGGAAAGGGCCCTGTTCGCCCTTCACCCGAGCCCGCGAGCCCAGGAAGTGTGCGGGCTGTCGTCGGGCCCCCGTATGGGCGGGACCTTCGACGTTGCCGTCGCCGGTTGCCGACCGTCGATGGCGAGTCCCGTGGAGCGGTTGACGACGGGTGGGCGCCTCTCAAGCAGCCGCAAGACGGCGACCGGGTGGTAGCGGTCGGGCGTGAGCTGCGCGATCGCCATCGTTCCCGCCCCGTGTTACTGATACGACCCCGGGGCGGCGGGCCGTAGGCGTGCGGCCCTTCGAAGCGCCGGTTGTTGATCGAGGCCCCTACCCGGAGATACGGCACATACTGGCCAGTTTGTGCCACCGCCGACCCCCTACCGCCCCCTCCGGAGTCTGCCGTCCTCAGGACGTCACGTTCGGCGCCCGGCCCGGGTCCGCCGACGGTTCGGTCTGCCTGGAGTCGTGCGACTCAGGTGCCCGGACCGAGGGCCTTCCATCACTGCGCTTGACCTCGTCGGCGCCTCGGATCCGATCCGTCGGCCGGTCGCCGCCAGCACAGCATCGGCGGGGGGTCCCGTGACGGTTTGGTGGGCGTTCAGGTGGGTCTGGGTCACCGTGTTGCCCTGCCGGTCGACGAGAGGGCCTTGGGGCTGACCTTTCTGGGCTTGGCCGGGTGGGTGAGCCTCATGTGCCGCTTGCCGTTCGCACCGGTGTGCCCGCTGGCGTTCTTCCAGGGGTGGCCGCCGCCGTGACCGGACGGCGCACTTGGCGGCTGCCGGGCCCTGACCTCGATCGGGACGGTGAGGCGGGTGCCCGCCTTCGCCATGCCGCTGAGGCTGAGCCGGGGTGTGAGGCGGCCACGGACGACGGCAGCCGGGCGAGCGTGATGCCGGGAAACCTCGGTGGTCCGCGCCACCGGCCGGACAGCGTGGCCGAGGGTCCGGCCGACGCATGGACGACGCCCGCATCTGTCGGACACCCGCACTGGACGACGTCCCGATCCGCGCTTCGAGCCCAGCCCGCTCACGCCACGACGACGGCACCCCGCGCAGGCGCCAAGGGCGTGCGCGGGGCTGGGCCGGCCGGTGGCGGTCAGCTTACGCCTTGCCCTTGCTGACCACCCACTTGCCGTGGACCCAGTTGCCGACCGTCTCGTAGCCGGAGCGGAACGAGCCGAGCCAGTTCAGGGTCAGGTTCGCCTCCGCCGTGGACAGTACGGGGGTGTAGCTGCTCGCCTCGTCCGCCGGTTCGCCCGTGGTGTTCGTGGCGACGTACGGGAAGGGGTACGTGGGTCGGGTCGCGGTGGTCTTGCCGGTGCTGTCGACCGCTGTGGTGAGGAGGCTGTCGGGGGCCTGGCCCTCGGTGACCCAGTCGACGATCGCCGTCAGCGCGTCCAGCTTGTCCGGCCCCTGTCCACCGCCGCAGTGCGCGACACCCGGAAGCAGGAACAGCCGGGCGAAGCTGCTGGTGGCCGCCGCGCCGCCCATGACCTTCTGCACCGCCTTGTAGTACGCCATCGTGCCCACAGCCGGGATGTGCTGGTCGCCCAGACCGTGCCAGAGGATCAGCTTGCCGCCGGCCTTCTTGAACGCGGTCAGGTCAGGGTCGGTGGCGTCATACATGCCTTCGTTCGACTGCATGATCTTCTTGAAGTAGGCCGACGTGAACTTGACGTCCCTGTAAGTCAGTTCGGGGTGCGGCTCGTCGAAGACCTGGTAGCGGACGGTCTCCCGGACGAAGCTCATGTCGCCGGTGGTACCGGTCGCCGTCGTGGGCACGATGATCCCGGCCCAGTTCAGTTCCGAACCGCGCAACTGGTAGCCCGGGTAGAGGAGTTCGCCGTGCTCGTCGGTCGGACCGCTGTAGATGCGGCGCAAGGTGGTGACCTGGTCGGCGGTGAGGCAGAAGTCGGAGGCGGTGGAGGCCTGTCCTGCCTCGCACTTGATGCTCGCCGGGTCCCAGTCGCAGGCCAGCGGGTCGGCGACAATCCCGTCGGCGGGGGCGTCGCAGCCCTTGAGGACGGCCGCGTGGAGTGTGGCGAGGTCGGCCGTGGTGATGGTCGCCGGGCCGCCGTTCAGAAAGACGGACTGGGCAGTCCAGGCGTGCGAGAAGGTGTTCAGCGCCGTGAAGTTGTTGGCGGGAGCCCCGGCAACGATGCCGTCGAAGTCGGTCGGGTAGCGCTGGGCCTCGGTCAGGGCCTGGTGGCCGCCCTGCGAGCAGCCGTCGAAGTAGGAGTGGGTGGGGGGCCGGCCGTAGTACTGCTTGACGAGGACCTTGGCGACCTGGGCGAGCAGGTGGTCGGACTTGTACCCGAAGTCGGCGCGCAGGGTGGGGTCGGTGGAGAAGAGGCCGCCGCCCTGGTAGTGGCCCTCGTCGCTGGAGCCGACCGCGAAGGCGCCGTCGGTCAGCGGGACGCAGCCGTACGACGCGGCGGCGTTGCCCGTGTTGACGTTGCCGCACAGGCCGCCGCAGCCGAGCTGCAGATAGTCGGCCTGCCAGCCGGTCTGCGGCAGGCGCAGCTGGAAGTGGATCTGCGGGGCGATCACGCCCTGCACATTGCAGTACGCCCAGTTCCCGAGCGTGTTGTCGGCTGCGGCCACCTCCGCGGCCGAGGTGATCTCGAACGGCACACCGGGCACGGCGGCCGCCAGGTCCAGGGACGCCACCTGGGAGCAGGGAACGGCCGGCGCTGTACCGGACGTGGTGCTACTCGCCGCGCGGGCATCGACCGCTTCGACGGTCTGCGCAGCACCCGGGGAACCGGAGGCGAGCGCTGCGCTCCCACCGGTCACGAGGGCGAGCACGGTGGCCACAACGGCGGGAAGGGTGGCGGTTCTCCTGCGACACCAACGGGTGAATACGGGCATGCTTGGTCTCCGTTCCAACTCGGTGCGTGTGGGGGGCAATTGCGGCGCCTGTGCCGGGGTGCACTGCGCGGTCCGTCAGTACTCCGTGGCCTGGGAAAGCAGGTAGGCCTTGGGGAAGGCGAGCTGCGCCTCGCTGTCGGCGTGGGATCGGCGCGAAGCCGTCGCCGAGTTCCATCGACAGCGGCTTGCCGGTGCGCAGGGCGGCCCGTCGGAAGGGCGCGGCCGTTGGGGTTTCCGGTGGCGGCGAAACGGGCGGCGTACGAGGACGTGGTGTCGGCGATCTCGTGGTCCTGGTCCGTCCAGAGCCGGTCGGTGCCGTACAGGCTCCCGAAGAGGTAGTACTTCTCCGCCCGGCAGTAGGCACCCGCGCCGTCCGCCGACTCGATCGGGTTGGTGGTGTCCGTGCCCCGGGGGCGCGTGCGTACACCAGTAGTTGTAGGCCGGGCCGCGGTAGTGCCTGGAGTGCGTCGCCGACCAGCGCCTGACGCGCCTCGGCTTCGCGCCGGCCCTCGGCAGCACCGGCTGAGTCCGGCACGTGGGTCGACCGCACCTGCGGACCGGCCCGCTCTCTCACGGAATTGACCGGCTCACTTCTTCTTCTGCTCGAAGAGCCAGTCCCGGATTCCTTCGATGGTGTAGGCGGCCCGCCAGGTGCAGACGTGGTTGTCGACGGAGTTCTCCGTCAGGCCGGGCCAGACCACCGTGCCCTTCTTCAGCGCCACGAAGTTGACCGGGGTCTTCTTGGCCCGCATCCGGGCGGCGTACGGAGCGAACTCACCCGGTGTCAGCTGGCCGTCCCAGACCGCGCGGCTGATCCTCGCGCCCTCCTTCTCGATGGTGTCCATGATGCCGGTCATGCCGGGATATGCCTGCTCGTCACCCTCGGACACCACGGCCCAGATCTTCTGCTTGGCCAGCGGCTTGACCTGGGAGAGGTCGCCCCACTGGCCGGCCACGAGGAAGGAAGCGGCGAAGAGGTCGGGATAGGTGAAGTCGAGTGCGATCGACGTGATCGTTCCGCCGGACTGGCCGGTGGTGTACAGCCGCTTCTTGTCGATGCTGTACTTGCCGGCCAGCGAGTCGATGAGCCCCTTGATGGTCTTCAGGGCCGGTGCGTTGCCGTCGCTGCCCTCGTCGTCCTCGCCGGTGAACTGCGGTGCGAGGACGAAGCAATCGTGCTTGGCCTGCTCCGACGGAGTGGCCCAGATGACGGCCCCGAGCCCCTGGGCCAGCGTGATGAGCGGATTCGTGCCGGCCGTGCCCCCGTCGTGCATGAACAGCACCATGGGATACGACCTGGACTTGTCGTAGTCCTTGGGCACGAACAGGTTGTACTGCAGGGACCTGCCGGTGTCGGCGTCCGTGTACTTCAGCTGCTGGAAGTCGTCGACGATCAGGTTGTCGACCTTGCTCGTCGTCATCGCCGTGCTGTTCGCGGCGTACGCGTCGCCGCCGGTGGTGGTCACCGTGCCGACCTGGGTCACCTCGGCCGACGCCGTCTTCAGCGTGGGACTCTTCATGCCTCCGCCTCCGCCCGGGCCACCGGTCGGAGAGCCCGACGGCGAGACGGTCGCGGACGACGACGCCGAAGCCGAGGCGGAGGCGGTGGGCTGCTGCGAGGAGGACGACGAACCGGAGAAGCCGTCCTCGTACAGGCGGGCCGCCTCGTCCAGGGGCGAGAGCTCGATGATGACGTAGCGACCGTTGGTCCCGTGTCCCGCCTTCGCCGCGGCGGTGTTGGCGTAGACGTTGGTCACGGTCCTGTCGGTGACCTTGAACGTGGCCGGCGACAGCTTCGACGCGTCGATTTCCGTGTCGTACTCGAGGGCCACGGCGGTGAGCTTCTGCCCGTCCCCGAACACCTCGGTGATGGCTGTGCCCTCGACGATGTGCCCGGAGCTTGCGGCCAGTTGTGTCCCGGTGACGCTGGTGCTCGCCGAGCCGGAGGAAACCCCGGCCACGGCGGGAACGGCGCTTGCGGCGACGATTCCGGCAAGGAGACTTCGGCGTTTCACTGATCTTTCTCCCTTTCATATGCCGACCCGCACTCCTGCGCAGTGATGGAGACCCTAGGGTCGCTCCAAAGAATCGTCAACAATATCGTCAACTAACTAGAGGACTCACAGAGACAGAGAGGCTCCGCCACCCACAGAAACGCGGGCGAACCGGTCGAGTCCGCCCCAGGCCGGGCGGGCATCCCTGATGGCCGACTTGGGCTCACAACGCCGACAGCGGGATCACCCCGGGCAACGCCTCCCTGCTCGGCGGCGGAGATGGTGCCGAAAGAGCGCCCTCCCCTTCAACCACCCATCCGCTCACCAAGCGCCCGGTCGACCACTTCAAGGTGTTCTACGGCCCCGGCTGCACCCGATCTGCCATCGTCGACATGGAGGAACTCGACCTCCCCCGAAGACGCGAGCGGACCGCGATCCACGGAGCCACAGCCGCCGACTGCTCGACTCTCGGCTCTCCTGACGAGTTGCTCGGCCGGTGAGCGACGAGGACGGTCGGCGGTCCCCCTCCGTACGATCACCTGGCGGCCCACTCCCGGACGAGCCGCACCGTGCGCTCGGGCTGCTCCCGCGCACCCGGAAGTTCTCCTGTGCACCGGGCGGGACGTCGCTGTGAGCCGCCCACGAGGTCATATGGGTCCCCCATGAAACGAGCAGGATTGTTGGCATCATCGTCAACAATTCTTTACGTTCGCAGTAGCGGATCACTCGGTCCGCGACCATCCGTGAGCACCGGCGGGACACTTCCGGAGAGGACATCAAGTTGAAGCACAAGGCAATGAAGCGTAGGTCGGTCGTTCTGGGGATCGGTGCGACCGCCGGTGTCGCGGCGGTCGGCGGCATCGCCGTCAGCGCGCAGGCGTCGAGCGAGACCGCCTCCGACTCGTCGTCCTCCTCGTCCTCCTCGGACGGCCTGGTCTTCGATCCGGACGGCTACACCGAGATCACGACAACTCTCACGGACACCGGCGGCACCGCGCACGACGTGACCTACCACTTCTGGAAGGCCATCACGTACGTCTCCAAGCCGGTCGACGAGAAGTACCAGAGTCTGATCGTCAGCGTGCCCGTCGAGATCGACGGCAAGGCCGTGGACGCCTCGAACGCGCCCATCGTCCTGTCCAACGTCATCGCCGGTTACGTCGAGTCCTCCGTGGCGGCGGCCACCGGAATCGGTGGGGCGGCGATGGGCGGAACGCCCCCCACGGGTGGCGGCGGCCCGTCCGCGTCTCCGACGGCATCCGCCTCCGCGACGGCCTCCCCGGCCCCGCCCAGCGGCGGGGGGGCGGCCGCCATGCCGCAGATGGCGCTCCTGGCCGGCTACGTCGTCGTCGAGCCCGGCGCCCGAGGCCGCACGACGACGGACTCCGCCGGCGAGTACTACGGCACGGCACCGGCGGCGATCATCGACCTCAAGGCGGCCGTGCGGTATCTGCGCGCCAACAAGGGCCGCATCCCCGGCGACACCGACCGGATCGTCTCCGCCGGCGTGAGCGCGGGCGGCGCCCTGTCCTCGCTGCTCGGCGCCTCCGGCGACAGCCCGCTCTACGACAAGCTCCTCGAGGAGATCGGCGCCGCCGACGCCTCCGACGCGATCTTCGCCACCGGTGCCTGGTGCCCGATCACCGACCTGGAGCACGCCGACGGCGCCTACGAGTGGAACTGGGGCAGCAACGTCACCCAGTCCGCCGGCAAGGTCGTCGACCAGACGGTGTCCAAGGATCTTCAGTCGCAGTTCGCCGAGTACCAGGCGACGTTGAAGCTGCGCGGCCTGAAGGGCTCGGGCTTCGGCACGCTCACGGCCCGCAACTACGACGACTACCTGCTCAAGCAGTACCTGGAGCCCTCGGCCACCACCTACCTCACCGCCCTGTCGGACTCCGACCGCGAGACCTACCTGGCGAAGAACACCTTCATCACCTGGGCGAACGGCAAGGCGACCTTCACCTGGGCCGACTTCCTCACCCACGTCGGCGCCCGCAAGAAGACCACCCCGGCATTCGACGCCTTCGACCTGTCGGCGGGCGAGAACAACGAGTTCGGCGCGGGTACCACAAAGGCCCGCCATTTCACGGCGTACGGCGCCAAGAACGACACCACGGGCCTGACCACCAAGCGTGTCGCGAGCGACATCCCCGCCAAGCTCGACCTGATGAACCCGATGTACCACCTCGTAAAGAAGGCCAACCCGAAGCGGACCAAGCATTGGTGGATCCGCCTCGGCACCAACGACACCGACACCTCGCACGTCATCTCCGCGAACCTGGCGGCGGCCGCGGCGGCCCTCGGCGACGACGTCAACCACCTCTACTACTGGGACCAGGGCCACGGCGCCAACATCGACCTGCCCGACTTCGTGGCCTGGATCGCCAAGGTCACGGGCTACAGGAGCGCATAGAAGTAGCACCGACACCAAGAGCCGCCCGCCCGGGCCGGTCGGGGCTCGGGCGGGCGGATCCGCGCGTGGCGCCAGGTCTCAGACCAGAGGCCACAGCGCGGCGGTGAGAGCGAAGCCGGCGCAGCCCATGACGGTCGTCAGGACCGTCCAGGTGCGCAGGCCCGCCGCGCGTCGAGACCGGCGAGCTTGGTGAACGTCCAGAACCCGGCGTCGTCGATGTGGGACAGGGCCAGGGCGCCCGCGCCCATCGCCAGGGCGACCAGCGACAGCTGACCCGTCGACAGATCGGCGCGCTGGAGCAGCGGGGTGAGGATGCCGGCGGTCGTGATGAGGGCCACGGTCGCCGACCCCTGGGCCGCGCGCAGGGCGAGTGCGGTCAGGAAGCCGAGCACCAGTACGGGCAGCCCGGTGCGGTCCAGGACGTCGGCGATCGCGTCGCCGATGCCGCTGGCGACCAGGACCTTGCCGAAGACACAGCCTGCTCCGGCGACGAGGATGACCATCGCGACGGGCGGCAGTGCGGAGCCCATGACCTCGGCGATGTGCGCGCGGTTACAGCCTCGGCGGGCGCCCAGGAACCAGCCTCACAGGGCGACGTCGATGAGCAGGGCCACCATCGGGGCACCGAAGACGGTCAGGACGGCGCGCAGGGTGGAGCCCTCGGCGAGCGTGTTCTGGCCGACGGTGCAACTCGCTCTCGCCGACCGGGAGCAGTCCGTCGGCCGTCCGCATCCAGTGTCGGGAGCCGACGGTCAGCCGGCCCGCCTCGATGTAGGCGGGGACCAGCACGACCCCGTCCGGAGCTCCGACCCCCAGCTCGGTCAGCTCCTCGGCCAGGACGTCGGTCTCCAGGCGGAAGTGGCCGCGCAGGGTCGAGTCGCCGCGGCCGGCCAGGACGTAACCGGTGTCCTCGGCGGCCGCGGCCTCGTGAAGGGCGCGGACGACCTCGCGGTTGCGGGCGGCGGCGTCCTCGGGCGACAGGCTGCGGGTGTCGGTGAGGACGAAGAAGGCGGCGCTGTCCTGGCGCAGCGCCCAGCGCAGGTCGTCCGCCGTCCAGGAGGTCAGGACCGGGACGTCGGCGACCGTCTGGGTGCCGGTCGGGTCGCCGCCGAGGACGACGAGACGGGAGCCATAGGCGGGCGGCCACCTCGGCGGCACTCACCTGATGACAGGAACCTCTTCGTTCGGCGATCACATCTGACGTCAGACATCTGATGTCTATGCGTCGGAAACGACGACACCGGAGGCAGGACTCGTCAAGACCCCCGTCGGGAACGATCGTGGGATCATGGAGGCCGCTGCCACCCAGCCGCCGAGGCCCCCGCATCGCGCCTCGTCGACACGACGCCGAGCGCACCCGTCCACTCCCCTCTACCGCCCAGGGCCGCCTCGCGGTCAGCGCATCCGCGGTCAAGGTTGTCCAGGTAGGCAACGCACAAGTTCTGCCGCCATTGCGGCGCTGAGGAACAGGGCAATGGTGGTGGCGCAGACTGGGCACCGGCGGCTGCCCGGGCAATCCCGTACGTCGCGCGCCAAGCTGCATTCTGACCTGGACTTACGCACTCGCCCTAGACCAACTGGACGCCCGTGGATGGTTCCTACGACATGTGCCATGAAGTACCACCCACGCGGACGACACCCGTAACGCGTCACCCTTCCTGCTGTCCATAGTCACCTCCACTCATACGCAGGCCATGACAGCCAAACTCCAGCTATACACGGACCAACCGGTTCCGTAAGGCCGCCAAATACACCATCACCGCAGCTCAGGGGCTCCCAAGCGCTGTACTCCAGCCGACGAAGAGTCTGCTGGAAGGAACGCGCACCGCGCCCAGGCACAGCGCCTTGGCCGTGCTCACGGCGGCAGAGCGGCAAGGCCGGGCTGGGCCTCTCAACCCGGTCAGTGCCACACACCGACTGTGAGTCGATCGCCCAGATGCCCGAGTTCAACAGAGCGTAGTCAGCGCCACACCAGCCCCGAACCGCGTGTCCGTGAGTCGGCATGGTGGCCACACGTAGCCGACCCTCGATCTATGGTGTCCCGCCACATGTGCGCCTGACCTGCGAATTCCTACGGTATGGCAACACGAAAGCGTCCCCGCCAACCGCTTGGAAGTGGTACCGATGTCCTCCCCTTCGACCGCTCCCCCAGCCCCGAACACCCCCTCCAGCCTCAAGCGCATCGTCGCCGCCAGCCTCATCGGCACCACCATCGAGTGGTACGACTTCTTCCTCTACGGCTCAGCGGCCGCCCTCGTCTTCAACAAGCTGTTCTTTCCCGACTCCGACCCGCTCGTCGGCACGCTGCTCTCCTTCCTGACGTACGCCGTCGGATTCGCCGCCCGGCCGCTCGGCGCCCTGGTGTTCGGGCACTACGGTGACCGGCTCGGACGCAAGAAGCTGCTGGTCCTGAGTCTGCTGCTGATGGGCGGGGCGACCTTCGCGATCGGGCTGCTGCCGACCCACGCGACCGTCGGCGCGGCCGCTCCCGTGCTGCTGACCGTGCTGCGCCTGGTCCAGGGCTTCGCGCTCGGCGGAGAGTGGGGCGGTGCCGTACTGCTCGTGTCCGAGCACGGAGACGCCCGGCGGCGTGGCTTCTGGGCCTCGTGGCCGCAGACCGGCGCGCCGGCCGGGCAACTCCTCGCCACGGGGGTGCTGTCCCTGCTGACCGCCGTTCTGTCGGACGCCGCGTTCGGCAGCTGGGGCTGGCGGATTCCCTTCCTGCTCTCCGGCGTCCTGGTGGTCGTCGGTCTGTGGATCCGGCTGTCCGTCGATGAATCCCCGGTGTTCAAGCGGGCGTTGGCACAGGCGGACGCCCGTAAGGCGGCGCGGGACGGCGCGGCCGAGGAGCTGCCGGTCGTCTCCGTGCTGCGCCACCACTGGCGCGATGTGCTGATCGCGATGGGCGCGCGCATGGCGGAGAACATCAGCTACTACGTCATCACCGCGTTCATCCTCGTCTACGCCACCACGTCGGCCGGGGTCTCCAAGCAGACCGCCCTCAACTCGGTGCTCATCGCCTCGGCCGTGCACTTCGCGGTGATCCCCGCCTGGGGTGCCCTCTCGGACCGCGTCGGCCGGCGCCCGGTGTACCTGCTCGGCGCGGTCGGCGTCGGCCTGTGGATGTTCCCGTTCTTCCGGCTCGTCGACACCGGCGGCTTCGGCAACCTGATCCTCGCGGTGACCGTCGGACTCGTCCTGCACGGCGCCATGTACGCGCCCCAAGCGGCCTTCTTCTCCGAGATGTTCGCTACCCGGATGCGGTACTCCGGTGCCTCCATCGGCGCCCAGTTCGCCTCCGTCGCGGCAGGCGCCCCGGCCCCGCTCATCGCCACCGCGCTGCTGTCCGACTACGGCAGCTCCACCCCGATCGCCCTCTACGTCATCGCCGCGGCCGTTCTGACGGTCATAGCGGTCGGTGTCGCCAAGGAGACCCGTCACCGGGACCTGGCCGACATCGAGCCGGACGCCGAACCGGAGCCGGCGGCCACCTCCCACGCGGCGGACGCCCGGACCGTCTGAACCCCGCCCCGGACCGGCCGGCCCCCGTACGCCCGTGCGTGCGGGGGTCAGGGGCGTGTCGGCGCCGACAACCGGTGCAGCCGCAGCGCGAGTTGGATCTCCAAGGCGCGCGCGGGGCTCTGCCAGTCCCCGCCGAGCAGACGGCCCACGCGCTCCAGGCGCTGGGCGACGGTGTTCACATGGACGTGCAGTTCGTCCTTGGTGCGGGCCGGGCTCATCCCGCACGCGAAGTAGGCGTCGAGGGTGCGCAGCAGATCGGTGCCCCGCCGGTCGTCGTAGGCGACCACCTGGCCGATGGTGCGGTCCACGAAGCCCGCGATGTCCCGGTCACCGGCCAGGAGCAGACCGAGGAACCCGAAGTCCTCGGCGGCGGCCCCGTCTCCCGAGCGGCCCAGGAGCCGCAGCGCGTCGAGGCAGCGCCGACCCTCCTCGTAGGCGGCGGCCACGGCGTCCAGGTGGACGGCGAGGTCGCGGACCGGGGCCGAGGCTCCGACGGTCACCGCCTCGTGGACGGCTGTTCCGAGGTGCCCGGCGGTGCGGCGGGCCAGTTCGGTGGCCGTGTCCCCGGTGGTGAGGGGCAGCAGCAGGACGGTGCCGCCGTCGCGGGCGGCGGCCAGGCCGTGCCGGGTCGCGGCGAGGTGGGACGCCGCGGACCACAGGCGCCTGCGGGCGGCCGCCTCTTCGTCGGCGTCGGCCGCGGGGCCGTCGAGACGGGCGGCCAGCACGACGTGGGTGGCGTCGAGGTCGGCGTCCAGCCGGGCGGCCCGTTCGCGCAGCAGGCGGGGGTCGCGGTCGCGGGCGTCGAGCAGGTCGTCGAGGAGCTCGCCGCGGACCCGCTGTTCGGCCTCGGCGGCGGAACGCCTGGCCAGCAGGAGCAGCGAGGTGACCATCGCGGCCCGCTCCAGGGTGCGCTGGTCCACGGGGTCGAGCCCCGGATGGCCGCGCAGCACCAGCGCGCCGAGGAGTTCCCCGCCGGCGGCGACGGCGGCGATCCAGTCGTCGCCCTGCTGTACGGCGTGGCCTTCGGCTCGGGACGCCTCCAGTGCCTGGGCGGGTGCGATCTCGGCGAACTCGACCGTGCCGCCGAGGATTTCGGAGACGGCCGCCGCCACGTCGTGCACCCCGCCACCGCGCAGCACCAGTTCGGCGAGCCGGTCGTGGACGTCGGAGGCGCGCTCGATGACACCGCTGTGATCCTGGATGATCTCGTTGGCCCGCTCCAGTTCGGTCAGGGCCGAGCGGGTCTCGGTGAGCAGATTCGCGGTGTCGATGGCGGCCGCGGCCAGCGCGGCGAAGGAGCCGAGGAGCGCGATCTGCTCCCGCTCGAAGACGCGGGCGCGCCGGTCCGCCGCGAACAGCACGCCGATGACGTGGTGCCCCAGGGTCAGCGGCACGCCGAGGATGGCGACCAGCCCCTCGTCCCGTACGCCCGAGTCGATGGTGAGGGTGTGCTGGAAGCGGTCGTCCTTGAAGTAGTCGTCGGTGACGTAGGGGCGGGCGGTCTGGGCGACCAGTCCGCCGAGCCCCTCGCCCATCCCGAGCCGCAGCTGCTGGAAGCGGGCGGCGACCGAGCCCTCGGTGACCCGCATGTAGGTGTCGCCCCGCACCGGGTCGTTCAGGCTGAGGTAGGCCACGTCCGTGCCGAGCAGGGACCGGGCGCGCTGCACGATGGCCCGCAGCACCGCGTCCAGGTCCCGGAGCCCGGCCAGGTCGTGGGCGGTCTCGAACAGGGCGGACAGCTCGGCCTCCCGCCGCCGCCGGCCCTCCAGCTCGGAGCGCACGCGCAGGGCGACCGCCTTGGCCGCTTCGAGCGCGGCGATCCGCTCGGCCGGCCTTCCCTCGGCGCGGGCGATCAGCACCGGCTGCTCGTAGGCGTCGGCGGACGCGCCCCTGGCCAGCAGTTCGAGGAAGGGTGCCTCGGCACTGCCGGCGGGGCGCTCGACGGACTGCGCGTGATCGCTGGACATGCCCACAGGATTGCTCATCGCACGCTCGCCCCGTCAGGCCTGTGGAAAACTCCGGGCCGGGCTACGTGCGGCCGGATGCCGGTCAGTGCGCGGTCCAGCCGCCGTCGAGGACGAGCGACGTACCGGTGACGAAGGACGCGTGCGGGCCGCACAGGTAGGCCACGGCCTCGGCGACCTCCTCCGGCTCGATGAGCCGCTTGAGCGCGCTGTCCTGGAGCAGCACCTCGGACACCACCCGCTCCTCGGGGATGCCGTGCGCACGGGCCTGGTCGGTGATCTGCCGCTCGACCAGTGGGGTGCGCACATAGGCGGGGTTCACACAGTTCGAGGTCACTCCGTGGGGGGCGCCTTCGAGGGCGGCCGTCTTGGACAGGCCCTCCAGACCGTGTTTGGCCGCCACATAGGCCGCCTTGTAGGGCGAGGCGCGCAGACCGTGCACGGAGGACACGTTGACGATCCGCCCCCAGCCCTGCCCGTACATGTGCGGCAGGGCGCCGCGGATGAGTCGGAACGGCGCCTCCAGCATCACGGTGAGCACCGTGTGGAACACCTCGGGCGGGAACTCCTCGATGGGCCGCACCAGTTGGAGGCCGGCGTTGTTGACGAGGACGTCGGTGCCCGCGGCGGCGTGCTCGGCGGCGTCCAGGTCGGTGAGGTCGAGGACCTGTGCTTCGACGGTGCCCGCCAGCCCCGCGGACTGCTCGGCGAGTTCTTCCAGACCGGCCGCGTCCCGGTCGACCGCTCTCACCTTGGCCCCGGCCGCCGCGAGCCGCAGCGCACAGGCGCGGCCGATGCCGCCGGCGGCGCCGGTGACGAGGGCGGTGCGGCCGCCGAGGTCGAGCGTGGAGGCGTGGGGGCACGGGAGGGCGCTGCTGGCGGTCATGGTCCGACTCTAGGCAGCGCCCGCCGCGCACCACATGTGGTCACACCCCATACTTCACTCGGAACTCGTAGAGTCGAACCATGTGGGTTCGTCGGTCAGCGCCTGCTTGATCCGCTGCAGCCCGAACTCGTTCAGGTCCGGCAGGGCGTCCACCGCGAACCACCCCACCTCCAGCGACTCGTCGTCGTTGACCCGCGCCTCGCCGCCCACGGCCCGGCAACGGAACGAGATGTCCATGTACTGGCAGATGTCGCCGTTGTCGTACGTCACGGGCTTGAGCGCCTGGACCACGATCACCCGCTCGATGACGCAGTGCACGCCCGTCTCCTCCTCGACCTCCCGCACGGCACAGGCCGCGGGCTGCTCCCCCGGCTCCGGGATGCCGCCGATCAGCGACCACTTGCGGGTGTCCGAGCGGCGGTTGAGCAGCACTCTGCCCTCGTCGTCGAGGACGACGGCGCTGACGCCGGGGAGCCAGAGGAGGTCGTGACCGATGGACGTCCGAAGGGTGCGGATGAAATCAGGGGTAGCCATGCGCCGACCCTAACCGCGCTCGACGACGCCTCGGTGATCTTCCGGACGGCGCAGGACCGGCGTACGGTCACACGCTCTCGGCGCGACGCCCGCGCAGCCCCGAGCCGATCGCCCAGCCGAGCCCGCCCGCGGCGACCAGGACCAGGGCCATCTCGGGCAGGATGCCGAGCCGGGTCGCCGGGGTCTGCGAGGACCTCAGCGGCACCTTCTGCACCAGGGAGGCGGCCACGAACATGCCGGTCTTCTGGGTGATCCGGCCGTCCGGCATGATGATCGCGCTCACGCCGCTGGTCACCGGCACGGTCACGGTCCGGCTGTGCTCCACGGCGCGCACCCGGGACATGGCGAGCTGCTGGTAGGTCATCTCGCTGCGGTCGAAGGTCGCGTTGTTGCTCGGCACCGAGATCAGCTGCGCGCCGTCGGTCACCTCGGAGCGCACGGCCCAGTCGAACGCGGCCTCGTAACAGGTGACCAGGCCGACCTTGGCGTTGGCCATCCGGAAGACGCCCGGCTCGGTGCCCCGGCTGAAGTCCTGGCGGACCATGGAGGTCCAGTTCTTGTTGATCGCGCCGACGAGGGAGCGCAGCGGGAGATACTCGCCGAACGGCTGGATCTGCCGCTTGTCGTAGGTGTCGGTGGGGCCCTTGACCGGGTCCCACAGGATCTGCTCGTTGTAGAGCTTGCCGTCCCGCTCGACGACACCGCCGACGGAGATCGGGGCGTCGATGGCCTTGGCCGCCTGCTCGATGACCACGGCCGCCTCCGCGTCGGTGAAGGGGTCGACGTCGGAGGAGTTCTCCGGCCACAGCACGATGTCGGGCTTCGCGATCCTGCCGGCCTTCACCTCGGCGGCCAGCCGCTCGGTCTCGCGCGCGTGGTACTCGAGCACGGCCCGACGCTGGGCGTTGAACTCCAGCCCGGCGCGCGGCACGTTGCCCTGGATGGCCGCGACGGTCACGGTGCCGTCCTCGGCCTTGTCGCTCACCAGCGTCCGGGCCGCGAGCGCCCCGAGCACCGGTACGGCCACGCTCAGCAGGGCCACGGCCGCGGCGGGACGCCGTACGGCGCCGATGCCCCGCCGCTCCACCACCAGGCGGACGACGTCGTAGAGGCCGAAGCCGCACAGGACGACGGCGAAGCCCAGCACGGGCGTGCCGCCCAGCGCGGCGAGCGGCAGGAAGACGCCGTCGGCCTGGCCGAACGCGATCTTTCCCCAGGGGAAGCCGTGGAACGGCGCACGCGCGCGTGCCGCTTCTCCGGCGATCCACACGGCGGCGGCCCACACCGGCGCGCCGGGCAGCTTCGAGACGGCGGCGATGCCCACGCCGACCAACGCGACGAAGATCGCCTCGATCGCCACCAGCGCGAGCCAGGGCCCGGGACCCACCTCGACGCCGGTCCACACCAGCAGCGGCAGCAGGAAGCCCAGGCCGAAGAGATAGCCGAGACCGAAGGCCGCCTTCCAGCCACGGCCGCGCAGCACCCAGCCGAAGACGGCGAAGGCGGGCAGGGCCAGCCACCACAGGGGGCGTGGCGGGAAACTGACGTAGAGCAGCACTCCGGAGAGTGCCGCGGCGGCGGCCGGGACGAGACGGCGGAGCCGGAGAGCCCAGCGGGAGACGGTCGCGGACTGCGGTTCCAGCCGGTCCGACTCGTCCACGGAAGTTGCGGTGACGGTCACTCCGGGAGTGTACGGCGGTTGACCTCGGCGTCCACAGCGCGGTCCGCCGGCCGGCGCTGGCACCGCCCGCGCGCCTGGGCCGCGTAGATCCCGCACAACTCGTCCACAAATCACCCATCAGCCGTTACGGTGTGCCGGAGTCCCTGTCGTACGGGCCGACAGCGTCCGGGCGGCGGGGGCCACAGGTCGGGGGACCGGGTTTCGGGGGGCGGGGTGGGTTCCACGGGGATCACGTCTGTGGCCGGTTCCGAGCAGGACGGCGACAGACGAAACGTTTCGGATGTGGTGGGCGTACTGGTGCTCGGCGCCTGTGCCGCCTGGTCGCTGATCACCGCGGCCGCGCACGACGGGCGTCCGGAGGGCGTGCTGCTCGCCCTGCTGGCCGTCGCCGCGGGGTATGCGGCCGGCCGGATCTCGGGGGCGCTGCTGCCGGTCGCCGCCCCGTGCGCCGCCGCGCTGACCGGACTGGGCCTGGCGGTGGGACTCCCCCGTCTCGCGCCCGGACCGGACCTCGTCGGTCCACTGGGGCACGCGGGCGCCACGGCCGCCCTGCTGACGCTCGCCACCGGTGCCGCGTGCTGCGCCGCCTGGACCACCGGCACTCCTGCCCTGCGGCTCCTGCTGCGGCTGCTGGCCGCCGGCATCGCGGTGGCCTCGGCCGCCCTGGGGTCGGCGTCCGGCCTGGCCAGCTGCATCGCGGTGCTGTTGTGCTCGCTCGCCGCGGGCCGGATGCGCCGGCGCGGTCCGGGCATCGCCGGCCTCGCCCTGGCCGCGACCGCGGTGACCGGCCTGACCTGGGCGGTGGCCGGCAACGCGGTACCGGAAGGGTTCGCCGATGCCCTGCGCGGCCGGCTCACCCCGCACCGGATCGGCCTGTGGCGCGACGCCCTCCACCTGGCCCAGGAGAACACCGCCCTCGGGGTGGGTCCGGGCCGCTTCGGAGAGGTGAGCACCACGGCGGCCCAGTCCCTGCTGTCCGACGGGAAACCGCACTCGGCTCCGCTTCAGATCGCCGCCGAACAGGGGGTGACCGGGGCGCTGCTGCTGGTGGCGGCCTTCTGCTGGCTGCTGTACGCGCTGTGGCGCTCTCCCCGTCCCACGCCGGTCGTCCTCTCGGCGGGCGCGGCCCTGACGGCGCTGGCGGCGATCGCCGCGGTCGGCAACGCGCTGAGCTTCACGATGGTGTCGGTGGGCGTCGGATTTCTGGCGGGCCTGACGACGGCCCACCCGCTCATCGACGAACCGGCCGTGAAGTGACCCATCGGCCCGCTCTCAGCGGCGCGGACCCGTCGCCCGGGGCCGCAGCCGGTCGCGGATGATGCGTACGGCGGCCTCGGCGTCATCGACGGTCACGGTGAACGTGTGCCCGTCCCACAGTTGGAGGACCACGCCCTCGCCCCGGCGTACGACGACGGCGGTGCCCTTCTCGGGGCGCCAGCGGTAGCCCCAGCCGCCCCACTGCCGCGGAGTGACGTGCGGGATGAACTCGGCTCCGGCCACATGGTCCAGCGGGATCCGGCGGCGCGGCACCCCGATGTGACCGCACCGCACCTCCAGGGAGTCCATGTCGACCTTGAGGGCGACATGGACGAAGGCGAGCGTGAGGAAGAGGACCAGCAGCCCGGCCGCGATGCAGCCGACCACGGACATGACGAGCGGGGCGGCCCCTGAGGTCCACGTCGAGTCGACGGCGAGCTCGACGCCGAGCGCCAGGATCGCGGCGCCCCCGAGCGCCAGCAGCCACTGGATCCGGTTGGAGGCGCGGCCGGTCCAGACCTCGGTGTGGTGCGAGGTGTGCTCGCCCTGGGGGTGGTCCCTCATGCCTACGAGGTTACTCAGGTTTCGCCGCGCTGGTACCTCGTCGCACAGAGTGACTGCTCCGGACGGGGCTTTCCGGCCGTCGGCCGGTGGTCAGTGGGCAGGGGTGGCGGTCCGCAGGAGCCGGCCCTCCGCGTAGGCCAGGGCGGGTGCGGGCAGCGCGGCGCCCTCGCGTCCGCTGAGCAGCACCGTGAGGGTGCCGGTGGCCGCTGCCTCGGGCGCGGGCTGCTCACCGATCCGGCGCAGCGCCTGGGCGGCGACCGCTCCGGCGGAGCCGTGCAGGACGAGCGGCGGACGGCCGGGGCGCTGCACGGCGGCGCGGATGCGCTCGGCGACCAGTTCGTAGTGGGTGCAGCCCAGGACGACGGTCGTCACGTCCGCGGGGGTCAGGGCGGCGGCCGCGGCCACGGCGGCGTCGACGGCCGCCTCGTCGGCGTGCTCCACCGCCTCGGCGAGGCCGTGGCAGGGCACCTCGGTGACCGGCACCCCGTCGGCGAACTCCTCGATGAGACCGCGCTGGTAGGGGCTGCCGGTGGTGGCGGGGGTCGCCCAGATGGCGAAGGGACCGCCGGCCGCCGCCGCGGGCTTGATCGCGGGAACGGTGCCGATGACCGGCAGATCCGGTTCGAGACGGGCGCGCAGGGCGGTCAGGGCGTGCACGGTGGCGGTGTTGCAGCCGATGATCAGGGCCTCGGGACCATGGGCGGCGGCGGCCTCGGCGAGGGTCAGGGCGCGCCCGATGATGTCGTCCGGTGTGCGGGGGCCCCATGGCATGCCGTCGGGGTCGAGGGAGAGCACGAGATCGGCGTCGGGGCGCAGTCGCCGTACCGCGGCGGTGGCCGCCAGCAGACCGATTCCGGAGTCCAAGAGCGCGATCTTCACCCGGCCACGATAGACGATGAGCCCTTGGGGGCCGGTCGCGTGGGGCAGACTGCGGGCGTGAGCGCCATCGCGTGGACCGCCGCCGTATCCCTCGCCGCCTGGCTGTGGCTGCTGCTCTGCCAGGGCTCCTTCTGGCGCACGGACATAAGGCTCCCGCCGCAGCGCGATCCCGAGACCTGGCCCTCCGTGGCCGTGGTGGTGCCGGCCCGCGACGAGGCCGAGGTGCTGCCCGTGAGCCTGCCCTCTCTCCTGGCCCAGGACTATCCGGGACGGGCAGAGATCTTCCTCGTCGACGACGGCAGCACGGACGGCACCGGAGAACTGGCCCGCGAACTGGCGCGCCGGTCCGGCGGACTTCCGCTGACGGTGTCCTCACCGGGTGAGCCGCCGGCGGGGTGGACGGGCAAGCTGTGGGCCGTAGGCCATGGCATCGCTCTGGCACGCGCGCGTGGGCCCGAGTACCTGCTGCTGACGGACGCCGACATCGCCCATGAGGCGGACAGCCTGCGGCGGCTGGTCGCCGCCGCGCACGCCGGTGGGTTCGACATCGTCTCGCAGATGGCCCGGCTGCGGGTGGAGAGCCTGTGGGAGCGGCTCGTGGTGCCGGCGTTCGTCTACTTCTTCGCGCAGCTGTATCCGTTCCGCCGGATCGGCAGGAGGGGCGCGCGGACGGCGGCCGCGGCGGGCGGCTGCGTCCTGCTGCGCGCCGACACGGCCGAGCGGGCGCGGATCCCGGACGCCATCCGGCACGCCGTCATCGACGACGTGGCCCTCGCGCGGGCCGTCAAGGGCGGCGGCGGCCACATCTGGCTGGGCCTCGCCGAGCGCGTGGACAGCGTGCGCCCCTATCCCCGGCTGCACGACCTGTGGCGGATGGTGTCGCGCAGCGCGTACGCCCAGCTCCGCCACAACCCCCTGGTGCTGCTGGGAACGGTGGCCGGGCTGACGCTGGTCTATCTGGTGCCGCCCGTCGCCGTCCTCGCCGGCCTGGCGACGGGCAGTGCGGCGACCGTGCTGCCGGGTGCTCTCGCGTGGCTGGTCATGACGGGGACGTACGCCCCGATGCTCCGCTACTACCGGCAGCCGCTGTGGCTCGCTCCCCTGCTGCCGTTCACCGCGTTCCTCTATCTCCTGATGACGGTCGACTCGGCGGTGCAGCACTACCGGGGCCGCGGCGCGGCCTGGAAGGGCCGCACCTACGCGCGCCCGGACGCCGTCGTCGGCGAGGAGCGGTGAGGCCTCACTTGCGGCCCGGTGTCCAGTTCATGCCCCAGCCGTAGACCTGGTCCACCGTCCGCTGCGGGCTCACCCCGCGTTCGGGCACCAGGTAGCGGGCCTCGCGCTGGACGACCAGGTCGTCACCGGTGTTGGTGATCAGGGCCAGGGCGCACACCGTCGAGGGCACCGTGCACTCGTCGAGGGAGAAGTCGATCGGGGCGCCGTACTGCGGCTGGAGGGTGACCGTGGCGTGCAGGTCGGCGAAGGAGCGCGCGCCCTCGTAGATGGTCACGAAGACGAGGATGCGCCGGAAGTCGCGCTTGTGGTCGAGATTCACGGTGAGGTTCTCACCGCTCGCGAGCGCACCGGTGCGGTCGTCGCCGTCGAGGTGGATGTAGGGCGGCTGGTGCAGGGCTCCATAGGCGTTGCCGAGCGCCTGTACGACCCCCTTGCGGCCGTCGGCGAGTTCGTACAGGGCGCACAGGTCGAGGTCGAGGTCGGCGTGCATGGGCACTGCCCGGCCGCGCTTGCCGCTCCAGCCCGAGAACTGTTTGTGCACTTGCCAGTTGAGGTTCACGCGCATCGCGCCCGAGGTGCCGCCCTGTTTGGCGAGGGAAACGGAGGGAGCCGACTTGGTCAGCGTGACTTTGGAGAGGCGGACCGGTTGCGAGGAGGGGGCGGGCGGCGACGTCACCGGTGCCGTCTGCTGGGGCTCGTCCACGGTGATGCCGAAGTCCGTTGCGAGACCTTCCAGTCCGCTGTCGTAGCCCTGACCGACGGCACGGAATTTCCACGCGCCCTGACGGCGATAGAACTCCCCGAGTACGAAAGCGGTTTCTACCGTCGCGCCCGTGCTCTCGAACCGCGCCGCCACAGTGCCCTGCGTGGCATCTCGCACCTCGATGTAAAGATCCGGGATTTGGGCGAAGGTCCCGCCGTCCGCGGAAGCGGCGAGCACGACGGTCTCCACCGACGGCTCCACGCGCGCGAGATCGACGAGCAGCGTGTCGGTCACCCGGCCGCCGTCGGTGCGTTTGCCCTCGTGGCGGACAGCTCCGGAGGAGTGCTGCGGCTGGTTGTAGAAGACGAAGTCGGCGTCCGAATGGACCTTCCCGCCGGCGAGCAGCAGGGCCGAGGCATCCGCGGTGGGGACCCCCGGCCCGGTACGCCAGCCCAATTCGACGCGCAGTGCCGTCGTGGGCACCGGAGCGTTCGAGCCTTTCGGCATTGACATGTCTGCCCCCATCAGGTGTCGGCAGGCCAGGACGCGCCCCGGCGGTCCTTCGAGTTCTACTCGCTCAACCTATTCCCCCGGGACAGCGAACTCCCATCCCGCGCACAGGAAGATCACCCGCCAACCCTCGGTAACCCCTCCGGAACTCGGCCTTTACACGGATGGGACCCGGATTGGCGTCCTTTTTTGCCGAGTTCGCTCGCATTGGGGAGCCCACGTCACTGCCGACACGGAAAACAACCCTCTTATCGGTCTCCCCAACCAGCACATCGTGGGCTTAACTTATGTGCCATGACCTCCCCCCGCTCCACTTATGGCGGCGGCTACTACTCCGCCTCCTTCCCGGACACTCCGATCTACGACTCACTCGTGGCCGAGCGGGGCACCCCGCAGATCGCCCCGATCCGGGTCCCGGCCGCGTACGCGTACGACGCCCCGGCAAACCACCTGCCCGCGCTGCCGTCCGCGCTGCCCGCTCTTCCCGCCGGTCCCTCCTACTCCTCCTACGGCTACCCGCAGGCGCAGCAGCCCGCTCCGCTGCAGCAGGCGCCCGGGGCGTACATCCCGCAGCAGGCCGCCGCGCCTCGCGGTTATCCCGGGCCGCAGCAACAGCAGCCGCGTCCGGCCGCCCCCGGCATGGGCACGGGCTACGAGGCGATGCGCCCCGCGGCTCCCCGGCCCGCTCCGGCGGCTCCCTACCAGGACCCGTACAACAACCAGCAGTACCGCGGGTACTGATTCCCCTCCCGGGCTGTCGGCGCCGCCTGGCACGATGGCCTCATGGGGAATGCGCAGCTGTTGTCGATACATGTCCATCCGGTCAAGGCGTTCCGGGGTCTGGCACTCCGGGAGGCCGAGGTGGAGCCCTGGGGGCTGGCCGGTGACCGGCGCTGGGCGCTGGTAGACGACGGGGGAAAGGTCGTCACCCAACGACAGCAGCCGCGCCTCGCGCAGGCCGCCGCCGAGCTGATGCCCGGCGGCGGCGTCGTTCTGTCCGCGCCCGGTCTGGATCCGCTGACCGTGCCGGTCCCCGAGCCGGGCGAGACCGTCACACTGGACATCTTCGGGGACAAGGTCGAGGGGGTGCCCGCCGCCGACGCGGACGCGCACGAGTGGTGCAGCGAGTACCTCGGTGCCCGGACCCACCTGGTCCACCTGGACGACCCCGCCACCCGCCGCCCGGTCGAGCCCGAGTACGCGCTGCCGGGCGAGACCGTCACTTTCGCCGACGGATATCCGCTGCTGCTGACCTCCGCGGCCTCCCTCGACGCCCTCAACTCCCTGATCTCCGAAGGCCGGCACGCGGCCGAGGGCCCCCTGCCCATGAACCGTTTCCGGCCGAACGTGGTCGTGAGCGGCGCCGACGCCTGGGCCGAGGACGACTGGTCGCTCATCGCCATCGGGGACGTCACCTTCCGGGTGGCCAAGATGTGCGGGCGGTGCGTGGTGACCACCACCGACCAGGACCGGGCCGTCCGCGGCAAGGAGCCGTTGCACAGCCTGGGCCGGCACCGCCGCTTCGGCGGCAAGCTCGTCTTCGGGCAGAACCTGGTGCCCCGCTCCCGTGGCACGATCCGGGTCGGTGACCCGGTGACGGTTCTCGCCTAGGAAGCGAGCAGCACGGGAACACCGCCCGGGGGCATGCACGTTGGGGCTTTCGTGAGGAGTTCATGAGAGGCCCGGCCGCAGGTGATTTCGCTCTCTCTTCGGCCGGTCCCGCGCGTGAACGACTCCGTCGGGGGTTATCACGGAGCGGGAAGGGGGTGCGGACGGTGCGAGCGATCAGTGGACTGTGGCGTTGGCGGCGCAACCCGCTGCGCCGCGGGACCGACCTGGCCGAGGCCTGGGCCGGCCTCCTGGCCCTGCTGCTGATCCTGGTCGTAGCACCGGTGATCGGCTCCGGCACCGGGGGCGCGGCCCAGAGAGCGCTGCAGCAGTCGGTCCGTGAACAGCAGGATTCGCGTCGGCTGGTGACGGCGACCGTGATCCGCAGGATGGAGCGTTCGCCGCTGGACGCCGACCCCGAGGCCGCGTCGGGGCGGGAGGTGCGCAGCCGAGTGGTGGCCGGCTGGACCGCGCCGGACGGCACCGCGCACCGGGGCACGGTGATGGCCGCCCTCCAGACCCCGCACCGCGGCGACCACTTCCGCATGTGGACGGACCTGCACGGCCGCGCAGCGGCCCGGCCGCTGGACTCCGCCACCGCCACCACCCACGCCGTCCTCGCGGGCACCGGAGCGGCCCTGCTGACCGCGGGCCTGGTCGAGTGCGCCAGACGGCTCGCCGTCTGGCGCATGGTCCGTCGCCGGTACGCCCGTTGGGACCAGGCATGGGAGCGCGCGGGCCCGGACTGGGGCCGGACCGGCACCGGCAGCTGACCGCCTCACGGCTCTGGTCAACCCACCACCCGCGCGCACGCTACGGTGGACCGGCCGAGGTTCCTCGGCAGCACAAACCCGCGTACGACGAGGTGGGGGCACAGCAACGCCATGGCACAGGGCACGGTCCAGGTGACGCACACCGGTACATCAAGGTGGCGGCGCCGCACGGGTGAGTACGCGTCACTCGCCGCTGCCCTGGAGGCCGCGGCGGACGGGGACGTCCTCACGGTCGCGCCGGGCACCTACCGGGAGAACCTCGTCGTGCAGCGGGCGGTGACCCTGCGCGGCCCCGAGGGTTCCCCCGGTTCCGTGCGCATCGCGCCCCTGGACGGGGTGCCGTTGACCGTGTGTTCCTCCGCCGTGGTGCAGGACCTGCACGTGGAGGGCCAGGACGCGGCCGCGCCCGCCCTGCTCGTCGAGGAGGGCACACCGGAGCTCACCGACATCCGGATCGTCACGCGGTCGGCGGCCGGCATAGAGGTACGCGGCGGCGCGCGCCCGACCGTGCGGCGCTGCACCGTCGACAACCCGGCCGGCATCGGCATCGCCGTACTGGACGGCGCGGGCGGGGTGTTCGAGGAGTGCGAGATCGTGGCGGCCGGCCAGTCCGGTGTCTCGGTGCGCGGCGGCGCCCACCCCCGCCTGGAACGCTGCCGGGTCCACCACACCTCGGGCGCGGGACTGACGGCGACCGGCGAGAACTCCGCGCTGGAGGCCGTGGGTTGTGAGGTCTACGAGGTTCGCGGCAGCGGGGTCCAGATCACCGGCCGGGCCACCGCGCACCTCACCGACTGCGATGTGCACCGCACCACGGGCGACGGCGTCACCCTCGACACCGACGCGGTGCTGACCCTGGCCGACTGCCGTATCCACGACATCCCGGAGAACGCGGTCGACCTGCGCTCCCGCTCGGTGCTCACCCTGACCCGTACGACGGTCCGTCAGTTCGGGCGCAACGGCCTGTCGGTGTGGGATCCGGGCACGCGCGTGGACGCCAACCAGTGCGAGATCTTCGACAGCACCGGCGACTATCCGGCCGTCTGGATCAGCGACGGCGCCACCGCCGTACTGGACTCCTGCCGGGTGCACGACGTGCCGGACGCCCTGTTCGTCCTCGACCGCGGCTCCCGCGCTGACGTCGTCGACAGTGACATCTCCCAGGTCCGCAACACGGCCGTGTCCGTGAGCGACGGCGCCACCGCGCAGCTCGACGACTGCCGGATCCGGGACGCGGCGACCGGCGCCTGGTTCCGTGACCACGGCAGCGGCGGCACCCTCAACAACTGCACCGTGGACGCCACCCAGACCGGCGTGATCGTCACCAAGGGCGCCGACCCGACCATCGAGCGCTGCACGGTCGACTCCCCCGCCGAGGCGGGCTTCTATGTGTCGGCGGGCGGCCGTGGCAGCTTCCTGAACTGCCGGGTGACGGGCAGCGGCGGCTACGGCTTCCATGTCATAGACGGCTGCCGTACGACCCTCAAGAAGTGCCGCACGGAGCGCTGCGCGCGCGGCGGCTACGAGTTCGCCGACGCCCCCGACGCGGCGGCCGGAGCGGGCCCCGTCGTCGAGGACTGCACGAGCGACGAGAGCGGGGGCCCGACGCCGCCCGCGGCGCGCGAGACGGCCGTACTGACGGAGTCCCGCTCCCCCGGTCTGCTGATCCCCGGGCAGCGGGTCACCGAACAGGAGCCGCCGGCCGTCCCCGCCGAGCCGGAGAAGCCCTCGCGCACCTCGAAGGCCGTTCTCGGTGAGCTCGACGCCCTGGTGGGCCTGGACAGCGTCAAGCGCGAGGTGCGGGCGCTCACCGACATGATCGAGGTGGGCCGGCGGCGCCAGGAGGCGGGCCTCAAGGCGGCGTCCGTCAAGCGCCACCTGGTCTTCACCGGCTCCCCCGGCACCGGCAAGACGACGGTCGCCCGGCTCTACGGCGAGATCCTCGCCTCCCTCGGTGTCCTGGAGAAGGGGCATCTCGTCGAGGTGTCCCGCGTCGACCTGGTCGGCGAGCACATCGGTTCCACCGCGATCCGCACCCAGGAGGCCTTCGACAAGGCGCGCGGCGGAGTGCTGTTCATCGACGAGGCGTACGCGCTGTCGCCGGAGGACTCTGGCCGGGACTTCGGCAAGGAGGCCATCGACACGCTGGTGAAGCTGATGGAGGACCACCGCGAGTCGGTCGTGGTGATCGTCGCGGGCTACACCGCCGAGATGGAGCGGTTCCTGTCGGTCAACCCGGGTGTGGCCTCCCGTTTCTCGCGGACCATCACCTTCAGCGACTACAACCCCGAGGAACTCCTCCGCATCGTGGAGCAGCAGGCCGAGGAGCACGAGTACCGGCTGGCACCGGGCGCTCCGGAGGCTCTGCTGAAGTACTTCACGGTGCTGCCCAAGGGGCCCGCCTTCGGCAACGGCCGTACCGCGCGCCAGACCTTCGAGGCGATGGTGGAGCGGCACGCGAGCCGGGTCGCCCAGGTGGACGACCCGACCACGGACGATCTCACCCTGCTCTACGCCGAGGACCTGCCCGAGTCCTCCTGAGACCGCGGTACCGGCACGTCCGGCTGGAGCCGGCCCAGCAGTTTCGCGCGTTCCTCGGCGAAGACCGGGTCGGCCTGGTAGTCGGAGTGGCCGAGGATCGGCGCGGGCAGCGGGTGGAGATCGGTGCGGCCGTAGGCGAGCGGGTCCTTGAGGGGCTGCCGGTCCACCTCGGGACCGCAGTCGCCGGGCAGCCGGACCGGGCCGCCGATGGGGTCGGTGAGCCGGTAGAGGTTGCGCCAGCAGTCCACGTCGTGGTGCAGGGCGGTGAGCGCGGCCGGGCCGAAGTGGGCCGGGAACCAGCGGCCGTAGAGGCGCTCCAGCGGGGAACCGTAGGTCAGCAGGCCGACGCGTTTGCGGACCGTCGGCTCCAGCTGCCAGGCCGCGGCGGCCGCCAGGACACTGCCCTGGGAGTGGCCGGAGATGACCAGCCGGCCGCGCGTGGCCCGGGTCCAGGTCGCGATCCGCCAGGTCAGGTCCGGTACCGCGCGCTCGGCGTAGCAGGGCGGGGCGAAGGGGTGGGCGGCGCGCGGCCAGAAGGTGCCCACGTCCCAGAGGATGCCGATGGTCCGGCGCGCGGAGGGGTCCTTGTAGGCGCGGCGTCCCCAGGTGACGAACAGGATGAAGCCGAGGCCGATCAGCCAGGAGCCGAGGGCCTGCGCGGTGTCGGCGGCGCCCTGAACGAAGACGTACGCCCCCTCGGCGGCCTGCGCCGGTGTCCTGCGGGAGGTGAGAGCGCCGACAAGGGCCCCGGCTCCCAGGAGCAGGGTGCTGGCCGACGTCACTCCGAGCAGGCGCGGTCCCCGGTCCGTCAGCGCCGCCACCGCGCGGGTGCGGGCGATACGGCGGGTGCGTGCCGCGTCCTTGGGCTCGGCGGGGTACTCACTCTCGACCGTGCCCAGTTGGGCCCGTCCGGAGCGCCAGGTGCGCCGGCCGAGCCAGGCGCAGTGCGCCAGCAGCACGAGAAGGACCAGCGGGATCACGGACGCCTGCCAGGTCAGCAGGACCGGCGGGCCGAGGATGGTGGCGCCGGTGCCGTCCAGCCAGTCCGACACCCGCTGCGAGACGCCGCCGGACATCACGCCGCCCAGTGCGCAGGCCAGTGTCGCCACGGCGGGTCCGGCGAGCCCGCGCATCGCTGCGCGCGGGTCGGGATGCGTGCGGTACAGCAGGTGGGCGACCGCGGCCAGGGCGACCACCAGCAGACCCTGCACGAAGGCGATGCCGCCGAAGGTGGCGTCCCCCGACAGCCGGCCGTGCGACTGCCACCCCGGCCGCTCCCACCCGGCGTACACCGCGGCGAGGGCGAGCAGGAGGAGCGCGGCGAGCGGCAGGCGCCGTACGAGACGCTCGTCGAGCTGCCGGTCGAGATACCTCTCGCTGCGTCCTCGGCGGCACACCACCCAGACGACGGCGACCCCGGCGGCGACGAGAGCGGCCAGCAGGAGCCGGCCGAGCGTGTCGAGGAGCGCGGGGCCGCCGGGTTCGCGGTCGAAGCGGGCCGCCGTGGAGCTGACGGCGGCGGCGATCGTCAGCAGGCCCGCGGCGGTGTGCGCGGCGCGCAGGCGGGCGACCAGGCGGCGGCCGTACCAGAAGCCGGGACGGCTGAGCGCGGTGCGGCCGTGGTCCTCCTCGGGCTCGCCCCCGCGGGACATGGGCTGCTGGGACTCGTAGGCGCTCCAGGTGCGGTGGGACAGGTACCAGAGCAGACCGGTCAGCGCGGCCGGGACCAGGGCCGCGAGGGCGAGGCGGCGACCGGGCCTGCTCCACCAGCCGGCCTCCGACACGTCGGGCGACAGGAAGCCCAGCCAGGTGTGCGACTCGGCGCACGCGCGTGTGCCCGCGCACTGCCAGGCCGCGAGGTCCAGGGCGACCTCGCAGGCGGCGGCGACCAGCAGAACGGTCAGGGTCAGGCCCGCGAGCCGGACCAGGAGGCCGTAGAGGCGCACCGTCCGTTTGCGGCCGCGTGCGGTGGGGCGCATCCAGTGGGCGAGGTTGACCACCATGAACGGCAGTAACAGCAGCCACAGGGCGCGGGTGCCGTTGCCGGAGGTGAGGTTGCACCAGACGTACGCCTCGGGCACCGGGCCGGTGCGGGCGTCGCGCGGTCTCCGCTCGGCGTCGACGTCGTCGGCGCGCCGGAAGACGGCCGCGATGTCGTCGCCGGTGATCCGCACCGTGCGCGGATCGTCGAGCATTTTCTCCGGCGTGGTGCCGCCCACCCCGTGGACCAGGAGTTCCAGGGCGGTTCCGGATGCTTCGGGCCGGGCGGGCGAGCCGTCCGCGCCCATGGTCGGGACACGTTCCACTGTCTTTGCACTTCCCCCGTGACGCGCTGTCGGCATCTGTCCGTGCGGGAACAAGGATCTCCCGTTCGGCGCGTCGCGCACACCACTCGTCACGGAATCTCCCCGATCCGGGCGACAGCCGGAGCCCGGGTGTCGCCCCGGTGGCACGAGTGAGACGGGGCGGTCGGTGGCGCTCCGGGTGGGGGCCCGTGCGAGTATGGGTCGTCCCGCGCACCGGAGACGGGCAAAATGTGCTTGTCGGAGAGGGTGCGCAGGGCGTGTCGGACAGCCGCAGGCGAAAGGACCGGAGCGTACGTGAGTGAGAATCAGAACCTCCTCGCGGAGCAGCGGCGCGCCCTGATCCTGGACGAGGTCCGGCGCCGAGGCGGGGTGCGCGTCAACGAGCTGACCCGCAAGCTCGGCGTGTCGGACATGACCGTACGGCGCGATCTCGACGCACTGGCCCGCCAGGGTGTGCTGGAGAAGGTGCACGGCGGCGCGGTCCCGGTGGTCGAGGCGAGCACCCACGAGCCGGGCTTCGAGGCGAAGTCGGGTCTGGAGCTGACCGCCAAGGAGGACATCGCGCGGTCCGCGGCGGAGCTGGTCGCCCCGGGCACCGCGATCGCCCTGTCGGGCGGTACGACGACGTACGCGCTGGCGCACCATCTGCTCGACGTGCCGGATCTGACCGTCGTGACCAACTCGGTGCGGGTGGCCGACGTCTTCCACGCGGCGCAGCGCACCACGGGCCCCCGTCAGGGCGCGGCGACCGTCGTGCTGACCGGCGGTGTGCGCACCCCCTCCGACTCGCTGGTGGGGCCGGTGGCCGACCAGGCGATCGGGGCGCTCCACTTCGACGTGCTCTTCCTCGGTGTGCACGGCATATCGGTCGAGGCCGGCCTGTCGACACCGAACCTCGCGGAGGCCGAGACCAACCGGCGTCTGGTGCAGTCGGCCCGGCGGGTCGTGGTGGTCGCCGACCACACCAAGTGGGGCACGGTGGGCCTGAGTTCGTTCGCCTCGCTGGAGCAGGTCGACACGCTGGTGACGGACGCGGGGCTGCCGGCGTCGGCGCGCGCGGAGATCTCGGAGCATCTGCGGCGGCTGGTCGTGGCAGGCGACTCCGTTGACGGTACAGACATCTGACGGAGCGCCAGCTAGGGTGACCCTTCCCGTTCACACCTGAGGGGGTTGTCCATGGCTCACCAACTGCGCGAGGTGGGGCTCGACTTCATCGCGACCGCGCCCGTACGGCTGGTGTTCGTACAGCAGATGTCGGCTCCGCCGGAGGCGGTCCACCGGGCGCTCGCCGAGGACGTACCGGGCTGGGAGGAATGGTTCTCCGCGGTGACGCTGGCCCGCTCGACCGGGGACGGCTCGACCCGGGAGATCCACCTCAGGGGCGGCGGGCGCTTCCAGGAGACCGTCCTCGCGGCGAAGGCCCCCGAGCTGTACGCCTACCGCGTCGACGTGGCCAACGCTCCCGGTGCCCGCGCCATCGCCGAGGAGTGGCGGCTGACTCCCGCCGGGGCGGGCACCCATGTGCGCTGGACCTTCGCCGTCGACGGCACTGCGGTGTTCCGCCTGGTAGCGAAGCTGGGGCGGGCCGGCCTTGGGCGGGCCTTCCGGGACGCGGTCCGGACGCTGGACCGGCGGCTCGGGGTGCAGGGCCCCTAGCGGGGGTGCAGGGCTCCTGGCCGGGGTGCAGAGCTCCTGGCCGGGGTGCAGGTCGGCCCGCCTTCTGCGGCTTGTCGACGAGACCAGGCCCTTCTGGTCCAGCTTGCCGTGCCGGCGCCGGCGAGGCCGTACAGCTTCTGTCCGCTAGGGGCCGGCGGGAGCGACCTGGCCGGGCCAGACCCCCGTCTCCAGCAGTGCGGCGATCGCCGCCGTGTACGGCTCGATGTCCAGGCCCTGCTCGGCCAGCCACGCGTCCGAGTAGTACTTGTCCAGGTACCGGTCGCCGGGGTCGCAGAGAAGGGTGACGACGCTCCCCCGGCGGCCCTCGGCCACCATCTCGGCGACGATCTTCAGCGCGCTCCACAGTCCGGTGCCCGTCGAGCCGCCCGCCCGGCGCCCGATGGCTCGGTCCAGGGCGCGCACGGCGGCGACACTGGCCGCGTCCGGGACCTTCATCATGCGGTCGATCGCCCCGGGCACGAAGCTCGGCTCCATGCGCGGTCGGCCGATGCCCTCGATGCGCGAGCCGCAGTCGCACGTGACGTCCGGATCGCCGGTGCTCCAGCCCTCGAAGAAACAGGAGTTCTCCGGATCGGCCACACAGATGCGGGTGTCGTGCTGCATGTAGTGGACGTACCGGGCGAGGGTCGCCGAGGTGCCGCCGGTACCGGCCGTGGCGACGATCCACGCGGGCTCCGGGAAACGCTCCAACTCCAGTTGCCTGAAGATGGATTCGGCGATGTTGTTGTTGCCGCGCCAGTCCGTGGCCCGTTCCGCGTAGGTGAACTGGTCCATGTAGTGGCCGCCCCTCTCCACCGCGAGGCGGGCCGACTCCTCGTACATGGTGCGCGGGTCGTCCACGAAGTGGCACCGCCCGCCGTGGAACTCGATCAGGCGGATCTTCTCGGCGCTCGTCGTGCGCGGCATGACCGCGATGAAGGGCACGCCGATCAGTTTCGCGAAGTACGCCTCGGACACGGCGGTGGAACCACTGGACGCCTCGATCACCGGGCGGCCCGGCCTGATCCAGCCATTGCAGAGGCCGTAGAGGAACAGCGAGCGGGCGAGCCGGTGCTTGAGGCTGCCCGTGGGGTGGGTCGACTCGTCCTTGAGGTACAGGTCGATGCCCCACCTCTCCGGGAGCGGGAAGCGCAGAAGGTGCGTGTCGGCCGAGCGGTTGGCGTCGGCCTGGACCTTGCGGACTGCTTCTTTCAGCCAGCCGCGGTAGGCGGTGTCACTGTGGTCGACATCGAGGGTGTCGCCGGTCCGGGTCTGCTGAGGGGTGCTCACGGCGGGGCTCCTAACACTGCGCGCCGACGGCGCGTCGCGCGGCCGATGTCTCGATCATAGACACCTTCCGCACGCTTCTCACCTGCATAAACACACCTTTGAGCGCCCCAAAGACAGCCTGGGGTCGCAGCGGAGCGCGGCGGCGGGGGCGCATTCGAACGAGTGCTCCGGGCGCCCCCGGCGAGATGTCATGCGCACTGGTGCTCGACGCCCGTGGCGGGCAGACTGCACCGGGCGGGACGGACGTCTCGAACGGGGGCGCGCACACTGGATCACGACAGAAGCCGGCTCTCGGCCCACACGGGAGCAGGAGCCGGCACACCGACGCGCACAAGGGGGCGGGGCGGCATGGCGGAGCCGGAGTTCACGGCTATGGGCGTGCGGATCGGGAAGAGGTTGCGCTCGCTCACCCGGGCCGGCCAGGTCCGGATCAACGACGGCAGGCTGGAACTGCTCACCAGTTACGGCAGCGAGATCGACAGCGCGCCGGTACAGGCCGTGCGCGCTTCCAAGCCCTGGTTCGCCGCGGACGACCGGGCTCTCGCGGACCTCAACGGCAACCGGTATCTGCTGACCCTGGGCGAGAAGGATCCCGCGCCGGGCGAGCCCGGGCCGCCCGCGGCACGCCGGTTCATCGAGGCCGTACGCAGGGCTGCGGGGCGTAGCGACTAGGTCACCGCGAGTTGCGAAGTCGCACCTCCTGCGTCACGCTGGTCTCACATCACTCTGGGTTTACCGGCGATCACGCTGCACACCAGCCCGCCGGGCACGACGGCAGGCGGCCGTTTCACGCAGGCACCTGCCGGATCGATCCGAACTCCGTGTTCTTCCGGACCTCACGTCGGGGAGTCGCAGCCGTGATCAGTCACCCAAGCAGGCATTGCACAGTGGAGCTTCAGGCTCTGCCGGCGCGGATCGGCCAGGTCCGCAGAATCCTTTCCGCACAATTGCGCTACTGGCATCTGGATCCCCTCATAGACCGGGCCGTGCTCGGTGTGACGGAGCTGTTGACCAACGTCCACCGCCATGCCCAGCCCGACAAGACGTGCACCGTGAAGATCGAGCTGCTGCTCGACCGGCTCATGGTCTCGGTGCACGACCACGACCCGCGTCTGCCGGTCGTGGCCGACATCAAGGACACCGAGCCGCTCGCCACGTGCGGGCGAGGGCTCGCGATGGTCGCCGCGGTCAGCGAGAGCTGGGGCGTACGGCCGGACGGCGAGTCGGGGAAGTTCGTGTGGTTCACACTCCCGACGCCCTCCGCCGCACGGCCACCGCGTCGCACCGTCCTCGACAAGTCCGCGCTCAGGTTCGCCGAGGTGCGGGTCGACGGCCGCAGGCCCGAACACGCTCCCGCCCGGTCGGCCGTTGCCGGCTGACCGGGCGGTGACGCCTTCTCCTTCCGCTCGTGCGCCCGCGGGGCGCGCCCCTCCCGGGCTCCCGCGGCCGACGCGCCGGCTCAGTGACCGTCGGCGGGCTCCTGGCAGCCTCACTCGGTGGCGATCGCCCGCAGTACGTCGAGACGGGCGGCACGTTGGGCCGGGCGCAGGCCCGCGAGGGCTCCCGCGGCGAGGCCCACCAGGGCGACCACCGCGAGTTGCAGCGGTGGCATCGCGAAGGCGAAGGTGCTGTCGCTCGTCCCGTCCGAGGCCTTGACGAGGACCCAGCCCAGGAAGGCGCCGAGGGTGAGTCCACCGACCGTGCCGAAGGCGGCGACCAGGACGGACTCCCAGCGGACCATGGCGCGCAGCTGGGAACGGGTCTGGCCCACGGCCCTCAGCAGGCCCAGTTCGCGGGTGCGCTCGTGGATCGCCAGGGTCAGTGTGTTGGCGATGCCCAGCAGTGCGATGAGGACCGCGAGGGCGAGCAGCGCGTAGACCAGGGTCAGCATCATGTCGATGCCGCCGGCCGAGGACTGCGCGTACTCGTCGCGGGTCTGCACCTCGGGATGGCCGTACCGTGCCGCCACCTTCTCCACCGCCGCCTTGCCCGCGCCGGTGCTCACGCCGTCCTTGAAGGAGACCGCGACGAGCGTGTCGGCGTCCTGCGTGCGGTGCGGGGCCCAGGCCGCGCGGGTGATGACGTAGTCTCCCGCCAGCTCGGACCGTCCGTAGACCGCGCGGACCGTGAACATGTCCTTCTCGCCGTCCGTGAAGGTGAGTCGGGCCTTGTCGCCGGTCGTGAGGCCCTGCTTTCGCGCCTCCGCCTCGGTGATGGCGATGCCGTCGGTACCGAGGTCACGCAGGGAGCCCCGCACGGTGCCGAGGTCGAAGGTGCGCTCCAGGGCGAGCGGGTCGGTGACGGTCAACGCCCGTCCCTGGCCGTCGACTTCGGCGACACCGCGTCCGAGACCCACGGCCGTGTCCACCTCGGGCAGGCGCTGGACGGCTCCGGCGAGCCGGGGGCTCAGTCCGCTGCCGCCCGCCCCGAACGACGGTGTGCTGACGGCGACATCGCCCGCGAAGGACCGGGACACGGTCTGGTCCATGGTGGCCTTCAGGGATGCCCCGAACACCGTGAACAGCGAGACCACGGCCACGCCGATCATCAGCGCGCCGGCGGTGGCGGCCGTCCTCTTGGGGCTGCGCAGGGCGTTGCGCCGGGCGAGGGAGCCGGTGACACCGCGGAGCCGGTCGAGGGGACCGCCGAGCACACGTACGGCGGTCGTGGAGGCGACCGGGCCGAGGACCACGAACGCGACGAGCGCCAGGAGGGCGCCGGTGCCCGCGAGCCAGAGGGACGGTGACACCAGGACGCCGGTGAGGGTGACGGCCACGGCCAGTGCGGCCAGGCCGGCTCCGGTGACGGCACGGACGCGGGAGGCGTCCGACCGGTCGACGGCCGTCTCGCGCAGTGCGGCGAGAGGTGCGGTGCGGCCGGCGCGTACGGCGGGCAGCAGCGCGGAGCCCAGGCAGACCACCACGCCGACCGCGAGCGGCAGCAGCATCGACAGCGCGCTGATCACCAAGTCGCCCTCGGGGAAAGGGAATCCGATCGCCGGGAACAGTGCCTGGAGGCCGGCGGCGATCCCGATGCCGCCCGCGAGGCCCGCGGCGGAGGCGGTGACCGCCACGACGCTCGCCTCGGTGAGGGTCGATGCGGTGACCTGGCGACGGGAGGCGCCGAGTGCTCGCAACAGGGCGTTCTCGCGGGCGCGTTGGGCGACGACGATCGCGAAGGTGTTGTGGATGGAGAAGGTGGCGACGAGCAGGGCCACGCCCGAGAACACCAGCAGGAAGGCCGTGAAGACGGTCAGGAACTGGCTGGCGATCATGTCGGTGTTCTCCTCGGTCGACTCCTGACCGGTGATCGCCTCAACACCCTGGGGCAGCACGCGCGTCAGCCGGTCGACGAGCTCCCGCTGGCTGACACCGGGACCTGCGCGCACCTGGATGCTCGACGCCTCGCCGGGCCGGGCCGTGAGGTACTTCTCGGCGTCGGCCCGGGTCATGCCCGTGAAGGTCACCTGGGCCATGCCGTCTGCGCCGCCGAAGGTCGCGAGACCGACGATGGTCACGTCGACAGGGTCGGGTGTGCGCAGGATCGTCGTGTCGCCGATCCTCAGGTCGCCCTTCTCGGCGGTGCCGCGGTTGACGACGACCTCGCCGTGCCTCTTCGGCGCGCGGCCCTCGGCGAGTTGATACGGGTTGAGCTTCGGGTCGTCGATCCAGTTGCCGGCGAGGGTGGGCGGACCCTGGCCGCCGATGGGCTTGCCGTTCCTGCCGACGAGTTGGCCGGCGCCCTGGATGTCGGGGGCGGCGGCCGCGACGCCGGGTACCTGTTCGACGGTCTCGACCAGGTCGGTGGCGACCGGCTCGCGCACTCCCTCGCTCTCACCCGGCGTGGTGATGGCCTCGGCGCTGCGGACCACGGCGTCGGTGCCGCCGGTCGCGTTGCCGAACATGGTGTCGAAGCCGGCGCGGAGGGTGTCGCCCATGACGAGTGTTCCGGCGAGGAAGGCGACCCCGAGGAACACGGCGAGGAAGGTTCCGGCGAAGCGGCGCTTGTGGGCGCGCAGGGAGGACACGCTCAGACGGAGGGAGGCGTTCATGAGGGATCCTCCGTCCGGGTCGGAGAGGGGGTCTCCGGTCCCGTGGTCGGAGAGGGAGACTCCGGTCCCGGGAGGGATCGGGTCCGCGAGGGCGTCTGTGGCTGCGTGGGGGCTTGCGTGCGTGGGGGCGCCTCGGTCCGGGAGGACGCCTCCGTCTGGGGCGTCGGCTCGGACCGGGAGGCAGCCTCCACCCGGGAGGTCGGCTCGGACCGGGAGGCACCCTCCACCCGGGAGGTCGGCTCGGACCGGGAGGGCACCACCGTTCGGGACGACACCTCCGGCCGAGAGGGCATCCCCTCCCCGGAGGGCACCCCCGCCCGGGAGGGCACCTCCGCCCCGGAGGGCACTACCGTCCGGGACGACACCCCCGCCCGGGACGTCACCTCGAAGGCCTTCAGGCGGTCCAGGACCCTGTCGGCGGTCGGGGACTCCATCCGGTCCACCAGGCGTCCGTCGGCGAGGAAGACGACCTCGTCGGCGTGGGCCGCGGCCACCGGGTCGTGGGTGACCATGACGACCGTTCGGGCCGTCTGACGCACGGCCCTGCCGAGGAGGCCGAGGACCTCTCCGCCGGAGCGGGAGTCGAGGTTTCCGGTGGGCTCGTCGGCGAAGACGACGTCGGGCCGGCCGGCGAACGCCCGGGCCACGGCGACGCGTTGCTGCTGCCCGCCGGAGAGCTCGGAAGGCCGGTGACGGAGCCGGTCGCGCAGGCCGACCACGTCGATCAGCGTGTCGATCCACTCGGGGTCCCCCTTGCCTCCCGCGAGGTCCAGCGGCAGTCGGATGTTCTCCTCGACGGTCAGCGTCGGCACCAGGTTGAACGCCTGGAAGACGAAGCCGACGCGGTCCCGGCGCAGGAGGGTCAGGCGGCGGTCGTCGAGGGAGCCGAGATCGGTGTCGCCGATGTAGGAGGTGCCCTCGGTGAGCGTGTCGAGGCCGGCCGCGCAGTGCATGAGGGTGGACTTGCCGGAGCCGGAGGGCCCCATGATCGCGGTGAAGCGGCCGGCCGGGAAGTCGACGCTCACCCCGTCCAGGGCCCGCACTCCGGTGTCGCCGCTGCCGTACACCTTCACGGCGTCGACCACCCGGGCGGCCGGCAACGTCCTCGTCGAGGCGGTCGCGGCGGTCATGCCGCACCGCCCTTGCCCGCCGCACGGCCGAACTGCTCGTCCAGGACGGACAGCCGGCGCCAGTACTCGTCCTCGTCGATCTCGCCGGAGGCGAAGCGGCGGCCGAGCATGGCGATCGGCGAGTCCCCGGAGGGGCCGGCGTCGGCCGGCGGGCGCCAAGGGCCGCGGCGGCCGCGCCAGGCGGTGCGGCGCAGGACCGTGACGACGCCGAGCACGACGGCCGCCCAGATCAACGGGAAGAAGAGGATCCACGGGCCCGGGCCACCGTCCCAGTTCGCGAGAGTCTGCATGTCGGTTCATCTCCCTGGAGTTTCTGAACGTGTCGTTCGGTGCTGCTTCGAGACTGGCTCCGGGGAGGGGGTCGGGTCGTCGTACGGCCAGCGGCAGTGCCTGTACCTCACGGGGAGTACGCGGAGGTCTTCCGTCTGCTCCCGGGGGCCTCGACTTCTGTAACTACTAGTATGTACAGTGAGGTCATGAGCACCTCGGACCGACTGATCGAGTCCACCCGTGAGCTGCTGTGGGAGCGCGGCTATGTGGGGACGAGCCCCAAGGCCATCCTGGAGCGGGCGGGGGCCGGACAGGGCAGCATGTACCACCACTTCAAGGGCAAGCCCGACCTCGCTCTCGCCGCGATCCGGAGGACCGCCGAGGAGCTGCGCGCCACCGCCGAGGGAGTACTCGGCGGGCCCGGCACGCCGTACGAGCGCATCGAGGCGTATCTGCGGCGTGAGCGCGACGTGCTGCGCGGCTGCCCGATCGGCCGGCTCACGATGGATCCGGATGTCGTCGCCAGCGACGAACTGCGCGCGCCGGTCGACGAGACGATCGACTGGATCCGTGAGCGCATCGCCGGGATCGTCGAAGAGGGCAAGGAACAGGGCCAGTTCGCGGCGTCGCTGGATGGCGAGGAGATCGCGGCGACCGTACTCGCGACCGTCCAGGGCGGCTATGTTCTGGCCCGTGCGTCCGGCTCGCCCGCCGCGTTCGACACGGGTGTGCGGGGTCTGCTCTCGCTGCTCACCCCCCAAGCGCCGTAGAGGAGGCGACCGATGCACGCGATGGAGTACGCACTCACCCTGCCCGCCGACTACGAGATGGAGGTCATCCGCGCGCGCGTGGCCCGGGTCGGGCATGTGCTGGACGACTGGGAGGGGCTCGGTCTCAAGACGTATCTGATGCGCGAGCGGGGCGTGAACGGCTCGCCCGTCAACCAGTACGCACCCTTCTACCTCTGGAACACCGTGGAGGGCATGAACACCTTCCTCTGGGGAGGCGCCTTCCAGGGGCTCAGCGACGACTTCGGGCGGCCGTCCGTGCGTCAGTGGACAGGCCTGTCGTACGAGGAGGGAGGCGCCGTCGGCTCTCCTGCCCGGTGGGCCGTGCGGCGGTGTCAACCGGTGCCGCAGGGCGTGGAGTTGGCCGAGGCGATGGCGGGCGCGGTGGGTGAGACGGAGCGGCTGGCCGGGCAGGACGGCGCGGTGCTCGCGGCGGCCGTGGTGGACACGGCCCGCTGGGAGCTCGGCCACTTCTCGCTCTGGGCGCATCAGCCGTCCGGGGCGGACGGCGAGGTGTTCGAGGTGCTGCATGTGTCGGCACCGGGCCGGGGGCGGCTGCCGCGGGGACGACAGTGGTGAGCGCGGTCGCGGTCCGTACGGTGGCCGGTGACGTGCCCGCCGAGCAGCTCGGGGTGTGCGACGCTCACGACCATCTGTTCTTCGGCAGTCCCCGACTGCCGGGGCAGGAACTGCGGAGTGTCTCGGCGGCGCGGGCCGAGCTGGCGGCGTTCGCCGCGCAGGGCGGCGGCACCGTGGTGCAGTGGACGCCGTACGGGTTGGGGCGGCGAGCCGCAGATCTGCCGCCGCTGGCCCGGGAGACCGGGGTGCGGATCGTCGCCGCCACCGGGCTGCACCAGGCGATCCACTACGACGACGACACGCTCTCCGGGCTGCGTGGTCGTCTCGCCGAGGTGTTCGTCGGCGAACTCACCGACGGCATCGGCCCGTCCGGCGTCCGCGCAGGGCTGATCAAGGTGGCGGGCGGTTTCCACGCTCTGGACGCGCACGCCCGCTGGACCATGTCCGCGGCGGCCGAGGCCCATCGTACGACGGGGGCGCCGATCGCCGTCCACCTGGAGCTGGGGACCGGTGCGCTGGACGTACTGGACCTGCTGTGCGGGGAGTTGGGGGTGCCACCGCGGCGGGTGATCCTCGGCCACCTCAACCGCTCCCCCGACCTCACCGTGCACGCCCAGGCCGCCGCGTCGGGCTGCTACCTCGCCTTCGACGGGCCCTCGCGCGCCAACCACGCAACGGACTGGCGCATGCCGGACGCCGTACGCGCCCTCGCCGAGGCGGGTCATGGGGACCGTCTGCTCCTCGGCGGCGACACCACGACCGCGGCCGCCCGGTCGGTCGACGGGGGCCCCGGTATGCCGTATCTGCTGCGCCGGGTGCGTCCGCGACTCGCCGTCGAGCTGGGTGAGGAACTGGTGCGGCACATCTTCGTCGACAACCCTGGTCGGGCCCTGGCCGTGGAGTGGAGCCGCCCTTGACGCCGCTCACCGGCCGGGCACTCACCAGGGAGGGCACTCACCGGCAGAGGGCGTCGATGTCCTCGGAGAAGGCCGGGAACTCGGAGCGGGCGGAGGTGACGATGTCGCGGGTGGGGCGGCGCGGGGTGCTCGCGTGACGCTCGGCGAGTTCGGTCAGTGCCGGGTTCGGGCGGGCGTCGCACTGCTCGTGCTCCACCACCTCCATCGGGCCCAGGCCGTCGGCCAGTACCCAGAGAAAGTGGGACAGGTTCGCCGCGACCACACCGCGCTCGCCCTCCGAGCCCAGGAACACCACCGGCTGCTCGGCGAGGGGCCGCCCCGGCCGCACGCGCCACAGGGCGGCGAGGCCACCGGTACCGTCCTGTCCGAAGACCCGGTAGGCGTCGCCGTCCAGTTCGTGGTTGCCGGTCCAGTGGCGCAGCCAGTCGGTGGTCTCCTCGGCGGAGTCGAAGGCGTCGTACGGCTCGAAGTCGACGCCTTCGCCGTCGGCGTAGTCGAACTCCACGCGGGCCACGTCGACCAGGGCGGGCGGGAAGGCGCGGTCGTCCTCAGTCGTGTCGATCATGCCCGCAGGCTAGTCGCCGCCACTGACAACGGCCCTGGCCACAAAGATGTCCACCGAGGGCCGGCGCAGGTCGGCTCAGGGGCGCTTGACGGCACCGTCGGGGGCCCAGCCAGACTGACCTGACCGGCCTGACAGCGATGGGATGAACATGCGAGTCGTCGTGATCGGCGGAAGTGGGCACATCGGCACCTTCCTGGTCCCCCGCCTGGTGCGGGCCGGCCATGAAGTGGTCAACATCAGCCGCGGCACGCGCACCGCCTACGCCGAAGCCCCCGAATGGCAGCAGGTGCGTCAGGTGGTCGCCGACCGGGAGCGGGAGGACAGGGAGGGCGGCTTGGGGGGCCGGGTGGCCGGGCTGGGCCCGGATGTCGTCGTCGACCTGGTCTGTTTCACCCTGGACTCGGCCACCGCTCTCATCGAGAAGTTGCGCGGCGAGGTCGGGCATCTGCTGCACTGCGGCAGCGTGTGGCGCCACGGCCCCGCCGACAAGCTGCCGATCTCCGAGACCACGGGGACCCCGCCCGTCGGGGAGTACGGCATCCAGAAGGACCGGATCGCCCGGATGCTGAAGGAGGAGACCGCTTCCGGGGGCCTGGTGACCACGTCCCTGCACCCCGGGCACATCGTGGGCCCCGGCTGGCACCCGGTCGGCCCACTGGGGAACTTCGACCCCGCGGTCTGGTACGCGCTTTCGGCGGGGCAGCCGCTGCGGATCCCCGGCAGCGGTGTCGAGCTGATGCACCATGTGCACGCGGACGACGTGGCGCAGGCCTTCGAGCGAGCGATCGAGCACCGGGACGCGGCGGCGGGAGAGGACTTCAACGTCGTCGCTCCCAGCGCGCTGAACGTCCGCGGATACGCCCGCGTCGCGGCCGGCTGGTTCGGCCGGACCGCGACGCTGGAGCCGGTGACCTGGGAGCAGCTGCGCAGGACCACGGCCCCGGAACACGCCGACGTGAGCTGGGAGCACCTGCACCGCAGCCAGTGCTTCACCATCGAGAAGGCCAGGGCCCTCCTCGGGTATGCCCCGCGCTACGAACCGGAGGCCGCCGTACTGGAGTCGGTGCGATGGCTGATCGACCACGGGGAGCTGAAGGTGGCGGGCGCGCTCGGCGCCTGACCGGAACGCGCGCTTCTAGGACCGGCCGGCGTCCAGGCGCTCCACCCGGGCCACGTTCTCCCGGTCCTCGGCGTCCTCGCTCGGTTCGGCGGTGAACCAGGCGTCGAGGATCTCCTTGAGGAGCGGCTCGGAGGTGAGGCGGAGGCTGAGCGCAAGGACGTTCGCGTCGTTCCAGCGGCGGGCGCCGTCCGCGGTGTAGGCGTCCGTGCACAGGGCGGCCCGTACGCCGGGGACCTTGTTCGCGGCGATGGAGGCGCCGGTGCCGGTCCAGCAGCACACGACGGCCTGGTCGGCCGTCCCCGCGGCCACCTCACGGGCCGCGGCCTCCGAGCAGACGGCCCACTGCGGTTCGGCGCCGGGGCTCAGGGCGCCGTGGGCGACCACTTCATGGCCTCGCGCGCGCAGCTCTTCGACGAGGGTGCGCGCCACTGGTTCGTCCATGTCCGAGGAGACGGAGATCCGCATGTCACGAGCCTACTCGGCGGTTCGCCCAACGGACGACGGGTTCCAGGTAGGAGACGTGCGGGCCGGTGAGGTCCGGCAGGTCGGCGGGTGAGCCGACGAGGGCGATCCGGTCGAACTCCGGGGTGTGGCCTCGTGCCGTCTCTGCGGCCACGAGTGCCTCGAAACGCTCGTGGAGGCGGGGCGCGGACAGGGGCGGCGCCAGGTAGTGGACACCGACCTGTCCGTCCTCGCCGTGGGTGATCAGACAGCGGGTGAGGTCGGCGGCCGGGTGGTCGGTGCCCGTCTCCTCGGCGAGTTCCACGGCCGCGTGGCGGCGCAGTGCGTCCTCGTCGAGCGGCGCGTCGCCGGTGGGTGGTTCCACCGAGCCGCCGGGGAACTGCCAGCGGCCGGGCGTGGCGGTGGACGACGACATACGGCCCACCAGTACCCGTCCGTCCCGCGTCGGCTGCACCACGCTCACGAACAGGGACCGCAGGGCGGTGGCGCCCGGGACGCGGCGCAGGACGAAGTAGCGATAGGTGACGCGGGACCAGGAGACGAGCAGGGTGTCCGGGGCTTCCCGGGTCAGTCCCGCGCAGACCGCCACCGGACCGTCGAAGAGCGCCGGGTTGGCCAGGACCGCCCGGTCCCACTCGCGGTCCATGGCCGTCCGCGTCCCGGCCGGGACCACCGGGGGCGCCACCTCGACCAGACGCAGTCCCTGCGTCTCCAGCAGCAGCTCAGCCACGGGTCAGTGCCCGCAGCGGATCGTCCAGCACCGGCTGCCACGCCAACTCGGCCGCTCCGACAAGGCTGTTGTGGTCCAGGGTGCAGGCCAGGATGGGGACGCCGCCGCTCTGTCCCCACAGGCTGCGCTCGGCGACGACGGCCCGCAGGCGCTCGGGGTCGGCGTCCAGGAGGGTGCGGTGGAGGCCGCCGAGGATGATGCGGTCCGGGTTGAGGATGTTGACGAGTCCGGCGAGGCCCAGGCCCAGGCGGTCGATCAGCGACTCGGCCGCCGTGCGGACGGCGGGGTCGTCGTAGTGGTCGCGGACGAGGTCGTCGGCCTGCCGGAGCAGGGACTGTTCGGGGCCGGGGTCGAGTCCCGCCGCCGTGAGCAGGGCCAGCGGGTCGGCCTCGACGTCCAGGCAGCCGCGGCTGCCGCAGTAGCAGGGACGGCCCTCGGGGTTCACGGTGAGGTGGCCGACTTCCAGGGCCAGGCCCGAACTGCCCGTGTGCAGACGCCCGTCGAGCACCAGCGCCCCGCCCACACCGCGGTGTCCGGTCGCCACGCACAGCAGGTCCCGGGCGCCGCGGCCCGCGCCGTGCCGGTGCTCGGCGAGGGCGGCGAGGTTGACGTCGTTGGCCGCGAAGGCCGGTCCGGTGATGCCCGCGGCACGCACGCACTCGCCGAAGATGCGGCGGACGGGGGCGCCCGCGGGCCAGGCGAGGTGCAGGGGGTTGAGGGCGAGTCCCTCGGGTTCGGCGACCGCGGACGGCACGGCGAGTCCGGCGCCGACGCAGCGTCTGCCGGTCGTGCGCAGCAGGTCGGCGCCCGCCTCCACGACGGAGCCGAGGACCTTCGCGGGGTCGGCGTCGACGGTCTCGCAGCCGGGGGCGGTGGCGACGATACGGCCGCCCAGCCCGACCAGGGCGGCCCGGAAACCGTCGGCGTGCACCTGCGCGGCCAGCACGACAGGCCCCTCCTCGGCGACCGCGAGGCGGTGCGAGGGCCTGCCCTGGGAACCGGCGGCCGCGGTGGGCCGGGCGTCGACGCGGATCAGTCCGAGCGCCTCCAGTTCCGCGGCGACCGCGCCGGCCGTCGCCCGCGTCACCCCGAGCTCGGCGGTGAGCACGGCCCGGGTGGGGGCGCGCCCGGTGTGCACGAGCTCCAGCGCGGGCCCGAGCGCACCGCGCCCCCGGTCCAGCCGCGCCCTCGAGGTGGTCCCTTCCCCCGCCGGCCGGGGGTCCGCCTTGCCGCTCATGAGGGCGAGTCTCCCATGATCCCTTCGTCACTCCGGTCAGAGGCCGCTGACGCGCAGCGTGATGTTGAGCCGCCCGGTCAGCCCCAACTCGGGCGTGGCGGTGCCCGGATGCACGCGGGGCACCCCGTGGTACGCGAGTCTCGACGGGCCGCCGAAGACGAACAGGTCGCCGCTGCGCAGCTCGACGTCCGTGTACGGCTTGGTCCGGGTCTCGGTGTTGCCGAAGCGGAAGACACACGTGTCGCCGAGGCTCAGGGAGACCACGGGGGCGTCCGACTTCTCGTCGCTGTCGCGGTGCATGCCCATGCGGGCGTCGCCGTCGTAGAAGTTGATCAGTGCGATGTCGTAACCGGAGACGTCGGTGTCCAGGGCGGCCCGCACCGCGTCCCGGCCCAGGTCGCCCAGCCAGTCGGGGAAGGGCTTCACCGGTGCCCCATCGCCGTCGACGACCGTGGGGGCGTAGCCGTACGGGTACCAGTGCCGGCCCAGGCAGACCTGCCGGGCGGTCATCGTGCCGCCGCCGGGCGTGCGGACCGTGCGCAGTCCGGCGGGCGGGCGCGCCCACTCCCGGCAGGCCGCGAGCAGCGCGCGCTGCCGCTCCGCGTCCAGCCAGTGCGGCAGGTGCACCGCGCCCGGCGCGATCTGCGTGCGGGCTCTGGGGAACAGCTCGGCTTCCATGGTTCCATCCTGCCCGAGCGGGCCTGAGCTGCGGCTCGGCTAGCCTGGACGCACGATGGACGACCGAATGACGACGCCCTGGGGCGAGCTCGCCCTCACCCGCTTCCCCGAGGACCCCCGTGACCGGCTGCGCGCCTGGGACGCCTCCGACGCGTATCTGCTGAGGCATCTCGCGGACGAGGGGGTGCCGCTGTCCGGCACGGTCGTCGTGCTCGGCGACCGCTGGGGCGCCCTGGTGACCGCGCTGGCCGCGCACCGGCCGGTGCAGATCACCGACTCCTTCCTCAGCCAGGAGGCGACCCGCGCCAACCTCGAACGCGCAGGTGTCGAGCCCGGTACCGTCCAGCTGCTCACCACGCAGGACCCGCCGCCCGGCCGCGTCGACGTCCTGCTGGTGCGCGTTCCGAAGAGCCTGGCCCTGCTGGAGGACCAGTTGTCGCGACTGGCGCCCGCGGTGCACGAGGGCACCGTGGTCGTCGGCACCGGCATGGTGAAGGAGATCCACACCTCCACGCTCCAGCTGTTCGAGCGGATCCTCGGGCCGACCCGTACCTCGCTCGCCGAGCAGAAGGCCCGACTGATCTTCTGCACACCGGAGCCGTCGTTCGACCGGCCCGGCAACCCCTGGCCGTACGGCTACACCCTCCCTGACGGCATCGGTGCCGCCTCCGGGCGGACCGTCGTCAACCACGCGGGCGTCTTCTGCGCGGACCGGCTCGACATCGGCACCCGGTTCTTCCTCCAGCACCTGCCGGACAGCCGCGGCTCCCGGCGGATCGTGGACCTGGGCTGCGGCAACGGAATCGTCGGTACGGCCGTGGCCCTGGCCGACCCCGAGGCCGAGGTGCTGTTCGTCGACGAGTCCTTCCAGGCCGTGGCCTCGGCCGAGGGGACGTACAAGGCGAACGGGGTGCCGGGGCACGCGGAGTTCCGGGTCGGGGACGGCCTGACGGGCGTCCCGGCGGGCAGCGTCGACCTCGTGCTCACCAACCCGCCGTTCCACTCCCACCAGGCCACCACCGACACGACGGCCTGGCGGATGTTCACGGGAGCGCTCAGGGCGCTACGGCCCGGCGGCGAACTGTGGGTCGTCGGGAACCGGCACCTCGGGTACCACGTGAAGCTGCGGAAGCTGTTCGGCAACAGTCAACTGGTCGCCAGTGACCCCAAGTTCGTGGTCCTCAAGGCGGTAAATAGGTCGAGTGACTGATTCCTCGGCGCGGGACTTCTACGACTCGCTGGCTCCGGACTACCACCGGATCTTCGCGGACTGGGACACGAGCATGGCGCGGCAGGCGGCGGTACTGGGCGCCCTGCTGGGGCCGGGCCCGCACCGGGTGCTGGACTGCTCGTGCGGGATCGGGACCCAGGCGATCGGGCTGGCGCTGGCCGGGCACCGGGTCGTCGGCAGCGATCTCAGCCCCGTCGCCGCGGCCCGCGCCGGCGCGGAGGCGGCAGCGCGCGGGGCCCGACTGCCGACGGCGGCCGCGGACATGCGGCGACTGCCGTTCGTGCCGTCCGTCTTCGATGTGGTCGTCTGCGCCGACAACTCCCTGGCGCATCTTCTGACGGCCCCGGACGTGGAGGCCGCGCTCGCGGAGATGCGGCGGGTTCTGCGGGACGGGGGTCTGCTGCTGCTCACCCTCAGGGACTACGACAAGATCCGCCGGACCAGGCCCGGGGCCGCACCTCCGCAGGTCTCCGAGAGCCCCGACGGCCGGATGATCACCTTCCAGCTGTGGCACTGGCACGAGGACGGCGAGCACTACGACCAGGAGCACTTCCAGCTGCTGCCCGGCGACCGGGACGACTGGGCCGTCCGCGTCCGGCGTACGACCTCGTGGGCGCTGACCCGCGCGCAGCTGACGGAGTTCGTGACCGCGGCCGGGTTCGTCGACGTGCGCTGGCACGATCCGGCCGCCGGCGGGTTCTACCAGCCCGTCCTCACGGCCCGAGCAGCCGGATGATCCGCCGGGCCGCCTCGACCATGGCGTCCCGCCCCGCGCTCAGGTACTTCCGGGAGTCCACCACCTCGGGGTGAGCCGCCAGGAACTCCCGGATCGCGCCGGTCATCGCGAGGTTCAGCGCGGTGCCGACGTTGACCTTGGCGATGCCGCCCGCGACGGCCGCGGTGAGTTCCTCGTCGCGGACTCCGGAGGAGCCGTGCAGGACAAGGGGGACATCCAGGGTCGTGGAGAGACGTTCGAGGAGGTCGTGGTCGAGCGTGGCGGTGCGCTCGGTCATCGCGTGGGCGCTGCCGACGGCCACGGCGAGGGCGTCCACACCGGAGTCGGTGACGAAGGCGCGGGCCTCCGTGGGGTCGGTGCGGGCGCCGGGGGCGTGGGCGTCCAGCGGGGGCCGGCCCTGCTTGCCGCCCACCTCCCCCAACTCCGCCTCGATCCAGAGCCCTTGGGTATGCGCCCAGTCGGCCGCGGCTCGGGTCGCCGCGAGGTTCTCGGCGTAGGGCAGGTGGGCCGCGTCGTACATCACGGAACCGAAGCCGGCGTCGGCGGCCTGGTGGAGCAGGTCGTCGCTCTGGACGTGGTCGAGGTGCAACGCGACGGGTACGGCGGCGTGTTGGGCCGCGGTGACGGCGGCGCGGGCCAGCGGGAGGAGGCGGCCGTGACGGAACTTGACGGCGTTCTCGCTGACTTGGAGGACGACGGGCGCGTCCAGGGACTCGGCGGCGGCGATGACGGCCTCGACGTGCTCCAGGGTGATGACGTTGAAGGCGGCGACGGCGGAGCGGGTGGCGGCGGCGCGGCTGACGAGCTCGCCGGTGGTGACCAGGGGCACGAGTCTCCTAGGGCCTGTGGTGTGTAACAGGTCGACTGCGAGGGACGGGGAGCGGAGGAGGGAGTCGCCGCCGCGCTCACCCCGACAGGGCTTTCGGCCCTAGGGGCGGGCGAGGATCACCGAGCGGGTGAGGTGGCGGGGTCGGTCCGGGTCGAGGCCGCGGGCCGCGGCGACGGCGACCGCGAGGCGCTGCACGCGGACCAGTTCGGCGAGCGGGTCGAGGGCGCCCGGCACCCACAGTGCGCCGGTCTCCCGGACCTGTGCGGCCAGACCCTCGGGCGCCTCGCCGAGCATCCAGGTGGCGGTGCCGTGGGTGGTGATGCTGATGGGGCCGTGCCGGTACTCCATCGCCGGGTAGGCCTCGGTCCAGGCGAGGGAGGCCTCGCGCATCTTCAGCCCGGCCTCGTTGGCCAGCCCGACCGTCCAGCCCCGGCCGAGGAAGGTGAACTGCGTGCACCCGACGAGGCCTTCGGGCAGGGGCGTCGAGAGCGCGGTGCGGGCGTCGGTGACGACGGCGTCGGTGTGCAGGCCCAGGTGGGCGCGGAGCAGGGTGAGGGCGGTGGTCGCGAACCTCGTCTGGACGACGGAGCGTTCGTCGGCGAAGTCGAGGACGACGACCTCGTCGGCAGCGGTCATGACCGGGGTGGCGGGGTCGGCGGTGAGGGCGGTGGTGCGGGTCCCTCCTCCCTTCAAGTGCCCCAGCAGGTCGAGGACTTCGGTCGTCGTGCCGGAGCGGGTGAGGGCGACGACACGGTCGTACGAGCGGCCGCGCGGGAACTCCGACGCGGCGAAGGCGTCCGTCTCGCCCTGGCCGGCGCCCTCGCGCAGCGCCGCAACCGCCTGCGCCATGAAGTACGAGGTGCCGCACCCGACGATCGCGACCCGCTCACCGGCCGCCGGAAGCGCGCGGGCGTGATCCGCGGCCTCCGCCGCCGCCCGGGTCCAGCACTCGGGCTGGCTGGTCAGCTCGTCCTCGACATGAGTCATGCCGTACCTCTCTGTCACCGTGATTACTCTTGCAAGATATAGCCATCTTTCGAGCACAAGCAAGCATTCACGCGCAGACGCTGCGCACCCCGTAGTGCTCGGGCCGTTTCCGTGACACCCACGGCCGATCCTGCATAGGCTGATCCGCAGGAGGCTGCGATGAGCGGATCACCTGGGGATCACACGGGCTACCTGCCGATCGCCGAGCACGGTCTGATCGGCGATCTGCGCAGTGTGGCGCTGGTCGGGACCGACGGCACGATCGACTGGTACTGCTGCCCGTCCTTCGACGCGCCGAGCGTCTTCGCGTCGATCCTGGACGCGGAGCGCGGGGGCGCCTTCGAGCTGGCGGCGGCCGTGCCCGCGCGGACCAAGCAGTTCTACTTCCCCGACACCAACGTCCTGATCACCCGGTTCTACACCGAGGACGGGGTGGGCGAGGTCCAGGACTTCATGCCGGTCGACGGCGACATGGTGGAGACCGACCGGCACCGGCTGATCCGGCGGGTGGTGTGCGTCCGTGGCTCGATCCCGTTCCGCACCCGCGTGGCACCGCGCTTCGACTACGGCACCCAGCCGCACACCCTCCGCATGGTCGGGGACGTCGCGGTCTTCGAGTCCCCCAAGCTGTCGTTGGGCCTGACCGCGACCGTGCCGCTGGAGACCGAAGGGCCGGACGCACGCGCCGACTTCAAGCTCTCCGAGGGCGAGTCGGCCGTGTTCGCACTGGACCAGGTCGGCGGTGAGGTGACCCCGCGCCGGTGCGCGCGCACCGAGGCCGAGGAGCAGTTCAACAGCACGGTCGCCTACTGGCGGCACTGGCTGTCCGCCTCCAAGTACCGGGGCCGCTGGCGGGAGATGGTGCACCGCTCCGCCCTCACCCTCAAACTGCTCACCTACGCGCCCACCGGCGCCATCGTGGCCGCGCCGACCACGAGCCTGCCCGAACAGCTCGGCGGGGAGCGCAACTGGGACTACCGGTACGTGTGGGTGCGCGACGCCGCCTTCTGCGTGTACGCGCTGCTGCGGCTCGGCTTCACCAGCGAGGCCGAGGCGTTCATGGACTTCCTGATCCGGCACGTCAGCCCGTCCGCTGACGGCCACGCCGGGCCGTTGCAGATCATGTACGGCATCGACGGCCGCACCGATCTGACGGAGCGTGAACTCGGCCATCTGGAAGGACATCGGGGATCCGCGCCGGTCCGGGTCGGCAACGCGGCCGCCGACCAGCTCCAACTCGACATCTACGGCGCCCTGATCGACTCGATCTACCTCTACGACAAATGGGCCAAGCCGATCTCCAGCGGCCAGTGGGACGACGTGTGCACGCTGGTGGAGTGGGTGTGCGAGCACTGGGACCAGCCCGACGAGGGAATCTGGGAGACCCGCGGCGGCCGCAAGAACTTCCTGTACTCGCGGCTGATGTGCTGGGTGGCGATCGAGCGGGCGATCCGCATGGCGAACCGGCGCGGGCTGCCCGCCGACCTGAACCGCTGGCGGGAGTGCCGCGACACGATCTACCGGCGGATCATGGACCGGGGCTGGTCGGAGACCCGGCAGGCGTTCGTCCAGCACGAGGACGGTGACGTGCTCGACGCGGCCGTCCTGATGATGCCGCTGACCAAGTTCATCGCGCCGACCGACCCCAAGTGGCTGTCCACGCTCGACGCGCTGACCGAGGAGCTGGTGTCGGACTCCCTCGTCTACCGCTACGACCCGACGGCGAGCCCCGACGGACTGCGCGGCGACGAGGGCACCTTCTCGATCTGCTCGTTCTGGTACGTCGAGGCGATGGTGCACGCCGGGCGGATCGACGAGGCGCGCCTGGCCTTCGAGAAGATGCTCACCTACGCCAACCATCTGGGCCTGTACGCCGAGGAGATCAGCAACACCGGCGAGCAGCAGGGCAACTTCCCGCAGGCGTTCACGCACCTCGCCCTGATCAGCGCGGCCTTCAACCTGGACCGGGCCCTGGGCTGAGGACCTGGTCGGGGAATAGCTGTCGGCCCGCCTCTCGTTTCTTTCGGCATGACGACGAACGCGCCGCGCACCGAGGTCCTGCGGTACACCGCCTTCTCCAGCAGCCCCGAGGGCGGAAACCCCGCCGGAGTTGTACTCGACGCCTCCGCCCTGGACGACGGCGAGATGCTGGCCGTCGCCGCCGAGCTCGGATACTCCGAGTCCGCGTTCCTCACCGCGCCCCCGGAGGGGCTGGCCGGGCCGGAGGGGCGAGTGTTCACCATCCGTTACTTCAGTCCCAAGGCCGAGGTGCCGTTCTGCGGGCACGCCACCGTCGCGACCGCTCTCGCGCTGGCGGAGCGGATCGGACCCGGAGAGTTGGTGTTCGCGACGCGCGCCGGGACCGTACCGGTGGCGGTGACCGAGGAGGGCGGGACGGCCGTGGCCACGCTCACCAGTGTCGAGCCGCACGTCGAGGCGGTCTCCCAGGCCGACCTCACCGAGGCGCTCGCCGCGCTCGACTGGCCGGCGGCCGATCTCGACCCGGCGTTCCCGCCCGGGATCGCCTTCGCCGGCGCCCGCCACCTGGTCCTGGCGGCTGCGACCCGGGCCCGCCTCGCGGACCTGGCGTACGACTTCGCCCGCCTTGAAGCCCTGATGCACCGACTGGACCTGACCACTGTCCAGCTGGTGTGGCGGGAGTCGGACACCGTCTTCCACGTGCGTGACCCGTTCCCCGTCGGCGGCGTCGTCGAGGACCCGGCCACGGGAGCCGCGGCCGCCGCGTTCGGTGCGTACGTCCGCGAGTTCGGCCTGGTCCCCGAGGACGCCGTCCTCACCCTGCACCAGGGTGAGGACCTGGGCCGCCCCGGCGAGCTCACGGTGACCCTGCGCACGGGCGACCCCAGGATCCGGGTGAGCGGCGCGGGGACGCGCATCGGCTGAGGGCCGGGGACCGTGCTCGCCGGGGGACTCGTGGGGAGCCCCAGGCCCTCACCCTGACGCAGAGAGGACCTCGGCCGCAGCGCCAGCTCCCGGCTGATGCCAATGGACGCGGCGTGGGAGAGGCCGACGGCTATCTGGAAGACGATGTGGACGAGCTGGTTGACGGCGGTGTGCGCGGCCGTTTCACGGCAGGATGCCTGCGGTGCGGGCGGCGGCCAGCCAGTCCGGGAATTCTTGCAGTAGCTGGTCGAAGAGTTCGTGGTCTGGGATGGCTTGCGGGGTGCGGCCGGCGTGGAAGTAACCTGCATTGTCGACGATGCGGCGGGCCGGGACGGCGAGAGTGTCCATCTTGCGCAGGAAGGCGAACTCGTTGTCGTCGGGGTCGCCGAAGCCGATGAACTGCCAGAACAAGGGAAGGCGAGCGGCCTTGCACAGGTAGCGTTCGGCAGCGAACTTGCTGGTAGGGCCGCCGTCGGTTTGGAAAATGACCAGGGCGGGGCAATGGCTGCCGGATTCCATGTAGTGGTCGATGACCTCGTCCATGGCCCAGTGATAGTTGGTGCGTCCCATGTGACCGAGGTTTTCGTGCAGCTTGTTGATTCGCCCGCGGTATCCGCTGAGCGTCAGGTCCGTGGATCCGTCGACGTCGGTGGAGAAGAACACCACGGGAACGGTGCCGTCGTCATCGAGGTGAGCCGACAGCGACAGAACCTGCTCAGCCAGGTGCTGCATGGTGCCGTTTCGGTAGTAGGGCCGCATCGACCCGGAGCGGTCCAGCACGAGATATACCGCCGCCTGCACGTCCTGCAGCCCATGCGTGCGCACGCTGGTACCCGCCGCCTTGTACAGACTGACCAGATCAGGTGCCCTCTCCTGCACCTTGGTCAGACTGATGGCCGTGGCGCGCTCAATGCTGTTCGTCGGGATCACTCCTCCATGGTGGTGCCCTGAGCTTCCGAGCAGGTGATCAGTGCAGCTTGCCTCAGATCGGCCCAACCTTCAGTGAGACAGGTCAGTTGATGGAGCAGAGCCGGGCCGCTGAACGGGAGGCGCGGCGGCCGGTCTGCCAGGAGTGCGGGGAGAAGTTCACCGACCAGCGCTGGAAGACCGACTACCTCGCAGGCAGGAAAGCTGCCGCCGAAGCCGCCCGCGTCCAGGCCGCCGCACCTGCCCTCGCGGCGATGGGAGCGCGCCCGACCACCTCGGCCTCGGCATCGCGGACGATCACGGTCTGGTCGAACTTCGGTATGAACAGCGACATTCCTGGACCCCCTGACATCGGCACGGACCTGCTCAGACGAGGAAGAGCAGCACGGCACTGATCAGTACAACGACCGCCGTGGCGAAGTGGATCCCGAACGCCACGGCCTTGGTGCCGCCGTGCCGCAGCACTATCAGGGTGTCGCCGAGCGGGGTCAGCGCCACGACGAGCATGTACCAGGCCTCGGCCCGGGCGCCCACGAAGAGCAGGAGGGCCAGGCCCAGGACGCCGTAGGTGGCGTCCCGCAACCCCTTGATCGCGAGGTAGGCGGCGTCGCCGTCCGGCTTGGCCGGCACGCCGTAGCCGGCGGCGGCAAGGCGGGGCTGGAGCAGGAAGCGGGCCCCGATGAACAGGATGAACAGGTTGAGCAGAACGGCGACGGTGTACGCGGTGGCAGTCATGCCGAGCTCCGTTTTTCTAGCAGCGCTAGGGGCAGGATCGACGCTAGCAGGGCATCGACATATTTTCTAGCATTGCTAGCATCTCTGTACGTCGATCCAGACGCGCCGGGAGCGCGAACGAGCAAGGACGTCAGATCGGACACCGCCCGCGAGGGCCGGTGTCCGCGTAACTCGGGCCGCTGGCAGGCGAGCTGCACACCGTACGACCTGGGGAACCTGCTGCGACGGGGTGGCGACCGGCGGTGTCCTGTGCTGCGATGGACCTCAACGGGTGTTCGGCGTACGGGAGTTCGCGGTGACCGACGGGGTCGGAACGACGAAGGTACGGGACGTGGTGCGTGCGGTGGTGACCGAGCGCGCGCCGAACGAGCTGCCCCTCGTCGAGGGGCTGTTTCGGTTCGACGACCAGGAGGCCGTGCGCGTCCTCGCCGGGCGGGGACCACGCAGGGAACCGCTCGGATTCGGTCTGGCCGAGGCCACGGCCCTGGTCACCACCGTGGTGTGGCTGACCCTCGACCAGGTGGCCCGGCGCGCCCTCGACGCCGCCGCCGACGGTCTGCTCGCACGGTGCCGCTCCGGTCTGCGCCGGGTCCTGCGCCGGGGCGCCGCCGCTCCTCCGTGCACGCTGCCCGAGCTGGACCGTGCCCAACTCACCCTCGTACGCGCACAGATCCTGCGGCTCGCGACCGAGCGCGGTATCGACACGGACGAGGCGGCCTCGCTGGCGGACGCGGTGGTGGTCCACCTGGCGACGGCGGATCCGGGGGCGGACGGGGCTTCCGGCAGCGCTGACACGGGCGGCGAGGTCGACCGGTCGGTCGCCGGCACCGATTCGTGAACGCGGTGAACACGCCCGTCGGCGGGGCGGCCTTAGGACCGCACAGACCCCGGCGGCGCGGCCTCGCCGACACTGGGCCCCGTTTCGCGCTGCTGATGACCGTCGTGACAGCGTCCAGCGTGAGCATGCTGGACACCGTCCTGACGCCGAAGCCCAACGACACTCCGGGCGACCCGCTGGGCTGTCTGCTCGCGGCCGGAATGGACCCCGACGGCCGCAACCTGGACAACGTGCTGATCACCATGCGCAGCTCCGAGGCGCTGTCGAAGTGCATGTCCGGGGTACCGACGTTCGAGTACTGGAAGGGCATGGCCGCGACGCTGCTGCTGTTGGCGGTTGCGGCGGCGGTGTACTGGTGGACACCACGGCTGCGTGAGCTCAGGCAGCGCACGGTCCCGGTCGGGGACGTGGACACCGACGGTACGCTGGCCGCCGAACTCGCCGAGCTGCGCGCCCGCGCCGGCATCACCTACGGCCTGGCGTTCCGGGTGGAACCGGCCCGGACCACCGCCGGTGCCGTCGTGTACGGACGGTTCGGCAACTACACGGTGTGCCTGCACGCCGGCCTGCTGGTGCGGCGCGGTACGGACCCGGAGGGCTTCCGCGCGGTCGTCCTGCACGAGCTCGCCCATATCCGTAACCGCGACGTGGACTTCGCCTCCGCCAGTACGGCCCTGTGGCGGGTGTTCGTGGTGCTCGCGCTGCTGCCCTACCTGTACCACGAGGGCCGCCTGCTGTTGAGGGGCCTGTTCGGCACGGCCGATTCACCGTTCTGGCCCGGGACCGCGTCAATGCTGGCGTACTCCCTGCTGGCCGGTCTCGTCCTGGTGGGCCTGGTGCACCTGGCCCGCGCCGACCTGCTGCGCCGCCGCGAACTGCACGCCGACGCCGGGGCCGTCGACTGCGGCGCGTCGCCCGCCGCATGGCAGCACCGGGACCCGCCCGGCACGGTGGCGGCCTCGGTGCGCCGTGTCACCGCGCTGCTGCGGACGCACCCGACATGGGCCGAGCGGCGCCGCGCGCTCGCCGACCACACCCGGCTGTCGGGGGTGGGCGCACTGTCCATGTTCCTTGTCGGAGTGAGCGCCACGCTGCTGGTCAACGCGCTGCAGGTGGTGCCGGGGCTGTCTGCGGACAGCGGCGCCGCATGGTGCACGGCTGCTTTCATGGCGCCGATGCTCTGGTTCCCGTTGGCGCGTTCGGTGGCCGCGTCCCCGGGGCCGGGGCAGGGCGAGTCCGGCGTGCGGTCGGGGATGTGGCTCGGCTGCGGCCTGGTCCTGGGCGAATTCGCGCGCGGCAGGCACGGCAACGAGTGGCTCGCCCCCGAGCCCTGGTTCCTGCTCGGCCTGCTGCTCGCCGCGACGGTCGCCGCGGTGTGGTCGGCACAGTGCACATGGCTGGCGCTCGCCCTGCCGCGCAGATGGGCGCGGCGGGCGGCGGGCCTGCTGAACCTGCTGGTCGTCGCGGCGGTGCTGGGGGCCGGGTTGCGCTGGTGGTACTGGGCGGGCCAGTACCTCGCGGTCGGCGTGTACAACCGGACCGACCTGTTGCGCCACCGGGTGACGTCGATGTACCCGGGCACGTGGCGGGCCTACTCCCGGGAACTGTCTGCCTACGTCACGCTGCAACCCAACCTCGTGGCCTTCACGAAGAGCATCCCGGCCGAGGCCGCTGCCCTCGCTCTGTGGCTTCTCCCGCTCGTGGTCTGGGCGTACACCGGCACCCCGGGACTGCGGGTTTGCCGGACACTCCTGGCCGGCCTGGCGGGTGGTGCGCTGTGCTGGGCGGGGCTGCTCGCGGTCGGCTACGTCCAGCACGGCCGCCGCCCCGGCTCCTGGGCGGAACGCACCGGTGCGTACAGCTTCTTCCACACCTGGCTGGTGATGTGGGCCATCGTCGCCTCAAGCCTGCTCACGGCCGCCGCCGTGGCGGCCGTCTCCCGACACTTCTGGCTCCCCCGCGCCCTGCTGGCGGCCGCGGTGGCCGAATTCCTCGGCGTAGCCGGGTGGTTCGTCCTCTTCTCGGCCGACGGCTGCCTCGGCCGGTACAGCGTCCTGACCGACCGTTGCCGGTGGGTGCCGGCCCTCGGTCTGAACCATCTCGACCTGATCACCCAGGCCATCCTGGCCCCGACGATCCTCCTCGCGGGGTGCGCGGGGCTGGTCGGTGCCGGGGTGGGGTGGGGCGTACGACGGTTGCGGCGCGGGTGGCACGTACGGCCGGCCCTGGCCGATCACCCGGACGAGACACCGGGCCGGGCGCAGACACCGCCCCCGCCTCCTGCCGTCCCCGCGCCGCGACGGCCAAGGCTGCTCTCCTCGGGCGTGGTCCTCGTGCTGGCCGTCTCCGCGTCACTGCTCACAGTGGCGGCGCACAAGTCCTCGTCCGGTGCGAAGCCGGCCAGTGCATCGGTGCCGGTCGACACCGCGGGTGACAGGGTCGACGATCTGGTCGACTCACCACCGACGGCGAGGACGGCGAAGATCCGTGAGTGGCAGGCGCTGGCCTGGCTCCAGCACGGCGGCTTGACGCACTCCAAGCGGATCGTCGACGCCGCACAAGACATCAGCCACGCATATACCGCCGCCGTGCAGAAGCCGCGCGACAACGGAAGGATCATGCTGGAGACCAAGAAGTTCGGCCGACTCTGCGGGGCCCTGGCGACACGAGCCGACGACGCCCTGGCCTACTTCCCCGTGCCGGACAAGAAGCTGCAGAAGACCTGGCCCGTGACGTTGAAGGGGATCGCCCGGCAGGGCCGGATCTGCCAGGACGCGATGACCCCCGGCGACGACGACCCGTACACGACGGAAGCGGACCGGGCGCGGGCCTTCGACCAGGCCCTCGACGAGATATTCGACGCCTTGGACTCCCTCGGCTCCATGATGGAAGAGATCACGAAGGTGGCGACGAGCTCGACCTGACGACCGCATACGCTCAGGCCGGACACGTGCTCCGACTGAGGGGCCTTTCACCATGCGCGCCTGGCTGACAAACAGGCGAGGCCCATAGCCGCCCGCCGTCCGGCCCTCCCGCCGCCGGTCATCGTAGAGCTGCTCACGGACACCGACTGGCAGGTGGTGGAAGCGGCGGCCGCCAACCCGTCGCTGCCGCTCGCCGTGATGTCGGATCTGGTGCCCCAGCTGTAATTGCAGCGCTAGCCCGCCAACCGAAGCGGTCAGTCACAACCGAGTGTGACCAGTGCTTGAGTTGGCGGATTCCGTCAACTCAAGCACTCAACCGCGTTCGATGGTGCGTCACGCCGGTTCGACGGGAAGCCATAGCTCGCAGGTCGCGGAGCTGAAATCGTCCGCGCGCTCGAGGACCGCGACGACCGAGGGCCCCGGCCGCAGCCGCCACGGGTTGGAGGGGAACCACTCGGTCGCGGTCGCCGCCCAGGTCGTCTGCAGGGCCTGCGGATGCGGCCCGCTGGTAAGGAAGACTGCCCACTTTCCAGGTGGTACCTCGATGGCGTCGAGCCCGTCCGGGACCGGCGTGTCCCGGCTGAGGGCGACTCCGTGCAGGTAGGTCAGTTCACTGCCCTCTCGGCCGTCGGGATCGAGGTCGTCGGTGACCTGCAGCAGGCCCTTGGGTTCGGTGTCGCTGAGGGCCTTCAGCCGCAGATGCTCCTGCGGCGGTAGCGCAGTGATGTGCTCCTGGATGTGCGGGTTGACGCCCTGGTGAATAAGCGGAACCCGGGTTGCGTGCCCGGCCAGCCGGAATGCAGGGCGGTCGACGAGGCGGGTGTCCATGGGGATACTCCCTTCAACAGTCAGGCGGAACCTGAGCTTCGGTTGTGTGCGCAAGGGGCCTCCATTACGGCGCACGTCACTGGGGCCGGCACCGTGGACTGCCCGGAACGCGCGTCCGAACGCCTCGCTCGAGCCGTATCCGTGCCGGACGGCGATGCCCAGCAGATCCCCCTTGCCCTGCACGATGTCGGCGGCGGCAACTGTCATGCGGCGCCGCCGCACGTACTCCGACAGCGGCATACCGGCCAACGACGAGAACATCCGACGCAGGTGGTACTCGGTGGTGCCGAGCGCCCCGGCCAACTTGTCGACGTCGAGCTCCTCGGCGAGGTACTCCTCGACGAGATCGACAAGTTGGTTGAGTGCCGAGATCATTAGGAAGCCTCCGTTTCGACTCCCACCCTGGCAGCAGACACCCCGGCAATACCCGACCGCTGCGATCCGATCTGGTCAGGCGCCTGGACCGAGACCGCGTTTGAGATCTGCTCTGTCTCGTGGACGAAGTGCCGCCGGAATGCCGCACCCTCGGCACGATCCGGTCCCGCCTCTTCCGGGCCTTCGCCCACAACGTCGCCGCCCATCAGCTCCGGGACATGACCGGCAGCCGGACCTGGACCGCGGTCAGCGCCAACGCCAGCGGGCCGGGTGCCAGGAGGGCCAGCGGTACCAGCATCCAGGCGCACAGGGCCGCCGTGGCCACCGCGAGCAGCACCAGGGCGCTCCCGCCGACATCCCGTACGGCGTCCCCGGCTGCCTGGCGCACGGCGCTCCGCCAGTCGGTGAGCGACTCGGGGCGGGCGCAGGCCCGCAGGCCGACGACGAGGGCGCCCGCGCCGATCGCCGCGGCCACCACCGCGAACAGCGGTGCCCCCGGCAGCCCGGCCCCGGCCAGCGCGAGGTCCGCCAGGAGCAGCAGCGCACCGGCGAGGGCGACGGCTCCCGCCGCCAGGTCGCCGGCCCGCAGCCGTCGCCGCAGGACCGCGAAGTACCGTCCGGCGGTGGCGGGTTGCCCCTCCCCCGCGCCCCGCAGCACCGCGCACGCCGTCGACAGCGCGGCCGGGGCCGTCACCACCGGCAGGGACACCACCGTGGTTGCCAGGCCGACGCTCAGCATGTCGGCGAACAGGGTCATCCTGGGCCCGAAGACCTCGCCCGGTTCACGGGTACGCATCCCGCTCATCCCTTGAGTCCCGAACTCGCCATGCCCTCCACCAGGAACCGCTGGAAGGCGAGGAAGAACAGCACGATCGGCAGCAGCGCGATCACCGACATCGCGAACATCGGGCCGAACGCCGACTGGCTGGAGGCGTCCACGAACGACCTGAGGGCGAGCGTGAGGGTGAACTTGTCCGGGTCGAAGAGGTAGATGAGCTGGGTGAAGAAGTCGTTCCAGGTCCAGATGAAGGTGAAGATCGCCGTGGTGATCAGCGCGGGCCTGGTCAGCGGCAGCACGATGAGGAAGAAGCTGCGGAAGGGCCCGCAGCCGTCGATTCGGGCGGCTTCCTCCAGCTCACGCGGCAGACCCCGCATGAACTGCACGATGAGGAACACGAAGAACGCCTCCGTGGCCAGGAATTTGGGCAGGATCAGCGGCCAGTAGGTGTTCACCAGGCCGAGCTTGTTGAAGATGATGTACTGCGGGATCAGGATCGCGTGGTGCGGCAGCATGATCGTGGCGATCATGAACGCGAACATCGGCCCGCGGAAGCGGAACCGCAGCCGGGCGAAGGCGTAGGCGGCGAGCGAGCAGCTGATGACGTTGCCGAGGACCGCGCCGCCCGCGATCAGCAGGGAGTTGGACAGCAGCCGCCAGACGGAGACGTCGTTGACGCCCTCGAAGGCGGTCTCGTAGTTGGACCACTCAAGGTGGCTGGGCAGCAGGTCGAGGCTCGCGATGACCTCGTCCGCGGGTTTGAGCGAGGTGGCCAGCAGCCAGGCCAGCGGGTAGAGCATGACGAGCAGGGCGGCCAGACACCCCAGGTGCAGGGCGACCCGGCTCCAGCGAACGGGTTTGCGTGCGGCGGCAGGTGACATGGATGTCATCGGTCCCCCTCGGACGCGTAGAAGACCCAGGAACGCGAGGTGCGGAACAGCACCGCCGTGACGACACCGATGACCAGCAGCAGCACCCAGGCCATGGCGGAGGCGTAACCCATGTGGGAGGCGACGAAGCCCCGGTCGTAGAGGTACATCGTGTAGACGAGCGTGGAGTCGGCGGGGCCGCCCTTGCCCGCGCTCACCGCGAAGGCGGGCGTGAAGACCTGGAAGGCCTGGATGGTCTGCAGCACCAGGTTGAAGAAGAGCACCGGGGACAGCATGGGCACGGTGACCGACAGGAACTGCCGCCACCGGCCGGCCCCGTCGACCGCCGCCGCCTCGTACAGCTCTGCGGGGATCTGTTGCAGGCCTGCCAGGAAGATGACCATCGGTGCGCCGAACTGCCAGACCGTCAGCAGGGCCACGGCCAGCAGCGACCAGCCGGGCTTGTTGACCCAGCCGCCGGTGCCGAACAGGTTGTCCACGGTGCCGCCGTCGTTGAAGACGGCCCGCCAGACGAGCGCGATCGACATGGACGCGCCGAGCAGTGAGGGGGCGTAGAACGCGGACCGGTAGAAGGCCTTGCCGTGCTTCATGGACTTCAGGGCGAGCGCGACGACCAGCGCCAGTGCCAGCTGCAGGGGCACTGCTATGACGACGTACGTCACCGTCGTGAGGACCGAGCGCCAGTACCGCGGGTCCTCGGCGAACATCTGCGTGTAGTTGCGCAGGCCGACCCAGTGGGGCGGGTCGAAGAGGTTGTAGTCGGTGAAGGACAGATACAGCGAGACGGCCATGGGCAGCAGGGTGAGGACGCTCGCGCCGAGGACCCATGGGGAGAGGAACACCCAGGCGGCGCCCTCCCGTTCGCGCTTGGGGCGGCGCTTCGACGTGGTGGCGGTGGCGCGCTTGTTCGCCGTCGGGATCGCGGTGGTGGTCATGACCTCAGCTCCGCCTTCGCCTCGGTGACATAGTTCTCGGCGGCCTCGCGGGGTGACATGCGCTCGTAGGACACCTGGTCGTAGTCCCGCTGGAAGGTGCTCTGCAGGGCGTTGTCACCGGAGGGCGGGGCCTGCGGCGGATCCTTCAACTTCCCTTCCAGGGACGCCTGGTAGTCGGCCACCGTCTTGTCGAAGTCCTTGAGCAGTGGTGCTGTCTCCTTGCGGATGGTCTCGTTGACGGGGATGCCCCGGGTGGCGCCGAGGATCTTCGCCGCGCCCTTGTCGTTGAGGAGGAAGTCGACGAGCTGGGCTGCCTCCTCGGCGTGGCCGGTGTGGGCGGAGACGCCGAGGAACATCGACGGCTTGAAGTACTGGCCGGGCGTGCCGTCGCGGCCGGACGGCATCGGCGCGAGGGCGATGCCCGTGGGGACCAGCGCGAGGTAACCGCTCGACGGGGCGTCCCAGTTGGTGTCGGAGACGGCCTTGCCGCGGCCCAGCGGGGTGTTCTCCACGGATCCGTCGAGCTGGGTGGTCTGCTCGGCCGGGGAGACGGCCCCGTCGCGCCTCAACTCGTCCGTGAAGGTCCACCACTTGGTGAGGTCGTCCGCGGTGAAACCCAGTCCGCCCTCCTTGGTGTAGAGGGCCTTGTCCTGCCCGCGCAGCCAGACCTCGAAGGCGTCCTCGCTCTGACCGGGGTCGGTGGCGCCGGCTTCACCAGTCCTGTTCTTGAGCGCGCGCACGGCTCCGGCCCAGTCGTCCCAGGTCCAGCCCGCGCGCGGGAGCGGTACTCCGGAGCCCTTCCACGCCTTGACGTCGTAGACGACGGTCTCGGTGCCCCGGCCCTGCGGGATCGCGTACTGGATGTCGTCCACGCGGCCGGTGGCGAGCAGCCCCGGGTCGATCTCGGAGGTGCGCAGGACGGCCTTCTGCTTCGCGAGGTCGAGGAGGACCCCGCCGGAGGCGTACTGGTCGATCTGGCGGTAGTCGAGCTGCATCACGTCGGGTGCGTCGCCGCCCGTGGCCTGGACGGCGAGCTTCTGCTTGTAGGCGTCGTAACCCGAGAACGACGTCTGTATGGATATGTTCGGGTGCTGCTTCTCGAACAGGGCGACGGCCTGTTCGGTGCGCTCCGCGCGGTCGGGGTTGCCCCACCACGTGTAGCGGAGCACGACCTTGCCGCCGCCGACCGATTCCCCGGATCCCCCGCAACCGGCCGCCAGCGCGCAGAGCGCCAGTGCGACGGCCGAAGCGCAGAACCCCTTTGTCCTGTGTCCGGGCATGCCGAGGTCACCTCATCCCTTCCTCGGACTTTCTACGGCCCCCCTCGGAACTCCCCCCAGAACAACCGGTGTTACTCGCCCGGGGACGGCAGTGTCGTCCCCGGCAGGTTGTACTCGTCGCGTCTGCCGCACATCCCGAAGCCCCCGAGCCGGGTCGGCGCGGCCTCATGAGCGGTCGCCTCGCCGAGGTACGACGGTTCCCCGGACGCCAGTGCGTCGAGCTGGGCGCCGGTGCGCTCGGCGGTGGCCAGGGCGCCGGCCTGCCACAGCTCGCGCCAGTGGGGCACCTTGTCCCGCACCAGGCGGGCGGCGGCCCGCTGGAACTCCAGGTACAGGCCGTTGTCGCCGTCGGCCAGCGCCTCACGCAGCCCGAGGTAGCCCTCGACGGCGAGGTCCCTGCGGCGCCGGGCGGCGGCGGCCGTGTCCGGACCGGTGCCGGGCGGGAGCCGGGCCGCCTCGGCGTACCGCGCGGGGTCGGCGAGCACCTCGGGCGGGAAGGTGAAGACGGCGTCCCCGGCCTCGGGCAGGCCGCTGTTCTGCATCAGTACGGTGATGCGCAGATCGCCGCCCTGGACCATGCGGTGCACGGTGCCGGGTGTGAACCAGGCGATCGAGCCGGGCTCCAGGGGGATCTCGCGGTATCCGTCGGGGCTCAGGGTCTGCACCGCACCCAGGCCGCCCGTGACGACGTACGCCTCCGTGCACACCAGGTGCAGATGCGGGCTGCCGCCGCAGACGCCGTCGGCGGCCTCCCAGTCGTAGGCGCTGAGGTGGGACAGGCCCACGGCGCCCGGCAGCGGGTGGGGAAGGCCGGGCTTCACCAGGACAGGCCTTCCAGACACGAGGACACGCGTTCCTCGTCCCAGGCTCCGTCGGCCACGACCAGCCGGTAGCGGTACGCGAAGGACTCCCCCGACGGCAGCTCGAACTCCTCGAAGAACGCCCAGGAGAACGCGACCGTCGGGAAGGGCTGGGAGCGTACGAACCAGTGCGACTCGTGGATCGTGTGCCGCGGGTCGAGGTTCTCGGGGGCGTGCGCGAAGACGAGCGTGGAGTGGGCGTCCACGTCGTCGTGTTCGGTGGTGAAGGCCAGCCAGGGGCTCTGGCTGCCCATCAGCTTGTCCGCGTCGCCGTCCGTGTCCGGGCCGAAGACCGCGCCGCCGGTGAAGTCGCGGGGGCCGCGCCACTGGAGTCCGGTGTAGCCGGCCATGTCACGGCCCGCGGTGGTGGGGGAACCGAAGGCGAGCGGCTCGGCGCGCAGATTGGTGAGCCGGATCGACCAGTCGAGCGCCCAGGAGCCGGTGGCCTCGTCGACCGAGTGCACGGCCAGGCCGCGCTCCTCGCGGGCCCACTCCGCGCCGCCGTTCTCCACCCAGGTCAGCGCCTCGGTGACGTCCAGTCGGTCCTCGGAGACCGTGAACCCGGTGAAGCCGTCGTGCCGCATGGAGCCGACGCGCTCCGGCAGGGGCAGATAACCCTGGCCGTGGACATAGCAGTTGCCGCCCCAGAAGTTCTGCCCCGAGAGATGACTCGCCGTCATCTGCAGGCCCTTGTGCCAGCGGTGGTCGTTGGGACGGTAGCCGGTCACCGTGCGTCCGCCGAGGGTGCGCACCGGATGGGCGTAGGGCTTCTTGGCCTCGAAGGCCTCGGGGTCGGGTCGGTAGACGTAGCGGAGGATCTCCGTGCCGTTCGCCGCCTCGACGGCGATGTGCTCGCCGTGGACGTGGCTGACGCGGATGCTCATGCGCGCTCCTTGGGGGCCCAGTGGGGGTGGTCGCCGTGCATGGCCGGGTAGAAGGGGTCACCCGGCGCGATCTCGCCCGCCCGCACGGGCCGCCCCGTGAAAGCGGACTTGTAGAGCGCGGCGGCGAACTCGAGGGTGGCACGCGCGTCGGCGCCGCTGCCGGGGGGCCTGACACCGTTGTCGTACGCGTCGAGGAGCGCGCCGAGCTGGGCGGTGTGCGAACTGGGCACGTCGGCGGCGGGCGTGCGCCAGGCGTCGACGCGGTCGGCGGCCACGTGGGGGGCGGGCGTGTAGGTCCAGTCCTCGTTGCGGTGCCCGTACAGATGGGTGAGTTCGACGGTCGCGTCGGCGCAGTCGATGCGGATGCGGCTCACCTCGTCGGGTGACAGCACACTGTTGACGACGGTGGCGAGGGCGCCGTTCTCGAACCGGACGAGGGCCGTGGAGACGTCCTCGCTCTCGGTGTCGTGGACCAGGCGGGCCGCCATCGCGCGGATCTCCGCCCACGGGCCGAGCAGATGCAGGAGAAGGTCGTACTGGTGGATGCCGTGGCCCATGGTGGGGCCGCCGCCCTCGCTGGCCCAGGTGCCGCGCCAGGGTACGGCGTAGTAGGCGGCGTCACGGTGCCAGGTGGTCTGGCAGTGCGCGACCCGGGGGGCACCCAGCTCGCCGCTCATGATGAGCTCGCGCGCGTGGGCGGCGCCGGAGCCGTAGCGGTGCTGGAAGACCACGGAGGCGTAGGCGCCGGACGCCTCCTCGGCCGCGGCGATCTCGTCGTACTCGGCGAGCGACAGGGTCAGCGGCTTCTCGCACAGCACCCAGGCACCCGCCTTGAGGGCCGCCACCGTCTGCTCCCGGTGCAGTGAGGGCGGGGTGCCGATGAGGACCAGGTCGGGGCGTACGGCGTCCAGCATCCCGGCCATCGAGGTGTACCCGGCGACCTCGCCGCCCGCGAGTTCCCGGAAGGCGTCGAGCCGGCCCTGGTCCACGTCGACGGCGGCGACCAGTTCTGTGCGCTCGGCGTGGGCCCTGAGCGCGGGCAGATGGCTGCCGCTGACGATGGCGCCGGTGCCGACGACGGCTACGCGGCGGCGGGCTGGGCGGGGCATACGGGTCCTCCTCGGACGTCCGGCAAGGGGACGCTGACGTGCGGGGAAAGCGCTTGCTCCCCGGAGTCGACCCTAGATCCCCGGCGATTGTCCTAACAAGACCCCGGGCGGTGATATCGGTGACCACGCCACGCACACAACTCGGAGATCCCGGGCGGAGAGCCCGGTCAGAGAGCGGCGAAGAGGTCGTCGAGCGGGGCGGGTACGCGGTCGGGGTCGAGGGCCTCGACGAGGACGCGGCCGTAGTGGATCTTGCGGCCCTTCTTGGTGCCGAGGAAGCGCCGCAGTTGCTGCTGTGGGGCGCGGCCCCGCTGGGCGGGCTGGGACAGGAAGGTCTGCAGGGGCCGCAGGTCGCCCTCCTCGCGCACGAGTTCCGTCACCCGTGGCACACCCAGCGCGCGGATCAGCTCGTCCTCGAGGTCCGCCGCGCAGACGAAGTACCCCTCCGGTGCCGCGCCGGCCCGCTCCCAGCCCCGGTCGTAGAAGGGCCGCTCCCGCTCGTCGCACAGGCCCGTCAGGCGCAGGCCCAGGCCGGACGGGCCGAGCAGGTGGGCGAAGCGTCCTACGCTCATCGCCCCGCCCATCGCCAGGACGCAGAGCCCCTCGGCGGCCAGGTCCCGGTCCCGGCTCGCGGCGAGCGCGTCGACCGCCGCCACGTCGCTCGGTCCTTCGAGCAGGACGACGGTCCGGACGGACAGTCGGGCGGCCAGCTCGCGTGCCGGGTCGCCCGGACCACCGGCCGCCCACGCCGTGACCGCGTCCCGGAACTCCCCCATGTCGTCCATGGCACGAGTCTGTGCCCTCACCGGCCCCGACGGTAGGCAATTTCCCCCGGCCGACCGCCTCCCCGGCTCGCCACTCCGTGCGGGGGCTTTTCCCTGTCACCCATGAACCGGGCTCACAGCCGGTGTTACTCGGCCGCGACCGCGTCCCGGAACTCCGTGGGCGCGGTCCCTGGCGCTCACCGGCTCGCCGCCCGTGCGGGGGTGCCTCCCAACCGCCCGTGAACCGCAATCCCAGCCGGTGCCGCTCCGCCGTGACCGCGTCCCGGCCCCCCCTTCAGCCACGGAAGCATCCTGCGCGGACCTACCCCCCCCCCGCCCGTAGGCGCGCGCAGGTTCGCCTGCCCGTGCGGGGGGGGGAGGCTCCCAACCGCCCGTGAACCGGGCCCACAGCCGGTGGCGCTCCAGCGTGACCGCGTTTCAGAACTCCCCACGTCGGCCACGGAACCGACCTGCGCGGACTACCCGCCCCGGCCGTAGGCGCATTCCCCAGGCGCTCACCGGGCCACGTCCCCGTGCGTCACGCGGATCTTGGACTGGCCGTGCGGGAGTTTCTCCCAGTCGTGCATGAAACGGGCGCGCAGTCCGTGCTTCTCGGCCAGGGACACGAGTGTCTCGACGCGGTAGTAGAAGTCCTCCCGGAGCACATGGTGTTCCTCGCCCTCGGTGCGGTCGAAGGTGAAGTCGAACCAGCCGCCCGGTGCGAGGACCCGGCCGACATGGGCCAGGCACTCCTCGATCACCGGCAGCGGTGAGTGCGAGAAGACGCTGTGCGCGTGGACGACGTCGAAGTGCGCGTCCGGCAGGAAGCGCAGCGTCAGGTCGCGGACCGGGGTCAGGTTCGGCAGCCGCTTCTGGAGGGACATCTCGGCGATCGTGTCCTGCGCGGCGAAGAGGATGTCGGGCGAGATGTCGATGCCGTGGTAGTGGCCCGGCTCCAGATGGCGGATGAAGCGCCAGCCGCCGCGCAGGTTGCCGCAGCCGATCTCCAGCATGCGGTGTTCGGGCCGCAGACCGTGGCCGAGCAGGTAGTCGAACTGCATCGCGCCGAGCGCCAGCCAGCGTTCCCGGCTGCGGCTGCCGACGGCCGCGTCCGGGTCGGCGCGGGTGTCCGAGCGCATCACGGCACGGTAGTAGGAGATGTGGTCCGGGTGCCGGCGGCGCAGCCACAGGTCGCGGGCGGCGCGGGCCAGATGGCGGGGCACGCGGCCCGGGTGGCGCAGGGCGTAGCCGACACGGTGGCCGAGGGTGGCGCGGTTGGCGGTGAGGTTCTTGGCGGGCATCGGGAGCCTTTCGGAGGTCTTCGCTCTGCTGCCAAGCCTCGGTGCGTCGGGCGGGCCTCCGGCTCGGTCAACAGGCTTTCGCCCCGGGGAGGTTCGGGTGACCGGCATGTCAGCCGATCGGCTGATGCGGCTGGGCGTCCGGCACGTTAGACACGGAACATGAACCACACCGATCCGGACGAGCGCTGGCTGGGCGCGGTCGTGCACGGCGCGTTCTTCGTGCTGCTCGGCTCGTCGTTCGTCCGCTTCCTGAGCCGCGACCAGGGCGGGGCACGCGCCGGCTGGACGGTGGCGCTGTTCGCCTTCTTCTGTGTGCTGTACGTCCTCGGACATCTGCTGGCCCCGCCGCCCCGCCCGGGACTGCCGCCCACCCGGCGTCATCTGGTGTGGCTGGGCTCGGCCACCGGCGTCTGGGGCGTCCTGCTCGTGCTCGCGCCGAGCGCCACCTGGTGTGTGATGCCCCTGCTGTTCGCCGGACTGCACGCCCTGCCGCCGAGGATCGCGGTTCCGGCGGCGGCCGTGCTCACCGCGCTGGTCGTGCTCTCGGAGATACGGGTGGCCGACGGGCCGCTCAACCCGAACATGGTCGTGGCGCCGCCCGCCGTCGCCGCGGTCGCCACCGCCGTACTCGTGCATCTGCAACGGCAGGGCGCCCGGCAGCGCGTGCTGATCGAGGATCTGGTGCGCACCCGGCACGAACTCGCCGCCACCGAGCGGCGGGCCGGTGTCCTGGCGGAGCGGCAGCGGCTGTCCGCGGAGATCCACGACACCCTCGCGCAGGAGTTGTCCAGTCAGCGGATGCTGCTCCAGGCCGCCGATCGGGTGTGGGGGACCGATCAAAGGGCTGCTCGGGAGCACGTCACGGCGGCGGCGGAGATCACCTCGCGCAGCATCGCCGAGGCCCGCCGCTTCGTGCACGACCTGGCCCCGGCCGACCTCGCGGAGCGTTCCCTCACACAAGCCCTCGGCGAACTCGCCCGGCGCGCGAGCGGCCCGGGGCTGACCGTGGAGTTCCGGCTCGACGGGGACCAGGGGCCGCTGCCGGAGCGGGTCGCGGCGGCGCTGCTGCGGATCGCCCAGGGCGCGCTGGCCAACGTACGGGAGCATGCGGCGGCGACCCGGGCCGCGCTCACGCTGACGTGGCTGGAGGACCAGGTCTCGCTGGACATCGCCGACAACGGGCGGGGATTCGAGCAGACCGCCGAACCGGAGGCGTTCGGATCGACTACGCGTGGGCACGGGCTTCCCGCCATGCGGATCCGGGCCCGCCAGGCCGGCGGCTCGCTCACCGTGGAGTCCACGCCGGGAGAGGGCACCGTGGTGTCCGCCGCCGTCCCGCTCGTCGTCAAGGAGCCCGCCCTGTGAGCACGTTGCCGCCCTCCTCGCCCGTCCGGCTCCTGCTCTGCGACGACCATGCCGTCGTACGCGCCGGACTGCGCGCCCTGCTCTCCAGCGCGGACGGCATCGACGTGGTCGGGGAGGCCGCGACCGGCGAGGAGGCGCTCGCCATGGCGGCCCACCTGAACCCCGATGTCGTACTGATGGATCTTCAACTGGACGACGGCATGGACGGGGTGACGGCCACCCGGCGGTTGACAGCGGGAGGCTCTCCAGGTCCCCGCGTGCTGGTGCTCACCATGTTCGACACCGACGCCGACATCACCCGGGCCATCGAGGCGGGCGCCACCGGCTATCTCCTCAAGGCGGAACAGCCCGAGGAACTGTTCTCCGCCATCCGTGACGCGGCGTCGGGCCGCAGCACGCTGTCCGCCCCGGTGGCCGACCGGCTGCTCACCCGGCTGCGCAGCCCGCGCCCGGCCCTGTCCGCCCGCGAGCACGAGATCCTCGCCCAACTCGCCCGTGGCCTCGGCAACCGGGAGATCGCCCGGGCCCTGTTCATCAGCGAGGCGACGGTGAAGACCCATCTGGGACGGATCTACGGCAAGTTGGGGGTCGAGACCCGGGCGGGCGCGGTGGCCGTCGCCAAGGAGCGACGGCTGCTGCCGTGACCGGCGGCGGGAACCGGGGACGTCCGATCCGCACTCTTCCGTTACGGCATGCACTCTTGACAGCATGCGTACTGTTTGGCGACGTTTGATCCTTGCCGGCACTTCGACCGGCGGGACGCGGACGCCGCGTCGTGGGGGGAAACTGGGGGGAACGGTCGCCCATGCGATCCATGAGCAGTGATACGGACATATCCATCCACAGACCCGAGGAACTCGCCGCCTCGCTCCGCACGGCCTGGCACCGGGCGATGGACGAGTCGCCCGAGTACGCCAACCCGTTCCTGGCGCCGGAGTTCGCGGCCGGGATCGGCAGACACCGCGGCGGCGCCCGGGTGGCCGTACTGCACCAGCGCGGCGAGGCCGTGGGCTTCCTCCCGTACGAACGGGGCGCCTTGGGCGTCGGCCGGGCCATCGGGCTCGGACTGTCCGACTGCCAGGGCCTCGTGCACCGCCCCGGGGTCACCTGGGACACCCCGGCCCTGCTGAAGGCATGCCGGCTCTCGGTGTTCGAGTTCGACCACCTCGTCGAGGAGCAGCAGCCCTTCGCCCCCTACGTCACCGGGATGTTCGCCTCCCCGGTGATCGATCTGAAGGTCGGCAGCGACAGTTACCCGGAGTGGCTGCGCGGGGCGTACCCGGGGCTCGCCAAGACGACCCTGAAGAAGGAGCGCCGGCTCACCCGCGACCTGGGCGAGCTGCGGTTCGTCTTCGACGAGCGCGACCCGGGTGCGCTGCGCACGCTGATGCGGTGGAAGTCGGCCCAGTACCGCAGGACGGGCCGGATGGACCGGTTCGCGCGACCGTGGATCGTGCACCTCGTGGAGGACCTCTTCCAGGTCCGCGAGGAGCACTTCACCGGGGTCCTGTCGGTGGTGTACGCCGGTGACCGGCCGGTGGCCGCCCACTTCGGGCCGACCTCGCGCACGGTGTTCGCCCCCTGGTTCACCGCGTACGACCCCGAGCTGCGCTACTACTCCCCCGGCCTGATCATGCACCTGCGGATGGCGGAGGCGGCGGGCCGGCGCGGGGCCCGGCTCATGGACATGGGGCGCGGCGACAAGGAGTGGAAGGACTGGCTCAAGACCCGCGAGCTGCGCGTGGCGGAAGGATTCGCCACCCGTCCCCACCCGGTCGCGACGGCACACCGCCTGTGGCGCCGCCCGGTACGGGGTCTGCGCAACACGGTCAACGCCCACCCGGCCCTGCGTCAACCCGCCGACCGCCTCCTGAAGACGGTCGGCACCCTGCGCACGTCCGGGCACCGCTCGGACTCCGACCGCGCGGGCCCGCCGGCGAGCTGAGGCTGTCGGCTCAACTTCCCCCAGCGGGCGCGTTGTTCTCCTTCAGGGCCCTTTCCTGGCCCATCGACACAAGGGGTGCCGATGCCGTACGGCTCGCGGCTGGCCGCGACGATGACCCGGCGACTGGGACGCGAATGCGTCTACACGCCCTCGGCCCGGCTGGCCCTGTACCTGGCGCTCCGGCGCTGGTGCCGGCCGGGCGCGCGGGTGCTGATGTCACCGGTGAACGACGATGTGATCCTCTTCGTGGTCCTCGCGGCCGGGCTGCGCCCCGTGCAGGCGCCCGTGTCCGTGTGGGACGGCAACATCGACCCGGCCGCCGTGCCGGAGTCGACCTGGCGCAACGTGGACGCGGTCCTGACCACCAACCTGTACGGCGTGCCCGACCGGGTGCTCGAACTGCGGCGCCGCTGCGATCAGTTGGGGATCCCGCTGTTCGAGGACGCGGCGCACGCGATCGGCAGTCATGTGGACGGGCAGCCGGTCGGGACCTTCGGCAGGGCGGCGGCCTTCAGCCTGTCCAAGCACGTGGCCGGGATGGCGGGCGGTTTTCTCGCCGTCGAGGACGCGCGCACCCGCCGGGAGCTGGAGCTGCTGCGGGACGACCTGCTGACCCCCGGCCGATTGCGGGAGGACCTGACCACCACCCTGCGCCCGCTGGCCCGGTCCGCCGTCCGCTCGCTCCATCTGGTGCGCCCGGTGTGGCGGACCATGGAGCGGCTCGGGCTGATGGAGCGCGACGCGTTCCGGATGGACCTGCACGCACCGCGGCTCGCTGCCTCCGCCCGGGAGGCACCGAGCCTGACCGCCTACGAGCGGTGGGTCCGGGTCGATCTGCACGGCTACCGCTCCCGGCACGGCTCGCTGGTCCGCGGCCAGCTGAGCCTGCGGATGGCCCGGCTCGACGAGGACCTGGCCCGGCGCAGGGCCGGGGTGGCCCTGCTGGCGGGCACGCCGTGGGTCTCGCCGGCGCTGCGCGACCGGACGGTGCACGACGGGCCCCTGCCCCTGTTCCGGGTGCCGCTCCTGGTCCACGACCGCGACTCCCTTGTCCAGCGGCTGGTACGGCACGACGTGGTCTGCGGCTACATCTACGACCCGCCGCTGGACGACTACGCGGGCGCGGAGTTCGTCGAGCCCTCCCCCGACCCGGCGCCCGCCCGCTGGTTCGCCGCACACACGCTGCCGGCCGATCCGCTGCTGGCCCGCAGGATCGTGGCCGCGTTCACGAAGGAACGGGTGGCCGACGCACACCCCTCGCTGCTGCGGCCGGTCCCGGACGCCGCACCGCCGCGGCTGCTGGGCCAGTGAGCCGTGACACCCCGCCGATCGATCACCACATCAGGGGGTTAGCATATGAGCGCCGCCTAGCTCGAAAGAGAATTCTGTGACTGTCAAGGACGACTCGTTCACCGACTGGAAGAACCGCGAGGAGATCGCGGAATCGATGATCCCGATGATCGGGAGGCTGCACCGGGAGCGGGATGTAACGGTTCTCCTGCACAGCCGTTCCCTGGTGAACAAGTCGGTGGTCAGCATCCTCAAGACCCATCGGTTCGCCCGGCAGATCGCCGGCGAGGAGCTCTCCGTCACCGACACCCTGCCCTTCGTCCAGGCCCTCACCACGCTGGACCTCGGCCCCTCGCAGATCGACATCGGCCGACTGGCCGAGATCTACCAGGCCGACGACCGCGGCCTGTCGGTGGCCGAGTTCACCGCCGAAGCCGTGGCCGGCGCGACGGGCGGCAACAAGATCGACCGCCGTGAGCCGCGGGACGTCGTCCTCTACGGCTTCGGCCGCATCGGCCGCCTGGTGGCCCGGCTGCTGATCGAGAAGGCGGGCTCCGGCAACGGCCTCCGGCTGCGCGCCATCGTGGTCCGCGGGGGCGGCGACCAGGACATCATCAAGCGCGCCTCGCTGCTGCGCCGGGACTCCATCCACGGCCAGTTCCAGGGCACGATCACCGTCGACGAGGCCGAGAGCGCGATCATCGCCAACGGCAACACCATCAAGGTGATCTACGCGAACGACCCGTCCGAGGTCGACTACACGGCGTACGGCATCAAGAACGCGATCCTCATCGACAACACCGGCAAGTGGCGTGACCGCGAGGGTCTCTCGCAGCACCTGCGCCCCGGTATCGACAAGGTGGTGCTGACGGCGCCGGGCAAGGGCGACGTCCCCAACATCGTGCACGGCGTCAACCACGACACGATCAAGCCGGACGAGCAGATCCTGTCCTGCGCGTCCTGCACCACCAACGCGATCGTGCCGCCGCTGAAGGCGATGGCCGACGAGTACGGCGTGCTGCGCGGCCATGTGGAGACGGTCCACTCGTTCACCAACGACCAGAACCTGCTGGACAACTACCACAAGGCCGACCGCCGGGGCCGTTCGGCGCCGCTCAACATGGTCATCACGGAGACGGGCGCCGCCTCCGCCGTCGCCAAGGCGCTGCCCGACCTCAAGGCGCCGATCACCGGCAGCTCGATCCGGGTCCCGGTGCCGGACGTCTCCATCGCGATCCTGAGTCTGCGCCTGGGCCGTGAGACCACCCGCGAGGAGGTCCTCGACCACCTCCGGGACGTCTCGCTGACCTCCCCGCTCAAGCGCCAGATCGACTTCACCACGGCCCCCGACGCGGTCTCCAGTGACTTCATCGGCTCGCGCCACTCCTCGATCGTCGACGCCGGCGCCACCAAGGTCGACGGGGACAACGCGATCCTCTACCTCTGGTACGACAACGAGTTCGGCTACTCCTGCCAGGTGGTCCGGGTCGTACAGCATGTGACCGGCGTGGAGTACCCGACCTATCCGGCGCCGGCGGTCTGACCCGTCCGTCGCGTGTGTCACCGACCGTCCGACCACGACGGGCCCCGGATCGGACGATCCGGGGCCCGTGGCAGGTGTGCGGTCAGTTCACGCCGACGTGCGCGGTGACGCCGAGCGCGACGCCCTCGGCGGAGACGAGGGCGCCGGCGTCGGCGCAGACCTCGAGGTGCGCCACGCGCAGGTGGAGACCGGCAGCGGTCGCGGCGGTGACGCCACCGGAGACGTTGTCCAGGTCGGCGTCGCTGAGCTCGGCGGCCTCGATGTGGGGGGTGACGTTCATGGCGCGCGGTTCCTTTCGCATGAGCAATCCTCGAGGAGGGGGGACACCGGATGGAAGCACGCCGGACATGGACACGGCCACTCAACCGACCGCGTCTCACGGCACGTTCCGGTCGCCGCCTTCACCGGTGTCGCCACACGGTCACCCAACACACCCGTTTCTTCACAGGATTTGCAGGAGCAGGGTCCCGGTCCGGTGCGGCCATGGCCACTCTTCGGTTTCCGCGTGACCGAGGGGTGAACGGTGTGCAGGTTCACCGGATTTTCGATGCGCCTCGCTCCTGGCCCCTGGGACGGAAAACGTTTTATACGCGACCGGGGTAGACTTGCGTCGCCCATGGGGAGCAGCGAGGGGGTGGACGTCATATCGGTTCGCCCCGCCCGTATCCAGGACGTCGCGGCCGCCGCCGGGGTCTCGGTCTCCACGGTGTCGAACGTCCTGAACCGGCCCGAGCGGGTCAACGCGCGCACTGCCGAGCGGGTCCGCGTCGCGGTCGCCGCGCTCGACTACGTCCCCCATCCGGGGGCCGCCGGTCTGCGCACCGGCCACTCGTCGTCGATCGGCCTGGTGCTGCCGGACGTGGCCAACTCCTTCTACTCGCGCGTCGCGCGCGGCGCCGCGGACGCGGCGTACGAACACGGCTACTCCCTCGTCCTGTGCGACAGCGGGGACGCGCCGGAGCGCGAGCAGGGCTACTTCACGATGCTCGTCGAACAGCGGGCGGTCGGCGCGGTGGTGGTCCCGCTCAGCGCCGACCCCACACGCCTGTCGCGGCTGCGCGAGCGCGGCATCCCGCTGGTGCTGGCGGACCGCGCGATGCCCGCCCAGGAGGGCTGTTCGGTCTCCGTGGACGACATCGCCGGCGGCCGCATCGCCGTGCAGCACCTCCTGGACCGCGGGGCCCGCGACATCCTCGTGGTGAACGGCGAGCGCACGATCCGTCAGTGTGCCGACCGCTACCAGGGCGCCCGTCAGGCCGTGCGCACCCGGCGCGAGGCCCGCCTCGGCCAGGTCGTCGCCGAGGAGATGACGGTGGCGTACGGCAGCGAGATCGCCCACGGCCTCGACGAGCTGCCCGACGGCGTGTTCTGCACCAACGACTTCCTCGCGGCGGGCCTGTGCCGGGCGCTGGGCGAGCGCGGTGTGAAGGTCCCGGAGGACGTACAGGTGGTCGGCTACGGCGACCTGGACATCGCGAGCATCGTGGGCACACCCCTGACGACGGTCCGCCAGCCGGTCGAGGAACTCGGCCGGGCGGCCGTCGAGATGCTCCTGGACGAGGTGGAGGCCCGCGCCGAACACGCCCATGAGGCAAGGGTGTTCGCGCCGGGACTGGTCCTGCGGGACTCCACGCGGACTTCCTCAGACGCGCCTTTCTAGCCGCACCGGCCCCAGCAGTCCCGAGGGAAGCTGGGAGGGAAAGGCCCAGGCGGTCGGCGTGGCCTCGGCGAGGTACGGGGCCAGGGTGTTGTGGACGGTCACTTCGAGGCGGACGGTACGCCCGGCGGTGCCGCTCAGTTCGAAGCGGTACGGCGCGCAGAACGCCTCGCCGACGGGCTCGCCGTCGACACACACCTCGACACTGCCGCGCACCCGCCCCAGATCCAGCACCGGGTCCGGCCCGGCCGGCACCTCCAGCGTCCGGGCGTAGGTCACGCCCCCGCTCCAGCCGCCCAGGCCCAGCTCGCCCCACTCCCCCAGCGGCAGGGGCGCCGGTACCGTGCGCACCCGTACGGGTCCCCGCCAGGCGGAGCCACCGCGCAGAAAGGCCGTAGGGGCGGTGACGACTTCACACTCGGCCGCCTTGCCGAGTGGCCGGTCCAGCGTCAACTCATCCTCGACGAGGGACAGTTCGCGGCCGCCGTCGATCCTCACCCGCGCGGGAAGCTCCAGGGGCAGGTCGAGTGACACGGTCCCCGCCGGCAGGGTGAACCGGAAGCGCTGCCCGGCCTCCCGGAGCTCGTCGGTGGACCTCAGCGGCAGTACGGCGGAGCCGAGCACCGGGGCGCCGGCCAGCCACTCGGCCCCGGGCAGCGGGTGGGGCCGTACCGCGGCGGCACAGTGCTGCAACTCCCCCCAGCGGCCCTCGTGTTCGACGGTCCGCCCGTGCCACTCCCCCGTCCGGGCTTCCCAACCCGGGCCGCTCACCAGGGCGGTCGTGCCCGCCACGAGGTCGACGTAGATCCCGTCCCGCGCGTCGGTGCTGTCGACCACCAGGTCAAGGACGTGATCGCCGCCGGTCGGCGTCAGTTCGTGCCGGAAGAACGCGGGGACCGCGCCCCAGTCGGACTCGTAGTACTCGACCTTCTCCTGCCGGGCCACGACGGCTCCGTCCAGCAGGACGGTCACGCCCACCGCGGCCCCCACGACGAGGACCGCCGCCGCTCCCCGGTCCGGGGCGGTGATCCGGCCGCGGTAGGTCACGCTGCCGTCCGGTCGTACGCCGTCGGGCAGGCGCATGAACAGCGGGCGCGGCGCGAACCCGTCCGGGCGGGACAGACAGAAGTAGCTGCCCAGCGGGGTGTCGGCGGCACCCGAGATGGTCTGTGGCCGGTCCTGGGCGTCGGACAGTTCGTACTCCAGCACGTTGCGGGCCCGTCCGACCTCCACCCGGGCCGACGCCAGATAGCCGCCGCCGCTTTCCAGCAAAGCGCCGTTCCACCACACGCGTTTGACCGCCGCCGCGCCGACATGCAGGTCGGCAGGTCCGCGGTGGTCGGTCTCCACGACGGCCCTGACCCGGGCGACCGTCCCGCTCACGGGCACCGGAACCCGCACGAACTCCTCCGGCACCAGGCCCTTGTTGCCGAGCAGACCGTCGGGGTCCGGAATGCCACGACTCGACGAGTACAGCGAGACATCCCAGTCCGCCGGAGCCAACTCCCGTTCCCCGGCGAGGACTTCTTCGACGGCGGCACTGTCCAGAGGCGCCGGCGCCTGCGCGCGGGCCACGGGCGCCAGGACGCGGACCCGGTTGCCGTAGGTGGCCCGTACCGGCTCCCAGGAGGCTTCGGTCTCGGTCCACCGCATGGTCCAGATCTGCGGTTCGGCCAGGGCGGATCCGGCGGGCAGGGCCAGGTCGCCCCAGGTGTTGTCCATGGTGGGAGCGAGACGGCCCTCCCAGCCGGTCGACAGGTCGACGGACTCCGTCGGCCCCGCGGACGGCGGGGGTACGTCGTCCGCCGGAGGGCCTTCGCGCCATACGACGAGGACGGCGGGGGCGCCCTCCAGCGGCACCTCGATGGTCGAGACGCCGTCGGTGACGGTGACGTGTCCGGGGCGGCGGGTGCCGGTCGCCGGGTTCCAGATCTCGGCCTCGGCGACCGGGGCCCGCACGGTGACGGAGGAGGTGCGGGCGTAGCGGGCGGGGTCGATCTCGTGGTGGTCCCCCGGCGGATGCGTCCGGGCGTCGGGGAACGCCCCGGTGACCAGCGCGACCGCCGCGTCGCCCTTCCTCCTGACGAGCAGCGGCACCTGGCCCGTCGCGTATCCGGCGGGGTCGGCCACCGCCGCGGCACCGGCCTCGGCGTCGGCCACCCGCTCCAGGCGCGGATGCTCCAGCAGCGCGGCCACGACGGAGTCGTCGCCGGCGAGCCCGGCCGCCCGTGTCGGAGGGCGGCCGACGACCACGACCCGTCCTCCGGCGTCGAGGAGTTCGGCCAGCCGGCGGGCCGTCTCGTGCTCCAGGACGCTCGCCGAGGGCAGCAGCACCGCGGTGTACGCCAGATCCCTGAGGCGCAGGGCCCCGTCGCCGGCCTTGGCGCCCTGGATCGAGGCGTCGTCGATGACGTCGAAGGAGACGCGGTGGCGGTCGAGGGCTCCGACGGCGGGCCTGAGCCAGTTGTTGGTGCCGCACAGCTCCAGGTAGTGGCGCTGGGTCTCGTCGACATCGGCGTGGGCCTCGCCGAGGCGGCCGTCGCCGAAGTGCTGGACGGGGGCGTCGAGGGGGATGAGGGACTGCATGGTGGCGGTGGGGTGCAGAACCGCGACGTCGGCGCTGTAGGTGCCCCACGACAGGATCGAGCAGATCCGGGCGACGGCCCGGGAGAAGGCGGGGTACTGCCGCCAGTAGGGCTGGCGCCAGTCGGTGGACGGCGGCGCCCACTCGAACCAGCCGCCCGCGGTGCCGAAGTAACTGGCGTGCGGGTTGTAGAGGTTGGCCCCGCTGCGCAGGAACGGCAGCAGCCAGTCGTAGGTCTCCTCCAGGGTGCCGCCCCAGCCGGAGGAGTGGAACGACTCGATCCAGACGCGCTCGTGGCCGTAGAGGTGGGCCATGGAGGAGTGGACCTTGGCGTCGCCGTGATGGTCGCTGCCGGCGGCGCTGTACCAGCGGTGGGTGCGGAAGTAGTCCGTGTAGAGCTGCGTCGACTGGGCGGGGAAGCCGGAGCGGGCGGGGTGGCTCTGGTCGCAGCCCAGGAGCAGGCCGCGCTCCTCGTGCCAGGCGGCGAGGGGGCGGAAGAGGGCCTCTTCGGTGAGTTCGGCGCGGACGGCGTAGTAGTCGGCGCGGATCCTGCCTGCCCGGTCGGAGTCGTCCCCCGTGAAGAGGGCGGGGAGGTGGTCGAGGAGGTCGTAGCCGCGCCGGGAGCGGAACTCCTCGGGGAAGCGGCCGGTCCAGGAGTTGGTGGCGGGCAGCTCGTCCTGGAAGCTGCCGGCGATGACGTTGCCCAGGTGGTCGGGTACGCGGCGGTCGTACTCGTGGTGGATGGCGTCGAACAGGAGACCGACGGCTCCGGGGTTCAGATAGTCGAAGGCCGTGGGGACGGCGAGGACCAGGCGTACCTCGGTGCCGTCGGGGGCCTCGATCCGTGGCGGTCCCGCAGAGCCGGCGGGGCCGGGCCGCCCCGACGCCGGAGCGGTGACCGACAGGCGTGCGCCCGTGCCGTCGTACGCGCCCAGCAGTGTCTCCGTGCCCTTCAGCGCGACCGTGCCGCCGGTGACGACCGCCCGGCGCGAGCGCAGGGCGCGGCCCGCCGCCTCGGGGTGCCGGCGGGTGATGCCGCCCTGGACGTTGGCGCCGGAGAAGCCGATCTGGTCGTAGAACCACAGGCGCGTGCCCAGGTCCCCGGCGATCTCGCAGGCGTCCTGGAAGCGGGCCCACCACTCCTCGCCGAACCAGACCGGGTCGTCGGTGCGGGCGCCGAAGGTCGGGCCGGCCGGTGCGAGGTTGATCACCACGAGGTTGTGGACGCCGCCGTCCGCGAACCGGCGCAGCTGCCAGGCCAGACGGTCACGGGTGACCTTCGCGCCGGACCACCACCACAGCGGGGTGGGGCCGAAGTCCCGGGGCGGGTTGTCGAACAGCTGTCGCAGGGCTGGAGAGATCACGGATGGGTCCTTCCGAGTACGGCCCGGACACTCTCACGGATCAAAAACGTTTTACGTCAGCCTCACCGTAGGACACCCCCACGGCCCCCACCAGAGCTGCGGGGCCGTCAGGTAGTTTCCACGGATGGCCGCATGACGTCTTGTTGGAACGTTTTTACCCTCCTATAGTCGCTGGACATCGGCCGAGAACAGCGACGTCCCCCTCCGCTCGGACCCCTCTCCCCAGACGGAGCCGCATCATGGCCCGAACCTCGCCTGCCCCGAACCAGCCGGAACCGCCCATCGAGAAGCGCCTGTGGAAGGTCGCGACCCTCTCCGGCATGGCGTCCTACCTGGATGCCGCACTCATCGTCAGCATCGGTGTCAACCTGGCCATCTACCGCGACGCCTACGACATGGGCGTCTGGATGGCCGGCGCCATCAGCGCGATCGTCACCATCTGCATCGCGGTCGGCTCCCTGGTCGGCGGACGTCTCGCCGACGTCTTCGGCCGCCGCCGCCTCTACAACCTGGACATCCTCTGTTACGCCGTCGGGGCGATCGTCATCACGCTGGCGCCCGACGACATCACCCTGTTGGTGGGTGTCCTGCTCGCCGGTCTCGCGGCCGGTGCCGACCTGCCGACGTCCCTTGCCGTGGTCTCGGACGCGTCCCCCGACCACGCCCGGGGACGGCTCATCGCCTTCACACAGGTCATGTGGATGCTGGGCATCATCGTCGTGGTCTTCGTCGGCTTCGCCCTGTCGGACACCGGCATGCTCGGGGCCCGCCTCATCACCGGCCATCTGGCGGTGGCCGCGCTGGTCACCTGGCATCTGCGCTCCCGGCTGGAACTGGCCACCGGGCCGGATCCGGAGCAGGACCAGGTCCCGGCCGAGCAGGGTGTCGCGCTGAAGAACGTCTGGACCCGGGCCGCTCTGGTGCCGATGCTCGCGACCTTCGCCTTCTACGTCACCTGGGGTCTGGGCGCCAACACCATGGGCCAGTTCACGACGTATCTGCTGGTCACCGTCAGCGGGGCCTCGCAGAGCGTGGCGACCGGCATCAATCTCGCCTGTCTCCCGATCGGTCTGGTGCTGACGCTCGCCTTCGTCAAGATCGCCGACGGCCCGCGGCGCGACCGGATGTTCTACATCGCCACGGTCGTGCAGATCGCGGCCTTCGCGATCGCCTCGCTCACCGTGGGCGCCATCGTCGGCTTCCTCGTCTTCTACATCCTCTACCAGCTGTCCTATCCCTTCGCGGGCGAGGCCAACTACAAGGTGTGGTCGCAGCTGACGCTGCCCGCGGAGACCCGGGGCACCACGCAGGGGATCACCTACGCCGTCTCACGCGGGGTCTTCGCGGGCGTCGCGTTCGTCACGCCCGCGCTCCTCGACCGGAGCCCCAGTCTGCTGCTCTGGGTGATCACCGGCTGCATGGCGCTGTCGGCCGTCGCGGGTCTCTACATCGTGCGTGTCCTCGTTCCCCGCTCGTCCGCGGCCGCCAGCGCGCCGGCGGACCTGAAGGTCGCGCAGGCCTGAACCGAATCCGAAGGAGCGCCGACCATGGCGACGACCGAATCCACCACGACGTACGCCGGTGAACGGGAGGCCGGTCTGGGCGAGTTGCTCCCGCCCGTGACCCGGCGCCGCCCGCGGATCGGGCTGGTCTCCGGCGGGCTCGGCACGTACTGGCCGCAGTTCCCCGGACTGCTGCCCCAGCTGAAGGAGTCGGCGGCCTATGTCGCCGAGCGGCTGGGGCAGTTGGACGCCGAGGTGACGGACGCCGGGTTCGTCTCCGACGCACAGGAGGGCGCGGCCGCCGCCGAACGGCTCCGGCAGGTGGACTGCGATCTGATCGTGCTGTTCCTGACGACCTATCTGACCTCGTCGATGGTGCTGCCGATCGCGCAGCGCACGCACACACCGGTGCTGGTCGTCGACCTCCAGCCGTCCGAGCGGATGGACCACGCCTCCTTCGACACCGGCGACTGGCTGGCGTACTGCTCGCAGTGCTCGGTGCCGGAGGTCGGCAACGTCTTCCGCCGGGCCGGTATCCCCTTCCGGTCGGTGTCGGGCTGGCTGCGGCAGGAGGCGGCGTGGCGGCGCATCGAGCGGTGGGTGCGGGCCGCGCACGTCCGGGCCGCGCTCCGGCACGCCCGGCACGGACTCATGGGGCATGTGTATCCCGGGATGCTCGACGTGCAGACCGATCCGACGCTGCTGTCGGCGACGTTCGGCTCGCACGTCGAGGTGCTGGAGTTCGACGATCTGCGGCACCGGGTGGAGAAGGTGACCGAGGCTCAGACCCGGGAGCGGGTGGAGCTCGCCCGGCGCATCTTCACCGTCGACGACAGCGTGGTCGACGAGGACTTCGCGTGGGGCGCGACCGTGTCGGTGGCTCTCGACCGGCTGGTGGAGGACTTCGGCCTCGACACCCTCGCGTACTACCACCGGGGGCTCGACGGCGAGCAGCACGAGCGGCTGGGCGCGGGCATGATCCTGGGTGCCTCGCTGCTCACCGCCCGGGGTGTGCCCGCGGCCGGCGAGTTCGAACTGCGCACGAGTCTGGCCCAGTTGGCCTCGCAGAGCGTCGGTGCCGGGGGCTCCTTCACGGAGATCCAGGCGCTGAACTTCGAGGACGGGGTGGTGGAGATGGGCCATGACGGACCCGCCCACCTCGCGCTGAGCGCCCGGGACCCGCTGCTGCGCGGCCTCGGTGTCTATCACGGCAAGCGCGGCTGGGGTGTCAGCGTGGAGTTCGACGTCCGGCACGGCCCGGTGACCCTGCTGGGCCTCGGCCAGGACGCCGACGGCAGCCTGTCGTTCATCACCTCCGAGGGCACGGTCGTCCCCGGGCCGCTGCTGGAGATCGGCAACACCACCAGCAGGGTCGACTTCGGCCGGGACCCCGGTGAATGGGTGGACGCGTGGAGCGCGACGGGGGTCGGGCACCACTGGTCGCTGGCGGTGGGTCACCACGGCGCCGATTTCGGGGCCGCGGCGAGTCTGCTGGGGATCGATCACCGGGAGGTGTAGCCCAGGTCAGGAAGGTTCGGCCGCCCGTACCCGGGCCAGGACCTCCCGGATCATGTCGGCGCTGATCATGAAGTGCTCCCGGGCTATCCCCTCGGCGCGCTCCGGCTCGCCCGCCGCGACGGCCTCGTAGAGCGCCGTGTGCCCGTGACCGGCCCGTTCATGGTGGGAGCGCTCGCCTTGCCCCCAGGGTTCGACCGGGAAGCCCAGACTGACCCTGGTCAGCAGGTCCCTGCTGAGCCGGTCGATCTGCGGATTGTGGGTGGCCGCGCAGACAGCCCGGTGGAACGCGCTGTCGGCGGCCTGCTCCTCACGGGGTGTGGCGGCGGAGAGATGCGCCGTCAGGGCCACGCGCATCGGCTCCAGGTCCTCGGGGCGCCGGCGCCGGGCGGCCGTCGCGGCCACCATGCCCTCCACCAGCCCGCGCAGGTCGAAGAGTTGCTCGAACTCCTCCCAGCGGGGCAGCAGCGTACGGCGGACCGCGGCGCCGGAGGACTCGGTCCAGCTGTCGCGGACGAAGGCTCCGCCGTTGCGGCCCCGGCGGATCTCGATGACGCCCAGGGCCTGGAGGCGTGCGACCGCCTCGCGCACGGTGGGGCGGCTGACGTGCAGCAGTGCGGTGAGCTCGCGTTCGGCGGGCAGCCGCTCGCCGGGCAGGAAGTCTCCGACGGCGATCGCGGTGAGCAGCCGGTCGGCGACCTCGTCGACCGCCGAGTTCACCCGGACCGGACGCAGCGAGGACGACGGACTGTCGCCGCGAAGGACACGGTCGAGAACGCGAGAGAACTCGTCAGCGGGTTCAGGTGCGGATGTCAGTTGTCCTCCTGCGAGTCGCCGTTCCTGTAAACGCGCGCGGGCCACGTGAACCCGCTGTTACTTCTTGCCCTCACCCCGTTAAAAGGTCTTGTGGACTGACCTTTTGCCCGCTCACTATCGCATCCATCCGTCACACCCCAACGATTTGCAGACAGCGGTCGGCTGGTTCCGACCGGTCTGGGAGGCTTCCGCGTGGCGATCCCCGAACCGAACCACACCGGAACCGTCGACTTCAACGGCCATTCCACCTGGTACCGGATCACGGGCGAACCGGGCAGGACACCCCTGGTGGTCCTGCACGGCGGGCCCGGCGCCGGCCACCACTACACGCTCAGCATCGCGGGCATCTCCGAGCAGGGCCGCCCCGTGATCCACTACGACCAGCTCGGCACCGGGTTCTCCACCCATCTGCCCGGCAGGGGCGCCGACTTCTGGACCGTCCAGCTCTTCCTCGACGAACTCGACAACCTGCTCGGCAAGTTGGGCGTCGCCGACGGCTACCACATCCTGGGCCAGTCCTGGGGCGGCATGCTCGCCGCCGAGCACGCGGTACGCCGCCCGCCCGGGCTGCGGGGACTGGTCATCGCCAACTCCCCGGCGTCCATGCAGCTGTGGCTCAAGGCGGCCGCCGAACTGCGCGCCGAGCTCCCCGAGGAGGTCCAGCACACCCTGCACGCCCACGAGGCGGCCGGGACCACGGACCACCCCGACTACCGGGCGGCCGAACAGGTCTTCAACGAGCGTCATGTGTGCCGTCTGACACCCAACCCACCCGAGGTGCAGGCCACTTGGGACAACATCGCGGCCGATCCGACCGTGTACCACACGATGAACGGCCCGAACGAGTTCCATGTCGTCGGCACCCTCAAGGACTGGTCGGTCATCGACCGGCTCCACCTGGTCGAGGTGCCGACCCTGCTGGTGTCCGGGCGCTTCGACGAGGCGACTCCCGAGACGCTCCGTCCCTTCGCCGACCGCATCCCCGATGTGCGCTGGCACATGTTCGAGCATTCGAGCCACATGCCGCACGTCGAGGAGGAGGACCTCTACCTCCGGGTCGTCGGCGAGTTCCTCGACTCCACCGACTGACCGACCCGGGAGTTCCCAGCCATGTCCCGCACCTCCAGACGGGGCGCGCTCGCCGCCGCCACCGTAGCCCTCACGCTCACCGCGGCCGCCTGTTCGTCCTCCTCCGACCCGGGCTCCTCCTCCGGCCCGAGCACATCCACCTCCGGGTCCTCCGCCTTCCAGGCCCAGCACAAGGGCGGCACCCTGAAGCTCGTCGCCCACGCGGCCGCGGGCAGCTTCGACCCGCAGGTCAACTACACGCTCCAGTACTGGCAGTTGTTCCAGTCGATGTACGACGGGCTGCTCGCCTTCAAGAAGGTCGATGGGCAGGAGTCCTTCACCGTGGTCCCCGACCTGGCCACGGCCATGCCGAAGGTGACGAACGGCGGCAAGACCTACACCTTCACCCTCCGCAAGGGCGTCACCTTCTCCAACGGCAAGGCCCTGACCACCGACGACGTGGTGGCGTCCTTCCAGCGCATCTTCAAGGTCTCCAGCCCCACCGCGGGAACCTTCTACAACGGCATCGTCGGCGCCGACGCCTGTCTGAAGACGCCGGCGTCCTGCACCCTGTCCAAGGGCGTGATCGGTGACGCCAAGGCCAGCACGGTCACCATCAACCTGACGGCCGCGGATCCCGAGTTCGAGTACAAGCTGGCCGTCCCGCACGCCGTCGTCGTACCGAAGGACTCGCCGACGAAGGACGCCGGGACCAGGCCGCTGCCGTCGACCGGGCCGTACATGGCGGCGTCGTACGACCCCAACCGGGCGCTCAAGCTGGTCCGCAACCCCCACTTCAAGGAGTGGTCGCGTCAGGCGGAGCCGCAGGGTTACCCCGACGCCATCGACTACACCTTCGGCCAGACCGTCGAGTCCGAGGTGACCGCCATCGAGAACGGCCAGGCGGACTGGATGTACGACGCGCCGCCCGCCGACCGTCTCAACGAGATCGGCACCAAGTACGCCTCGCAGGCGCATGTGAACCCGCTGACGGCGTTCTGGTACGCGACGCTCAACGTCAACATTGCTCCGTTCAACAACAAGTCGGCGCGTCAGGCGATCAACTGGGCCGTGGACCGGTCCGCCGTGGTGCGGCTGTACGGCGGCACCAACCTCGCCTCTCCCGCGTGCACGGTCCTGCCGCCCGGCTTCCCCGGGCACATCGAATCGTGTGCCTACACCAAGGGCGGCGGTACGACCTGGAAGGCCGCCGACCTCGCCAAGGCCAAGGCGCTGGTCAAGCAGTCCGGCACCGCGGGGCAGGAGGTCGGCATCGTCGTCCAGGACGACGACGTCAACAAGTCGATCGGGCAGTACCTGCAGAGCCTGCTCACCCAGCTCGGCTACAAGGCGACCCTCAAGCCGCTGTCGGGGAACATCCAGTTCACCTACATCCAGAACACCAAGAACAAGGTGCAACTCGCCCTGACGTCCTGGTACCAGGACTATCCCGCGGCCTCCGACTTCCTCAACGTGCTGCTCTCCTGCGCGAGTTACCACCCGGGCAGCGATTCCAGCATCAACATCTCGGGGTTCTGCGACAAGGGCGTCGACGCGAAGATGCAGGCGGCGCTGAAGACCTCGCAGACCGACAAGGCGGGTGCCGACAGGCAGTGGGGCGCGATCGACCAGACGGTCATGGGCCAGTCGCCGGTGGTACCGCTGATCAACCCGAAGCTGATCGACTTCACGTCGACGCGGGTCGGCAACTACCGGTTCAGCAAGCAGTTCTACATGCTGGTCGGGCAGTTGTGGGTGAAGTGACCCTCTCCCCGTCGCCAGGGGCCCGGCGCTCGCCGGGCCCCTGGCGGACCGCCGCCGGCGACCTGCTGCACAACAGGACGGCCCTGGCCGCCGCCGCGGTGCTGCTCCTCGTCGTGCTGGCGAGCCTGTGCGCCCCGCTCTACGCGGACCACATCGCCCACACGGACCCCTTCCAGTCCCATGTCTCCGGCACCACGGTCGTGGACGGAAAGACCGTGCCGGTGCTCACTCCGAGCAGCACCGGCCTCGGCCTCGGTGTCACCCCGATCGGCCCGACCTGGGACCCCTCCCACTACTTCCTCGGCGCCGACAACCAGGGCCGGGACGTGCTGGCCCGGCTGCTGTACGGCGGCCGTACGAGCCTGTTCATCGGGTTCACGGCGGCGCTGCTGACCTGCGTCGTGGGTACGGCCGTGGGGGTCGTCGCCGGGTACGCGGGCGGGGTCGTGGACGCCGTCATCTCGCGGGTCCTGGACGTCGTCTGGGCGTTCCCGGTGTATCTGCTGGCCATCTGTCTGTCGGTGGTGCTGCTCACCAACGGTCTGAAGCTGGGCCCCGTCACCGTCGACGCGGGAAGTCTCTGGCTGCCCGTCACGATCATCGCGGCGATCTATGTGCCGTACATCGCACGGCCGTTGCGCGGTCAGGTGCTGGTGCTGCGCAACAAGGAGTACATCCAGGCGGCCGTCGGCTCCGGCGCGCCCACCCGGCGCATCCTGCGCCGGGAGGTGCTGCCGAACGTGGTGCCGACGGCGATCGTGTTCGTCCCGCTGATGACCGCGCTCGCCATGCTCACCGAGTCGGCGCTGTCCTTCCTGTCCGTCGGCGTCCAGCCACCCGACGCCAGCTGGGGCACGATCATCGAGGACGGCCTGGGGCTCCTCTACACCCGGCCCGCCGTGACCATCGCGCCCGGTCTGCTGATCGCCCTGACCACGGCCGCGCTCAACGTCCTCGGCGACGGGGTGCGCGACGCGCTCGACCCGAGCGCCCGGCTGCGCGGAGGGGTGTGACCATGCTCGTCTTCGCCCTCAAGCGCTTCGGCTCGGCCCTGCTGGTGATGTTCGCGATCAGCGTGCTGGTGTTCCTGATCTTCTTCGCCACCCCGGGAGTCGACCCGGCGGCACGCATCGCGGGCCGCAACGCCGACCCGGCCACCCTCGCCCAGGTGCGGCACTCCTTCGGCCTGGACCGGCCGATGCCGGTCCGCTATCTGCTGATGATGCGTCACCTGCTGGTCGACCGGGATCTGGAGTCGTTCGTCAACCGCGGCTCCCGGGTCATCCCGCAGATCATCCAGGCCACCCCCGTGACCCTGTCGTTGGTCATCGGCGCGGCCCTGATCTGGATGACGGCCGGCATCCTCATGGGCACGGCCGCGGCGACCCTGCGCGGCCGGGCCGCCGACCCGCTGATCATGCTGGTGGGCGTGGTCGGCGTCTCGCTCCCGGCCTACTGGCTCGGCGAGGTCGTCAACCTCCTCACCCAGAAGCAGCTGCACGACTCGCTCTTCTCCTGGGTGCCCCCGCCCGGCTACGTCGGTCTCGGCCAGGACCCCGGACAGTGGGCGCTGCACATGCTCTTCCCCTGGCTGACGCTCGCCCTGCTGTACGCCGGGATCTACGCCCGGCTGCTGCGCGGCGAGGTCGTCACCGCGCTGAACGAGGACTACGTCCGTACGGCCCGCGCCAAGGGGCTGTCCGAGCGGCGGATCCTGCTCCGGCACGCCCTGCGCTGCTCGCTGATCCCGATCGTGTCGCTGTTCGGCCTGGACTTCGGCGCGCTCGTCGGCGGGGCCGCGCTCCTCACCGAGGTGGTCTTCGGCCTGCCCGGCATCGGCAAGCTCACCTTCGACGCCCTGCAGAACCTGGACCTGCCCGTGATCATGGGCACGGTGCTGTACGCGGCGTTCTTCGTGGTCCTCGCCAACGCCCTGGTGGACATCCTGTACGCGCGACTCGATCCGAGGGCCCGCCATGCCTGAACCACTGCTGGACGTACGTGACCTGCGCGTACGCTTCCGCACCCGCCAGGGTCTCGTCACCGCCGTCGACGGTCTCTCCTTCACGGTCGCTCCCGGCGAAGTCCTGGGCGTGGTGGGCGAGTCGGGCTCCGGCAAGAGCGTGTCGATGCTCGCCGTGCTGCGGCTGCTGACCAACCCGAACGTGAGCGTGTCGGGTGACGTCCGCTTCCGTGGCCGTGACTTGCTCGCCCTGCCCGACAAGGAGATGCGGGCGGTGCGCGGCCGGGAGATCGCGATGGTCTTCCAGGACCCGATGACCGCCCTGACCCCGGTGTACACCGTGGGCTGGCAGATCGCCGAGGCGATCCGGGCGCACGAACAGGTCTCCCGCAAGGAGGCACACGCGCGTGCCGTCCGGCTGCTCTCGGACGTCGGCATCCCCGACGCGGCCTCGCGGGTGGACGCCTATCCGCACGAGTTCTCCGGCGGCATGCGTCAGCGCGCGGTCATCGCGATGGCGCTCTCCTGCAGCCCCTCACTACTGATCGCCGACGAACCGACGACGGCACTGGACGTCACCGTCCAGGCGCAGATCCTCGATCTGATGCGGGACCTCAACGCAGGGGGCTCCGCGATGGTGCTCATCACCCACGACATGGGCGTGGTCTCCCAGATCGCCGACCGGGTCCTGGTCATGTACGGCGGCCGGGCGGCCGAGGAGGGCCCGCGGCGGGCGGTGTTCCACGGTCCGCGGCACCCGTACACCTGGGGTCTGCTCGACTCGGTGCCCCGGGTGGGCGGTCCCCGGCTCCGGCGGCTGCCCACCATCGCGGGGGTGCCGGTCGCACCGGGTGGGGTTCCGGAGGGGTGCGCGTTCGCGCCGCGTTGCCGGCTGCGGCACGACCTCTGCGACGAGCGGCCCGTTCTGTCTGGTGACACCCATCTCGACGCCTGCTGGCTGCCGTCCGGCGACCGGGCCGGCCTGAGAGTGAGCGCGAGAGACACGGAGGCGGCGTCGTGACGGCACAGGACATCGTGGCGGTGGACACGGACGCACCGCCCGCCGGAGAGGTCCTCCTGAGGGCCACGGACGTCACCAAGCACTACCCCGTGCGCGGAAGGCGTCAGGTGCTGCGTGCCGTGGACGGCGTCTCCCTGGCGGTGCGCGGCGGTGAGACCCTCGGCGTCGTCGGGGAGTCCGGCTGCGGCAAGTCCACGCTGGGCCGGTGCCTGGTCCGGCTCACCGAACTCACCGGTGGGCGTGTCGAGTTCGACGGGCAGGACATCTCGACACTGTCCGCGCGACGGCTGCGTCCGGTACGGCCGGGCATGCAACTGGTCTTCCAGGACCCGCAGGCCTCGCTCAACCCCCGGCGTCGTGCCGGGGACATCGTGGCCGAACCGCTGCTGGTGCACCGGTACGGCAACGCGTCGGCGGTCCGCCGCAGGGTCCGGGAGCTCTTCGACGTCGTAGGACTGGCGGCGGCCCATCTGGACCGCTACCCGCACGAGTTCTCCGGCGGTCAGCGCCAACGGATCGGTATCGCCCGCGCCTTGGCGACGAATCCGAAGCTGATCGTGGCCGACGAGCCGGTGTCCGCGCTGGATGTGTCGATCCAGGCGCAGGTGCTGAACCTCTTCGCCGATCTCCAGGAGGAGTTCGGACTCACGTACGTCTTCATCGCGCACGATCTCGGCGTGGTCCGTCATGTGTCGGACCGGATCGCCGTCATGTATCTGGGCGAGATCGTCGAGCTCGCCCGCACGGAGGAGCTGTTCTCGGACCCGGCTCATCCGTACACGCAGGCCCTGCTGTCGGCGGTACCGGACATCGACGACGGGGCGTTCGCGGAGGACGGGCCGCGCCGGGAGCGCATCGTGCTGACCGGTGAGGTGCCCAGTCCCGCGGACAAGCCGACGGGGTGCCCTTTCCGCACGCGCTGTCCGTACGCCAAGGGTCTGTGTGCGGTGGAACGCCCGCGGCTCACGGCGAACGCCTCCGGCCGTCAGGTGGCCTGTCACTACCCGCTCGCCGGTTGAGGTGGTGAGGTCGGGCCCGGGGTCTGCAGCCCCCGGGCCGGTCACCCGGCCGTCAAGTTCAGGTCCTCAGCTTGAGGTCATCAGCTTGAGGTCCTCAGCTTCAGGTCCTCAGGCTCAGCCGAACTGACCGACCACGTAGTCGCCGGCCGGCTGCTGGGTCAGGACGTTCAGCCGGTTGAAGGCGTTGATGACGGCGATCAGGGAGACCAGGGCGAGGAGTTGGTCCTCGTCGTAGTGCTTGGCGGCGTTCTCCCAGACCTCGTCCGAGACGCCGGTCCCGTCGGCGAGGCGGGTGCCGTGCTCAGCCAGCTCCAGCGCGGCCCGCTCGGCCTCGGTGAAGACCTTGGCCTCACGCCACGCGGCGACCATGTGAAGACGCTGCGCGGTCTCGCCCGCGGCGGCGGCCTCCTTGGTGTGCATGTCGAGGCAGAACCCGCAGCCGTTGATCTGGCTCGCGCGGATCTTCACCAGTTCCTGGGTCGTCATCGGCAGTCCCGAGTCCGTGACCACCTTCCCCGCGGAGGCGAAGTGCTTCAGCAGCTTGCCGGCGAGCGGGCTGGCGAAGACGTTGAGCCGGGCTTCCATGGTGTGCTCCTTCTGCCGTTGTCGATGGCTACACACCTATGACCGAATGGACCGGCGGATTGTGACAGGCCCAGATGTGACCTGCGTCTCCCTGGGACGGGTCCCCTAGCCGCCGTACGCCTTCTTCCAGCGGGCTCGATGCCGGGCGTCGCCCTGGCCACGGCCGTTCACCGGGCCCAGCGACACGAGGGAGGCCCCGTTGTTCCACAGGCCGAGGAGGTCGCGGTGCACGGCGAGGATGCCGTGCTCCAGCGCGAACCTCTCGGAGGGGCCGGTGAAACGTGAGGTCGTCACGAACACGGCCACGTCGGCGCGGAAGTGCACCCGGGCACCCAGCAGATCACGCAGCTCGCGGTTCGGGATCGCCCTGCTCGGTGCGTACCGCTTGCACTGGACGACCATCGTGCGGCCGTCCGGCAGCCGCCCGAGGACATCGGCGCCGTTGTCGCCCGCGCCGCCCACCCGGCGGACCTCGGTGCACCCGTCCCGCCGGCACAGCCCCGCGACCAGTTCCTCGAACTCGGTGCCCGTCATGACGTCCACCTCGGCGAGAGTCCGGCGGCCCGCCTCCACCGCGTCCTCCTGACGCCAGCGGCGGTCCCGGCCGCGCAGAAGCCGGTCCGTCCGCCACAGCCACCACCCGATCGACCCGGCGACACCGACCAGCAGGAAACCCAACAGATACGGCCACACGCTCGCCCGGAACACCACCAGGAGGACCAGCGCCACCGCGCCGCCCCCCGCGCCCCACTTGATCCTCAGCGCCCGCTGTCTGCGAGCGGCCGTACCCCGTCGACGCCTGGCCACGGCGGCCTCCCCCCGGTGTCCCTGTCCAGGAGTCTGGGCAGTGCGGGAGGGCGTGGGAAGGGCGCGAGTCGGCCATGTCCGCACAGCCGCCGTGGACAACGGCCGGCCGCGGTACCCGAAGGCACCGCGGCCGCCGGGGAACGGGTCAGCCCTTGACGGGCTTGCCGCGGCCCCAGGCCCAGGCGAGGCGGTCGGCGCCCGACTGGTTGGTGGTCTCCAGCCACGGCTTGCCGGGCGGCCCGACAAGCTTCTGCACCGAGTAGATGTCGTCGGTGCGCAGGCCCGGCCAGTACACCGAACCCATCTTCAGCTCGCGGAAGGTGTCGGTGACGGCCTGGATGAAGTTGACGAAGTTGTCGTCCGGGGTCTTCACGTTGTAGTTCAGACCGGTCGTCATCGGCGCGCCGAACTCGTCCGCCACGGTCCGGTTCGCGCAGTCGCCGATGCGGACCTTCAGGTCGGCCACCCACTCGTCGTAGGTGGCGTACGACTTCCAGAAGCCGTAGTGGTGCAGCGACAGGTAGGTGCCCTTCAGGCGCGGGTCGGCACAGACCGTGGTGACGTGATCGTTGTAGCCGGCGCCGCTGACGAAGACGCGGTTGCGCGGCACCGACTTGTAGGTGTCCAGCCACTTCGCGGCGATGTCGGCCCACTGGGTGTCCGTGTAGCCGTGCGGTTCGTTCATCGGCTCGAAGTAGACCCGGGAGTTGTTCTTGTAGGCCTTGACGACGGTGTTCCACATCGGCCAGTAGGTGGCCTCGTCGTCGATGAAGCCGTCCTTGCGGTCGCCCGTGCCCTCCCAGTACGACACGATGACCTTGAAGCCGTGGGCGGTGGCCGCGTCGATGACGCCCCGGTACGACTTCCAGTAGGAGCCGTTGACGGTGTACGGGTTGATCGGCAGCCGGACGGTGTTGGCGCCGAGGTTCGCGCGGAACGCCGAGATGATGCGGCTCGCCTTGGTGTACGTCTGGGCGTAGGTGTCGGTGGTCGACAGGCCCGACAGCTGGAGCTCGTCGTCGGCGAAGTTGTCGCGCGGGTCGGCCCAGTTGACGCCCTTGAACTGGGTCGTGTCGGTGGTCGGCGCGGCGGCGGAGGCGGGGCTGCCGGTGAGGGTGGCGCCGCTGACCGCGGCGATCGCGAGGGCGACGAGCGAGGCACGCAGCCTCGGGGCCCGACGGGTGCTGACGGGGGTCTTGCGCATCGACCAAACCCTTTCGGAATGACAGCATGTTTACGTAAACATGACGGCGCCGGAATCGTGGCATCCGCCTCGGCGACCGTCAAGGTTTCCCACACGTAACATCCGGTGCGACACGCAACACGTTCGTGTGCGGACGAAGGAGGCAGCAGTGGTGGAGCGGGGCGGTTCCGGTGTCCCCGGAGGCCGGCGCAAGCAGCGCGTGTCCATGGCGGACGTGGCCAAGCTCGCGGGCGTCTCCTCGCAGACCGTCTCGCGGGTCGCCAACGGTCAGCCCGGGGTGATCGACTCCACGCGCGAGCAGGTGCTGGCTGCGATGCGGGAACTGGGGTACCGGCCCAACAGTGCCGCGCGGGCGCTGCGGTACGGCCAGTTCAACACCATCGGCGTGATCCTGTTCAGCCTGTCCTCCACGGGCAACAGCCGGACGGTGGAGGCGATCGCCACCCACGCGGCGGCCGAGGGGTACGCGATCACCCTGATTCCCATCGACGTCCCGACCCAGGACAACGTCCTGGGCGCCTTCACGCGCATGGGCGAGCTGGCCGTCGACGCGGTCATCGTCATCATGGAGATCCATCTCCTCGACACCGGGACGGTGCAGCTGCCGCCCGGGGTGCATGTCGTCGTGGTGGACTCCGACGCCGGTGACCGCTACAGCGTGGTCGACACCGACCAGGCCGACGGCGCGCGGCAGGCCGTACAGCACCTGCTCGACCTGGGCCATCACACCGTGTGGCACGTGACCGGCCCCCAGGAGTCCTTCGCGGGGCAGCGCCGGACCCAGGCCTGGCGTGCGGTGCTGCGGGAGGCCGGGCGGCCGGTGCCGCCCGCGCTGTACGGGGACTGGTCGGCCGAGTCCGGTTACGCGGCCGGGCTGGTGCTCGCCGAACCGCCGGACTGCACGGCGGTGTTCGCCGCCAACGACCAGATGGCGCTGGGCCTGCTGCGCGCGTTCCACGAGCGGGGGCTGTCCGTGCCGTACGACGTCAGCGTGGTCGGTTTCGACGACATCCCCGACGCGGCGTTCTTCGTACCGCCGCTCACCACCGTCCACCAGGACTTCGCGGAGGTGGGCCATCGCTGCGTCCAGAAGGTCCTTCAGCAGATCCGCGCAGGCGGAACCGGACAGCCCGGCACCGACCTCGTCCCGACCCGCCTGGTGGTGAGGGCGAGCACCGCGTCACCGCGGGGGTGAGTGGGGTGGCGGATCTTCATGCATGATCCGACCAGGGGTGCTGTTCGCGAGGACCGGGGGTTCCGGCTGTGATCGTGTGGGTGAACGGGGCGTTCGGCAGCGGCAAGACGACGCTCGTGGAGGAACTGCGGACACGGTGGCCCCAGGCCCTGGTCTTCGACCCGGAGACGGTCGGCTATGTGCTGCGCGAGATCGTGGACGTGCCGACCGGTGACTTCCAGGACCTCCCGCTGTGGCGGCGGCAGGTCGCCCACCTGGCCGTCGGCCTGGTCGAGGAGTACGGGCGCCCGGTCCTGGTCCCCATGACACTGGTGAACCCGGCCTATCTGGACGAGATCTTCGGCGCTCTGGAGGACGCGGACGTCGTCGTCCACCACTTCTTCCTCAAGGTCGCGCCGGACGTCCTGGCTCGGCGGATCGACGCGCGGAGCTTCTTCCCCGACGACCCGGCCAGGGAGGAGCGGGTGCGGGCATGGTGCAAGGCCCGCATCGAGGCCTGTACGGCCGCGGTCGACACCCTGCCCGGCGACACGGTGTTCCTCGACGGCGAGTCGACCCCCCGGGAACTGGCCGGCCAGGTGCTCGCCCACATCGGTTGACCTTGCCCCAAGGGGAGCCCGCAGCATCGCTGCATGGTGCGCAGCAGAGGGCTGATGGTCGGCGTGGGGCCGCTGCGGGCGGGCGCGTTCCGGCGGTTGTGGGTGGCGGGGATCGTCACCGCCCTCGGGGCTCAACTGACCGCGGTCGTCGTGCCGTTGCAGATCTACGAGTTCTCCGGTTCGTCGGCCTGGGTGGGTCTGGCCGGTCTGGTGGGCCTCGCCCCGATGGCCACGGCGGCACTGTGGGCAGGGGCGCTCGCCGACGTATGCGACCGGCGGCGCGTGCTGCTGTCGACCACGATCGGCGTCGGGGTGACGTCGTTGCTGCTGTGGGCGCAGGCGTGGGCGAATCTGCGGTCGGTGGCCGTGCTGCTCGTGCTGGTCGGTGTCCAACAGGCCCTGTTCGGCGCCCACTCCACGGTGAGCAGGGCCGTGACACCGCGTCTGGTGCGGCCCGGGCTGCTTCCCGCTGCCAACGCGCTGCAGTCGATGGTCCTCCTGTCGGCCGGGATCGCCGGACCGCTGCTGGCCGGCGGCCTGCTCCCGGTCGTAGGGAGCCGGACGCTGTACCTGGCGGACGCTGTCGCCGTCTGCGCGACGGTATGGGCGGTGTGGCGGCTGCCGGCTCTACCCCCGGTCGCCGGCGGTGAGCGGCGACAAGGCGCGGTTCTGCGGCAGATCGCGGACGGCGTACGGTTCGTGACGGAGCGTCAGGTGCTACGGACGGTCTATCTCTGCGACTTCGCCGCCCTGACCCTCGGCCTGCCCACGGCACTGTTCCCGCAACTGGCGGCGGAGACCTTCCATCCGTCGGACATCGGGGTGCTGTACGCCGCCGTCTCCGCCGGCGGTGTGCTGGCGGGGTTGTTCTCCGGGGCCTTCGCGCGCGTTCACCGACACGGTGTCGCGGTGGCGGTGTCGGTCGGGCTATGGGGCCTGGCGGTGGCAGGGTTCGGGTCGGCCCACTCGCTGCCCGCCGCGGTGGCGTGGCTGCTGCCGGCCGGCGGTGCGCTCCTCGCGCTGGGCGTGTTCCGGAAGACGGTGCTGCAGACGGCCGTTCCCGACGGGATGCGCGGCCGGCTCCAGGGGATCGACACGGTGGTGGCGGTCGGAGGGCCACGGCTGGGCGACCTCCTGCACGGCACGGTCGGCGCCGCCCTGGGTGTCACCTGGACCGTCACGGGCGGCGGCGTCCTGACCGTCGTGGCGGCACTCGCCCTCCTCCTGTTCTTCCCGGGGTTCCGGCGCCATCGGGCACCGGCCGGGAGCGAACAGGAGGCGCTCGGCGCGTGAGTCGCACTTCGGGGTCGGCGGCAAGGAGTTGCATCAGCCGCACCACGAACTCCCGTGCCCCCCGACTCAGGGTGGCCGGGGCGGGCCGGCCCCGCCTCGGGAACGAGCACCGCGTCCGCCGGCGTCCCCGCCACCTCGCGGCGCTACTCCCGGCCCTCCCATGGCGGTCGCCCTCAGACGTTGCGGCGGTACTGGCCACCCACCTCGAAGAAGGCCTCCGTGATCTGCTGGAGGGAGCAGACGCGGGTGGCGTCCATGAGGACGGCGAAGACGTTCTCGCCGCGTACCGCCGCGTCCTTGAGGGCGTCCAGGGCGGCCCGGGCCTCCTCGTGGTGGCGGGCGTGGAAGTCACGTACGCGTGCCAGCTGGGACTGCTTCTCCTCCTCGGTGGCGCGGGCGAGTTCGACGACGCCGGGCTCGGCGGTGTCGGCGTGCGGGTTGCGGAAGGTGTTGACGCCGACCAGGGGCAGGGAGCCGTCGTGCTTGCGCTGTTCGTAGAGCATCGACTCGTCCTGGATGCGACCGCGCTGGTAGCCGGTCTCCATCGCGCCGAGCACACCGCCGCGTTCGTTGATCCGCTCGAACTCCTGGAGCACGGCCTCCTCGACCAGGTCGGTGAGTTCGTCGATGATGAACGACCCCTGGAGCGGGTTCTCGTTCATCGCCAGGCCCCACTCCCGGTTGATGATCAACTGGATGGCCAGGGCCCGGCGTACGGACTCCTCGGTGGGGGTGGTGACGGCCTCGTCGTAGGCGTTGGTGTGCAGGCTGTTGCAGTTGTCGTAGATGGCGATCAGGGCCTGGAGCGTGGTGCGGATGTCGTTGAAGTCCATCTCCTGCGCGTGCAGGGAGCGCCCGGAGGTCTGGACGTGGTACTTCAGCTTCTGGCTGCGCTCCCCCGCGCCGTACTTCTCCTTCATCGCCACCGCCCAGATACGACGGGCGACCCGGCCCAGGACCGAGTACTCGGGGTCCATTCCGTTGGAGAAGAAGAACGACAGGTTCGGGGCGAAGTCGTCGACGCGCATGCCGCGCGCGAGGTACGCCTCGACGTAGGTGAAGCCGTTGGCGAGGGTGAAGGCGAGCTGGCTGATGGGGTTCGCGCCGGCTTCGGCGATGTGGTAGCCGGAGATGGACACCGAGTAGAAGTTGCGGACCTGGTGGGCGATGAACCACTCCTGGATGTCGGCCATCATCCGCAGGCTGAACTCGGTGGAGAACAGGCAGGTGTTCTGGCCCTGGTCCTCCTTGAGGATGTCGGCCTGCACGGTGCCGCGCACGTTCGCCAGCGCGTGTGCGCGCAGCTGGGCCGCCTCGTCGGGTGAGGGGTCGCGGCCCTCCTCGGTGCGGAACCGCTCGATCTGCTGGTCGATCGCGGTGTTGAGGAAGAACGCCAGGACCGCGGGCGCGGGACCGTTGATCGTCATGGAGACCGAGGTCGTGGGCGCGACCAGGTCGAAGCCGTCGTAGAGCGCCTTCATGTCCTCCAGGGTGGCCACCGAGACGCCGGAGGTGCCGACCTTGCCGTAGATGTCGGGGCGCTCGTCGGGGTCACGGCCGTAGAGGGTCACCGAGTCGAAGGCGGTGGACAGGCGGGTCGCCGGCTGGCCCTGCGAGAGGAGCTTGAAGCGGCGGTTGGTGCGGAACGGGTCGCCCTCGCCGGCGAACATCCGCGCCGGGTCCTCGCCGTCGCGCTTGAAGGGGAACACTCCTGCCGTGAAGGGGAAGTGGCCCGGCAGGTTCTCGTTCCGCCAGAACCGCACCAGCTCGCCGTGGTCGGTGAAGCGGGGCAGGGCGACGCGGGGGATCTTGTTGCCCGACAGGGACTCGCGGGTCAGCTTGGTGCGGATCTCACGGTCGCGGACCTTCACGACCTGCTCGTCGCCGGAGTAGGAGGCGATGACGGAGGGCCAGTTCTCGATCTGCCGGACGATGTCGTGCGGGAGGCGGGTGCGGGCGTCGTCGAGCAGCGCGTGCACGTTCGCGGCGTCGGAGCCGGCGTCGGTGAGCTCGGCCCCGACCAGCTCCAGGCGCTGCACCCGCCGGGCCGCCTCGGCCAGCCGCTCGGTGTCGGCGTGGTAGGCACGGACGGCCTCGGTGATCTCGGCGAGATAGCGCACCCGGTCCGGCGGAACCACCTGCCGGATGCCCGAGGAGTGGCGTACGTCGACCCGCGGCAGGGTGCCCTCGGGCAGCGGCAGTCCCTTCTCCGCGAGGACCGCCGTGAGGTACTGGTGGAGAGCGGTGACGCCGTCGTCGTTGAAGGTGGCCGCGGAGGTGCCGTAGACCGGCATGTCCTCGGGCCGCCGGCCGAACGCCTCGCGGTTGCGGACCAGTTGGCGGCCCACGTCCCGCAGGGCGTCCTTGGCGCCGCGCCGCTCGAACTTGTTGATCGCCACGACATCGGCGAAGTCGAGCATGTCGATCTTCTCCAACTGCGAGGCCGCGCCGAACTCCGGCGTCATCACGTACAGGGAGGCGTCGACGAACGGCACGATCGCCGCGTCGCCCTGGCCGATGCCCGGCGTCTCCACGATGACCAGGTCGAAGCCGGCGGCCTTCACCACGTCGATCACGTCGGAGAGGTGCTCGGGCAGCTCGCGGCTGCCGCGGGTGGCGAGGCTGCGGAAGAACACCCGGTCGCCGTCGAGGGAGTTCATCCGGATCCGGTCGCCGAGCAGCGCACCACCGCCCCTGCGCCGGGTCGGGTCGACCGCGATCACGGCGATGCGCAGGGTGTCCCGCTGGTCGACACGGAACCGGCGCACCAGTTCGTCAGTCAGGGACGACTTGCCCGAGCCGCCGGTTCCGGTGATTCCGAGCACCGGCACCCGCCGCGTCGCCGCCGTGGCCCGCAGCTCCTGACGGAACTCCTCGGACAGCTTGCCGAGTTCGGCGCCGGTGAGAGCGCGGGCGATGGCGAAACGGTCGCCGGCCAGGACCGCGGTGAGGTCGGCCGGCTTGCCGTCCCAGAGGTCGAAGTCGCAGTCCTTGACGACCGTGTTCACCATCCCCGCGAGCCCCAGCCGCTGGCCGTCCTCGGGCGAGAAGATCGTCACCCCGCTCTCCCGGAGCCGGGCGATCTCCTCCGGCACGATCACCCCGCCACCGCCGCCCACCACCCGGATGTGTTCCGCGCCCTGCTTGCGGAGCGAGGCCACCAGGTACTCGAAGTACTCGACATGTCCGCCCTGATAGGACGAGACCGCCACGCCGTGCGCGTCCTCTTCGAGAGCCGCGTCCACGACCTCGCGCACGGATCGGTTGTGCCCGAGGTGGATGACTTCGGCGCCCTGCGACTGGAAGATCCGTCGCATGATGTTGATCGAGGCGTCGTGCCCGTCGAACAGCGCCGAGGCGGTGACCAGGCGGACGGGGTGGACGGGGCGATGCAGATCGCTCATGGCGGAGCCTTCCCGGGGCACATCGGAAAAACGCGGGCTGAGAAAATAGTAGGACGTCCTAGTAAATATAGAGGGGTCCGGGTGACGAGAAGCACAGCGGCATGCGCATGGATGCCGGACGGACCGGACGGACCTGATCCGGCCGCGGGTACCCGCAGGCGCTGAGCACCCCACCCGATGGTCCCGTTCGGCGCGCAAGAGGCGCGCAGGGTGCCGTCAGGCGGGCCATCGGGGGCGCCGCGGTCCCGGTCCCCCGTCCGGCCGACACATCGGCCGGTTCAAACTGACTCCCGGTCAAGCGATCTCGATCCTTGATCTCTACGATGAGAGCTCAAGACAACCATTCCGGCCGGTCCAACGGGGGGACCCTGAGGGACCGGCCGGGGGTCGCCGATGCCAGGGTCCGCTCCCCGGGCTGCGGTGATCTTCCTTCCCAGGAGGACCTTCCGCATGTTCCGAAGTATTGGCAACGCTGTCGTCCGACATCCCGTCTGGACGATCGTTGCGTGGTTGATCGCTGCTGTGGCGATCGTGGCCACCGCTCCGAGCCTGCCCTCGAACAGTGACGAGAGCAGTTTTCTCCCCAGAAGTTATGAATCCATCAAAGCGGCGGAACTTCAGGAGAAGGCGTTCCCCAGCGCCTTCACCCCGTCCGCGATCGCGCTGTACAAGCGCACCGACGGCGGCAAGCTGACCGCCGCCGACCAGAAGGATGTCGCCCGGATCACCTCCGAGCTGGGCAAGAAGAAGATCGACCAGGTGCAGAAGGTCATCCCCGGCCAGCCGTCCTCCGACGGCAGGTACGCCCTGACCCTGGTCCAGATGGACAGCAAGAACGCCGGCCAGCCGAAGCAGGCCGACGCGGCCGAGGTGCTGCGCGACGACGTCAAGAAACTTGCCAAGGGCACGAACCTCGACGTCAAGCTCGGCGGCTCCGCCGCCCAGGCCCTCGACCAGCAGGACTCGTCCAAGCGCGGTGAGGCGCTGATCGGTATCGGCACCTTCCTCATCATCCTGGTGACGCTGCTGATCATCTTCCGGGCGCCGATCCTGGCGTTCCTGCCCCTGATCACGATCGGGTTGGTGTCGGCGATCGCGAACGGGCTGATCGCGTACGCCACCAAGCTGTTCGACCTCCAGGCCAACAGCTCGATCTCGTCGATCCTGATCGTGGTGCTCTTCGGCGTGGGCACCGACTACTTCCTGTTCCTGATGTTCCGCTACCGAGAACGTCTGCGACTCGGCGACGAACCGAAGCAGGCCATGATCAACGCCGTCGACCGGGTGGGCGAAGCCATCGCCTCCGCCGCCGGCGCGGTCATCATCGCCTTCCTCGCGCTGGTCCTGTCGACGCTGGGCTTCCTCAAGCAGATGGGTCCGGCGCTCGCGATCGCGGTCACCGTCACCCTGATCGCGGGCCTGACGCTGATCCCGGCCATCGTCTCCCTGATCGGCCCGAAGGTGTTCTGGCCGTCCAAGTCCTGGCAGCGCGAGCCGGAGAACGCCCGGTTCGCCGCCCTGGGCCGCGGCGTGCGGAACCGTCCGGCGCTCACCGCCGGGCTCTCCGGGCTCATCCTGGTCGCGCTGTCGCTCGGGACGTTCGGCTACAACGCCACGTTCGACCTGGCGTCCGGCTCCATGCCCAAGACCAAGGAGTCGATGGTCGTCCAGGACGAGATGCAGAAGGCGTACTCGGCGGGTGCCGCCGCGCCGACCGACGTCTATCTGTCCAGCACCGACGGCAAGCCGATCGACACGACGGTCTTCGACGGGTACGTGAAGAAGCTCGGGGCCGTGGACGGTGTGGCGAACGCTCGCCTGTCGCAGTTGAACAAGGACGGCACGACCGTCGACTTCACGGTCACCCTCAAGTACGAGGCGTCGACGGACAAGGCGATCGAGACGGTGGGCCGGGTTCGCGAGGTGGCGCACTCCGACGCCCCGGAGGGCACCGAGGCCGTGGTGGGCGGCATGTCCTCGATCTTCAAGGACATCGATACGGCGGTCAATCACGACTACCGGACGGTCTTCCCCGTCGCCGCCGCGCTGATCATGCTCATCCTGGGGCTGCTGCTGCGCAGCGTGGTCGCTCCCTTGTACCTGATGGCGTCGGTGGGCCTCGGCTTCGGCGCGACCCTCGGTGCCACGGTCTGGATCTTCCAGGAGGGCCAGGGACACTCGGGTCTGATGTTCATGCTGCCGGTGATCATGTATCTGTTTGTGGTCGCCATCGGCACCGACTACAACATCCTCATGATCGCCCGGCTGCGGGAGGAGGCCCGCGAGGGCCGCGAACCACGTGAGGCAGCCGGTATGGCGCTGCGGCACGCCGGTCCCACGGTGGCCGCGGCGGGCTTCATCCTGGCGGCGACCTTCGCCACGATGATGCTGGCGGGCAACGCACTGCTCACGGAGATGGGCTTCGCGGTCTCCTTCGGCATCGCCGTCGCCGCCTTCGTCATGGCGATGTTCTTCACGCCCAGCCTCACCGCCCTGATCGGCCATGCGGCCTGGTGGCCGGGGCACGCGGACCGGGCGAAGACACCGACCGCGCCCGCACCGGTCTCCGGCGATGACCGCGACGCCGCGGTGCAGGATCCGGCCGGTCGCCGCAACTGACGCCGAGGTGACGGGAGGGACGGCGTCCGCCGGGCCGCACGGCTCGGCGGACGCCGTCCCTTCGTCCCGAGCTGCCGTCTCTTCCTCCCGAGACACCCCCGCCCGGCCGGATGCGGCGGTTCTCTGCCACCCTGGACCCCGTGCCGAACCCCGCTCCCGTCACCCCGGACGCCCCCTCCCTCGTACGGGTCCCCCTTCTCACCCAGCAGTGGCTCGACCTCGCCTTCATCCACTGGGCCGTCGAGCCGGGCGTCGTGGCGGGGCTGTTGCCGCGTGGCACGGTCCCCGACACCCACGACGGGCTGACCTACGTCGGGCTGGTCGCGTTCCGGATGCACCGGGTCGGCTGGCTGGGGCTGCCGGGGGTGCCGTATCTCGGGACGTTCCCGGAGACGAACGTGCGCCTGTACTCGGTGGACGGGCACGGGCGGCGTGGCGTGGTGTTCCGCTCGATGGACGCCTCCCGGCTGATCCCGGTGGTGATGGGACGCGTCGGCTTCCGGCTGCCGTATCTCTGGTCCCGGATGAGCGTCCGCACGGCCGGTGACACCGTCACCTACACCAGCTCGCGCCGCTGGCCCGGCCCGCGCGGCGCCCGCAGCCTGATCACGGTGCGGACCGGCGAACGCATCGAGGAGCCGACCGGTCTGGAGCACTTCCTCACCGCCCGCTGGGGCATGCACAACGCCTTCTTCGGCGGATCCGAGTCGCCGGCCTACCTGCCCAACGACCATCCGCGCTGGCCCCTGTACCGCGCCGAGCTCCTCACCTGCGAGCAGGACCTCGTCACCGCGGCCGGTCTGCCCGCCCCGACCGACCCCCCGGTCAGCGTCCTGTACTCCCCGGGCGTCCCGGTCCGCCTCGGCCGTCCGGCCCGCCCGGCAGGCATCCCCACGCCCTGACCGCGGGGGCGGCGTGTTCCGGGGCCGGTAGGCGATCTCCGGCCGACGCGCCCTCGAGCCGGCCGGACGGCGGCAGCGGCCATGTCGAGGTCGTACCCATTGCGCGCGCCCGGGCCACCGCGGCGAGGAACTCGCCGGCCACTCCACGAGCGAGAGATCTATCCGGCTGGTCCCGGCCCCCGACAGGAACGTCGTTCCTCGGACATTCACGCCGGGATCACGTCCGAGCACTTGAACCGGTCCGTGAGCTCACTAGCGTCTGTGTACGTCCGACCCACACGAGTGAGGTGTCGATGCCCGCGAGACATGTCCTCGCCGGCCTGGCGCTGGTGCCGGTGCTCGCACTGCCGGCCGCCACCCCCGCGGCGGCGTACGGCGGTCACCAACTTCAGGCGCCCAAGCCGCACTTCGACCTGCAGGCCCACCGCGGCGGCCTCGGCATGACGACCGAGGAGTCCCTGGAGGGCTTCGGGAAGGCGATGCGCCTCGGGGTGTCCACGCTGGAGCTGGACACCCATGTCACCAAGGACCGCAAGGTCGTCGTCAACCACGACCGCCAGATCAGCGCGGTCAAGTGCCGTGACACGGGGCTGGTGACGGCCGGCGACCCGATGTACCCGTATGCCGGCAAGTACATCAAGGATCTGACGCTGGCTCAGATCAAGACCCTGGACTGCGGATACCAGCAGCTGCCCGGCTTCCCGGAGCAGGAGGTGGTCAAGGGGTTCCGGATGGTCGAGCTGAAGGACGTGCTGAACCTGGTCAAGAGCTACCGCGCCAAGAGGGTCAAGCTCAACATCGAGACGAAGGTCGAGGCCGGCGCGCCCGAACAGACCGCGCCGCGCGGGGTGTTCGTGCGGCGCGTGTACGAGGAGATCCACCGCTCGGGCATCGAGAGGCAGGTCACCGTCCAGTCCTTCGACTGGGGCGCGCTCAGGGCGATGCACGAGCTGGCCCCGAAGTGGCCGCTGGTCGCGCTCACCAACTACGACTTCCTCCAGGTCGGCAAGGCCGGCGCGTCTCCGTGGCTCGGCGGGATCGACGCCGACGACTACGGCGGCGACTTCGTCAGGGCGGCCGCCACGATCCCCGGCGTCAAAACCCTCTCCCCCAACTACGGCTTCCCGCAGAGCGGCAAGGTCGGCGACCCCGACTTCCGCTTCTACGCCGACCGGACGATGGTCGAGGAGGCCCATGCCCGGGGCCTGAAGGTCGTTCCGTGGACCTGCGACGACCCGGCCACCGTGGAGGCGCTCATGGACATGGGCGTCGACGGCGTCATCACCGACTATCCGAACCGCGTACGGCAGATCATGGCCGAGCGCGGCATGCCTCTGCCGAGGGCGTACCGGCCCCGCTGACGCGGTGGCGCCACCGCGAGCCCGGCGCGGCGCCACCGCCGGCCCGGCGGCCATGACACTGTGCCGTCGGGCCCGTCGGGCTCGTTCTACAGTGTCCACAGGCCCGTTCTGCGAGCTTGACGCCGCGACTGGCGCCAGCAAGAATCCCCGAATGAATGTGACCGGTCACACAAGGAGTTCCGCGAGCATCCGGGATGTCGCCGCGGCCGCCGGGGTCTCGTACCAGACCGTCTCCCGGGTGATCAACGGTCACCCGAGCGTGCGGCAGTCGACGCGGGAGCGGGTCCTCGCCGCCATCGACGAGCTGGGTTTCCGGCGCAACGCCACCGCGCTCGCCCTGGCCAGGGGTCGCAGCAGGGCCGTGACCGTGCTCACCGCCGACACCACCCACTACGGCTACGCCTCGATCCTCCAGGGCGTCGAGGAGGCGGCCCGCGCGGCCACCTACTCGGTCGGCGTGGGTGTCCTCGAATCGGCCGACGAGGCCGCCGTCGTCGCAGAGGTGCAGCGGGCCGCGGACCTGGGCGGCGGACTGATCGTGATCGCCTACGATCCGGCCGGCGTCCGGGCCCTGGAGGCGGTCCCGGCCGGGCTGCCGGTCGTCGGCGTGGTCGAGACCCCGGCGAGCGCGCCCACCGACAACCGGCCGTGGGTGTGGACCGACGACCGCGAGGCCGCCTACGAGGCGACCCGGCATCTGCTGTCCCTGGGCCACGAGACCGTGCACTACGTCGCCATCCCCTCCGGCACCCGGCGCACCAGCACCCGTACCGGTGGCTGGCTGCAGGCCCTGAAGGAGGCCGGTGCTCCGGAACCCCGTCCGGTGCAGGGCAGTTGGGGCCCCGCCGGAGGTCATGCGGCCGGCCTGGAACTCGCCCGGGACCCGTCCGTCACGGCGATCCTGTGCGGCAACGACGACCTGGCGCTCGGTGTGCTGCGCGCTCTGCACGAGGCGGGCCGCCCGGTGCCGGGCGAGGTCAGCGTGGCGGGGTTCGACGACGCCCCGCACTCCGCCTATCTGACGCCGTCCCTGACGACCGTGCGCCTGGACTTCACGGGCCTGGGCCGGTCCGCGTTCGCTCTGCTGCACGCGGCACTGGAGGAGTCCGCGCCGATCACCCCGCACCCGGTCTCCGCGCCGGAACTGGTGATCCGGGAGAGCTCGGGACGGCCGCCCGCCTGACCGTCCCTCGCACGCATGGCAGTGGAGAACCCGCCCCGCTCCGCCCGGCATGACAACGACACGCCTATGGGCGGTAGTCGACCGCCGGGAGGGCCGGTCTCGGGGCGGGGCGCCTGCTCGCCCATCCGTACAGGACCACCGAGCAGACCGCCGCCAGCGCGCACCAGGTCGACACGAATTCCAGCCGCCACAGCAGCCAGCACACCAGCGCGCCCGCCCCGGCCAGGACTCCGAGCCCGGTGAGCCACCGGTCGCCGGAGAGCAGCAGCGCGCCGACCGTGGCGATCAGGTAGCCCGCGACGAGGAGTTCGGCCCGGGGCAGCCCGATGACGTAGGCCATGGTGTGGCCGCGGATCTCGGCCCGGACCGGGCGGGTGGTGAGCCCGTGGGCGAGGAAGGCGGCGGTCAGCGCCCCCACCGCCACGAGCGCCGCGACCCGGCGTCCGGCTCGGCGCGGGGCGGCGCACCACACGCCCACCGGCACCCACACGACGAGCACGGGCAGGGCGATGACGGCCCAGGTGACGGTGGCCGCACCGGTCCCGCCCCCCACGTGCCAGATCCGGGCCTCGACCAGTTGGTGGGCGCCGAGCAGCAGGGGCAGCGCGGCGAGGGGCAGGTCCCCGGCGCGGCGGGTCCGGATCAGGCAGGCCGCCCCGACGGACGCGATGGCCGCGCCCGCCACGACGTCCGCTGTCGCACTCCAGCACATGACACCACCATGTCAGGCCGTGCCCGGCCGTGCGCTCCGCCACGACACGCACACGGCGGACCGCTCACGCGCAGATGCTCTGCGGTGGCCGGAACGAACGGTCGGTGCCGGAGTCCGAGTTCACCTGGACGCGTACGGTCTCCAACTGCTGGAGCAGTGAGTCGAGTTGCCGCTGGGTCGGGTCGCGGAAGAACTCCAGGACCGCTCGGTGGAAGGCGTCCCGCAGTTCGGGCGGCATCACGTCGGAGGCGTCGAAGCACAGGATGCGGGCGCGGGAGGTGAGCAGGGAGTCGATCTTCCGCTCGACCGGCGTCGCGGCGGTCGACGGGGACAGCCCGGCCGTGTCCGGGAACAGCGGCCGTACCGGGGGAGTCGCCTGCTCCCGCCAGAGCTTCCTCCCGGCCGGGCTCGACAGCCGCTCCACCAGTTGCTGTGCGTCCGGTTCGTCGCTGAAGACGGCTGCCATGTCACCCGCGACCTCGAAGGCGTCCTGGTATGCGGGCTCTCCGTCCAGATAGCGGGCCGACGGCTCGACCTTCACGTCGTCGCCCGTGTAGACGTACCGGATGAAGGCGCTCTGGTGCTCGTGCGTGCAGTCGAATCCGGGTGAGCCGAGCAGGCCGCGCGGGTGCCCGCCGGGGCCGGACACGCCCTCGAAAGACGTGGTCAGGGACTGTTCCACCGACTGCGGCAGACGCTTGCCGAGCATCCGCGCCCACGTGGTCCAGGCACGCTCGACGGCCGGGTCACGCCAGTCGAGGAGGCCCCTGGCCCACGCGTCGTAGAGGGTGGGGCCCGCCTGGTGGAGCACCAGGTCCTCGATCCAGTCGGTGCCGGGCCAGCCGGAGGTGGCCTGGGAGGCGAGCCCCACGCACCAGGTGGGCCTGTCGTCGGGCGCGTCCCGCCTGCTCCACACCAGGCTCTTGAGGTCGGCCTTCAGCGGCACCCAGTACGAGCGCGCCTTGTTGTCCACGATCATGGTCGGCACCCAGGGCGGGTAGGCCCGCTGGGTGGTCTCCGCGTCGAGCGGCTTCAGCTGGTCGCGGCGGGCGTACTCGGTGAGTTCGCCGATGCTGTTGAGGACCGCGACGTCCGGCGGGTCGTCGGCCTCCAGTTGTGAGACGAGCGTCTCGCGCAGTGAGCGGGTGCCCTCGTAGGTGTACGTCCGTCCGGTCCCGTCGTCCAGCTTGTCGAGGACGGCTTCGAAGGCCTTGCCCTCCTCGCCGGTCCAGGGGCCGAGGACGACCAGCGGGTCGCGGGTGTCCGAACCGCAGCCGGGGACGAGGGCGAGCAGACACGCCACGAGCAGGACGCGCAGGACACGGCTCACGCGACGGCTCCCGGGCGGGCGACGACCAGGTACTCGCGGCGGTAGGCGTGCAGCGTGCCGGCGATCACGGCCGCGCCGGCGAGGCCCGTGGGGAACACGAACGGGGCGATGCCGTCGAGGACGGCGAGCCGCCCTTCCGCCAGGTCCTCGTCGATCCGGGCCCGGAGCGTCTCGATGGCCTGCGGCTCCGGTCCGGCGAAGGGCCTTTGCTCGGCGACCGTCTCCGTCGCGGGCGAGGTCCGCTTCGCCAGCGCGTCCGCGACGGGGACGGTCTCGTGCTGGGCGTCCAGGGCCAGCAGGGCGTCAACCGTCAGGAACGGTACGGCGAGCAACGGCAGGGCGGCGGCCGCGAGGGGGATGCTCAGCCGGATCCGGAAGCGGTGGCGCAGGAAGGACACCGTCCGCCACAACCCGACGGCGAGCAGGGCGAAGGCGAGCGCGGCGATCACCGCCGCGGCGATCGTGTCCGCGCCCCAGGCGGCCCGGTCGGCGAGCCGTGCGCGCAGCCGCCCCTCCAGCCCGCTCACCCGGTCGACGATCGTGGTCGCGGCGGATCCGGTCTCGGCCGGACAGCTCGGATAGGGGTTCTCGCCGGTCGCTGCGACGGCCTGCGAGCAGAGCATGCTGCGCGCGTAGGTGAGTTCGGCGTCGCGCAGGACCGGGTCGGTCGCATGGCCCTGCGCCCGGCCGATCCAGCCGGTGTAGTCGACGACCAGCGCGGACACGACCCGTAGTTTCTGCTCCTCGGCGACGGTGAGGGCGCCGCTGCGGGTGACCTGGTTCAGGCTCTGCGTGGCGCGGGCGATCCGGGTCCGGTACCGCTCGCTGAGTCCGCTGAGCTCGGCCGCCCGTCCCTCGGCGAGGTTCCGCTCGGCCTCGCTCTGCGCGATGAGCAGCGAGGCCCGGGCGTCCGCGAGGTCGACCAGCGCGGGCGCCGCGCGTTCCCGGATGTACGCGGAGTCGCCGCGCACGCCGGCGTAGACCCAGCCGAGCGCGCCGAAGGCCACCACGGCGAGCAGCGGCAGCGCGACGAGCCGGTCCCTCAGGTAGGCGCGGTTGCGGTGGCCGACGTCGGAGGGCCAGCCGTAACGGTGGACACGGCGGACGAGTTCGCCGGTTACGGCGGCGACTGCCCGCGTGAGGCGGAGGGTGTCCTGTGTGACGGCGCGTGTGCGACCGTACGGAGCCAGTCGGCGACTCTCTTGCCGAGCCATGGGCTGTCCCTGTGGTGTCGGTAGGCGAGGGGGCGGATCTCGTAGGCGCGGTCCAGGAGGATTTCGGCCACGGCCGCGTCCTCGGGCGCGGCGGAGCGGGCGGCCTGGTGGGCGAGGGTGACGTAACGGCGGGACAGGTCCTCCCGCAGGCCGTGCTCGTCGGGCGGGAGGCCGAGCCGGGGGTCGGCGCCTGCGGACAGGGCCGCGAGGCCCGGCGCGTCGAGGGCGCCACGGGCGAGGGCGCCCTGTACGGCCTCCCAGACCTCGACGGTCATCCGCACCCTGGCCTCCTCGTCGGTCAGGCCGTGCGCGTGAAAGAGCAGAGCGAGGCGCTCCAGTGCCTCGCTCAGCCGCTGCGGCACCTCGTCGTCGTGCCCGGCCCTGCGCACGTACTCGATGCCGATGCGCACGGCCGCGGTCCGCGCGGCGGTCCGGTGCCGCGAATGCTGCGGTACGGCGTCCAGTTCGCGTACGGCCTCCTCGCGCGCCCTTGCGCCGTCCAGCGCGAGCCGGGCCCGGGCGGCGCCGAAGGCCGCGCTGCCCAGGGACGGGTTGCGCAGCCGGACCGCCTCGTAGAAGGTCAGGGCCTCGTGCCGGCGGCCGAGGCGTTCCGCGCAGTGTCCGAGGGCCAGCTTGGGCGCGTACTCGCCGGGGATCGCCGCGTACACCCGGTCGAAGTGCCGCCGGGCCGTGGCGACCTGGTCGCGGGCGAGGGCGAGGAGCCCGTGGTGCCAGTCCAGCCGCCAGTCGTAGGGGGCGCGTCGGGGGCCGATCCGAGCTTCGGCCGCCCGCAGTTCCCGTTCGGCCGCTTCCGGTCCGTCGGCCGGGTTCCGCAACCGCAGCCGGCAGCGCAGGAGATGGACCTCCGTGGAGTCCCGCCAGTCACCGATGTGCTGGAGCAGGGCCTCCGGGGCGGCATCGGCGAGTCTGCTCAGTTCGGCGTGGTGCTCGTCGTGGGGGTCGGGGCGCGGGACGGGTAGGCGCTGGGCGACTTCGGCGGGCGAGGGCGGGGCGAACGGGGACGGGGCGTCGAGGGCGGCCCAGTGGGCGAGAGGTGGCGCGGAGCCGAGGGCGCCGTCGAGGGCGTAGGCCGACTGGAGGAAGAGCGGCGAGGGCTCGAAGGTTTCGGCACCGGTACGCAGCGATCTCAACTCGCGGAAGACGCCCCGTAATTGCTGCTCCATCTCCCGCGCGTCGGCGAACCGAGCGGCGGGCCGGCTCAGCGTGGCGCGGTGCAGGACCCGGGCGAGCGAGAGGAGCCCGAGCCCGCGGGGCACGGGGGCGGTGGCGTCACCGGGCACCCATGGTTCCTTTCCGGGCCCTTCCCCGTCCCCCGACAGATCCTCGGCGTCACCGGGTGCCTCTCCGTGGCCGGACAGGTGTCCGGAGTCCGACGCCGCCCCGGCGTCCGGCGTCTGGAGGGGGCCCGGAGAGTCCGGGTCGTTCCACGACTGCGCGGGCGCGGGGACTGGTGCCCGGCCCACGCCCGAGCCCTCACCGAGCCGCCGTGCCGCACTGGCGCCGGGCCCCTGGTCGACACCCGCCGCCTGGCGGCCACCCGACGGTCCCTCGACACCCGGCGCTTCAGCCACACCCGAGGTCTCACCGACGCGCGATGCCTCCTCGCCGCCTGGCATCACCCCGCGGCCCGGACCCCCCACAATGCCCGGCATCACCCCGACACCTGGCGTCTCTGTCGCGCACGAGGTTTCGTCGCCGCCCAAACTCCCCTCGACGCCCGGCGTTTCGGCCACGCCCGACGCCTCACCGACGCCGACCCCCTCCTCGCCGCTCGGAACCCCTTCGCCGCCCGGCGCTTCAGTCACACGCCAAGCCTCACCAACGCCCGGCGCCTGGACGTCTCCCGACCTCTGGCCCACGCCCCCTCTCGGAGCCGCACTCGACGCCTCACCGACGTCCGGTGCCCCCTCAGCAGCCGTCCCCTGCGCGAGGGCCGTCGTCTCGCCCGTCGCCAACGCGACCTCGACAACCCGCGTCCGTTCGGCGGCCGACAGGGCGCCCACAGCCGCCTGGGCCACCTCCGCAACCGACGCCGTTCCGGCATCCGCCCCCGCTGCCCTTCCGGCACCCGGCCCGCTCGGCCTTCTGAAGCCCTCCCCCGCCGCGTTTCCGACGTCTTCCCCGGCCGGCCCCCCGACACCCATCCCCGTCGACCCGCCGGACCCCTCCTCCCCCTCCCCCAACGTCCCAAGGTCCCCCAACCGGGCCAAATCCTTCGCCGACGTACCGAGCCCGCTCAGTCGGCGCAACGTCTCGCCCAGGCTGAACAGGTCGTCCTGTTGCCGGGACTCGCCGTTCGGGCCCACGGTCGGGGCCTTGAAGCCCGCGGTGGTCATCCCCGGCGCCCCGGCCGGGCGCACGCTGCCCACATCGATGATCTTCGTCGTGGTGCCGTCGTGCATGACGTTGTCCGGCTTCAGGTCGCCGTAGACCTTGCCGGGCCGGTCGGCGTGCAGATACGCGAGGGCGGACAGGATCCGCACACCGTAGGCGAGCACGAACTCGTGGAAGCGTTCGTCGCCGAACTCCCCCGGGTTCAGTTTCGCGCGCGCCCGCACCTCCTCCAGCGTCAGCCCGTCCACGTACTGGAGGACGAGGAAGTCACCGACCCCCGGGTGGTGGCCGTAGTTGAAGACGCGGATGATGTCGTCGTGGCCGAGGTCGACGAGGGCCCGCCGCTCCCGGGCCAGGGCCGCCGCCGCGGTCGCCGCCTGATCCGGGTGCAGCATCTTGATGGCGACCTCACGGTTGTCGACCTTGGTGTCGAGCGCGAGGTACACCTCCCCCATGCCGCCGTAGCCGAGCGGCCGGATCAGCCGGTACTGGCCTGCGAGCAACTGCCCTGGGTGCAGCGGCAGTTCCCCGGGGTCACTGCCGGGGCCCCAGCCGCGTCCCAGGAGCGTGATCGTGGGCAGCACGGTCGGATCGGGGTTCTCCGCGGGAAGGTCGACATGCGCCGCCCTCAGATACATCGGCGGTCCGGCGACGACAAGCGGACCGAACGACCCCTCGGATTCCGGTACTTCACCGAACGCACTCCCGCCCCGAGCCCCCTTCATGCCTCCTCAGAATAGGGCCAGGTGCCGGGATCGACCCCTCGCGTTCCCCTTGAGACCCGGATGTCGCCGGGTTCGGCCGGTCGCAAGGCCGGGATCGGCGTCCCTCTCGCGGCGGCGCCCCTCTAGAGTGAGGGGTCCCTGTCAGAAGCGTCCGGACCGCAGCCGTCCTGGCCAGCAGCGGTGAAGGAGACACGGTGACCCTGCGCGAGAGCGATCCGGAGTCTGTCGGCGGCTACCGGATCGAATCGCGGATCGGGACCGGCGGCATGGGTGTGGTCTATCTCGGCCGGTCGGCCTCGGGACGGGCCGTCGCGGTGAAGGTCGTCCACACGCGGTACGCCGACAACCCCGAGTTCCGGGCCCGGTTCCGGCAGGAGATCGCCGCCGCCCGCCGGGTCAGCGGCGCGTTCACGGCGCCGGTCGTCGACGCGGATCCGGAGGCGGCACGGCCGTGGATGGCCACCGCGTTCGTCCCGGGCCGTACCCTCGCGGAGCTGGTCGACGAGTCGGGACCGCTGGACTGGCCCGCACTGCGCCGCCTCGGCACCGAACTCGCCGAGGCGCTGCGGGAGATCCACCGCGCGGAGGTCGTGCACCGGGACCTGAAGCCGAGCAATGTGCTGCTCCTGGAGACCGAGGGCGACGACGGTGCCGTACGCGTCATCGACTTCGGCATCTCACGCGCGGCCGACAGCGATGTCCGTACCCAGACCGGCATGGTGATGGGCTCGCCGCCCTTCATGGCACCGGAACAGTTCAGCCGCCCGCACGAGGTCGGCTCGGCGGTGGACGTCTTCTCGCTGGGCGCGGTGCTCGTGTACGCGGCCACCGGGCACAGCCCCTTCGAGGCGGAGAACGCCTATCTGGCCGCGTACAACACCGTGCACGGCGAGCCGCGGCTGGGGGAAGTGCCCGAGCAGCTGCGCCCGTTGGTCTCGCGCTGTCTGGCGAAGGAACCCGCGGACCGGCCGACGTCGGGCGAGGTCCTGGAGAGGCTGGCGGGCCTCCCGGAGGAACTGCCCGCCGGGACGCCGGCCGACGAGCCGTCCCGGGCCCCGGAGGCCGGGACGACTCAGACGGTGACCTCGCCGCTCGGTGCCGGCGGGACGGTCCCCCGCAGGCGCCGCGGGAGGAGACTGTGGGCCGCCGTCGCCGTCGTGGCGCTCCTCGGCGGGGCAGGGGCGGCCGCGGTCGCCGTGGTGGGCGAAGAGCCGGCGGGCACGGTCGACGAGTTCGACGCCCTCGCCCCGCGGACGACGCCCGTAACGACGGCACCCGCGGGCTGGCGGCCCTGGCACAATGCGCTGGGGTCGGACGGGAAGGACCAGCCGATGGGGATCGGCCCGTCGTGCACTCCGGACGCGCTGGGCGTCTTCTGCGCCTCCGAGGAGGTCGCCCTGATGCGGCTGGACCCGGCGACGGGAAACGTCGACTGGACGAAGTCCATGAGCCGCAAGCAGGTCAGCAGCTTCTCGGTGCGCAGGCCCGTCGTCCATGACGGTGTGGTGTTCGTCTACGGCACGGACCGCTCGCAGGGCATCGACGCCTATGACGGGAAGACCGGCAAGCGGCTGTGGCAACTGAAAGGCCCGCTGGGCGAGTTCGATGCACTGGGCGGAGTGCTGCTCGTGCCCCTGGACGAGCCGAGTCCCTCCAACACGGCACGCTATGCGGCCTATGAGCCTCGCACGGGCAAGGAGTTGTGGCGGCGGGAGCTGGCCTCCACCTCGTCGAGCCCCTTCTACGAAGGCCCCGGGGACACGCTCTACGCCGATCTGCGCGGCGGCGAGGGCGGCATCGCCCGTCTCGACGCGCGGACCGGCAGGACACTGAGCAGTGTCGACGCGCCCAAGGGCGACCTGTGGCTGGCGACGGTCCACGACGGCACGGCGTACTACGCGCGCTGGGAGGACGACTCCGGTGTGTCCGCGGCCTTCTTCGTCCAGGACCTCGCCAGCGGGAAGACCCGCCGGATCGACTTCCCCTGGAGCGTCGAGCCGGAGGCGCCACCGCTGGTGCAGGGCGACACCATGTACATCTTCGACTACGGCAAGGAGACCCTGCTCGCCCTAGACGTGAAGCGGGGCAAGCCGCTGTGGTCCAGCTCGCGCGACCTGCGCGTGTTCAGTGAACCGGCCTACCACGCGGGCCGGTTGTACGTCACGATGCCGGACACCCGCATCGTGGCCCTCGACCCGAGGACCGGCAAGGAGATCGGCCGCACCGCCCCGTCCTTCGACACGGCCGGCCGCTCCTTCGAGGAACTGTCGCCGACTTCGGTGCCGCCGCTGCTGGTGGGGGACGTGCTGTACGGGGTCAGCGGCCCGGGGATCTTCTCGGTGGCCGACGTCACCTGAGCCGGGCGCCGGTCGCGCGGGGGTGGGCCCGGCCCGAAGGCCGGACCCACCCGGACGCTCAGGCGGTGTGCAGGGTCAGGCCGTACCTGTTGAGGATCTCGTTGACGGGCTGGAACCACGTCTCGCCCCCGCTGGAGCAGTTGCCCCAGCCGCCGGAGGTGACGCCCTGTGCCTGGTCGCCGCTGATGAAGGAGCCTCCGGAGTCGCCGGGTTCGGCGCAGACGCTGGTCTTGGTCATCTGGTGCACCGCGCCCTGGCTGTAGTTGACGGTCTCGTTCATGGCGAGGACCGTGCCGCAGTGCCAGTGGGTGGTCGAGCCCGAGCGGCAGATCGAGGAGCCGACGGGTGCCACGTTGGAGCCGCGCACGAGCTGGTCGGAGACGGTGCCCCAGCCGAGCACGACCGGGACGGTCCACCAGCCGCTGCCGACGTTGACCCAGGCGTAGTCGTTGTCGGGGAACGACGAGCCCTGGAAGTTGCCGACGTAGCTGCGGTCCCAGCCGTAGACGCTGCCGGTGTGCTGGTCGCAGTGGCCGGCGGTGATGAAGCCGCCGTGGACCGAGAAGCCGATGGAACAGCGGACGTTGCCGGTGTAGTAGGGGTCGCCTCCGACGGTTCCTGCGGCGAAGGTGGTCGGCGCGGCGGCCACCTCCCGCACGGTGACGGGACCTGCCTTGCGGGCGCGGGCGACGAACGTCCGGACATCGTTGTCAGCCTGTCGGCCGCTGACGACGTTCACCACCACCGCGCCGGCCTTCGGGTCGACGTGCCAGCTGCTGACGGCGTCCGGTGCGGGGAGTTCGTCGATCCGGGCCTGGGTGGCGGAGAGTTCCCGGGCGCTGTGGGCGGCGGTGCGGACCGTGGCGCCGGTCGCGCGTATATCGCGCAGGGCGGCGGTGGAGGCGTCGGGGGTGACGGCGACGGTCAGCGTGCCCTTGGCGGCGTCGAACCAGGAGCCGCCGTACGAACGGCCCGCGGCCCGGCGGACCTTGGGTTCCAGAGCCGTGGCTCGCTGCTCGGCGGCGAGCCTCGCCTCGGCCTGGGCCTTCGTGAGGTGGAAGTCCCGCTGCATCGCCGTGAGGAGTCCGGCCGAGGCGGGCTGCTTCTCGTCGGCGGCCGCGGGGACCGTGCCCGCGGTCGCTCCGACACCGAGCAGGACCAGCACGGCCAGGCCCGCGCGCATGATTCGGCTGCGTCTCATGGAGATTGCCCTTCGTCGTTCCAACTGAGTGGGGGTGGAACAGCAGAGTTCTCTGAGAGCGCTCTCAGTGGTGTGGCTCGGCAGAGCCTAGCCACTCATGATTGGCAGGTCCATACCAATACCGAGGTTGTCGAAATCCTGGTCCCCGGAACGGGGATTTCGCCGGGCCCGTGCGGGGGAACTCCCCAGGAGCCCTTTCCTGCCTCACGAAGGAAGAAGATGACACGTAAGAAAGCCCTTGTGGTCCGCGGCGGTTGGGAGGGACACCAGCCGGTCAAGGCCACGGAGCTGTTCCTGCCCTTCCTGGAGGGCAACGGCTACGACGTGCGGATCGAGGAGTCGACCGACGTCTACGCCGACACCGCCGAGATGGCCGCCACCGACCTCGTCGTGCAGTGCGTGACCATGTCCGAGATCACCGCGGAGCAGGTGTCGGGGCTCAGCGCGGCCGTCGCGGCCGGCACCGGCCTCACCGGCTGGCACGGCGGGATCGCCGACTCGTTCCGCGCCTCTTCCGACTACCTCCACCTGGTGGGCGGCCAGTTCGTGACCCATCCGGGCAAGGAACCGTGCGAGCGGCGCGGAGGCGAGGAGGACAACTTCCTGCCGTACACCGTCACCCTCACCGAGCTCGGCCGCGAGCACCCCGTCACCGCGGGCCTCGAGGACTTCGAGCTGAACACCGAGCAGTACTGGGTACTTCACGACGACCTGATCGACGTCCTCGCCACCACCACCCACCCGGCACAGCCGTGGCAGCCCTGGCACCGCCCGGTCATCTCCCCGGCGGTCTGGACCCGTCAGTGGGGTGCCGGACGGGTCGTGGTGACGACTCCCGGGCACAGCCTCGACGTCCTGGAGAACCGCGACGTCCGTACCGTCATCGAGAGGGGCATGTTGTGGGCGACGCGCACCGCATAGGTGTCATAGGGCTCGGCGTCATCTCCCGCGCCTATCTGGACACGCTCGTCGGCCACTCCGCCGTGCGCGTCACCGCGGTCGCCGACCTGGACGCCTCCCGCTCGGCCGCCGTCGCCGCCGAACTGCCCGGGGTGCGGGCGCTGTCCGTCGAGGAACTGCTGAGCAGTCCGGACGTCGACACGGTGCTGAACCTCACCGTCCCCGCCGCGCACGCCGAGATCGCCCTCGGAGCCATCGGCCACGGCAAGCACGTCTACGGCGAGAAACCGCTGGCCGCGCAACTCACCGACGCCCGTGCCGTGCTGGAGGCCGCGGCGAAGGCGGCGGTCGGGGTGGGATGCGCGCCGGACACCGTCCTCGGCACCGGCGTCCAGACGGCACGGGCGGCGGTGGAGGCCGGAGCCGTCGGCCGCCCCCTGTTCGCCTCGGCCGTCATGGTCACCCCGGGCCACGAACGCTGGCATCCGCACCCGGACTTCTACTACCAGGACGGTGGCGGCCCCCTGCTGGACATGGGGCCGTACTACCTGTCCTCCCTGGTGCATCTGCTGGGGCCGGTACGGGCCGTGATCGGGGCGTCCAGCCGACTGCGCACCGAGCGGGTGATCGGGTCCGGCCCGCGCGCGGGCGAGCGGATCCCGGTCGAGGTGGACAGCCATGTCTCCGGGGTCCTGGAACACGAGGGCGGGGTCCTGACGACGATCACGACGAGCTTCGACGGTGTCGCCGCCACGGCCGCGCCGATCGAGGTCCACGGCGAGACGGGCACCCTCACGGTCCCGGACCCGAACCACTTCGACGGTGAGGTACGGCTCCTCGAACTCGGTGCGGACCAGTGGCGCACGCTCCCGCCCTCGGCCGGATACGTCGGTGCCGCGCGGGGCGTCGGACTGCTCGACTTCGCCGCCGCGGACGGGCACAGGGCGCCGCGCGCGAGCGGTGAACTCGCCCTGCACGTACTGGAGACGATGACCGCGCTGCTGCGTTCGTCGGCCGAGGGGCGGCGGATCGAGCTGTCGACGTCGGTGGAGCGGCCCGCGCCGATGCCGTTGACGCCGTCGGAGGAGTGGCGCTGATCAGTCCACGGGCCAGGTGTGCGCGGGTGCGTTGAGGTGCATGTAGTCCATGTACATCATCGTCATCCGCCGCAGCGCCTCCTGGCGGTCACAGCCCCCCTTCTCCAGATGGTGGACCGTCTCCGCCTGCCACAGGGCGCCGTTGCGGCCGGTGACGCACCGCTGCTCGATGACGCCGAGCAGGGGCTCACGCCACTCCGCGTCCATGCCCGCCAGCTCCAGCCCCCGGTGGGCGAGGGGCAGCAGCCGTCGCAACACCAGTTCCGTGACCGGCACTTCGCCCACTCCCGGCCAGTACAGGCGGGCGTCGATGCCGTCACGGGCGGCGGTGTGCAGGTTCTCCTCGGCGACCGAGAAGGACATCCGCGTCCACACCGGCCGGTCCTCGTCGACGAGGGCGCGGGTCAGGCCGTAGTAGAAGGCGCCGTTGGCGATGATGTCGGCCACCGTGGGTCCGGCGGGCAGCACCCGGTTCTCGATGCGCAGGTGCGGGCCGCTGTCGGTGACGGCGTAGATCGGGCGGTTCCAGCGGTAGATCGTGCCGTTGTGCAGGGTCAGTTCGCCGAGTTCCGGGACCCCGCCGCTGTCCAGTGCTTCCTGCGGGTCCTCGTCGTCGCAGATCGGCAGGAGCGCGGGGAAATAGCGCACGTTCTCCTCGAACAGGTCGAAGACGCTGGTGATCCACCGCTCCCCGAACCACACCCGGGGCCGTACGCCCTGCGCCTTGATCTCCTGGGGGCGGGTGTCGGTGGCCTGCTCGAAGAGCGGGATGCGGGTCTCGCGCCACAGCTCCTTGCCGAAGAGGAACGGCGAGTTGGCGGCGAGGGCGATCTGCACGCCCGCGACGGCCTGTGCCGCGTTCCAGTAGGCGGCGAACTCCTTGGGGGCGACCTGGAGATGGAACTGCGTGCTGGTGCAGGCGGCCTCGGGGGTGATGGCGTCGGCGTACATCGCGAGGCGGTCCACGCCGTCCACCTTGATGTGCAGGTCCTCGCCGCGCGCCGCGAAGATCTGCTCGTTGAGCAGCCGGTAGCGCGGATCGCCGGACAGGGCGGTCTCGCCGACGTCCGTCTCGCCCAGCGTCGGCAGGATGCCCACCATGATCAGGTGCGCGCCGACCGCCGAGGCGCGTTCCTCGGCGTGGTTGAGGGCGTCGCGGATCTCCTGCTCCCAGGAGCCGGGGCCTCCCGACAGCAGACGGCGGGGCGGGATGTTGATCTCCAGGTTGAAGCGGCCCAGCTCGGTCGACCAGGCGGGGTCGGCGATCGCCTGGAGCACCTCGGTGTTCCGCATCGCCGGGCGCCCGTCCTCGCCCACCAGGTTGAGCTCGATCTCCAGCCCGACCTGCGGCCGCTCGCTCTCGAAGCCGGACTCGCGCAGCATCTGCGCGAGGACGTCGAGGCAGGTGTGCATCTTGTCCCGGTACCGTCGGCGGTCCTCCCGCGTGAACACCAGAGCCGGCACGTCACGTCCCATCGGGCCCTCCCGAGTCCCCTCGGCGGATACCTCTCCCGTCCCAGAGTCCCACCTCCGCAGCACCCCGGACAGTCGGCGCACAGCACCCGGGCGGTGCGCGACCCGCCGCTCACAGAACGTGCGCCCCTGCTCGCAGCCAGAGCGGCGCGGCGGTGAGGGGGATCCGGACCCGGCGCCAGGCGGGACCGGTGATCGGCCCGCCGGAGCCCGCGTACGGCAGCCACTCCCCCGGCGGGAACCACACCTGTCTGCGCCCACCCGGCGCGTACAGGGGGGCGACCAGCAGATCCGGACCCAGCAGGTACTGCAGGTCGGCCGCATGGGCGTCCGGGCGGTCGGGGTGGTCCAGGGCCATGGGGCGGGCGAGCGGCTCACCGGTGCGGACCGCGTCGGCGGCGGCCGAGTGGAGGTACGGCAGCAGACTCCTGCGCAACCGGGCCGCGTGCAGGACGGCCGCGTACGCCTCCTCGCCGAAGTCCCAGGGCAGCCGGGACGTCATGCCGTGGAACCGGCTGAGGGGCGACAGCAGGCCGAACTGGGCCCAGCGGGCGAAGAGTTCGGGGTCCGGTGTGCCGTGGAAGCCGCCGATGTCATGACTCCAGAAGGGGTGACCGGAGAAGGAGAGCGAGAGGCCCGCGCGCAGGGTGGAGGCCAGGTCCTGCCAGCTCGCGTCGGGGTCGCCGGTCCACTTGGCGCCGTGTCGCTGGCCACCGGTCCAGGTGGAGCGGCCCCAGGTCAGGCCGTGGCCCGCGACCTCCCGGGTGACCTTGGCGACCAGGTCGTTGAAGAGGAGGGGGTAGAGGTTGTGCAGTCGGTCCCCGGTCATGCCGTTGTACGCCACCGCCGCCACGGGGACCGCCTCACCGAAATCGGTCTTCAGGACCGACACCCCGGTGGCCAGTACCCGGCGGACCCGGCCCCGGAGCCAGTCGGCGGCGCCTGGGTGCGTCAGGTCGAGGACGGCCGAGTCGGGGTGTGCGCCGCCCCAGACCTGTCCGATCCACGTGCCGCCCGAGGCGGTGTGCAGGAACCAGCCGTTACTGTCGGCCTCGGCGAAGTGCGGGCTGTCGACACTGAGGTACGGGTTCATCCAGAGCGAGACCTGAAAGCCCTGTCCGGTCAGGTCGGCCATCAGCCCCTGGGGGTCCGGGAACGCCTCGGCGTCCCACTCCATGTCCGACCAGCAGCCGGGGCGCTGCCAGTAGGTGTCGATGTGCAACACGTCGCAGGGGAAGCCGAGTTCGCGGATACGGCGGGCCCGCTCGCGTACCTCGTCAGCGCTGTCCCGGCGGAAGCCGCCGGAGATCCAGGGACCGAAGGCCCAGTGCGGGGGCAGCAGGGCGGGGCCGGTCAGGTCGCGGTAGGTGCGCAGGCACTCGCTGGGGGTGCCGGTGATCAGGTAGTAGTCGAGTTCCTCGTCGGGGACGGTGAGCGACCAGGCGCCGGTGTTGTGGTGGGCGAGGTCGAAGGAGGCCGCGGCCGTGGTGTCCACGAGTACGGCGTAGCCCCGGCTGGAGAGCAGGAACGGAACGGCCTTGTAGGAGCGGGTGCCGGTCGAGCCCTGGGCGTCCTCGACCCAGCAGTCGACGCGTTGGCCGCGCAGGTCGGGGCCGGTGAAGCGTTCGCCGAGACCGTAGAAGTGCTCGTCGGGCTCGGTGAACCAGCTGTCGTGGTAGGCCGGTTGGCCGTCGGCGAGTTCGGTGACGCCGAGCGGGAGGACGGTCCTGCGACCGCTCGGGTCGCTCACGTCGGTCGCCTGCCGGAGGTGAGGGTCGGTCAGTTCGAGCGCCAGGGGCGAGAGATGGATGTCCAGACGCAGGGCGTCGAGTCGGAGGATGAGTGTGTCCGGTGACCGCTCGACCAGGCAGCCGGCGTCCGCGGGCGCGGTGACGACGGAGACCCAGGGTGTCGTGGGTACGCCGTCCAACCGCAGGGTGATCCGCAGGGAGTTGCGCGTCGCCGGGCGCAGGCGGAGCGTGCCCGTACGTCCGGCCGCCGTGCGTACGTCGAGGGTCACGCCGGCCGTGTCGGCGACGGCGACGCAGGCACCGGCCAAGGGGTCCAGCAGGGCCGGGACCAGGAGCGGAGGCGGTGCCACCCAGGGCGTGCGGTCTCGAGGATGCATGGCGTTCAGCCCCTCACGCTGCCCGTGGTGAGCCCGCCGACGATGAAGCGCTGGAAGACGGCGAAGACGCAGACCACCGGGATGCTGATGAGGGTGGCGGTGGCCATCAGGGCGCCCCACGACGTCCCGTGCTGCCCGATGAAGGCGTTCAGCAGGACGGTGACGGGCTGGACGTCGGGGTCCTCGGCGAGCGTGAGCCCGAACAGGAACTCGCCCCAGCCGATCAGGAAGGACAGCCCGGCCGCCGCGACCACACCGGGCACCACGAGCGGCAGCACGACCCGCAGCAGCACACCGGGCAGTCCGCAGCCGTCGACCAGGGCGGACTCCTCCAGCTCCGGAGCGACGCTGCGTATCACCGGACGCAGCACGATCACCGTGAAGGGCAGCGTGAGCGTGGTGTCGGCGGCGATCAGACCCAGGTAGGTGTCGGTGAGACCGGCCCGGCGTTCGAGGATGAACAGCGGGGCCGCCAGCACGATGGCGGGTGGGAGCTGGGCGACGAGGAGCGCGAGCACCATCGCGCCCGAGCCCCTCATCCGGATCCGGGCGAGGGCGTAGGCGAGCGGGACGCCGAGCAGCAGGGTGAGCGCGACCACCCCGCAGGAGATGACGAGACTGTTGAGCAGGGCCCGGGTCAGGCCCTCGTAGCCCAGGGCCGTGGAGTAGTTCTCGCCGGTGACGGGAGTGGGCACCCATTGCGGGTCGGGGGTCTGGATGCGGTCCGGGCGGGTGAGGCCGGTCTTCACCATCCAGTACACCGGCAGCAGGAAGACGGCGGTGATCAGCGTGGCGAGCGCGGTCAGCAGCCAGGGCCGGCGTGGTGGTCTCATCCGGCACCTCCCGCCGGGGCCTCGTCCTCGCGCCGCAGCCGTCGTACGTACCAGGCACCCGCCAGCAGGGGTACGACGAGCAGCAGCAGGCCCGCCGCGGCTCCCTGGCCGAACCGGAAGAACGTGAAGAACACCTCGTAGACGTAGAGGGAGAGCACGCGGGTGGCGTCGACGGGGCCGCCGCCGGTCATCACGAAGACGAGGTCGAAGACCTTGAAGGTGTAGAGGAGGCCGAGGAGGAGGACGGTCACCGAGACGGGCCGCATCAGCGGGAGGGTGATGTGGCGCAGGCGCTGCCAGGCGCTCGCTCCGTCGATGGCGGCGGCCTCGTGGAGTTCGGGGTCGATGGTGTGCAGTCCGACCAGGAGCAGCAGCATGTTGAAGGGCACGCCGACCCAGACGTTGGCGAAGACGACCCCCGCCATCGAGGTGGACGGGTCGGTGAGCCAGTCGTGGGACAGGCCGGCCGGCTTCAGCAAGGCGTTGTAGGCGCCGGATTCGGCGTCCAGCATCCAGCGGAAGAGGGTGCCGCTGACCACCGGGGGCAGCAGCCAGGCGACCAGCAGCAGGGAGCGCAGGAGGCCGCCCAGGGGGAACGGGCGGGCGAAGAGCAGGGCCAGGGCGAAGCCGATGGTGAACTGGAGCAGCAGCGAGCCCAGGGTGAAGACCAGGGAGAGGCGTACCGAGTGCCAGAAGGCCGGGTCGTCGGCCACGGTCCGGTAGTTGTCCAGTCCGTTGAACCGCGCGTTTCCGCCGAGGAGTTGGCCCAGGTCGACGTCGTGGACCGAGGTCCACACGGTGTAGAGGAGCGGGTAGGCCAGGAAGAGGGCGAGGAAGGCCATGCCCGGCAGGCAGAACAGGTAGCCGGTGCGGCGGCGGTGCGCGGAGAGCGAGAGGGGTTGTCTCATTGCTCGCCCAGAGCTTTGTCGATCTTTCCGGCCGCGGTCCTGGCCGCGGCGGACGGGGACGCGGACCCGGTGAGGACGGCCTGCTCCGCCTCCGCGACGGTCTGCGAGGCCTCGGCGTAGTGGGCGCCGTACTGGCGTGGCCGGGCCAGGGGCAGCTGGCTGAGGAAGAGCCTGAGGGCCGGGTCGGAGGCCCAGCTGCCCCGGCCGGCGAGGTCCTTGCGGGCGGGCAGCTCGCCGAAGGACACCAGGTACGGCACCAGGACCGAGGGACGCTGCGTGTACTCCAGGACCTCCCACGCCTTGTCGACGTGCTTGCTGTTCGCCATCACGACCCAGTTCTCCCCGCCCAGGCAGGTGGCGGCCTCCTTGTCGCGGGGCAGGGCGACGACGTTCCAGTCGAAGTCGGCCTTCTTCAGGGTCGGGATCTGCCAGGGGCCGTTGATCTGCATCGCGGCACGCTGGTTGAGGAAGCGGGTGTTGACGTCCTGCTGGGTCCAGCCCACGCACTGCTCGGACAGGGAGCCCTTGGCGATCAGCTCGTCGAGGAAGGTGAGCGCGGTGGCGCCGTAGGTGCTGAAGGTGTCCAGGTCGCCGCCCGCCTGCCAGAGGAACGGCAGGAACTGGAAGACACCTTCCTCGGTCTTGATCGCGCTCAGGGCCAGGCCGTAGCGATCGCCGCTGGTCAGTTTCTGGGCAGTGGACGCCAGCTCGTCCCAGGTGGTGGGGGGTTCGACGCCGGCGGACTTGAGCATGCGGGTGTTGTAGTAGAGGGCGAGGCAGTTGCTGTTGTTGGGGATGCCGAGGGTCTTGCCGCCGACCTGGCAGCCCTCCCACGGGCCTTTGTAGTACTGGTCGGCCTGGCCCCACTTCTCGACTCTGGCGGTGAGGTCGGCCAGGAGCCGGCTGCCGCCGAGGGTGTTCATGGCCACGTTGTCGACGATGGCGAGGTCGGGGAGGTCGCCGGAGATCGCACCCAGGGTGATCTGCCGTTCCAGCTCGGCGAAGGGGAAGGTGCGGCGCTCGATCCTGATGTCCGGGACACCGGCCTCGATGTCCTTGATCAGGCGGTTCATCCCGGGCTGGAAGTTGTCCAGGGTGAAGTAGTCCCACCAGCGCAGGGTCACCGGTCCCGACTCTTCGGAGCTGCACGAGGTCAGACCGAGGGCGGCGGTGGCCGCCGCCACGCCGGTGACACGCAGGAAGTCACGGCGGTCGACGGGGTACGACATGGTCTGCTCCCAGAGGTTCGATGATCGGGCACAGAAACCGACGTATCAGAAATCCAGGTCGATATCGGGGAAATCGGGCAGGTCGGGGAGGTCGGACTCGGGCTCCGAGCCGGGCACCGGTCGGCAGCGTCCCGTGCTCCCGCGCAGGGTGATCAGCGGCTTCAGCAGGACGTGCCGGGCGGGCGCGTCCGGTGAGCGCAGCCGCCGCACCATCAGGTCCACGGCGACCCGGGTCATCTCCTTCGCGGGAATCTCGGCGGCGGTCAGGGGCGGGTTCACCTGTTCGGCCCAGGGGCTCGCCGCCACGCCGACGACGGAGAAGTCGCGCGGCACGCTGCGGCCGTTGCGGGTGAGTCCGCGGTAGACGCCCTCCAGGGCCGCTTCGTTCATGGTGACCAGCGAGGTCGTCGCCGGGTCGTCGCTCAGGATCCGCTCCACGACCTCCTCCCCCGAGGCGACGTCGTCGCCGCACAGATAGGCGTGCGGGGTGAGCAGCAGTTTCTTCATCGCCTCGGTGTAGCCCTCGTCCCCGAGCCGGGCGAAGCCGTAGCCGCTGTCGAAGAGCTGCTCGGACCGGTTGACGAAGGCGATCCTGCGATGGCCGAGATCGGCGAGGTGCTGGACGCAGCCGCCGGCCAGACCGGCGAAGTCCAGGTCGACCCAGCCGGCCGCGTCGGCCCGGTGGTTGCGGCCGATGGCCACGAACGGGAACCCCGCCTCGGCCAGGAACTCGACGCGGTCGTCCTCCCGGCGGATCTCCATGACGATGACGCCGTCCACCCGCCGGTCGTCGACCATCCGGGGGAACGAGGGGTCGTCATGGGCGCCGGCGGGTGCGAGCAGCAGGTCGTAGCCCTGCGCGGCGGCGGCCTCGGCCACCCCGCCGACGAAGGCGAGCTGCATGGTGGTGTACTCGCCCAGGCGGCCGGCGGGCGGGTAGAGGAGCCCGAGCGTGTGCGTGCCACGGCCGGGGTCGTCGGTTCCGGGTCGCTCTGCCATGGTCAGCCGGCCGGGAGGGACTGTTCGGCCCAGATGGTCTTGCCCGCGGGGGTCTGGCGGGTGCCCCAGCCCTGGGTGAGCTGGGCGACCATGTGCAGCCCGCGACCGCCCTCGTCGTAGGTGCGGGCGCGGCGCAGATGCGGGGCGGTGTTGCTGGCGTCGGAGACCTCGCAGATCAGGGTCCGGTCGCGGATGAGCCGGAGGCCGATCGGTACGGCGCCGTAGCGGATGGCGTTGGTGACCAGCTCGCTCACCACCAGCTCGGTGACGAACGCCGCCTCCTCCAGGCCCCACGCCCTGAGCTGGCGGGTGACCTGGGCGCGGGCGTCGGCCACGACCGACGGGTCGGAGGGCAGCGACCAGGCGGCGACCTGGTCGGCGTGCAGGGCACGGGTGCGGGCCAGGAGCAGCGCCACGTCGTCGGAGGGGCTCGCGGGCAGCAGGGCCTTCAGGATGGTGTCGCAGGTGGCCTCCAGCGAGGTGGCGGGGCCGGACAGCGCTTCGCAGAGTCTTTGGAGCCCCAGGCCCACGTCGCGGTTGCGCGTCTCGACCAGGCCGTCGGTGCAGAACGCCAGCAGACTGCCCTCGGGCAGCTCGATCTCGGTGCACTCGAAGGGCAGCCCGCCGACGCCGAGCAGCGGGCCGGGCGTCAGCTCGACCACGCGGGCCGTCCCGTCGGGGAGCAGCACGACGGGCGGGACGTGACCGGCGCTGGCGACGGTGCACACCCGGGACACCGGGTCGTAGACGGCGTAGAGACAGGTCGCGCCGATCTCGCCGCTGACGAGGTACGGCTCGTCCGGGGCGATGTCCTCCTTGTCCGTGGCGAGGTGCGTGACCAGGTCGTCGAGGTGGGTGAGGAGTTCGTCCGGGGGCAGGTCGACGTCGGCGAGGGTGCGGACGGCGGTGCGCAGCCGGCCCATGGTGGCGGAGGCGTGGATGCCGTGGCCGACCACGTCCCCGACGACCAGGGCGACCCGGGTCCCGGACAGCGGCACCACGTCGAACCAGTCGCCGCCGACGCCCGCGCCGGTCCCGGCGGGCAGATAGCGGTACGCCACCTCGACGGCCGCCTGCCTGGGCAGGTCCCGGGGCAGGAGGCTGCGCTGGAGGGTGAGGGCGTTGGTGCGTTCGCGGGTGTAGCGACGGGCGTTGTCGACGCCGACCGCCGCCCGGCCGGCGAGCTCCTCGGCGAGGAGCAGGTCGTCCGGTTCGAAGGGCGGGGAGCCTTTGACCCGGGCGAACACCGCGACGCCGAGGGTGATGCCCCGGGCGCGCAGCGGGGTGGCCATGACCGAGTGGAAGCCGAACTCCGCCACCCGGGCGGTGCGCGTCTCGTGCCCGGCGATCCATGCCTCGAAGTCGGGGTCGTCCACGCCGCTGAGCACCGGTTTCCCGTCGGCCAGGCAGCGGGCGGGCGGTGAGAACGGCGGGTAGGTGTCCATGTCGCCCAGGTCGATGGCGGCCTCGGGGACGTCCTCTCCCTCGGCGGTGGACTGATGGGCCGCCCTGCGCAGCACCACGGCCGCGTCGACCGGTCCCGGTACGGGTTCGTCGCCGCGCAGCACGGAGTCGAGGAGATCCACGCTGACGAAGTCGGCGAGGCGGGGCACGGCGAGGTCGGCGAGCTCCTGGGCGGTGCGGGTCACGTTCAGGGTGGTGCCGATGCGGGCGCCGGCCTCCTGCAACAGCGCCAGCCGCTGCCGGGCCGCGTGCTGGTCGGTGCTGTCGAAGGCGGCGGTGCCGACCCCGACGACCTCACCGGTGCCGGGGTCGCGGACGGGCCACAGCTCGATGACCCAGGCGCGGTGGTGGGTGGAGGTGAGGAGGGGGGTGGCGGGTGTGGCCCCGGGTGCGCAGGACGGCTCCGGGGCCAGACACTCGTAGCGCAGCGGGACGCCTTCGTCGGCGACCCGGCGCACACTCCGCAGAAAGCCGTCGTCGGCGAGGGCGGGTGCCTGCCGCTCGCCGTCCGTCTCGGGAGCGCCCTCGCCTCCGCCCTGGGCGACCGCGTTCCGCTGCCATGCGCCGGACGCCGTGGCGTGGGTCGAGAGCGCGATCGAGGACTGGTCGAAGGCCCACTGCACCAGGGGCGGGCCGGTGTGCGGGAAGAGGGTCACCACGAAGCACCGGGCCCTGCCGTCGGCGTCCAGCGAGGGCTGGGCGTGCAGGGTCGTCTCGACGCGGTGGCCGTCCCGATGCCGTAGTGCGGCCGTGCCCCGCCATTCCTGGGAGCCGGTGGGGGAGAGCCCGGTCGCCTCGGGAGCCGCCGCACCGTGGAGCAGATCGGTCGCGGCGCGCCCTACGACCGCGGGGGCGCGGTGGCCCAGCAGCCGTCGAGCGCCCTCGCTCCACCCGGTGACCACGCCGTCCAGGCCGAGGGTGACCGTCGCGACATCGGATGACCACCCGCTGTGACCATTGCCTTGATCAAAAGTGGCCATTCTTGCTCAATTCGCGCGGTGAGGTGCCTCACAGACCCAGGGTGCGCGCCGCACCGGAATCGGACAAGTCAGACCCTTCACAGCTCGGCCCCCGGATCGCAGCACCCCTCACGCCGCATCTGCCGGCTCACCTCGAGCCATTCCGCGTCGGAGGACGCGCCAGGGGACGCGTCGGAGCGCCGCACGGAGTCGAAGGCGTCCACGAGGTCCGCCTGCTCGAAGGGCACACCCCCGCGCAGTACCACCACCGTGCGGATCAGAGTGTCGAAGTCGGTGAAGGGATCACCGTCCACGACGGTGAGATCGGCGAGCTTGCCCTCCTCCAGGGTGCCCAGCTCGGCGTCCGCGCCGAAGACCCGGGCGGGCAGCAGGGTGGCGGTGCGCAGGGTCTCGGCCGGCGAGAGGCCGCCGCGGTGCAGCGCCCGCAGGGCGAGGTGCAGATGCAGTCCGACCGGCACGAGGGGCTGGTCGGTGCCGAGCGCGACGAGACCGCCGTCGGCGAGGATTCGCCGATAGATGGCCAATTCCCGGTCGAGCGTCGCGAGTTGGGCGGACGTGGGGGGCAGCCCGGCCTGTTGACGGACCAGCGCGGTGTCCCACGGCGGCATCAGCGTGGTGACACGGCGGTCCTCGGCGAGCGCGGGGTCCGCGCCCAGCAGGGCGAGCGCCGTGAACGGGGTGGCGATCAGGTGGAAGCCCGCCTCGGTGTAGATTTCCCGGACGTCCTGGTGGGCGCGGCCCGTGGCGGTGGTCGCATGCCCGAACTCCAGCCGCTGCGTGGCCTGCAGATGGGTCGTCAGGTCCTGCCCGAGCTGCACGCCCGGCGTACAGAGGTGGCTGCCGCTGCGCACCCCGAGCCTCTCGTGCGCGAAGTCCGCGGCCTCCTTCATCAGCCAGCCCGGGGCGCGGACGTACGTCTTCACGAAGTCCCAGTCCAGCGCCGCCGCACGCGCCAGTGAGCGGCGCAGCCCTTCGGGAGTGCGGTGGGCGCGGCCCATGCTGTAGGCGACGCGGGCTCCGTCGAGCAGTTCGCCGGTGGTCAACAGCCGCGGCCCGGCGAGCGCGCCCGCGGTGACCGCCTCGCGGATGCGGGCCTGCTCGTAGGCGAAGCCGCCCAGGGAGACGGCGGTCGTGATGCCGTAGGCGAGTTGGAGCGCGGTCTGCCGTCCGCCGTAGGTGCTCTGCCAGGGGTGGGTGTGCGCGTCCCACAGTCCCGGGAGCACGGTGCGCCCGCTCGCGTCGACCCGTCGTGCGGCCGACCGTCCGGCGCGGTGCGGGGAGACCTCCGCGATACGGCCGTCACGGATCAGGAGGTCGATGTCCTCACGGACGTCCTCCCCGGTGCCGTCCCAGAACCGGCCGGCGTGCACGAGGGTGTCGGCGGGGCGGGGGCGCCGGTAGCTCAACGGCACCTTGACGGTACGGGACTTGCCGCTGCGGACGTCGATGAGGCGCGGGGTGCCTGCGGAGAGGTAGAGCAGGGTGCGGGCGTCGGCGGACCAGGAAGGGTGGTCGGCGGGCTCGGTGGTGAGGCGGCGGGGCGTCCCCTCGGGGGTGCCGTCCGCGCGGACCGGGAGCAGCCACAGGGCGGACTCGGTGACGACGGCCATCCAGCGGCCGTCCGGCGACCAGACCGGGCCCGAGTCGTAGCGGTCGGACAGGGAGGTGTGCGGGGCGAGGGCGTGCAGGGCGGCGGTTCCGGTGGTGGTGTCGATGACCCTGATGAGGTTGTAGCCCTCGCGGAAGCGCTGGTTGAGCCGGTTGCGATCGCACAGGGCGACATACCGGCCGTCCGGGGACCAGCTGGGGCGGCCGGGCAGCCCGCCCGCGCCGAGCGGGGCGACGAGGGTGCGTTCGTCGCCGTCCGGCAGGTCGCGCACGATCAGGTTGCCGGACATGTCCAGGCAGGCCAGCCGGGTCCCGTCGGGCGAGAGCGCGGGGAGGACCCGGCCGCCGTCGGCGAGCACGGTCTCCTCGCCGGAGTCGAGGTCGCGGCGCCGTACGGCGAACAGCCCGTCGCGGTCGTCGCAGTACAGCAGGGCGGTGCCGTCGGGTGTCCAGGCCGGTCCGGAGACATAGCGGGTGGGCGGGACGTGGAGGATCTTCCGGGGCGGGCGGCCGCCCGATGTCCCGGCGGTCCACAGGGAGTTGAGTGCGGCGAAGGCGATGCTGCGGCCGTCGGGCGAGAGCGCGGGCAGGTGCAGGGCGCGCACCCGCCGGATGCCGGTGCCCTCGAAGTCGTAGGCCTTGCCCCGGTAGCGGGGCCGTTCGACGGGCATCCGAGCCGTGAACGGGATCTCCTCCGCCGCCGCGGGCGCCCCGGAGTCGAGGAGGCGGAAGTGGCCGTCCACCGCGAGCAGGAGCCGTTCGCCGTCGGTCCAGCGGGGCGGAGCGGGCAGGACGTCACCGTCGACGGCGACCGGCGTGCCGTCCACGACGAGGGTGCACGAGGCGCTGGGGGCGGGCGTGGTGCGCAGATACGCGAGCGTGCCGCCGGACGAGACGGCCGGGGTCATGAGCTGGGCGCCGGAGTCGTCGGTGTGCTCCACGGTGACCGGTCCCGAGCCGTCGGCCGCGATCGAGGCGACGGTGTCGGCGCGCAGGGCGCCCGAGGCGGTGACGGCCGCGCGGACGAACAGCACGCGCTCGCCGTCCGGCGACCAGGTGGGGTCGAAGTCCTCCCAGGCACCGCCCTGCGCCGGGCCGTGCTGTCCGGGGTGCCCGGTGAGCCGCGTCAGGGCTCCGGAGCGCACGTCGACGACCCAGATGCGGTACGGACTGCCGGTGACGGTGTCGCCGCCGCGCTCGGAGGCGAACGCGATCCGGGTGCCGTCCGGCGACCAGGCCGGGGCGCGGTCGTCCCAGGGCCCGTCGGTGAGCTGTCGTACGTCGCCGCCGTCGGACCGCAGCGTCCAGAGGTGGAAGCCGCCGCCGCGGTAGGCGCACACGACGAGCCGGCTGCCGTCGGGCGAGAACTGCGGGCGGGTGGGTTCCAGGCCGGGCCGGGTGAGCGCGCGGGCGGTGCCGCCGGTGCGCGGAAGGGACCAGAGCACGTTCTGCACCTCGGCGACGAGCCGGTCACCGGCCGGGGAGAGCGTCGCGGAACCGCCGGTGACGGCGGTCAGGGTGAGGGTGGCCGTGGCCTTGTGGGAGGGGTCCGCCGAGGCGGGTGGGGCGGCGGCCGCGACGGCGGTGGCGGTGGCCGTCACACCGGCGGCCTGGAGGAATCTGCGCCGGGAGAGCGGGCCGGGCCGGGAAGTGTCGTGGGTGCCGTGGGCGTCCAAGGGAGCCTCCAGTGGGCGCGGGTGAGGTGCCGGACGACAGGGCCCTTCCCCACGGGGACCGGTCCTGCGCACCAGCACGGTGTCCGGGGACGTTTTTCGCCCCCGGACACCAACCGCTCAGCTCACAGACCGTCACGCACCATCGCGGCGACGATCCGCACGTGGCGGTCGGCCGCGGCACCGGAGAACTCGTTCTCGTAGTTGAGTCCGTAGGGCCAGAAATGCCCGCCGCCGGTGCTCAACTTGGCCGAGGAACCGTCGAACTGCCGGACCAGAGCGGTCGCCTGGGCACCGGTCCAGGTGCCGCTGCCACCCAGGGAGGACCAGCCCGAGCTCGTGCCCACGCCGATGGTGTGGGCGATCTCGTGCAACGCGGTCCGCTCGGTCATGTAACTGCGGTTGCCGCCGAAGCGGATGGTTCCGTTGATGTTGCCGTCCGCGGTGGGCACGCTCGGGTCGTAGCGGACGGTGAGGGACTTCCCCAGGTCGCTGAGGTTGTTGTAGCGGGCCACCGCGGCGTTCATCGCCGAGGTGATCAGGGTGTACGCCGCCTGCTGGTCCGCGGTGGGGTTGCTCGCCCGCTCCAGGGTCCAGGTGATGGTGGCCGCCGCGACCTGCTCGTGGGGTGCGGGCGCGGCGGGCGGGGCGGCGTGGGCGATGCCGGGGCCGGCCAGGAGCAGGGCGGCGAGCGCTGCTGCCACCGCGGTCTTTCGTGGGTTCATGTGGGGGTCCTCTTGTGGGGGTGGATCCCGTGGGGGGGGGATCCCGTGGGGGGAAAGTCGAGGCATGAACATTGGGAAAGCGCTTTCCAAGTGGCACGGATGTTAATGATCTGACTTGCTCACGTCAACGAGTTCGACCACAGGGAACTCAGCGCACCAAGCACGGCCGCTTCGCGTCGAACGTCCAGCCCTTGATCAGGTACTGCATCCCGGCGGCATCGTCACGACCCGCCGAGGCCACCTCCTCGTACAACTCCTCCGCGGCCCGGAGCCGGTCGCGGTCCAGCCGGACGCCGAGGCCGGGGGTGCCCGGGACGGCGACCTCGCCGCCGCTGATCCGCGGCGGTTCGACGGTGAGCCGCTCCATGCCCTCCTGCCAGATCCAGTGGGTGTCGAGGGCGTTGTACTCCCCCGGGGCGGCGGCACCGCAGTGCGCCATCATCGCGAGCGAGATGTCGAAGTGGTTGTTGGAGTGGCAGCCCCAGGTCAGCCCCATGGCGTGGCACAGCTGGGCGACCCGGACCGAGCCCTGCATGGTCCAGAAGTGCGGGTCGGCGAGCGGGATGGACACGGACTGGAGGGCCAGGGCGTGGGTCAGCTGCCGCCAGTCCGTGGCGATCATGTTGGTGGCGGTGGGCAGCCCGGTGGCCCGGCGGAACTCGGCGAGGATCTCCCGGCCGGAGTAACCGCCTTCCGCACCGCAGGGATCCTCGGCGTAGGCGAGCGTGCCGACGAGCGGACGGCACAGCTCGACCGCCTCCCGCAGGGACCACGCGCCGTTCGGATCGAGGGTGATCCGGGCCTCGGGGAACCGCTCCTTGAGGGCGCGTACGGCCTTCACCTCCTCGCTGCCGGGCAGGACACCGCCCTTGAGCTTGAAGTCGCGGAAGCCGTAGTGGTCGTAGGCCGCTTCCGCCTGGCGGACGATCGCCTCGGGGGTCAGCGCCTCCTCGCGCCGGACGCGGTACCACTCGACGTCCGCGCCGGGCTCACGGACGTAGCCGAGGTCGGTGCGGGCCGGGTCGCCGACGTAGAAGAGATAGCCCAGGACCCTTACCGCGTCGCGTTGTTGGCCGTCACCGAGCAGGGCCGCGACCGGGACGTCGAGGTGCTGTCCGAGCAGGTCCAGAAGCGCCGACTCGACGGCGGTGACCGCGTGCACGGTCGTACGGAGGTCGAAGGTCTGGGCGCCGCGGCCGCCCGAGTCACGGTCGGCGAAGGTGTCGTGGATGGTGCGCAGGACGCGTTTGTAGTCGCCGACGCGAGCACCGACGACCAGGGGCTCGGCGTCGCGGAGAGTCCGGGTGATGGCATCACCGCCCGGCACCTCGCCGAGGCCGGTGCGTCCCTCGGAGTCCTCGAGGACGACGACGTTCCGGGTGAAGTACGGAGCGTGGGCGCCGGAGAGGTTCAGGAGCATGGAGTCCCGGCCGGCGACGGGGTGGACGGAGAACTTCGTGACGACGGGTTGGCTCATGGCGGGGCGGTGTCCTTCTGAGGGGTGATGAGGGGGAGGTCAGACGTTCAGGGCGTCCAGCACCTGTTCCAGGACCAGTACACCGCCGAGGCCCAGGAGTGCGAGGACCGTCGTGTACGTGGTGCGTGCCTTGATCGCGTCGATGACGGACAGGTTGAAATACTCCTTGAACATCCAGAATCCCGGGTCGTTGACATGCGAGAAGGCGATCGACCCGCAGGAGACGGCGAGCACCATGACCTCGGCGTGGACCCCGCTGCCCGCGAGCAGCGGCAGTGCGACGCCGGAGGCGGTGACGACGGCGACGGTCGCGGAGCCGAGGGCCACGCGCAGGATCGCGGCGATCAGCCAGGCCAGGATGATCGGTGAGATGGACCAGCCGTCGGTCGCGTCCTTGATGTAGTCGGATATCCCGCCCTCGACGAGAACGTTCTTGAAGGCACCGCCCGCGCCGATGACCAGCAGGATCATCGCCATCGCCTGGGCGGCCTCCTTGCACGAGGTGCTGACCTCGGCCAGGCTGCGACCCATGCGCGGCCCGAAGACCCAGACGGCCACGAGCAGCGTGAGCAGCAGGGCGATGGGCGCGGAGCCGATGAAGGCGACGAAGTGCAGCCCGGCGCTGTCCCCCGAGGTGGCCAGGTCGGTCACCGCGGCACCGGCGATCAGCACGACGGGCAGCAGGGCCACCGCCAGCGACCAGCCCATGCCGGGCATCTCCTCCTCCTCGAAGACCCGTTCGCTGACCAGGCCCTTGGGGATCTCGGGGTTCATCCGCCGGACGAACGGCAGGCGCGGCCACAGCAGCGCGATGAAGGCGCCGACCGGGACTGCGATGAACAGGCCGTAGAACAGGGTGAGTCCGACGGAGGCGTGGAAGGTGGCCGCCACGGCCGTGGGGCCCGGGTGGGGCGGCAGGAAGCTGTGCATGGTGGACAGGGCGATCGACATCGGCAGCCCGACCCAGAGCAGGTTGACCCGGGTGACCCGGACGAGGGTGAAGGCGACGGGCACGATGATGACGAAGGCCACCTCGTAGAACATGGTCACGCCGATGAGCATCGCGGACAGCACCATGGCGACCTGCACCCAGCGCGGGCCGCACACGTCGAGCAGTCTGCCGGCGATCCGTTGGGCGGCGCCGGAGTCCCCCATCACCCGGCCGACCATGGCGCCGAGCCCGATGGTGAGCATCGTGTCGCCGATCTGGCCGCCGATGCCCTCCGACAGGACGTCCGGTATCTCCTCCAGCGCTATCCCCTGGACCAGGGCGACACCTACGGCGACCAGGAGGAGGGCGGCGAAGCCGTTCAGTCTCAGCTTCGTCATCAGAAAGAGCAGGACGAGGACGCTGATCCCGACCACGACGAGCGGCATGTGTCAGTTCTCCCTTGAACCGGCAGAGCGGTGAGGAGAGTTCGGCGGAGTAGCCCGTGAGTCACCCCACTGAACTCGGTCCTCATACAAAGACATCGTCTACATATGAGGACGGAGGCTAGATGTAGGGATCATCGAAGGTCAATGGGTGGGCGCACATCACCTTGCGATCGGCCAACGCCGGAGGGCGTCGGCGTCCCTGCGGTGGGGTCGGCGGGTCGTGTCGCCGCGGTGCTCGAGCTGCTCGCGGGGCGGAGCGCGCTCACGGGGGCACCGGGGGTTCCTCGGAGCGCGCGTGCGTTTCCTTTGCGGACCGTTGTCGAGTGCGGCTGAGTCAGCCGGTGCCGACGAGCCGTTGGGGGCGTTCACGGGCTCGGTCGGCCTGAAGGAGCGGGCACCTGGCACGGGCAGAACGTGGGTTGGCGGCTGCCCTCGCATGCCGGGGCGTCCGGGGAGGCACGCACCGACGCCGAACTCCCCGTCGCGGACGAGCCATTGGAGGCGTTCTCAGGCTCGGTCGACCGGCAGGAGCGGGCATCTGCGCGCACGATCAGCCGCGCGGGCCAGTGGCGGCCCTCGCATGCCGGGGCGCCCTGGGAGGCACGCGCCGATTCCGAACTCCCCGTGGCCGAGCAGCTGTTGGAGGCAATCACAGGCTCGGCCGACCGGCAGGAGCAGACATCTCCGCACGATCAACCGCGTGCGCCGGCGGGTACTCGCGCACGCCTCGGCACCCGGAGACGCACGCGCAAATGCCGAACTCCCCGTGGCCGAACAGCCACTGGAGGCATTCACAAGCTCGGCCGACCCGCAGGAGCAGACATCTCCGCACGAACAGCCGCGTGCGCCGGCGGGCCCCGTATGCCGGGGCGCCCGGGGAGGCACTGTTCGCGGAGCGAACCGATGCCGAAACTCCCTGTCGAGGGCGAGCTGTTGGGGGCGTTCACGAGTTCGGTCGACCGGGGGAGGCAGTCGTCGGGATCGTCGGGTTCGGATTCGCCTTGCGCTACGACACGACCACCGTCGACGCGTTCAGCTGCTCGGTGTGGCGGGAGGTTCGTTCGATGCTCGGATCGGCGGGGCTGCTCCGCGAGGCAGGGGCGAGGGCGGGGCGCGCGGTCTCTTCGACTGCGGCTCCGCGCGGGCGGAGCCGCGTTTCGCTGCGGACCGGCTTCAGCGAGGTCGTCGCGCCCCGGGCCTCCCCGGACAGCGTCCCGGACATCTGCCCCGCTCCCCTCGAGCCCGCCCGGCTCGGCGTCGAGGTGATGATGCACGGCGACGACGACGGCCTGCGCGTCCCGCCGCGGCTCGCGCAGACCCAGGTCGTCGTGCTCGCGACGGCTGCGCGAGGCCTTCGGTCTGCCCCATCCCCGCGTGAGCGTCACCTCGTCGACACCGGTGTGCTGTCAGTCGCAACCGACCCGTCCCGTCGACGACGACAGTCCGCGCGGCGTGCTGGGGCTGTGCCGTCACGACCGCAGGACCGACGGTGCGGTCTGGCAGTGGGTCATCGAATCGACGGCGCTTGCCTCAGTGCCGCTCCCCCGGGACCGCAGTGTGTCCACGGCCGCCTTCTCGGCCGTGGACACCGCTCACTGCTGGCCTACGCCGGGACGTTCGGTGTGCGCCCGCCGCTCAGTACCAATTCCTTCGCCCTGCGGAACTCGTCCTCGGTGATGTCACCGCGAGAACGGATCTCGGACAGCCGGGCGAGTTCGTCGACGCTGCTGGACCGGCTGTCGGCACTGCCCGCCGTCTGCCGGATGTAGCTGTCGAAGGACTCCTGCTGAGCCCGCGCCTGCGCAACCTCCCGGCTGCCCATGTGCTTGCCGCGTGCGATCACGTACACGAAGACGCCCAGGAACGGCAGGATGATCACGAACACGAGCCAACCGGCCTTCGCCCAGCCGCTCATGGCATCGTCCCGGAAGATGTCGACCACGATGCGGAAGAGCAGGACGAACCACATGATCCACAGGAAGAACAGCAGCATGCTCCAGAAGACGCTCAGGAGCGGGTAATCGTACGCGAGGTACGTCTGGGCGCTCATGTCTCTCCCCTTCTCTACCGGGCGACCGCCCGGTAGGAGTTGTCTCCTGTCACAGCGTGCGCATGGCGAGAACGGACCTGCCTCACCCGAGGCGGGTGAGCGCGCTCGCCGTCCCCCGTGGCCGCAGGCCGCCGCGTCACCCATGACGGGTGATCCATACGCACGGCGGCGGAGATGAAGTGGGGCCGGACGTCTGCTCCAGGCCAAGGAGGCGCAGGAATCGGTGCTCTCCGCCCACGTGGGCGGAGATCCGTACGACAACCAGGGCCACCGTGTCGTCGCGGGACAGCATCTGATCCAGGCGACCAGTGACACTTCCTGGGCTGGACGCACGTCGTGGGTCTCGACGGCAGGGGCCGGGACTTCTACCTACGTCAACTGCGGGACTGGAAGGAAATCGCACAGCCCGAGAGCATGGAGCCCCGCCTGCTCTCGTTCTTCGGGCGGCTGTGCGGGGCCTCCCTGGCCCGCGCTCACGCCCGCTCGGGCGACCCCGTCGCGATCTCCGCCTACCTGGGCGGCGGCGACCGCTTCGACCGTGCGCTCACGGAGTTCGCCCAGTCCTACGCCGACCGGAACCAGCGCGACTTCGAAGCCCTGGGAGCCGCCGCCCGGTCCGGCAGGATCACCGCACTATGGCTCTGACGCCACCGGCGGGGAACCGTCCGGGGTCGGCGCGCCGGGCCAGTACATCGGGTCGGCGCGCCGGGTCAGTGCGTCAGAAAGATCTTGAACAGGACGATCAGCAGACCCAGCAGCAGATTGACGAAGGCGGTGACCGCCATCAGACGCCGGCCGGCGCCCGCGCGATGTGCCGCGAGGGTCGACCAGCCGACCTGTCCCGCGACGGCGACGACGAGCGCGAGCCAGAGACCGCCTTGTACGCCGATGCCGAGCAACGGGCTCACGGCCACGGCGACGGCGGGCGGCACGGCGGCCTTGACGATCGGCCATTCGTCCCGGCACACCTGCATCACGACCCGGCGGTCGAGGGCTTCCCGGGCCAGCCGTGCCCCGAACAGCTGGGCGTGTACATGGGCGATCCAGAACACCAGCCCGGTGAGCAGAAGCAGCAGCACCAGTTCCAGGCGTGGAAACTCGCCGAGTGTGCCCGCGCCGATCACCACGGAGGCGGCCAGCATGGACCCGTAGACACCGCCGGTGTAGTCGGTGTGCCGAGGATCCCGGACGCCGCTCTCGGGTCGTCCCGTATCGATCTCGCTCCTGGGCATGCTCACCACCCTTCGCGCGGTGTCCGCGCCGTGCCGACCGGCCCATCGCAGCCGATGGGAGGCGCCGTCCGGCTCACCCGCCGCGGGCGAGCCGGACGGCGCGCGGTTCACAGCAGCCCGAGCTCTCGCGCCCGGCGTACCGCGTCGTTGCGCCGGTTCACCGCCAGCTTTCGGTAGACGCTCTTGAGATGGGTCTTCACCGTGTTCACGGAGACGAACAGCTCGGCGGCGATCTCCTCGGTCGACATCATCAGGGCCAGACGCTGCAGCACGTCGCTCTCCCGCCCGCTCAGTTCTTCCACCACCAAGGGCGGGGACGGGTCCAGGAACTGGGGATGGCTGCCCGGACGCGGTGGTGGCCCGGCTGTCAGCCAGCCTGCCGCTAGGCCCTGGCAGGGCTCCGCGGTCAACAGGCGACGCATCCAGGAGCCGGCCTCCAGGAAGGGCCGCCGCAGCCGCTCGTGCCGGGCTGCGGTGAGTGCCTGGACGACGAGCCCGCGGGCGGTGACGCGGTCTCCGCCGTCCTCCGCCGCCTGCGCCCGCACCAACAGGGCTCCGACGGTCACCGCGGGGCCGCTGGGGCCTTTGGCACGCAGCCCGTCGAGCGTGTCGATGGCCGCACGGGCATTCCCCGTGGCGAGCTGAGCCCGAGCGGCTTGCACGGCACAGACCTGCTGGTCCTCGGGGGCGTCCAGCAGCACCTTCGCGGCCGTGTCCGGCCGTCCCTCGGCCAGATGCACGGCTGCGGTGGCGAGGGCCGACTGCCCGCGTGCCCAGGGCGAGACCTCGACGGCGGGCACGAGGTGGTCCAACGCCGCCGCGGCCGCGGCCGGTTCGCCCTTGGCGAGCAGCAGACGCGCGGTGGCCACCGACCGGCCGGCCAGCGTCACCGGATCCCGCAGCGCCCCGCCCGAGTGTGCCGCCTGGTCCAGATAGGCCTGCGACTCGGTCAATTCGTTGCGGTCGGCGGCCACGGCGGCCAGGACCAACTGCTCGATACCGGAACCGGACGGCGTGGCCAGGCCGTACCGCGCCGTCTCGGTCATCGCCGCCAGTGCCTTGCGCTCCGCCCGGCCGAGCCAGCCGTTCAAGTAGTCGATCAGCGCCAGATGCCCCAGGGACTCCTCCCGCAGCGGCGCCGTCAGGGCTCCGCCGGCGGAGTCGGCCACGGTACGCAGCGCGGCGCGCGCCTCCTCGAACCGTCCGGCCCACACCCGTGTGGAGCCCAGGTGGGTCAGCAGGAGAGCGGTGAGTTCGGGATGCTTGTCCAGAAGGTGGGCGGGCACCTCCTGCCGCAGTTCCTCCGCGGCCTCCGCCGCCTTCTCCGCCTCGCACGGCGAACCGGTCAGCCGGGCCGCCAGGGTTTCCAGCAGGGCACAGCTGAGCCGGCCCGTCGCGGGCTCGGACTCTTCCGCGGCCAGCCCCGCCTCGGCATGGTGCAGGTGGGCCAGGCCGTGGTCGATGTCGGACCGGGACAGGTCCCGGGCCGCGCGGACCAGGTCCGTCGTGGGGCTCGACGACTCGGGACCCATCCGGGAGAACAGTTCGGTGATGTCGTCGGCGCCCCGTCCGGTGAAGAGCCGGCCGATCGCGAGATCCTCCACGAAGGCGCGCGTGGTGAACTCCCAGTCGCCCGCGGCGGCTCCGTGCACCAGGGTCTCGGTGAGTGATCCGGAACTGCGCAGCCAGTGTGCGGCCCGCCGGTGCAGCTCCGGCTCCAGGTCGGGAGAGCGCAACCGCAGACGAGCCCGCAGGATTTCGCCCAGCAGCGGATGAAGACGGTGCCATCCGTGCCCGAGATCCTCGACGAACGCGTTCTCGCGCCGCAGCCCGTCCAGAAGGGGTGCGGCGTCGGTGCGGCCGGTCAGGGCGTTCGCCAGGTCGGGGCAGAACCGGTCCAGGACGCTGACGCGCATCAGGAGGTCCTGGGTCACGGCCGACTGCCGGCCGAGCACCTCGGCCAGCAGGAAGTCGGCGACCGTGCTCCGGTCCGCCTCGAAGTCCTGCAGATAGGCCTCCGGATCCCCGCTCTCCTGGGCGGCCAGGGCACAGAGCCTCAGTCCGGCGGCCCAGCCACGGGTGCGGTCCACGACGGCACGCACGGCGGGCGGGAGCAGGCTCAGGCCGTGGAGATCGAGCAGTTCGGCGGCTTCCTCGGGGGTGAAGGCCAGTTCGCCGTCCCGGATCTCGGTGATCTCGCCGGCCATCCGGTAGCGGTGCAGTGGCAGCAGTGGTTCGGAGCGGGTGACGAGGACCAGGCGGAGTCCGGATCCCGCGTGGTGCAGGACGAACTGGAGCTGTTCCTGGGTCTGCGAGGCGGTCACCCGGTCGTACTCGTCGAGCACGACGATCGCGGGAAAGGGACGACGGCTGAGATCGGCGGCCAGTCGGGCCAGCAGTTGGTGGTCGATCCGGTTCGCTTCCACCGGGGAGCCGACCTCGTCGGACACCGGCAGGCCCGAGGCACGCAGGGCTTCGAGCAGGTACGCCCAGAACATCCCGGGGCCCTGCCGGCCGGCGTTCGCGTCGAGCCAGGCGACGGGCCGGTCCAGGTTCTCGGCCCAGTCGGCGACCAGCAGGGTCTTGCCGGCGCCCGCCGCGCCGTTGACCATCGTCAAGGGAGTGTGGAGAGACTGGTCGAGGTGCCTGACCAGGCGCTCGCGCCGCAGGAAGGTGGGAGGTCTGGCCGGCACGGCGAACCGCATGCGCAGATAGGGGTCTCCCAGGGGATCGAGACAGGGAGCCGTCGGTTCCCGGGCCTTGTCGTCCCTCGTACTCATGGCGCTCACTCCCAGTGTCCTTGGGTGGCGCTCCCCCTCAGCAGCTCTCAGCATTACCGTACATATGCTTTCTGCATGGGGCCTCCCGGGACGGGACCGGCTCGTCCCCTCACCCGTGACGGATGATGTCCTCGCGGCGCCGTGCTGGTGCGATGGCGGGGTGACCGGAAACAACGGCGTGGGACTTGCCAGGGCGGTGGCGCGGCTGCCGCTTCGCGTGCTGGGTGTCCTCGCCGGGGGTACGGATGTCCTGACGCGCAGGCTGGTGACCGCCGTCGTGGACCGGATCGACCTGGACGACGTGGTTTCCCGGGTGGACGTGAACAAGGTGGCCGACCGAGTGGACATCGCGCGGGTCGCGGACCGGGTGGACGTGAACCGGATCGCGGCCCGGATCGACGTGGACGACATCGCCGGCCGGATGGACGTCGACCGGATCGCGGCCCGAATCGACCTCGACGGCATCGCCGGCCGGATGGACGTGAACCGGATCGCCGACCGGATCGACGTGGACCGGGTCGCCCGGCGGCTGGACGTCGACGCGGTCGCCGGGCGTATCGACGTCGACGCCGTGATCGCCCGCGTCGATCTGGTCCCGCTGACCTTGGGAGTGCTGACGCAGATCGATCTGGGACGGATCGTCAAGGACACCGGCGGCGGAATGGCCCAGGAGACGATCGACGCCGTCCGTGTCCGCGGCCTTCGGGGCGACCGGCTGGTGAACCGGGTGACGGACCGGCTGCTGCGCAGGACGGGTCTGCCCGAGGCGCCGACCGAGATGCCGACGCCGCCGTGACGTCTGTCGGGCGGGCGCGGCCACGGGGGTTCCTGGGGTCCCCGGCCGGACTGGTCTCCCGTGCGGTCGCGGCCGGTGTCGACGCGGTCGTGGTGGCCGGCCTCGGACTCGTCGCCCAGCTGTGCGTCGGGGCCGCCCGGCTGCTGGTCACCGGACCGCCGTTCCGGTACCCCGACCCGCCGGACTGGCTCACCGCGACGGGCGGCGCGGTGATCGCCGTCCTGTATCTCACCGGCAGTTGGGTGTCGGCCGGGCGTACCGTCGGAGACCGGTTGATGGGCCTGCGCGTGACCGCCCGAACCGGACGGGAACTCGGCGTCCCGCGCGCCTTGTCGCGCGCGGTGCTGTGCCTGGTGTTCCCGCTGGGACTGCTGTGGGTCCCGGTCAGCGCAACCCGCTCGTCGGTGCAGGATCTCCTCGTGTCCAGCGCGGTCCGCCACGACTGGCGCTGAGCGCGCGTCCGCCGCCTCCCCCGCGCGGGGTGGTGCGGTCACTTCCCGCCCACCGCAGCCTGATCCCGGCGACCCCGACGAAGGGGTGATCCCTGGCGCTCGATGAGAAGCTCGACCGGGCGCAGCAGTAGCCGGGCCTCGCGAAAGCGGGGCGTACGGTCACCGAGGGGGCCCGGTCCGCGGCAGCTTCGCCGCCGCGACCAGCCCGCCGCACCCGATCACGACCAGCACGATCAGCGCCGCCGCGTACGCCCCGAAGGCGGGGTCGGCGACGAGGATGGTGCCGGCGATCGCGGTGCCGAAGGACGATCCCAGGTTGGACACGCTGCGCGACAGGCCCGAGATCTCGCCCTGCTGCTGCTCTCCGAAGCTGGACTGCACCACGTTCACCGACGGGGTCAGCATGACGCCCAGTCCCAGCCCGATCAGCAGCAGCCCGGGCACGAACGCCCAGGCGCTCGTCCAGGCGTTCACCAGGACGATGAGCAGCCCGATCCCGCAGATCGTGACGGCGAAGCCCGTCATGACGAGCGTCCGCTGCGACCACTTTTTCGCGAGGCGCTCGGCGCCGAGCGAGGCCGCGAGGAGGCCGGCCGTGGCCGCCGTGAAGACCACGCCGGTCCGGATCGCGTCGTACCCGCGGACGACCTGGAGGTAGGCCGCCGCCACGAACGACACCCCCATGAGCATCAGCCACTGGGCGTTCTGGGTGATGAGGCCGAGATTGGACGTGCGGTCGCGGAACAGGCTCGTCGACAGCAGCGGCTCCGCGCCGGAGCGTTCCCTGGCGCGTATCCACCGGTAGAACCAGACGAGCACCAGCGCGCCGACGACGAGCAGACCGGCCGCCAGCCAGCCGTTGTCGTCGATGGCCAGGATGCCCATGACGACGAGGACGAGCCCGACGGCCGACAGGACGGCACCGCCGGTGTCGAAGACCCGCGTCGGATCGGGCGGCAGCGGATCCGTGATCCGCCGGCTCAGCAGGATGATCACCACGATGACCAGGGCCTGGAAGACGAAGGCGGCCCGCCAGCTGAGTGCCGAGGTGATGAGCCCGCCGATCAGCGGTCCGGCGGCGGCGCCAATGCCGGCGAATGCCATGACCGTTCCGAACGCGCGGGCCCGGGCCACCACGTCCGTGAACAGAAGTGTGGTCAGGATGTAGACGGGCGGGATGAGCAGGGCCGTACCGACGCCCTCCAGCAGGGAGTTGCCGAGGATGAGGACACCGAGGTTGGGCGCGGCCGCGCTGAGGAGGGCTCCGACGCCGTAGACGGCGAGGCCGATCAGGAGGCACCGCTTGCGGCCGAGGCGGTCGGTCAGCTTGCCGCCGGGGATCATCAGGGCCGCCATGACCAGCAGGAAGAGCGTGATCGCGAGCTGCACGCCCTGCACGGTGGTGTCGAGGTCCTCGCTGATGTCGTTGATCATCACGTTCATGTTGGAGCCGGCGAAGCTGCACACGAACTGGGCGAGCGCGAGCGGCGCCAGCACCGCGCGCGCGGTGGCCGGTGACCGGCCCGCCGTACCGCCTCCGGTGGGGCTGTGCTGTACCCGCATGTCTTGCCTCCGGCTGCTGGGTTCGCCTCATCGTCGCCAGTCGGCGCCCCACCGGTCGTCACCCCCCGAGGGTGAGGACAGAGGCGCCCCACCTGGAGCGACACTCGTGGGCGTAGCGCTGCAACCAGTGCCGGAACCGAAGACGGAGGTATCTTCCATGGCCACTACCACCACTTCGCACCACCGTTCGGCAACCACCGTTTCCGCCGCCGGCGGCTTGACGGTCTTCGCCGCCGTGATGCTGTTCCTGGCCGGCGTCCTCGGCATATTCCGGGGGATCATGGCGATCGCCGAGGACGAGGTCTTCCTGAACACCCGCAATTACGTCTTCAAGTTCGACCTGACGAGCTGGGGCTGGATCCACCTCGCCCTCGGGGTGATCGCGGTGGCGGTGAGCCTGGGCCTGTTCGCGGGGGCCACCTGGGCCAGGGTGTGCGGGGTGGGCATCGGCGGGCTGGTGATCATCGCCAACTTCCTGTCCCTGCCGTACTACCCGTTCTGGTCGCTCACGCTGATCACGATCAGCGGATTCATCATCTGGGCGCTGTGCGTGGTGAGGCCGGACGACCTGCACGACTAGCGGTCCGGATGCGGTCCGGTGGTACACGACCCGGGGGAGGTGGTGAGCGTGCGCGACTTCGTGCCAGGGCTGCGGACGTTCTCGGCCTACCGGCGGGAGTGGCTCCTCAAGGACGCCGTCGCCGGCGTTGTCCTCACCACACTGCTGGTGCCGCAGGGAATGGCGTACGCGGAACTGGCGGGGCTGCCGCCGATCACCGGCCTGTACACCTCCGTGCTGTGCCTGCTGGCCTACGCGGTGTTCGGCCCGTCGCGGTTCCTGGTGCTCGGTCCCGACTCCTCGCTCGGGCCGATGATCGCCGCGACGGTCCTGCCCCTGATCGCCGCCGGCGGGGACCCGGGGCGGGCGGTCGCGCTCGCCTCGGTGCTCTCCCTCATGGTCGGCGCGATCACGCTCCTGGCCGGTGTCGCCAAGCTCGGCTTCATCGCCGACCTGATCTCCAAGCCGACCATGATCGGTTACATGAACGGGCTGGCCCTGACCATCCTGATCGGCCAGTTGCCGAAGCTGTTCGGCTTCAGCACGGACGCCGACGGGCTGGTGCACGAGCTGGACGCGTTCGTGCGAGGCGTCGCCGACGGCGACACCGTGCCCGCCGCGCTGGCGGTCGGTGCCACCGGCATCGTGCTGATCCTGCTGCTGCAACGCGTGCTGCCGAAGGTGCCGGCGGTGCTCGTCATGGTCGTGGCGGCCATCGGGGCGACGGTGTTCTTCGGTCTGGGCGAGCGCGGGGTCGACCTGGTCGGCACCCTGCCCGAGGGTCTGCCGCCGCTCACGATCCCCCACGTCGGCCTGGACGACCTGGGGCCGCTGTGCGTCGGCGCCCTGGGCATCGCCCTGGTGTCCCTGGCCGACGGCATCTCCAACGCGACGGCGTTCGCGGCCCGCACCGGGCAGGAGGTCCGCGGCAACCAGGAGATGATCGCGATCGGTACGGCGAACGCGGCGGCCGGTCTCTTCCAGGGCTTCCCGGTCAGTACCAGCGGATCACGTACGGCCGTGGCCGAACGGGCGGGCGCCAGAACGCAGTTGACCGGTGTGGTCGGGGCGGGGCTGATCGTCCTGATGCTCGTGCTGGTCCCCGGTCTGTTCCGCAATCTGCCGCAGCCCGCGCTGGCGGCGGTCGTCATCACGGCGTCCCTGTCGCTGGCCGACCTCCCGGGCGCGGCCCGGCTGTGGCGGCAGCGCAAGGCGGAGTTCCTGCTGTCGACGGCGGCCTTCCTCGGGGTGGCGCTGCTCGGTGTGCTGCCCGGGATAGCGGTCGCGGTGGGCCTGTCCATCCTCAATGTCTTCCGGCGGGCCTGGTGGCCCTACAGCACGGTCCTGGGGCGGGTGTCGGGTCTGGAGGGCTACCACGACATGCGCTCCCACCCGAACGCCCAACACCTGCCCGGCCTGGTGATGCACCGCTTCGACGGCCCCTTGTTCTTCGCCAACGCCAAGGCCTTCCGCAACGGTGTCGTCCGGCTGACCCGCTGCACCCCACGGCCCCGGTGGGTACTGCTCGCCGCCGAGCCCGTGACCGACGTGGACACGACCGCTTCCGACGTGCTGGAGGATCTCGACGAGGCGCTCGACGAGCGCGGCATCAGCCTGGTCTTCGCCGAGCTGAAGGATCCGGTGCGGCGCAAGATCGAGCGCTACGGGCTGACCCGCACCATCGACGCGGACCGCTTCTATCCTACCGTCGAGGCCGCCGTCGCCGCGTTCCGGGAGCAGACGGGCGCCGAGTGGGCACCGGTCCCGCCGTCGCCCGAGCAGCTGACCGACCAGGACCCGAACACGCGAGAGCCGACACCCGGCAGGTCGCGGGCCGCGTGGTAGCTCCTCGCCCCAGCGGCCAGGCAGGCGAGCGGGCCGGGGCGTGCGGTCCCTGCAGCCCCCATGGGCCCGGCTGCCTCCTCACGCGCTTCCCTCCGTGCCGGGAGCTGCTCCGGCGACCGTCTCCGCAGGCGGTCCTGTCGCGGCTTCACCTTCCACGGGCGAGGCGGTCCGGCCTGCCATGTGGATGACTTTGGCCTCGTACGACGCCAGTGGCACCGCCACCACGAGCGACGGCGTGTGCCGCCGTCCCTCGTGGGCCATCGGCGTCGCACCCCGTGTCCACGGCCGCGGATGTTTCCTCACCTGTCGCGGGTGACGCGAGGGCGGGCGCGCTGCTGCTGGATGAGGAGGGATGGTTCCGCCGAAGGGAGTTGTCGTGAACAGCATCGGACCGGTCCAGCTGTTGACCGTCGAGTTCGGCCCCGACGCGAAGTTCGAGGGCCGTATCGTCGAGGAGCTGGACATTCTGGAGGCGAACGGGCAGATCTGCGTCCTGGACATGCTCTTCGTGGGGAAGGGGCCCGGCGGTGCACTGTTCGCCCTGGACTACCAGGCCGAGGGCATGGGCGAGACCGTGGCCGCGCTGCTCGGACTTCCCAGCGAACGCATCCAGTCCGCCGTGGCCACCTACCCGTCGCTTGCCGAGGGCAACGCCTTCGGACTCACCCCCGACGAGATCAGGCAGACGGCCGAGTCCCTGGACCCCGGGAGCTCGGCGGGGTTCATCCTGCTCGAACACGTCTGGGCGAAGTACCTGAGGAGGGCGATCCGCGACGCGGGCGGCGTGCCGGTGGCCGAGGGGTTCCTCACCGAGGAGGCGCTGCGACCGGTGACCGCGGAACTCGTCGCCTCGGCCCGGCGGGTGGACTGACCCCCTCGCCGGGTGATCCGGCAGCCGGTCCGGTCAGGGCCGTCGGTGATGCCCGCCGGTGGACCGGGCCAGTCCGAGCCCGGCGACCCGGCGCCAGTCGAGCGGCGGCCGGACCCGGCGCAGGCCCGGCCGCTGCCGGGGCACGATCACCCGCAGCGCCCGGGGCCGCAGCTCGCAGCGCACCGGCACGGGCAGCCGTACCGCCTCTCCGTCGATGCCGACCGGGATCCACGCCCGGTCGGCATCGACGACGACGTCCCGGGCGGCGGCCCGCGTCAGTTCGGTGGACTTCCGTGTCCGCAGCAGTCCTACGACCCTGACCGCACCGGTCACATGGACACCGACCACGCCCAGCTCGCCGCCGTCGAGTCGTCCCCGGCGGCCGAGACCGGCGAAGTCGCCGGTGCCGCAGGGATTGTTGCTCACCAGCAGGGCCTGCGGATCGGCGATGGTGACCTCGCCGACCCGGGCGCTGAGGTGTGCGCCCTGATGACCCGTGAGGAGGTCGGGGAGCAGTCCCAGGGTGGTGCGGGTCTTGTCGTCGCGGTAGGAAGGGCTCTGGACCACCTCCGCGTAGGCACCGAGCGACACGTTGTTGACGAAGGGGCGGCCGCCCGCGCGACCGAGGTCGACGTGGAGTTCCACGCCGTCGTGCAGGGCGTCCAGCGCCTTGGCGGGGTCCTCGCGGTCCAGGCCGAGGTCGAGGGCGAAGTGGTTGCGGGTGCCGGCCGGGATCACCAGGAAGGGCACGCCGAGCGTGGCGGCGACATCGGCGACCAGCGCCTGTGTCCCGTCCCCGCCGGCGACGCCGAGCAGGTCGGCGCCCTCCGCGACGGCCGTGCGGGCCAGCGCGGCCACATCGGTGTCGCCGCCCCGCTCCAGGATCAGCACCTGCGCTCCGAGCGCCTCGGCCCGCTCCTGAAGGGCGAACCGGCCTACTTTCCCGCCGCCCGATCGCGGATTCATGATGAGCACGGGGTGACGGATTCCCGGTGCGGGGAGTTCGGGCATCGGGACGGGCACGTCGTCCCGCGCAAGGGCGGCCCGCCCCGCTGCGACCGCGACCAGCCACAGTGCTCCCGAAAGAGCGACAACCCAGGCCAGATGGGCCCTGGTGAACATCACCAGCACCCACGCGGGCGCGGTCAGGGCCAACAGGACGGCGAGCGTCCGCAACAGCCCCCGCCTGGTCAGGGCCCACCAGATCGCGGCTCCCGTCATGACGAGGCCCGCGATCGCGACGCCCGCGAGGGCGAAGGTGCGCAGCCCCGCGAGACACCCAGGGTCAGCACGGCCGCCGCGGCCGCGGCCAGCGAGAGGCGAGCCTGCCACGGCCGGCTCCGTACGGTCGGTTCCATGGCGCCACCGTGACGTGCCGGGCCGGGGCGGTCCTCACCCCCGAAGGGCGATCCCGGTGCCGTCCGAGGAGGCCGGCGCGTCCTCGCGCAGGCCCGGTGTCCGAGCGGCCGCGGCGCGATACCAGCGGCCGTAGCGCCCGGCCAGGACTCCGGCGCTGACACCGTGGGCGTACACGCTGATCGTCACGGTCAGTGCCACGACCGCCGAGACCTGCTCGGTGCCGGGTATCCGCTCCTCGAGGACCAGCAGCCCGAGCACGATGGAGGCGAGACCCCGGGGCCCGAACCAGGCGACGTAGGCCACCGTGGGCGGACGGAGCCCCGAGCGGGCCAGACTCAGCGCGACGGGCAGCCCGCGGATCACGGTGAGACTCAGCACCGCGTAAACCGCCATCCGCCAGGTGAGCTCGTTCAGCGCCGGGGCGAGAAGGAGCGCGCCGAACGCGAAGAAACTCAGCATCGCCAGCAACGCGCCGAGCCGTTCGGTCAGTTCGCACTCCGGGTCCGGTGTTCCGCGCTCGGTGGGATGGCGCCGTACGGCGTTGCCGTAGGCCAGGCCGGCGACCCAGGCGGCGATGAACCCGCTGCCCTCCAGCGCGGCGGCCGCCGCGAACGAGCCGAAGGCGATCATCGCGGGCAGGAGCTGCCGCCACTCGCCTGCCGCCCAGCCGCGGCGCCGCGACCGCACCAGAGCCCACCCGGCGGGCAGCCCGAGCCCGATGCCGCACACGGTGGACAGAAGCAGGGCCCGGACCACCACCTCACCGGCGCCCGGTGTCCCCGCCCGGCCCGCCTCCTGGCCCGCGGCGGCGAGGAAGAGGACGAAGAAGGGCACGCACAGACCGTCGTTGAGTCCGCTCTCGACGTTGAGTCCCTGCCGGACGAGCGCCGGGACCCGGCGGTCGGTGATCGCGGGTTGCCCGAGGGCGGCGTCGGTGGGCGCCAGGATCGTGCCGACCAGAGCGAGCCCCCAGACACCGAGGCCCGGCAGCAGCGGCCATGCCGCCAGCCAGCCGAGGCCGATGGTCAGCGGCAGCCCGATGCCGAGCAGCCGTACGGGCAGGAAGTCGTCGCGGCGCAGCTCCCGCGAGTGCACGCCGGCGGCGTCGGTGAACAGCACCAGTGCGAGGGCGGCTTCGAGCAGCGCCCGCACGGGTTCCACGTCGTGTGCGGGACTGACCAGACCGAGCCCGGGCTCGCCCAGAGCCGTGCCGACCGCCACGAAGATCATGGGGCCGGACACCGCCCATGCGGCTGCTCGGGCCGACACCAGGGCGTATCCCGCGACGACCGCCGCGACGACGAACACCGCCCAAGCCGACATGAGCCGCTCCGCTCCGCCTTCCGTGTCCTGCGAGCCCTCCGTGTCCGGGGCCGAGGCCATCCTGCGGGCCGGGGGCGTCCCGGGGCCTCACTCGCGGAAGGTGAACCGGGCCCGGTCCCGGCCTGCGCGGCGGCTGGAGGAGACCCGGTCAGCGGCTCGGCAAGAGCAGGTCCGCCACTTCCGCTCACCCGAACACCCTTGCCCACAATCGAGCACACGCCTACCCTGACTTTGTGCCGCTGATAAACAAACTGCGTACGCGCATCGCCGTGCCGGACAACTCCCTCACCCGACTCCGTATCGCCCTCACCGTCTTCTTCGCCGTCGACGGCTTCATCTTCGCCGGGTGGGTCGTCCGTATCCCCGCGATCAAGGAGCAGACCGGCGCCTCCGCCAGCGCCCTCGGCCTCGCCCTCCTCGGCGTCTCGGCCGGCGCGGTGATCACCATGACGCTCACGGGACGGCTGTGCCGCCGCTACGGCACCCACCGGGTCACCGTCGTCTGCGCCGTCCTGCTCTCCCTCAGCGTCGCCCTGCCGCCGCTCACCCACTCCGCGCCGGCACTCGGCGCCGTACTGCTCGTCTTCGGCGCCGCGTACGGCAGCATCAACGTGGCGTTCAACAGCGCCGCGGTCGATCTGGTGGCCGCGCTGCGGCGGCCGATCATGCCCAGCTTCCACGCGGCGTTCAGCCTGGGCGGAATGCTCGGTGCCGGGCTCGGCGGGCTGGTCGCCGGGGACCTGTCACCCACGCGGCACCTGCTCGGTCTCACCGTGATCGGTCTGCTCGTCACCGCCGTCGCGGGCCGGACCCTGCTGCGCATCCAGCCGCCGGCACCCCCGCAGGACACGCCGCGGCACAAGTCCGCACCCCGTCCGCCGGGCACCGGCACCGGCACCCGCATCCGCGGCCTCGTCATCACCTTCGGCCTGATCGCCCTGTGCACGGCCTACGGCGAGGGTGCCCTGGCCGACTGGAGCGCCCTGCACCTGGAGCACGACCTGGACGCCACGCCCGGCGTCGCGGCGGTCGGTTACTCGTGTTTCGCACTCGCCATGACCATCGGCCGGCTGACCGGCACCAGACTGCTCGAACGTCTCGGCCAGACCCGCACGCTGGTGGGCGGCGGCACCGTCGCCGCGCTCGGCATGCTGCTCGGCGCTCTCGCCCCGTCCGTCTGGGCAGCACTGCTCGGCTTCATGATCACGGGGCTCGGTCTCGCCAATCTCTTCCCCGTCGCCGTCGAGCGGGCGGGCAGGCTGGCCGGGCCGGACGGGGTCGCCATCGCCTCCACCCTCGGCTACGGCGGCATGCTCCTGGGCCCGCCCGCCATCGGCTTCATGGCCGACTGGTTCTCCCTCCCCGTCGCCCTCACCAGCGTCGCGGCACTCGCCGCCACCGCCGCGGTGATCGCCGCGCTGACCCGACGCGCGGCAACAGCCTGACCGGGCTCCCCCCAGGTCACCGCCACGACGAGGCACAGTCCGGCGCCCCGGCCCCGATCACCACCGGACCCCGAAGCGCTCTTCGACCTCCGCCAAACCCGGGGTCATTGCACCGCACGCCTGACGCACGACAGCAACCTGACCACACCCCGGCCGGACCATCACCACCACGAGGAACAATCCGGCACCCCGGCCCCGATCACCACCGGACCCCGAAGCACACCCCGACCTCCGCCAAACCCGGGGTCATTGCACCGCACGCCTGACGCACGACAGCAACCTGACCACACCCCGGCCGGCCCATCACCACCGCGAGGAACAATCCGGCACCCCGGCCCCGATCACTGCCCGAGTGCGCAAGCGCCGCGCCCTCCGCCAACCCTCACCACCGCGCCAACCCTCACCACCGCGAAGAAGCTCCAAGACGCCGCGGCCACCCCGCTCTCCCCGGCCTCCACGCGACGAATGGCTCATCCGGATCACTCCGGATGAGCCACCGCATCCTTCTGCAACTGCACGGCCGCCAACAGGCTCAGCTTCGGCTCCGCCTTGCGCAGGGCCCGGACGGCCGCGACCGAGGTGATGTCGCCCGTGAAGCCGACGGCGGCCAGCCGGGAGCGGACCCAGCGGGCGCGCAGCACCGTCTCGGTGGCGGCGGCGGTGGACTCGACGAGGGCCACGGCGCGTTCCAGCCCGGGGCGTTCCTCCGGCGGGGCCTCGGCCAGCGCCTGGCGCAGGGCCGCCGCCACGACGTCCGCGTCCCGGACGAGCAGCACGAAGTTGTGTTTCTTGTTCAGTCCCGCGATTGCCGACATGCGGTCATCGTGGCGGTCATGTCCCGCGTCCGCCAAGCGACTTGAGGAGCCTCAGAGGCTCAGCCCAGCTTTTTCAGCAGTTCGACGGCGAGCGGCGCGGAGGACGCCGGGTTCTGCCCGGTCACCAGGTTGCCGTCGACGATCACATGCGGAGCCCACGGCTCGGCCACCTCGACCTGCACGCCGGCCTCGGTGAGCCGGTCCTGGAGCAGCCACTTGGCCTTGTCGGCGAGGCCCGCCTGGGTCTCCTCGGCGTTGGTGAAGGCGGCCACGCGGCGCCCGGCGAACGCGTTGGAACCGTCGGCCTTCGTGGCGGCGAGCAGCGCGGCCGGGGCGTGGCAGACGACCCCGAGGGGCTTGCCGCTCTCCAGGGCGCTGCTGAGCAGTCGGCCCGAGACCGCGTCGACCGCGAGGTCCTCCATCGGCCCGTGGCCGCCGGGGTAGAACACGGCCGCGTAGTCGTCGAGGTTCACCTCGTCCAGCCGCAGCGGGGCCTGGAGTTCGGGGGCCGAGGCGAGCACCCCGGCGATACGGTCGGCGTTCTCCTGCCCACCGTTGACCTCGGCCGCGAGGCTGCCCTTGTCCACGGTCGGCACGACACCGCCCGGCGTGGCCACGACGATCTCGTGTCCCGCGGCCTTGAACGCCTCGTACGGGGCGACGGCCTCCTCGGCCCAGAAGCCGGTCGGGTGCTGGGTGCCGTCGGCCAGGGTCCAGTGGTCGGCACCGGTCATTACAAAGAGGATCTTCGACATGATGAAACCGTAGTCCTCTCGTGTCATAGAAATCCAATAGGCTCACACATATGAGGGATAGGAACACCAATGGCTCCGAGGATGCGGGCCAGACCGTCAGCACCCCGCCCGACCTGAACCTGCTGCGGACCTTCCTCACCGTGTACCGCACCGGCTCCTTCACCGCCGCGGCCCGTCTCCTCGGCCTGTCCCAGCCCACCGTCACCACCCAGATCCGCACCCTGGAACGGCAGTGGGGCCGCGAGCTGTTCGAGCGCCGGGCGCGGGGCGTGACCCCGGCACCGTACGCGGACGAGCTCGCCGCCCGGATCGTGCACCCCCTGGACTCGCTCGCCGCGGTGGCGGGACCCGCCGGGGACGCGGAGGACGCCCCGGCCGAGCCGGTGCATCTGGCCGGCCCGGCCGAGCTGCTGTCCCGCAGCGTCCTGCCCGGCGTCGCGCCCTTGGTGGACAAAGGGGTACGGCTGCGCATCACACCGGGTCTGACCGAACCGCTCCTGGACGACCTGCGCACGGGGCGGCACGACCTGGTGATCGCCACGTACCGGCCGCGCGGCCGTGCGCTCACCGCCCTGCCGCTCAACGACGAGGAGTTCGTGCTGGTCGCCTCCCCCGCCCGGGTCCAGCGGCTCGGCGCACCGGAACACCTCGCGACCGCGCTGCACGGCGTCCCGCTCGTCGCCTACGCCGAGGACCTGCCCATCGTGCGCCGCTACTGGCGGCACGTCTTCGGGCGGCGCCTGGTGCAGCAGCCGGCCGTCACCATGCCCGACCTGAACGCGGTCAAGGCCGCGGTGGTCGGCGGAGCCGGATTCACGGTGCTCCCCCGTTATCTGTGCGCCGAGGAACTGGCGTCGGGGGTGCTGGTTCTGCTCCACGACCCCGACGACCCGCCCATCAACACGGCCTACCTGGTGCAGCGCCCCGGCACCTCGGGCAATCCGCACGTGGCACTGGTCCGCGACCACCTGCTGCAGGCGGCCCGCGACTGGTAGCCCGGCGGTGCCGCCGGCCGGGTGTCGTCAGGCACACTCCTCCCATGGAGACAGCCGAGTTCATCCGGATCCTGGACCGCGAAGGCCAGTTGCTCGCGTCGGCAGCCGAGGAGGCCGGTCCCGACGCCAAGGTGCCGACCTGCCCCGAGTGGCAGGTGCGGGACCTGCTGCGGCACACCGGCGCGGTGCATCGCTGGGCGACGGCGTTCGTGGCCGAGGAGCAGACCGCCTTCCGCCCCCTCGACGACGAACCCGCCCTGGACGGTGAGGAGTTGCTGGCCTGGTTCCGCAACGGTCACCGCCGTCTGGTCGAGACGCTGGGCTCCGCCGCACCCGACGTCCGCTGCTGGCACTTCCTGCCGGCCCCCTCACCGCTCGCCTTCTGGGCCCGGCGGCAGGCGCACGAGACGGCCGTGCACCGCTTCGACGCGGAGGCGGCCCGAGGCGGTACACCCGGGGAATTCGGGCGGGACTTCGCGGCCGACGGCATCGACGAGTTGCTCCGCGGCTTCCACGCCCGCGACAAGAGCCGGGTCCGCAGCGCCGAGCCCCGGGTGCTGCGGGTGCGGGCGAGCGACACGGACGGCGCCGTGTGGACCGTACGACTCACCGAGGAGCCGCCCGCAGCCGAGTACGGCGAGGCGGGGGACGTCGACTGCGAGGTGTCCGGGCCCGCCGCGCGACTGTATCCGGCCCTGTGGAACCGGCTGCCGTTCCCGCGGGTGACCGGGGACGTGTCGGTAGCCGAGCTGTGGCGGGGGAAGTCCGCCGTGGGCTAGGAGGGTTCCAACATCCGTGTGAGGACCGCGCGTTGCACCGGCAGGGCGTCACGGTGCAGCGCGCGCCCCTTGGAGGTGAGTGAGACGCGTACGCCCCGCCGGTCCTCCGCGCACATCCCGCGCTCGACGAGCCCGTCCTTCTCCAGCCGGGCGACCAGCCGTGACAGCGCGCTCTGGCTCAGGTGGACCCGCTCGGAGATCTCCTGCACGCGGTAGTCGCAGCCGCCGTGGGCCAGGACGTCCAGCACCTCGAAGTCACTTGCGCACAGGCCGTGTTGATGAAGAGCGCGGTCCAGTTCGCACTGCGTGCGCGCGTGCAGCGCCAGGATGTCCCGCCATTGCTCCGCGAGTGCCTGCTCGGGCTTCTTCGCCACCATGCGCGGCACCGTAGCAGAGAAGACGGATTATTGCATCGGAATTAAATGCGTTTGCATTCGATGCATGCGCATGTAGTGTCTTCGCCATGACCTCTCCGCTCACCACCCCCGCGGACCCGTCCTCAGCGGTCCGCTGGACACCCAGGCTCTGGGGCACCCTGCTGGTGCTGTGCGCCGCGATGTTCCTGGACGCCCTGGACGTGTCCATGGTCGGCGTCGCGCTCCCGTCCATCGGCGCCGACCTGGGCCTTTCCACCTCGACGCTGCAATGGATCGTCAGCGGCTACATCCTCGGCTACGGCGGCCTGCTGCTCCTGGGCGGTCGCGCCGCCGACCTGCTGGGCCGGCGCCAGGTCTTCCTGGTGGCCCTCGGTGTCTTCGCGGTCGCCTCCCTCCTGGGCGGCCTCGTCGACTCGGGCCCGCTGCTGATCGCCAGCCGGTTCATCAAGGGCCTGAGCGCGGCCTTCACCGCGCCCGCGGGCCTGTCCATCATCACCACGACGTTCCCGGAGGGCCCGCTGCGCAACCGCGCGCTCTCCATCTACACCACCTGCGCCGCCACCGGCTTCTCCATGGGCCTGGTCCTGTCCGGCCTGCTCACCGAGGCCAGTTGGCGGCTGACCATGCTGCTGCCCGCACCCATCGCCCTGATCGCGCTCGTCGCCGGTCTCAGGCTGCTGCCGCGCAGCGCCCGCGAGAAGGACCACAACGGCTACGACATCCCCGGCGCCGTTCTCGGCACCGCCTCGATGCTGCTGCTGGTCTTCACCGTCGTCCAGGCTCCGGAGTCCGGCTGGACTTCGGCCCGCACCCTGCTCTCCTTCCTCGCCGTGGCCGTACTGCTGACGGTGTTCGTCCTGGTCGAGCGACGTTCGCCGGGCCCGCTGGTCCGGCTGGGCGTGCTGCGCTCCGGCACCCAGATCCGCGCCCAGCTGGGTGCCATGGCCTTCTTCGGTTCGTACGTGGGCTTCCAGTTCCTCGTGACCCTGTACATGCAGTCGCTGCTCGGCTGGTCGGCGCTGCACACCGCGCTCGCCTTCCTGCCCGCGGGCGCGCTGGTGGCGGTGTCCTCGACGAAGGTCGGCTCGATCGTCGACCGGTTCGGGACCCAGCGGTTGATCCCGGCGGGCTTCGCCCTGATGGTCGTCGGATACGCGCTGTTCCTGGGGGTCGACCTGCACCCCGGTTACGCCGCCGCGATCCTGCCGTCGATGCTGCTCATCGGCGCCGCCTGCGCACTGGTCTTCCCGTCGCTCAACATCCAGGCCACCAACGGCGTCGAGGACCACGAGCAGGGCATGGTGTCCGGACTGCTCAACACCTCGGTCCAGGTCGGCGGTGCGATCTTCCTGGCCGTCGTGACCGCCGTGGTGACCGCGGGCGCTCCCGAGAACGCCACCCCGCAGGCCGTCCTCGACAGCTACCGCCCCGGCCTCGTCGTGGTCACGGCCATCGCCGCGGCCGGGCTGCTGATCACCCTCACGGGACTGCGCACCCCGCGCCGCCCGCAGCGGTCCGTCGTGGTCGCCAAGTCCCGTGTCCAGGAGGCGGAACGCGTCACCGTACGCGACTAGGGGGACGCCTCCGACACCGTGTGCCCGGCCGAGCTGCTTGCTCCGCCGGGCACACGGCTGTGAGACTCGGGGAGTGGAGACTTACGGGGGACGCCGCAACCAGGCGGAGCGGGACGCCATCACCGTCGAGATCGGATACGCGCTGTGCAGTGCGCTGTTCGCGGCGGCGGTGCTGTTCGGGGCGGTGGCCGGACCGGCGCTGCTGTTCGAACTGCCGGGAACCGTGGAGACGTTGCTGTTGCGCATCGGGCTCACGATCGCGCCGGTGGTCTTCGTCGCCCGGGTGATCAGTGTGCTCGTGCGCTTCCGGCAGCAGCGCCCTCAGCCCAGCCAGCCCGGCCGCACCAACCCCGACTCGTAGGCCAGCACCACCAGTTGGGCGCGGTCGCGGGCGCCGAGCTTGACCATCGTGCGGCTGACGTGGGTCTTGGCGGTGAGCGGGCTGACGACCAGGCGGCGGGCGATCTCCTCGTTGGACAGACCGATCCCGACCAGAGCCATCACCTCCCGTTCCCGCTCGGTGAGCCCGGCGAGGGCGCCTTCGGCCGCGGGCTCCTTGGAGCGGGCCGCGAACTCGGCGATGAGACGGCGGGTCACGCCGGGCGAGAGGAGCGCGTCGCCGTCGACGACCGCCCTTACCGCGCGCAGGAGTTCCTCCGGTTCGGTGTCCTTGACCAGGAAGCCGGAGGCGCCGGAACGGATCGCCTCGAAGACGTACTCGTCGAGTTCGAAGGTGGTGAGCATGACCACCTTCACGTCCCTCAGAGCGGTGTCCTCGGTGATGCGCCGGGTCGCGGCGAGACCGTCGAGCAGCGGCATCCGGATGTCCATCAGGACGATGTCCGGCCGCAGTTCGCGCACCTTGCGCAGCGCCTCCTCACCGTCCGGGGCCTCACCGGCCACCTCGATGTCCGGCTGCGCGTCGAGCAGGGCCCGGAAACCGGCCCGCACGAGTGACTGGTCGTCGGCGAGCAGTACGCGGATCACCGGTCGTCCTCCTCGGCCTTCACCTCGAGCGGCAGTACGGCGAGCACCCGGAACCCTCCGTCGGGACGCGGGCCCGCCTCGATCGTGCCACCGAGTGCGGCGGCCCGCTCCCGCATTCCGGCCAGACCGTTGCCGCTGCCGCCCGCGTCGGTGCCGGTCGCGGGCCCGTCGTCGTCGATGCGCAGCCGTAGCGCGTCCCCGCCGTGATCGAGCCGTACGCGCGCGTGCCGCGATCCCGAGTGCCGTACGACATTGGTGAGCGCCTCCTGGACGATACGGAAGGCGGCGAGGTCCGCGCCGGGCGGCAGGGCCGGCGCCGCCCCCTCGACCTCGACGGTGAGGCCCGCGTCGGCCGCCTGGGACACCAGCTCGGGCAGGCGGTCGAGGCCCGGTGCGGGGGCGCGCGGCGCGTCGCCGGGGGTGCGCAGCGTGTCGAGCACCTGGCGCACCTCGCCGAGCGCCTCCTTGCTGGCGGCCTTGATGGTGGTGAGGGCGGTGCGGGCCTGCTCGGGGTCGGTGTCGAGGAGGGCGAGGCCGACGCCGGCCTGGACGTTGATGACGGAGATGCTGTGCGCGAGGACGTCGTGCAGTTCGCGGGCGATCCGCAGCCGCTCCTCGTCGGCGCGGCGCCGAGCGGCCCGGGCCCGCTCGGCCCGCTCCCGGGCCCACTGTTCCCGGCGGGTCCGGGCCAGCTCCGAGACGGCGACGATGGCGACGACCCAGGCGGCGATCACGCCCTCCTGCCCCCAGGGCGCGGCCGGGTCTCCGGCCGGGGGCAGCCACCGGTAGAGCCAGTGGGCCACCAGGACGTGCCCGGCCCAGAGCATGCCGAGCGCGGTCCAGGCGGCCTTGCGGTGTCCGGCCACGACCGCGCTGAAGCAGGCGAGGGCGACGGTGAGGAACACCGGCCCGTACGGATACCCGGCCCCGAGATACAGCATCGCGGCAGCCGCCGTGCCGAAGACGACGAGCACCGGCTGCCGATGCCGCCACAGCAGCAGCCCGGAGCCGGTCACCAGGAGCACCCGTGCGAACACATCGAGCGCGGCCCGGTCACCGACCTGCTGATGGGCCGCGTAGTTCGACCCTCCGAGCACGAAGAAGGTGAGCAGCAGAGTGGACGGCCACGGCCACCGGGCGCCCTGCCCGCCGTCGCCGGCTCCGCGCCACCACGACGGCCCGTGCCGCCACCACCGCGGCGGACCGCCCCCGCGCACGCCCTGCTCACCGTCCATGACAGCCACGCTAGACGCCGCCGCCCGGCCGGGGCGTCAGCCGAGCGTGGTGATCACGGATACTCCCGGCGGCGTACGCCCGCTCCCGTCCCGGCCGGTCATCGGAGGCCCACGTCCCGTGCGAGCCGGGTGACGGCGTGCCGGAAGAACGTCTCCCGGTCCGCCACGATCCGGTTGAACTGACCGAACAGCTCGAATCCGACCAGGCCGAACAGCTGGGCCCAGGCGGCCACCAGCGCGGTCACCGCCTCGGCCGGGAGGTCGGGGGCGATGTCGGCGTTCATGCGCTCGGCCTCGGGGCGCAGCTCGGGGGGCAGTGCGGGCAACGACAGACCGGGGCCCGTGTGCGCGTCGCGTGCGATGCCGATGAGAAGCAGGCCCACCCGGGACGCGGCGGGAATGGTCGTGGCGGGGGCGGTGTAGCCCGGGACCGGGGATCCGTAGATCAGCGCGTACTCGTGGCTGTTCCCCAGCGCCCACCGACGCACCGCCTCGCACACCGCCACCCAGCGCTCCACGGGGGCCGCGTCACGGACCGCGTCGTGCGCCCGCTCCGCGCTCTCGCCCAGCGAGTCGTAGGCGTCGATGATGAGAGCGGTCAGGAGGTCGTCGCGGCTGGCGAAGTAGCGGTACAGCGCGGAGGAGACCATGCCGAGCTCACGGGCCACGGCCCGCAGCGAGAGCTTGGCGGCGCCCTCGGCGGCGAGCTGTCTGCGCGCCTCGTCCTTGATGGTGGCGGTGACCTCGATCCGGGCCCGGGCGCGGGCGCCTTGTGCGGTACTCATGGGCCTCAGTCTCCCATGAAATGAGAGCGGTGCACACAAACGAGAGCACCGCTCTTGCCCCGACGCCCCGGCCGTGCCAGACTGAACACCGGAAGAGAGCGGTGCTCACAAAAGAGAGCGACGCTCTCCCGAATCCTGGGGGTCACATGTCCACGCACGTACAGAAGCCCGGCTGGTTCACGGTCAACATCCTCAACCGCTCGGTGGCCTTTCTGACCCGCCGCGGCTTCAGCGTCTGGGGCTCACGGGTCCTGGCCGTCCGGGGACGCAAGAGCGGCGAGTGGCGCACCACCCCGGTGAACGTGCTGACGGTGGACGGCGAACAGTATCTGGTCGCCCCACGCGGCCACGTCCAGTGGACCCACAACATGCGTGCGGCCGGCGGCGGCGAACTGCACCTGGGCAAGAAGTCGGAGGCCTTCACCGCCACCGAGGTGACCGGCGAGGAGAAGGTCCCGCTCCTGCGCGCCTACCTCAAGCGCTGGAAGGCCGAGGTCGGCGTGTTCTTCAAGGGTGTCGGTCCCGACTCCCCCGACGCCGACCTGCTGCGCATCGCCCCCGACCACCCCGTCTTCCGCGTCACGCTCACGAAGTGACTCCGTCGTCCGCGGCGCGCTCGGCCGGACGCGGGTCCAGCGCGGCCAGCGCCCGCTGGGCCATCGGCCGGCCCCGGACCAGCTCGCCCAGTGAGGTCGCGCCCTGGGTGATGTCCTTGAACGCGTTCCACGCGGGCCGGAAACCCGTCAGCGCCGCGTGGAACAGTCCGGGCCGGCGCTCGAACGCGGTCAGCATCCGCTTGCCGACGCTCATCTCGACGCCGAGGCCCGCCTTGACGGCGAACGCGTAGTTCAGCGCCTGGCGCCGGGCGTCCACCGCGTCGTGGGCCTCGGCGATCCTGACCGCCCACTCCCCCGCGAGCCGCCCGGAGCGCAGCGCGAAGGAGATGCCCTCGCGGGTCCACGGCTCCAGGAGCCCCGCCGCGTCACCGCACACCAGCACCCGCCCGCGCGAGAGCGGCGAGTCGTCGGCCCGGCAGCGGGTCAGGTGGCCGGAGGAGATGCTCGGTTCGAACCCGGCCAGGCCGAGCCGCCCGATGAAGTCCTCCAGGTACCGCTTGGTGGCCGCGCCTTCGCCGCGCGCGGAGATCACGCCGACCGTCAGGGTGTCCCCCTTGGGGAAGACCCAGCCGTAACTGCCGGGCATCGGGCCCCAGTCGATGAGCACCCGCCCCTTCCAGTCCTCGGCGACGGTCTCCGGCACCGGGATCTCCGCCTCCAGGCCGAGGTCCACCTGGTCGAGCTTCACCCCGACATGTGCGCCTATCCGGCTGGCGCTGCCGTCGGCTCCGACGACCGCCCGCGCGAGGAGCGTCTCGCCGCCCTGGAGGACCACGGCGACGGTACGCCGGTCGGGCACCGCCGAGCCGTGCTGCTCGACGCGCTGCACGGTGACGCCCGTGCGCAGCTCGGCGCCCGCCTTCTGCGCGTGCTCGACGAGCTGCTGGTCGAACTCGGGCCGGTTGATCAGCCCGAACAGCATCTGCTTGGAGCGCCGGGTCCGCGTGAAGCGGCCGTTGTTCGAGAACGTGACCGCGTGCACCCGGTCCCGGAACGGCAGCTCGAAGCCGGGCGGCAGCGAGTCCCGGGAGGGGCCGATGATCCCGCCGCCGCACGTCTTGTACCGCGGCAGCTCGGCCTTCTCCAGCAGCAGCACGCGCCGCCCTGCCACCGCCGCCGCGTAGGCGGCCGAGGCCCCCGCGGGACCCGCGCCCACGACGACGACGTCCCACACCCGCTGTCCGTCGTCCCGCACGCCGTCCGCCGAAGAGTCGTCCGCCGGGGAGTCGTCCGTCGAGGGGTCGTCCGCCGAAGGGTCGCCCGCCGAAGTGTTCTCGCTGCTCACGATGGTCTGCTGCTCCCGATCAAGCCATTGCCGCACCTGTCTCCCGCATCCTACGGCGGGCCCGCCCACAGGCCACTGTGGGAGGATCTACGGCACTCACAGGTACAACGTCGCACCCACAAGGAGCGTGCCCATGTCGTCGAATCCGGTCGCCGAGACCGTCGCCTCGCTGATGCCCAGGGCGCGGGCGGAGCTCAGCGAACTGGTGGCGTTCAGGTCGGTGGCGGACTTCGACCAGTTCCCGAAGAGCGAGAGCGAGGCCGCCGCCCGCTGGGTCGCGGACGCGCTCGCCGCCGAGGGATTCCAGGACGTGGCACTGCTCGACACCCCGGACGGGACCCAGTCCGTCTACGGCTACCTGCCCGGCCCGGCGGGCGCGAAGACCGTCCTCCTGTACGCCCACTACGACGTGCAGCCGCCGCTGGACGAGGCCGGCTGGACGACCCCGCCCTTCGAACTGACCGAGCGCGACGGCCGCTGGTACGGGCGCGGGGCCGCCGACTGCAAGGGCGGCGTGCTCATGCACCTGCTCGCGCTGCGCGCCCTCAAGGCCGACGGCGGGGTCCCGGTCCACGTCAAGTTCATCGCCGAGGGCTCGGAGGAGCAGGGCACGGGCGGCCTGGAGCGGTACGCCGAGGAACATCCCGCGCTCCTGGAGGCGGACACCATCGTCATCGGCGACGCGGGCAACTTCCGCGTCGGTCTGCCGACGGTCACCGCCACCCTGCGCGGCATGACCATGATGCGCGTCCGGGTCGACACCCTGGAGGGCAACCTGCACTCGGGCCAGTTCGGCGGCGCCGCTCCCGACGCGCTGGCCGCGCTGATCCGCGTACTGGACTCGCTGCGCGGGAAGGACGGCACGACGAGGATCGACGGGCTCACGCCGGACGCGTCCTGGGACGGCCTGCAGTACGACGAGGAGCAGTTCCGGGCGGACGCCAAGGTCCTGGACGGCGTCGAGCTGATCGGTGACGGCACGGTCGCCGACCGCCTCTGGGCGCGCCCGGCCGTGACGGTCCTCGGCATCGACTGCCCGCCGGTCGTCGGCGCCACCCCGTCGGTGCAGGCGAGCGCCCGCGCCCTGATCAGCCTGCGGGTGCCGCCGGGCATCGACACCGACGAGGCGACCAGGCTGCTCGAGGCCCACCTGGAGGCGCACACCCCGTGGGGCGCGCGGGTGAGCACCGAGCGGATCGGCCACGGCCAGCCGTTCAGCGCGGACACCACCAGCCCGGCGTACGCGGCGATGGCGGAGGCGATGGCGGTGGCCTACCCGGGCCAGGAGATGCAGTACGCCGGACATGGCGGCTCCATCCCCCTGTGCAACACCCTCGCGGCGCTCTACCCGCACGCCGAGATCCTGCTCATCGGCCTGAGCGAGCCGGAGGCCAAGATCCACGCCGTGAACGAGAGCGTCTCCCCCGAGGAACTGGAGCGCCTGTCGGTGGCGGAGGCCCTGTTCCTGCGCAACTACGCGGCGAGCTGACCCGACGGCTCTGCTGCCGGCAGAAGGCCCTCGTCCACGGACGGGGGCCTTTCTACGGTCGTCCCATGGACGTCATCGAGCTGTTTCCGCACCTCCACCTCCTGCGCTTCCCCGTCGGCCAGGCCTACCTCTGGCGCGACGGCGACGCGTCGACGCTGATCGACGCCGGCCCTGCGGGTTCCGCCGCGCCGATCGCCGCCCGCCTCCAAGGACCCCTACGACGGATCGTGCTCACCCACTTCCACGAGGACCATGTGGGCGGGGCGGCCGAGTTGGCCGCGGTGACCGGCGCCGAGGTACTGGCGCACCGGCTCGACGCCCCCGCCGTACGGGGTGAAGTGGCGGGCCCGCCACCGGTGTTCGAGGACTGGGAGCGCCCCCTGCACGCGGAAGCTCTACGGCACCTGCCGCAGGGCGGGTTCGCGAGGCCGCCGAAGCTCACCGAGCTGTCCGAGGGTGATGTCCTCGACTTCGGCGGCGGAGCCCGGGTCGTCCACGTCCCCGGCCACACCCCCGGCAGCATCGCGCTCCATCTCCCTGCGCACGGGGTGCTGTTCACCGGGGACGCGGTGGCCGCGTCCCCGTTCGACGGAAAGGTGATGCTCGGCGTGTTCAACGTCGACCGGGCCCAGGCCGTGGACTCCTTCGCGAAGTTGGCGGCACTCGACGCGAACATCGCCTGCTTCGGGCACGGGGACCCGACCATGGGGCCATGGACACCCTCCCCCGTCTCCGCACCCACGCCGACACCGCCACCTCCCTCGCCCTCCTGAGCGACCGGGAGCTCACCGACCTCGTGGCGTCGGGCACCCCCGCGGGCACCGGGATCGGTGGCCGGGCGACCCTGCTGGAGGTGGACGGCGTACGGGTCTTCGTGAAGCAGGTGCCACTCACCGACACCGAGCTCCACCCGGACCACGTCCGCTCCACCGCGAACCTCTTCGGCCTGCCCGCCCACTGCCACTACGGCATCGGCGAGATCGGCAGCCCCGGCTTCGGTGCCTGGCGCGAGCTGGCCGTCCACGAGATGACGACCAACTGGGTGCGCTCGGACCGCTTCCCGGGCTTTCCCTTGCTGCACCACTGGCGGGTGCTGCCCGACACCCCGCAGCCGCTGCCCGAGGCGCTCGCCGACGTGGGGCGGGCCGTGACCTACTGGGGAGGTTCACCAGGCCTCAGGGAGCGCATCGAGGCCCTGCGCACCGCGTCCGCGAGCCTGACCCTGTTCCTGGAGTACGTGCCGCACACCCTCCACGACTGGCTCTCCGCCCGACTGCGCACGCCTGACACCGACTCGGCGTGCGCCCTCGTGGAGCGGGGCCTGGAAGCCGTCACCGGTTTCCTTGGCGCACAACAACTCGTCCACTTCGACGCCCACTTCGGCAACATCCTCACCGACGGGCACCGGCTCTACCTCACCGACTACGGACTGTCCCTGTCCAGCCGCTTCCAACTCACCGCCCGGGAACGCGAATTCCAGGTCCGCCACAGCGGCTACGACCGCGCCTACGCCCTCTCCTACCTGGTGCACTGGCTGGTCGTGGACCAGTACGGCCTCCCCAGGGACGAACGCGAGGACTTCATCCGCGCCTGCGCCGACGGCAGGCGCCCCGAGGGCATCCCCGGGGCGGCCGCCGCGCTCATCTCACGTCATGCCCGACTGGCGACCGTGGTCGGTGACTTCAACCGGCGGTTGGTACAGCAGAGCAGGCTCACCCCCTACCCTCACGACGAAGTCGACGCGCTGTCCCCCGACGCGGTCAGCGCCGGGTCGAGCACGATGTCCTCGTCCCGGGCCCCGACGCTCGGTTCCTCGGGGAAGTGACAGGCGGTCAGGTGGTCCTCGGCGTTGCCCGTCAGACGCACCAGGGGCGGCTCCTCCGTCGCGCACCGGTCCTGCGCCTTCCAGCACCGGGTACGGAAACGGCAGCCGGAGGGAGGGTCGACCGGGGACGGGACGTCCCCGGCGAGCCGGATGCGCTCGCGGCGCCGGGTGCCGTCCGGGTCGGCCTCGGGGACCGCGGACAGCAGTGCGTGGGTGTAGGGGTGCCGGGGCCTCGTGTACAGCGTCTGCCGGTCGGCCACCTCGACGATCTTGCCGAGGTACATCACCGCGACCCGCTCGCAGAAGTGCCGTACCACGGCGAGGTCGTGGGCGATGAAGACGAACGCGATGCCGAACTCCCGCTGGAGGTCCTGGAGCAGATTGACGATCTGCGCCTGGATGGACACGTCCAGCGCCGACACCGGCTCGTCGGCCACGATGAGCTTGGGCCGCAGCGCGAGGGCGCGGGCGATCCCGATGCGCTGGCGCTGGCCCCCGGAGAACTCGTTCGGATAGCGGTTGTAGTGCTCGGGGTTGAGTCCGACCGTCTCCAGCAGTTCCTGGGCGCGCTTCTTGTGACCCTGCGGCGGGTTGATGCCGTTGAGCCGCATCGGTGTCTCGACGATCGTGCCGACCGTGTGCCGGGGGTTCAGCGAGGAGTACGGGTCCTGGAAGATCATCTGGAGGTTGCGGCGGGCCTCCTTCATCCGGTTCTCCGGGGTGTGGGTGATGTCCTCGCCGTCGAAGACCACCTTTCCGGCCGTGGGTTCCAGCAGCCGGGTGACCAGCCGGCCCGTGGTCGACTTGCCGCAGCCTGACTCGCCGACCAGGCCGAGCGCCTGACCCGCGCCGACCGTGAAGTCGATGCCGTCGACGGCGTGCACGGCCCCGATCTGCCGCTGGAAGACGATGCCGTGGCGGATCGGGAAGTGCTTGGTGAGGCCGCTGACCTCGAGCAGGTGCTCCCCGGCGGCGGGCTGTGTGGTGCTCACGGCATGCTCCTGTTCGTCCGCCGCCCTCACTGCGCGGCCCCGGCGGCCGTACGACCGCGGATCTCTGTTCTGGTCTCCGGGGTGAGGTGACAGGCGGCGAGGTGCCGGCCGGTTCCGGCGACGGCCACCAGTTCGGGCCGTTCCGCCGCACAACGCCCGCCGGTCACCCAGCCCTTGTAGGTGCAGCGGGGGTGGAAGGCGCAGCCGGAGGGAGGGTTGATGAGGCTCGGCGGGGAGCCCGCGATGGGGTTCAGCCGCCGCTCGACGTCCCCGGTGATCTGCGGCATCGACTCCAACAGGCCCCAGGTGTAAGGGTGCTGGGGCTCCTTGAGCACATCGTGCACGGTGCCGTACTCGATGCGGCGGCCGCCGTACATCACCAGGATGTCGTCGGCGATGTCGGCCACCACACCGAGGTCGTGGGTGATGAGGATGACCGCGGAGCCGAACTCCTCCTGGAGATCGCGGATCAGGTCGAGGATCTGCGCCTGGACGGTGACGTCCAGGGCTGTCGTGGGCTCGTCGGCGATGAGCAGTTCGGGGTCGCACACCAGCGCCATGGCGATCATCGCGCGCTGGCGCATGCCGCCGGAGAACTGGTGCGGGTAGTCCCGCTCCCGGCGTTCGGGCTGCGGGATGCCGACCCGTTTCAGCATCTCCACGGCGCGCTCCCGCGCGTCCTTCTTCGAGACCTTGTGATGGACCCGGTAGGCCTCGGCGATCTGGGCGCCGACGGTGAAGTACGGGTGCAGGGCGGACAGCGGGTCCTGGAAGATCATGGAGACCGTACGGCCGCGCAGTGCGCGCATGTCGCGCTCGGGAAGGGAGACCAACTCCCGCCCATCCAGCCGGATCTCGCCCGAGACGTCGGCGCGCGTGCCCTTGTGCAGTCCGAGCAGGGCCAGCGAGGTGACCGACTTCCCCGAGCCGGACTCGCCGACGATGCCGAGGGTGCTGCCCTTCTCCAGGGTGAAGGAGACGCCGTCGACGGACTTGACGATGCCGTCCTCGGTCGGGAAGTGCACCCGCAGGTCCCGTACGTCGAGGAAGGGCGCGGCCGCGGGATCGGCGGCCGCCGGTTGCGGTGAGGTCTGGAGGGACACGGCGTTTCCTTGCTGCGGTGAGGGGCTCAGGCGAGGCGGACACGGGGGTCGACGAGGCCGTAGACCACGTCGACGACCACGTTGGCGAGCACGACGAAGGTGGCCGCGAAGAGCGTGGTGCCGAGGATGACCGGCAGGTCGGAGTTCTGCACCGAGTCGACCGCGAGCTTGCCGATGCCGTTGATGCCGAACACCGACTCGGTGATGACCGCGGAGCCGCCGATCAGGGAGCCGACGTCCATGCCGAAGATGGTGATGATCGGGGTGATCGCGGCCCGCAGGCCGTGCTTGAGGACGACCCGGCCGGTGGACAGGCCCTTGGCCCGGGCGGTGCGCATGTAGTCCTCGGCGAAGACCTCCAGCATGGAGGAGCGGGTGAGCCGGGTGTACAGGGCGAGGTAGACGATGACCAGGGTGGCCCACGGCAGGATCAGACCCTGGAACCAGGCGCTGGGGTCCTGGGTGATCGGGGTGTAGCCGGAGGCGGGCAGGATCTGCCACTTGTCGACGAACAGGTAGAGCAGCAGCAGGCCGACGAAGTAGATCTGCACCGAGACGCCGAGCAGGGCGAGTCCCACCGCCGCCTTGTCGGCCGCCCTGCCCCGGCGGACCGCGGCGAGGGTGCCGAGGCCGACGCCCAGGATCAGGAAGAACACCGCGGCGCCGAGACCCAGCGACAGGTCCGCGGGGAAGTCGCCCAGCAGGGTCGACAGGACGGGGGTGTCGGTCTGGAAGGAGATGCCGAGGCAGGGCGCGCCGCAGTGCACGCGCACACTCTGGTCGCCGAAGTCCCGGCCGGCGAAGAGTCCCTTGAAGAACTCCCAGAACTGGGTGAGGAAGCTCTGGTCGAGCCCGAGCGAATGCTTGATCTCGACCAGCCGGGAGGGCGAGCAGGTCTTGCCGCAGGCCAGGAGCGCGGGGTCGGACGGCAGCGCGAAGAAGATCACGAAGGTGATCACGGTGATCACCAGCAGGATCGCGGCCGCTGCCAGCAGGCGCCGGATGAGGTAACGAAGCATGTCGTGCTGGACCCTGACGTGAGAGGGGGTGTGCCCGCCGGCCGGGGCCGCCGGCGGGACTGGGAGGGCTGCGTCGGCTCCTGACGCGTCAGCTCTTGACGTAGGCGTGGACCAGGCTGGGCTCGGCGAGGATGGGGTCGGAGATGACCCCACCGACCTTGGAGCCCGCCAGCTCGCTGAAGTTCATGTACATCAGCGGGACCACGGCGGCGTCCTTCATGATCTGCTCGTCCAGGGCGCCGTAGGCCGCGTCGGCCTGCTTGACGTCGGTCATCTTGGCGATCTTGTCGATCTGCGTGTTGACCGCGGGGTCGTTCAGGTACGACAGGTCCTGGTTGGACTGCGGAAGCTTCGCGATCTGCCGTCCGTCGAAGAGCACGGGCAGCACGGTGGAGGCGTTCGGCCAGTCCGCGATCCAGTCGCCCCACGTGAGGTCGTACTGGTTCTTCACGTTGTCGATGGTGCTGAAGTAGTTCGCCGCGTCGATCGGCGTGATGTTCACCGTGATGCCGATCGCGCCGAGCGAGGTCTTCACGGCGTCGGCGAAGTGCTCCTCGGTGGTGGTGTTCTCGACCGCCAGCGACATGGTGAGCCTGGGGTTGCCGGCCTGCTTCATCAGCGTCTTGGCCTTGGTGGCGTCCCCGGCGGGGTTGGTGCTGTAGAGGTTGAACTTCTGGTAGCCGCCGATACCGGGGCTGAGCATGGTGCTCGCGTAGCCGCCGTACGCCGAGCCGCCGAACGCGCCGCGCACGGTGGTCTTGTCGATCGCGTCCTCGATGGCCTGACGGACCTTCAGGTCCTTGACCCGGGTGGTGTTGATGGCGAGGTAGTTGATGCCCGGGGCCGGGATGTTGTAGAGGCGGGACTTCAGGGACGGGTCACCGGAGATCGTCGTCAGGTCGGAGCCCGCGATCGGCCACTGCATGATCGAGGTCTGGGCGGTACCGGCGTCGGACTTGATCTGCTGGTCGATCGCCGACTGGTCCTGACCGAGCTTCACGTCGATCTCGTTGACGTTCTGCTGCCGGATCGGGTCGGTCGACTGCTTCCAGGCGGTGTTCCTGACGAGGACGAGTTCCTTGTTCTTGGTGTACGACTTGATCATGTACGGTCCGTCGGACCAGACGTGCGTGTCGTACGTGGCACCCGTGTCGTGGGCCTTGGGCACCGCCGACCAGCCGGGCATGGCGGTCGTCTGGTTGAAGTCCGCGACGGGCTGGCCCAGATGGAACACGATCGTGGACGCGTCCGGTGTCTGGATCGAGGCGAGTTCCTTGCCCGAGTAGGGCCCCTTGTAGGAGGAGCCGCCCACCAGCCACTGACTGGCGTACGGGGGACCGCCGTTGATGTCGGGCGAGAAGGTCCGCTCGACGCCGTACTTGACGTCCTGCGCGGTGACCGCCTTGCCGTCCTGCCAGGTGACCCCCTTGCGCAGGTGGAAGGTCCACACCGTGTCGTCCTTGCTGGGCGTTCCGGTGTCGGTGGCCAGGTCGCCGACGAGCCTGGGCCGGGAGCCGGTCTCGTCCCACCCGGTCAGGGTGCGCACGAGCTCCTGGTCCATGCTCGACCCCTCGGTGGTGTAGACGCGCTGGGGGTCGAGGTGGTCGAAGTCGGCGTGGTCGAGGACGGTCAGCGTGCCGCCCTTGGCCGGGGAGCCGCTCCCGGTGGTGCTGGAGGAGCCCCCGCATGCGGTGGCCCCCAGTGCGATCGCCACGGCGGTGGCCGCGAGCGCGATCGAGCGCCTTCTGCGCGTCATGAGGTAACACTCCGTTCTTCTACGGGCTCGGCGGTGACCCAAGTGGGGCCGTGTACGCCGGTGTTGAGAGAGGACCGCGTCAGCCGCGGGCCGCGCGGGGATCCAGGGCGTCCCGGACGCCGTCACCGAGGAGGTTCAGCGCCAGGACGAGCATCAGCAGCAGGACTCCGGGGACGAACAGGTACATGGGGTCCTGGAGGAAGAACTGCGAGGCGTCCGACAGCAGCGCCCCCCAGTCCGGGTTGGGCGGGATGACGCCCACGCCGAGGTAGGACAGGGCCGCCTCGGTGGTGATGTTCTGCGGGACGGCCAGCGCGAAGGAGATCAGCACCGGCGCCCACAGGTTGGGCAGCAGTTGCCGGAACAGGATGTGCCACCGTCCGGCGCTCATGATCCGCGCGGCGTCGACGAACTCGCGCTCGCGCAGGGACAGGACCTGTCCGCGCACCAGCCGGGCGGTGTAGGCCCAGGCGAACACCGCGATGTTCAGGACGAGGACCAGCAGCCGGAGGTTCTCGTCGGTGCCGCCGTGGCTGTTGGTCTGCATCGCGTTCTGGATGACCGGGGTCAGCGCGATGATGAACAGCAGCTGCGGGAAGGCCAGCATCACGTCCATGATCCGCGACAGCACGGAGTCCACCCAGCCGCCGGAGTACCCCGCCGCGAGACCGGCCACGACACCGACGACGGTGGACAGCACGGCCGAGGCGAAGCCGACGAACAGCGAGGTGCGCAGTCCGTAGACGATCCGGGCGAACAGGTCGTAACCCGTGCCCGGTTCGACGCCCAGCAGGTGGGTGAGGCCGATGCCGCCCAGCGCCCCGCGCGGGAAGTTGCCGGTGTCCGGGTCGATCGCCCTGCCGTCGGGGGTGATCGGCCCCCAGCCGGTGACCGCCGTCAGGACCGGGGCCAGCAGCGCGATCAGGATGAAGAGCACCGTGATCACGAACGCGGCCATGGTGACCTTGTCCCGTCTGATGCGCCGCCAGGCCATCCGGGCGGGCGAGCGCCCGGTGATGACCGTGCCGTCGCTCCGCGGGTCCGGCGAGGGTTCACCGGCTTGCGTGGTGCCGGTGTCGGCGGACATCGGCTGCTGTTGCGTCGTCATCGTGCGGACGTCCCGGGTATGTGCTGGGGCTGGCGCGGAGTTTTCGCCGTCGCCAACGGACAGGGTCTCGTCATGGGGTGTTCCCTGAGGGGAAAGACGTCGGTCGCCGGCCGTTGTCGGCGCCGTGAGACTGAGCGGACTGTCGCAACCCGCCAAGAGGCCGGTCAAGGCGGAAAATGACCGGAAAGGGGATTGTTTGCGCTCCTTGCCAAGAGTTGACGAGGGTGGGACGTTTCGTTAGCTCTGACATGGAGGTATCGCGACGATTTACTTGACGGGCTCTCGCACCCCGCTTGCCTGAATCGAACGTGCCTCGAACATGACGAAGCCCCGTCGGCGGTGCGTACCGACGGGGCTCATCCGGAGGTCAACCGACCGGCACCCCGGCTTCCAGGTACAGCGCCGCCCCGCGCTCCCGGGCCCGCAGCGCCCACCTGAGCCGCTCGTAGCGCACCGGCGGCAGCAGCTCCGCGGCCTCCTCCTCGCTGGCGAAACACCAGCCGCGCAGTTCGGGACCGGGCAGCAGAACACCTCGCGCCAGGGTGGGGTCGAGCCGCCCGCCGTCGAAGAGGAGGCGCAGTCCGCCGTATCCGGGAGGGGCGGGCGGTTCCCAGTCGACGACCAGGAGACGCGGTACGTCGTCCAGTCGGATGCCGGTCTCCTCGGCGACCTCGCGCATCCCGGCCCGCGCGGGCGCCTCGCCTCGCTCGACGACGCCGCCGGGGAACTCCCAGCCCGCCTTGTAGGTGGGGTCGACGAGCAGCACCCTGTCCTGTTCGTCGAAGAGGAGGACACCGGCGGCCACGGTCTCGGCGGTGGGCTCGGGGGTCTGCACGATGTCGCACACGGGCACGGCCCCGGCGCCGAGGTCCTCGGTGATGCGGGCGGCCGTCTCGTACGGGGTGAGTGCGCTGGTGTCGACCGGATGGGCGTCGGCGGCGAGCCAGGAGGCGAGGGCGGCCCGGTAGGGCTCGATGTGGTCGTACGCCCAGTGCCCCTGCCCCACCCCGCCGAGCGGAAGGGTCGGCGGGGTCTCCCGCCCGGCTATTCGTTCACGCAGGATCGTTTCCGCCGGAGCCAGGAGAATGTGGTGGACAGCGATCCGGCGGGCGGCGAGCCCGCCGAAGATCTCGTCGCGGTACTCCTGGCGCAGCAGGGTCATGGGGACCACGAGGGTCCCGCCGAGTTCGGCGAGCATCGCGGCCGCCGTGTCGATCACCAGTCGTCGCCAGATCGGCAGGTCCTGGAAGTCGCCGACCTCGGCGAGGTGCTTGGCCGGCAGCAGCCGCACGACCGCCGCGCCGATGTCCTCGGGGTCGAAGAGCGTGCTGTTCGGGATCAGTTCGATCAGTTCCCGTGCGGTGGTGGTCTTCCCCGCACCGAACGCGCCGTTGATCCAGACGATCACGGACTCCCCCTCTTCTGTTTGGCCCCCTGAGGCTTGCCCGTTCCACCCTGCCACGGAAACCAGCCGCAGATGAGGGCACACAAAAGCGGCACCGGGGCCCTCGTGCCGAGAGCCCCGGTGCCGCGGTCCGTGCGGTCGCCCGCCGCCCTTGTCAGCCGCTCTGCCCGAGGACGGTCCCGTCCAGGCCGTCCAGGCTCTCGTCGGCGACGGTCTGATCGAGACTGCTGAGGCTCTTGTCGACGTCGAGGTGATCGAGTTCCTCGCCCAAGGCGTGCGAGGGGGTGATCGCCGCGACGACGAAACCGGTGGCGAGGGAGGCGATGGCGAGCATGCTGCGCTTCTTCATGGCCTGATCAACGGCACCGGACGGAATGAGTCACGCTGCCGTACGCCGCGCCGCTCCCTTCCACCAGAGTCCAACACGTCCTAACGTAAACGCCCACGACATGACGCGTACATGCCGTCATGACACCTTCCGCTGGTTCGGAGGAACGTAACGATGCGTAACCTTCACATCCGCACGACCCGCCGAAGGATGGTCACCGCGCTCACGGTGCTGCTGTTCGCGGCGGCCGGGGCGGCTCCCGCCGTCGCGGCCGAGGAGGGCAGCACGGGCTCCCCCGGCTCCCCCGCCCTGGCCGACGGCCTTGCCCTCACCCCTCCCATGGGCTTCAACAACTGGAACTCCACCCACTGCCGGGCCGAGTTCAACGAGTCCATGGTCAAGGGGATCGCGGACATCTTCGTCGACAAGGGCCTCAAGGACGCCGGGTACCAGTACGTCAACCTCGACGACTGCTGGGCCCTGCCGGACCGGGACACCGACGGCAGACTCGTCCCGGACCCGGCCCGCTTCCCGAACGGCATCAAGGCCGTCGCCGACTATGTGCACTCCAAGGGGCTCAAGCTCGGCATCTACACCAGCGCGGGCACGAAGACGTGCAGCAGCTCCGGTTTCCCGGGCGCGCTGGGCCATGAGTACAGCGACGCCCAGCAGTTCGCCGACTGGGGCGTCGACTACCTGAAGTACGACAACTGCAACAACCAGGGCGTGGACGCCGAGCTGCGTTACACGACCATGCGCGACGCCCTGAAGGCGACCGGCAGACCGATCGTCTACAGCATCTGCGAATGGGGCCAGAACAAGCCCTGGGAGTGGGCCGCCGACGTCGGACACCTGTGGCGCACCACCGGCGACATCAGCGACACCTGGGGCTCGATGCTCTCGATCCTCAAGCAGAACCTGCCGCTGGCGCCCTACGCGGGCCCCGGGCACTGGAACGACCCCGACATGCTGGAGATCGGCAACGGCGGCATGACGGCGACCGAGTACCGCTCGCACTTCTCGATGTGGTCGGTCATGGCCGCGCCCCTGCTCATCGGCAGCGACCTGCGCTCGGCCTCCGCGGAGACCCTCGAGATCCTCGGCAACAAGGAGGTCATCGCCGTCGACCAGGACCCGCTGGGCAAGCAGGGCAGCGTGGTCTCCTCCGGGGGCGGGCGCTGGGTCGTCGCCAAGGAGATGAAGGACGGCAGCCGCACGGTCGCCCTGTTCAACGAGTCGGGCAGCCCCCAGCGCATCGCCACGACCGCCGCGGCCGTCGGCCTGCCCGCCGCCGACGCGTACACCCTGCGCGACCTGTGGCAGCACCGGAGCTACAACACCGCGGGCACCATCTCGGCGACGGTCCCGGCGCACGGGACGGTTCTCGTACGGGTCTTCGCCGACCGCAGGTGGCACCAGCACCCGCCCGCCGTCGAACTCGGCCTCGACGGCGACACCTTGGTCCAGGCGGGCACGCCCGCCGCGCTGACGACGACGGTCACCGACCTGGGACGCACCCCGGCCACGCGGGTCTCCGTACGGCTGTCCGGTCCCGAGGGCTGGGCCGTGCGGGCCACCTCACCGACCTCCACCGCCGCCCTGCCCACGGGCCGTTCGCTGCGCACGAAGTGGTCGGTCACCGCGCCGCCGGGGACGCCGACGGGGTCGTACGACCTGACGCTCAGGGCGACTTACCGCTCACCGTCCGGCGTCCGGGCCGACAGCACCCTGTCCTTCGCCGCGACCGTTGTGGTCCCGCCGCCTTCGGGCACCTCGGGCCTCGGTGATCTGCCCTGGCTGTCGGCCGCCAACGGCTACGGTCCCGTCGAACGCAACACCAGCAACGGGGAGAGCGCCGCGGGCGACGGTCATCCGATCACCATCGGCGGGGTGGTGTACGCCAAGGGGCTCGGGGTGCATGCCGAGAGCTCGGTCGAGTACTACACGGGCACGGCCTGCGAGACGGTCACCGCGCAGGTCGGCGTGGACGACGAGAAGGGCGCGAACGGCACGGTTGCCTTCGAGGTGTGGGCGGACGGCACCAAGGTGGCGTCCACCGGCGTCCTGACCAACGCCATGCCGGCCCAGCCACTCACCGCGGACGTCACCGGCGCCCGGCTGGTCCGGCTGGTCGTCACCGACGGCGGCGACGGCATCGACTCCGACCACGCCGACTGGGCCGACGCGCAGTTGAGCTGCTGAGAGCTGCCGTAGGCACCTGACGGCCGGGCCCGTCCTCGGACCCGGCCGCCAGGTGAACGTTTCTCCAGACCCAGTCGGCCCGGAACCCCGGTGTCAGACCACGGCGGCCGTGTCGGTCCGCTTCGCCAGCGCCGCCGCGGCCGCGCCGACCAACCCGGCGTCCGTGCCCATCTGTGCGGGCACGATCGTCAGGCGCTGGACGAAGGACAGGGTCGCGTAGTCGCCCAGCGCCTTGCGGAGCGGTTCGAACAGGACGTCGCCCGCCTTGCCGACCCCGCCGCCGATGACCGCGATGTCGATCTCCACGAGGGTCGCGGTGGCCGCGATGCCGGCGGCCAGCGCCTGGGCCGCCCGGGCGAACGAGGCCACGGCGACCGGATCGCCGCCCCGGGCCGCGTCGGCCACCGCGGCGGCGGAGGTGTCGCCGTCGGGACCGGGCCGCCAGCCGTTCTCCAGCGCGCGCCGGGCGATGTTCGGGCCGCTGGCTATGCGTTCCACACAGCCGCGCGCGCCGCACGGGCACGGGTCACCGTCGAGATCGACACTGATGTGCCCGATGTGACCGGCGTTCCCGGTGGGTCCGGCGTGCAGTTGGCCGTTCAGCACCAGACCGCCTCCCACCCCGGTCGACACGACCATGCACAGCGCGTTGTCGTGGCCGCGCGCGGCCCCCTGCCAGTGTTCCGCCGCCGTGATGGCCACACCGTCGCCGATCAGCTCGACGGGAAGCCCGCCGGCCGCCTCCCGGACCCTGCGGACCAGCGGATAGTCGCGCCAGCCCGGCACGTTCACCGGGCTCACGGTGCCGGTGGAGGCGTCCACCGGGCCCGCGCTGCCGATGCCGAGAGCGCCTGCGCGCCCCCACAGCGGCGAGTCGGTGAGCTCGCCGAGGGTCTCCTCGACGGCCCGCATCACGCTCTCGCCGTCCTCCTGCGCGGGCGTGGCCCGCTGTGCGCGGAGCAGGATCCGGCCGTGGCCGTCCACCAGCGCTCCGGCGATCTTGGTGCCGCCGATGTCGAGCGCAGCCACGAGGTCGGTGTGCATCAGTGTCAGTTCTCCCCGGTCAACCGTGAGGGATGGACAGGCCGGTCTCGCGGTGGGGGCGCCGGCCGACAGATTGCGGTGGACAGTGTCTCCCGCATCTGACAACGTTGTCCAGGCTCTATGCTCGACGCCACATCCTCATACAAAATCATGGACCAGCGCATCCCCGTCGACGACAGGACAGGACGCCGTATCGTGCCCGACACCCACAGCCGAGCAGACCGCCTCGCCACGACCCGGTACGGCAACCGGCCGACCATGAAGGACGTGGCCGCGCGAGCCGGCGTCGGACTCAAGACGGTCTCGCGTGTGGTGAACGGCGAAGCGGGTGTCACACCGGAGACGGAACACCGGGTCCGGGAGGCCATCGAGGCCCTCGGCTTCCGCCGCAACGACAGCGCGCGCGTGCTGCGCAAGGGCCGTACCGCCAGCATCGGCCTGGTCCTGGAGGACCTCGCCGACCCGTTCTACGGCCCGCTCAGCCGCGCGGTGGAGGAGATCGCCCGGGCCAACGGCGCCCTGCTCATCAACGGTTCCAGTGCCGAGGACCCGGAGCGCGAGCAGGAGCTGGTGCTGGCGCTGTGCGCCCGGCGGGTGGATGGCCTGGTGGTCATTCCGGCCGGTGACGACCACCGCTATCTGGAGCCGGAGCTCAAGGCGGGCGTGGCCACGGTGTTCGTGGACCGTCCGGCGGGCCGGATCGACGCCGACGTCGTCCTCTCCGACAACTTCGGCGGCGCCCGCGACGCCGTGGCCCACCTCATCGCCCACGGCCACCGGCGGATCGGCTTCATCGGCGACATGCCCCGCATCCACACGGCCGCTGAGCGGCTGCGCGGATACCGGGCCGCCATGGAGGACGCGGGTATCGAGGTGGCGGACGCCTGGACGTCGCTGGGCGTCACCGACCCGCAGCGGGTGCGCCGGGCGGCGGAGGGGATGCTCACCGGCCCCTCCCCCGTCACCGCGATCTTCACCGGCAACAACCGCGTGACGGTCACCGTGATCCGGGTGCTCGCCGAACACACCCGCCGGGTCGCCCTCGTCGGCTTCGACGACATCGAACTCGCCGATCTGCTGCAGCCGGCCGTCACGGTCGTCGCCCAGGACGCGGCGACGCTGGGGCGTACGGCCGCGGAGCGGCTGTTCCGCCAGCTGGACGGCACGCTGCTGACGCCGGAGCGGATCGAACTGCCGACCCGACTGATCACCCGGGGCTCGGGCGAGCTCCCGCCGGCGGATTGAGCGGCCATGGAGAACTTCACCCTCGAGGCACTCGGCCTGGCCGAGGCTCCCCGCGAGCATCCGCTCCTCTATCCCGGCTCCTGGCCGGCGGACTCCGCGCTGCTCGACGGTGACCGGTTGGTCCCTCTTCCCCGTGACGGGAGGTGGCACGAGGAGCGCGCCCCCGTCCTCGCGGTCGGCTCCAACGCCAGTCCGGCACAACTACGCCACAAGATGGCGGAGTTCGGGATCACCTCGCCGATCCCGATGGTGAAGGCACGGGTGACCGGCGTCGGCGTGGGTGTCTCCGCGCACGTGAGCCGCATGGGATACGTGTCCGCGTCGCCCTTCGAAGCGCCGGACGCGGTGCGGGAGTTGTTCGTCCTGTGGCTGGACGCCGAGCAACTGGCGATCATCGACGCGAGCGAGGGGGTGCCCCTGGCGCACGGCAACTACGGGCGGGCCTGGCTGCCCGCACCCGAGGTGCGCATCGAGCTGCCCGGCGGCGTCACGCTGCCGGGCGTCCACTCCTACGTCAATCGCCACGGCGTCCTGCACGACGGCACCGGCGTCCCGCGCACCCACCCCGGCCAGCGGGAGCTGCTGACCGAACTCCTCGTGGGATCGGCCCGGTTGCGGGAGCTGTTCGGGGTCAACCCGGAGGAGTTCGTGGCACGGGCCCGCGCCGACCGGCAGCTGTGTGCGGCGGGCACCCGGTTGTTCGCCGACGAGAAGCGGGTCACGGAGTCCGGCCTGGAGCGGTACGTGACGGCTCAGCAGACCGGGAGTCCGGGCACCGGCTCGTCGTTGTTGCCGCCCTTGAGGTAGACGTCGCTGACGTAGACGCCGGTATTGCCGCTGTCGTCGTCCGTCTTCGCCCACCACACGTTGGTCCACTGGCCGGACGTCTCACGGCGGCCCAGGTTCGACTGGCAGAAGAAATAGTTGGTGCCCGCGTAGAGGACGCCGGCCTCGGCGCCGGAGGCGGTGTAGGACTTGGCGGTCTTCCAGACGGTGCAGTTGTACTTGCCCCCGCCGATGGCCGTGCAGGCCGGTGCCGGGGCCGGGGTGCCGGTGTCGTCGTCGCCGGTCGTACCGCCGTCCCCGGAGTCGCTGCCGCCGGCATCGTCGCCGGCCGAGCCGCCGCCCGAATGGTGCCCCGGGGAGGACGTGGAGGCACGGCTCGTGGGTTCGGCGCTGTCGTCCTCTCCCGACGTCTTCTTCGCGCCCGGGGTCTTCTTGGCCTGCCCGTCCGTCAGCGCGGCGTTGCCCGCATGGTCGCCGTCGGTCCGCGCGGAGGCGGAGGCCGAGGCCGACTCATTCGTGCCGGAGGCGGTCGGCCGGGCGTCGGCCTCGGTCGTGCCCGAGTTGTTCATGAACGCGACGGCCGTGCCGGCCACCGCGAGAACGACCACGACGGCCGCGGCGGCGAGCAGGACGCGCCGGTTGCGACGGGGCGCACGGGAGGGGTCCATGGGGCGCGTGTCGCGAAGGACGGGCGTCTCGTGGCTGTGCGCCAAGGGTGCCGCCGGTCCCGGAACAGGGCCCTGGGGTACCGCGGACGTCGCCGAGCCAGGTGCCGGAGCACCGCCTTGGGAGGCGGGTCCGAAGCCCTGCACCGGAGGGCCGGCCTGTCCCCCCGCATCGCCCTGAGCAGCGGACCCCACCCACCAAGGCGCCGGGGCCTCGACCTGGCCCGTGGCACCCACGGCAGGAGTCCCGGGCCCGGTCGGCTGGCTGACCGCCGGTCCCGGTGCCGCTGCGGGTCCTGCCGTCTCGTGCCGCCCAGCCGGCTCGGCCTCATCCCTCGCCGGCGATCCGGATCCCGGCGCCGCCGGGACGTCGGGTGCCGTCCCGGCCTGCCCCGCCGCGCCCGCCGTACTCCGCAAGGTCGTCGTGGCACTGTCCGCCCGGGTCTCGGCGCCGTCCGCCACCGCCTGCAGCAGCACGCGCGCCTCCTCGGCCCCCGGGCGGGCCTCGGGCCGCTTGTCCAGCAGCCGCTGGAGGACGGGTCCGAGGGGACCGGCACGGTGGGACTCGGGGAGCGGTTCGCCGACGATCGCGGTGAGCGTGGAGAACGTCGACGTACGACGGAACGGCGAGGCGCCCTCGATCGCCGCGTACAGCGTGGCGCCCAGGCCCCACACGTCGGAGGCCGGTCCCGGATCGGCGCCCTGGGCACGCTCGGGGGCCATGTAGTCCAGGGAACCGACGAGATGCCCGGTGCGGGTCAGGCTGGTGGCCGAGCCGTCGCCCGGGTCCTCCATGGTGGCGATGCCGAAGTCGGTGAGCAGGACACGCCCGGAGGGGTCGAGCAGGATGTTGCCGGGCTTGACGTCCCGGTGCAGTACGCCGACCGCGTGGGCGGCGGCCAGCGCGTCCATGACCTTGGCGCCGATCGCGGCCGCCTCACGCGGGTCGAGGGGGCCGCGGCTGCGCAGCACGGCGTCCAGGGACGGGCCGTCGACCAGCTCCATGACGATCAGGGGACGCCCGTCGACCTCGGCCACGTCGTGCACCGCGACGACGCCGGGATGCCGGACCCGGGCCGCCGCTCGGGCCTCGCGCTGCATCCGCAGCCGCAAATCGGCGAGTTCGGGGCCGTCGGCGTCGGTGTAGGTGCGCAGTTCCTTGACGGCGACCTCGCGGCCGAGGACCTCGTCGACCGCCCGCCAGACCACGCCCATACCGCCGCGCCCGAGCTGGGCCACGACACGATAACGCCCGGCCAGGAGCCGACCCGCCTCGTCCTGGCCCTTTCCGTTGGTCTCCCCCGAAGACACCGCTGCCCCGTTTCTGTGACCCGTCAATGCGTGCGAGACAGCCTACGGGGCAGGAGTGACAACTCCAGCCGCTGGTTGCGTCTGTGACAGGTCCGCTACGTCTTCCCCTACTTCGTGGAGGCCGTCAGATCACCGCGCCGGGGCGCCGCGTAGCCCTGCAGATCGGCCCGGGTCAGGCCGGTCAGCCGCGCGACCTCGCCGATGTCGAGGGCGCCGCAGTCGAGACCGCGCAGCAGATAGCCGCTGAGCGCCTTGGCGGTGGCGGGCTCGTCCATGACGTCACCGCCGAGACGGCCCGCGTACCGGGCGAGACGGCCGGCGGCCTGCTCGAAGCCCTCGCGGTAGAAGGCGAACACGGCCGCGTACCGGGTCGGGAGGTGGCCGGGGTGCATGTCCCAGCCCTGGTAGTAGGCGCGGGCCAGGGCGCGGCGGGTGAGGCCGTAGTGCAGCCGCCAGGCGTCGTGGACCTTCGCGGTCGGCCCGACCGGCAGGACGTTGGTGGAGCCGTCCGAGACGCGTACGCCGGTGCCCGCGGCCGCGACCTGCATGACGGCCTTGGCGTGGTCGGCGGCAGGGTGGTCACTGGCCTGGTGGGCGGCGGAGACGCCGAGGCAGGCGCTGTAGTCGAAGGTGCCGTAGTGCAGTCCGGTGGCGCGGCCCTCGGCGGCCTGGATCATCCGGGCGACCGTGGCGGTGCCGTCGGTGGCGAGGATGGACTGGCTGGTCTCGATCTGGATCTCGAAGCCGAGCCGGCCGGAGTCCAGGCCGTGCGCCTTCTCGAAGGCCTCCAGGAGCCGGGCGAACGCGCTGACCTGCTCGGCGTACGTCACCTTCGGCAGGGTGAGCACCAGCCCCTCGGGCAGGCCGCCCGCCGCCATCAGGCCGGTGAGGAAGACGTCGAGGGTGCGGATGCCCCGGTCCCGGACTGACGCCTCCATGCACTTCATGCGGATGCCCATGTACGGCGCCGCCGTGCCGTTCTCGTACGCCTCGGCGATCAGCCGGGCCGCGCGGGCCGCCGTCTCGTCCTCCTCGGCGTCCGGGCGCGGGCCGTACCCGTCCTCGAAGTCGACGCGCAGGTCCTCGATCGGCTCGCGCTCCAGCTTGGCGCGCACGCGCGCGTGGACGGGCTCGGCGAGTTCCTCGGACAGCCCGAGGACGGCGGCGAGGGAGGCGGCGTCCGGGGCGTGTTCGTCGAGGGCGGCGAGGGCCTTGTCGCCCCAGGAACGGACGGTGTCGGCGGTGAAGGCGTCAGCGGGGACGTAGACGGTGTGCACGGGCTGGCGGGTGCCGGGGTCTCCGGGGTAGCGGCGCTCCAGTTCGGCGTCGACCGGCGCGAGGGAGGCGCTGATCTCCTCGCTGACGGCACCCGCGAGGCTCGTCGCCACCTGCTCCTGCTGGCCCTGACCCATCCCACAGCCTCCTAGTTTCCGCGATACGGAATCAACAATCCGTAGAACGAAGTTATCCGCGAAGCTTCCCGACGGTCAACACCCCGTCCACAGCATGAGCCACCCGGTTCATTCAAGGTGCCGAGAACCTCTACGCCCTCTACCGCACTCCGGTTCCAACATTCATCCTGTCCCGTCGGGAGGGAACAACATGTCGGACACCCACAGAATGACGCGTCGCATGGGCCTGAGAACCGCCCTGGCCGCCGCCGTCACCGTGCCGCTGATGGGCACGCTGCCGGCCTCTGCCGCCAGGCCGTACCACCGCCGACTCGATGTCATGACGTTCAATCTGCGCTTCGCCAGCACCTTGGAACCCAACAGCTGGACCGCCCGCCGCCCGGTGATGCGCCGCCTGCTGCGCCAGGAGGCCCCCACCCTGATGGGCACCCAGGAAGGCCTCTACCAGCAACTGCTCGACATCCACGCCGACCTCGGAGCGCACTACGACTGGATCGGCACCGGCCGCGAGGGCGGCAGCCACGACGAGTCCACGGCGGTCTTCTACGACACCCGGCGCCTGGCCCCCGTCGAGCACGACACGTACTGGCTCTCCGACACTCCCAGGGTCATCGGCTCGAACACCTGGGGCGCCGCGCTCCCCCGGATCGTCACTTGGGTCCGCTTTCGCGACCGGGCCGCCGGCGGACGGGAGTTCCACGTCCTCAACACCCATTTCGACCATGTGGGCCAGTACGCGCGAGCGGTCCGCACAGTTCCTCGCCCAGAAGATCGCCGCGTTCGACCCGGCCCTGCCGGTCGTCGTGACCGGCGACTTCAACGCCGCGGCCCACGACAACCAGGCGTACGACACCCTGCTCACCACGGGGCTGGTCGACACCTGGGACGCGGCCGCCGAACGCAGCGCGCTGTACGCCACCTTCCACGGATACCGACCCCTCGTCCCCGACGGCGACCGCATCGACTGGATCCTGGCCACGCCCGGCACGACCGTGCACCGGGCCGCCGTCAACACCTATGAGAAGAACGGGCAGTTCCCGAGCGACCACCTGCCGGTGCAGGCCACACTCACCCTGGGATGAGCCGAGGCCCCCGCGACCGCGTCGGCGGTCACGGGGGCCTCGTACGCCCGGAGCGGGATCAGCCCTTGCGGGTCTTGACCTCCTCGGTGAGGGCGGGGACGACGTCGAAGAGGTCGCCGACGACGCCGTAGTCGACGAGGTCGAAGATCGGGGCCTCGGCGTCCTTGTTGATGGCCACGATCGTCTTCGAGGTCTGCATGCCCGCGCGGTGCTGGATCGCGCCGGAGATGCCGGAGGCGATGTACAGCTGCGGCGAGACGGACTTGCCGGTCTGGCCGACCTGGTTGGTGTGCGGGTACCAGCCCGCGTCCACCGCGGCACGCGAGGCGCCGACGGCCGCGCCGAGGGAGTCGGCGAGGGCCTCGATGATCGCGAAGTTCTCGGCGCCGTTGACACCACGGCCACCCGAGACCACGATCGCGGCCTCGGTCAGCTCCGGACGCCCGGTCGACTCACGCGGGGTACGGCCGGTGACCTTGGTGCCGGTCGCCTGGGCGGAGAAGGTCACGCTCAGCTCCGAGACCTCGCCGGCGGCCGGGGCGGCCTCGACGGCGGCGGAGTTGGGCTTGACGGTGATGACCGGGGTGCCCTTGGCGACACGGGACTTGGTGGTGAAGGAGGCGGCGAACACCGACTGGGTGGCCACCGGGCCCTCGTCGCCGGCCTCCAGGTCGACGGCGTCGGTGATGATGCCGGAGCCGATGCGCAGCGCCAGACGGGCGGCGACCTCCTTGGCCTCGGCGGAGGACGGCACCAGCACGGCGGCCGGGGAGACGGCCTCCACGGCGGCCTGGAGGGCGTCGACCTTGGGTACGACCAGGTAGTCGGCGTACTCGGCGGCGTCGTGGGTGAGGACCTTGACGGCGCCGTGCTCGGCGAGGGTGACGGCGGTGTCGGCGGCACCGGCACCGAGCGCGACGGCGACCGGCTCGCCGATGCGGCGGGCCAGGGTCAGCAGCTCCAGGGTGGGCTTGCGGACGGCGCCGTCCACGTGGTCGACGTAGACGAGAACTTCAGCCATGGGAATGCTCTCCTGCGGATTGCGAAGGCTTAAGGGGCGGTAAGGGGGGTGAGCCTCAGCGGGCCAGTGACCCTCAGATGAACTTCTGGCTCGCGAGGAACTCGGCGAGCTGCTTGCCGCCCTCGCCCTCGTCCTTGACGATCGTGCCGGCCGTGCGGGCCGGACGCTCCGCGGCGGAGTCGACCGTGGTGTAGGAGCCCTCCAGGCCGACCTGACCGGCCTCCAGGTCCAGGTCGGACAGGTCCCAGGACTCCACCGGCTTCTTCTTGGCCGCCATGATGCCCTTGAAGGAGGGGTAACGCGCCTCGCCCGACTGGTCGGTGACCGAGACGACGGCCGGGAGGGAGGCCTCCAGCTGCTCGGAGGCGGCGTCGCCGTCCCGGCGGCCCTTGACGGTGCCGTCCTCGACGGAGACCTCGGAGAGCAGGGTGACCTGCGGGACGCCCAGGCGCTCGGCCAGCAGGGCCGGGACGACGCCCATGGTGCCGTCGGTGGAGGCCAGGCCGGAGATCACCAGGTCGTAGCCGGCCTTCTCGATGGCCTTGGCCAGCACCAGGGAGGTGCCGATGACGTCGGTGCCGTGCAGGTCGTCGTCCTCGACGTGGATGGCCTTGTCGGCACCCATGGACAGCGCCTTGCGCAGCGCGTCCTTGGCGTCCTCGGGGCCGACGGTCAGGACCGTGACCTCGACGTCGTCGTCGGAGTTCTCCGAGATCTGCAGCGCCTGCTCGACCGCGTACTCATCCAGCTCGGAGAGCAGACCGTCCACGTCGTCACGGTCGACGGTCAGGTCATCGGCGAAGTGCCGGTCGCCGGTGGCGTCGGGCACGTACTTCACAGTGACAACGATCCTCAAGCTCACGCCGGCTCTCCTACTGCATCGTCATTTCTCGGCTGCCTCTTGCAGGCAGCATAGGCGCCCCAAGCGGCCGATCCCGGTCGGGGCGGGCTCTGCTCCGACCGCAATATTACTCACCAGTACATCCAGTTCCTGCCCGCTAAGCAAGCGCTTTGAACTGTGACCTTCGCAACGCAGCGTAATCGGAACTCGACGGCCCCGCACACCGGCGGAAGGGATGGATGAGCCGATCAGTCGCGCAGGCTGTTGAACCGGCCCTGGTGGTAGAGCAGCGGCCGGCCGGCGCCCTCGGGGTCGCCGAGCCGCACCTCCGCCAGCACGATGCGGTGATCACCGGCGGGCACGCGTGCGTGCACCCGGCACACCAGCCAGGCGAGCACGCCGTCGAGGAGGGGGACGCCCTCGGGCCCCTCGCGCCAGACGGTGGGGGCGCCGAAGCGGTCGGCGCCGCTGCGGGCGAAGGTGGCGGCCAGCTCCTCCTGGTGCTCGCCGAGTATGTGCACGCCGACATGGTCGGCCCGGGATATCGCGGGCCAACTGGAGGCGGTGGTGCCGATCCCGAAGGACAGCATGGGGGGTTCGGCGGAGACCGAGGCGAGAGAGGTGGCGGTGAAGCCGACCGGGCCGGCGTCACCGCTCGCGGTGATCACGGCGACTCCGGCCGCGTGCCGCCGGAAGACGGAGCGCAGGAGGTCGGGAGAGGCGAGGCGAGGGCTGCCGAGGTCGGGCGTGGCCGTCATGCGGTGTTCCTTCTGCGAGGAGTGTCGAGCTGGACCGTGGCTGCTCAACAGGCCGGACAGCGCGCGCTCGCGGTGCGGGCGAGGTCGACGTGGACCCGCCCGAACAGAAGGAGTTCCGTAGGCATACGGTCAGGCTGACGATAGGTGTGGTGCACAGTCAAGTGGGTCCCGGCATATGGGAGATGCCTCACCGCGGGCGCGTGGGGCGTCACACCGCCTCTCCGATCGCCGCGATGACGTCCGCCTTGCGCGGCTGGCCGGTGGCACGCCGTACGACCCTGCCGTCGGCGTCGAGGACCAGCACGGTCGGCGTCTTGAGGATGTCCAGTTCGCGGACCAGATCGAGGTTCTTCTCGGCGTCGATCTCGACGTGGGCCACACCCGGGACCATGTCGGCGACCTCACCCAGCACCCGCCGGGTCGCCCGGCAGGGCGCGCAGAAGGCGCTGGAGAACTGGACGAGGGTGGCGCGCTCACCGAGGTCCTCCCCCAACTCGGCCGCGCCGAGCCTCTTGCCGTCGTCGCGCCCACGCACCCGCACTCTCCCGCTCCGCCGCCGTTGCAGCACCCCATAGGCGCTCGCCACCGCGAGCACCACCACGCACACCACGAGTCCGGTCATCACCCGCGTAAGCATTCACGAGACTGCAAAGATTCCCGTCTCCCCACAGTCTTTCCGTTGCGGAATGCTTGATTCATGGACATTGATGCAAGGGGGCCGCGTTTCGGCGCGGCCGTGACGACGGTCGTGCTGGCGGCCGTTCTGATCACGGGCAACGTCTGGCTGCTGGCCTGGCAGACGCTGGCGTTCGCGCTGGGCGCGGCGGGCGGGGTGGGCCGCTCGCCGTACGGCTGGCTGTTCCGCAGAGTCGTCCGCCTGCGGATCGGGCCGCCGACCGAGTTCGAGGCCCCGGAGCCGCCGCGGTTCGCGCAGGCCGTGGGCCTCGCCTTCGCGGCCCTCGGACTCGTGGGATACGGGCTCGGGCCGGAGTGGCTCGGGCTCGCCGCCACCGGCGCGGCGCTCGCCGCGGCGTTCCTCAACGCCACGTTCGGATACTGCCTGGGATGCGAGATGTACCTGCTCGTGCGGCGGGTGACGGTACGCACGGAGTAAAGGTGACTTAAAACGCCGAGGTGGATCACCGGACGGACGTGACGAGAATCTCGCGCCGAGCGGGCACCAGGGCTGGCTCCCCGTCCGTTCTTGGGGCACGATCTGCGAGATGCCGTAAACCTACGGCTGCGTAACTTACCGCCGGGATCCCCCTTCCCGGGCAGAGCAGGAAAGGGCCCACCCCGCCCATGGCAGAGCTTGTCTACCGTCCCGTCATCGGATTCGCGCAGGCCTTGTTCAAGGCCTGGGATCTCAAGATCGACCTCAAGGGTTCGGAGAACATCCCGCGCTCGGGCGGCGCCGTGCTGGTGAGCAACCACATCAGCTACCTGGACTTCGTCTTCAACGGCCTGGCAGCTCTCCCGCAGAAGCGTCTTGTGCGGTTCATGGCGAAGGAGTCCGTCTTCCGCCACAAGGTCTCGGGTCCGCTGATGCGCGGGATGAAGCACATTCCGGTCGACCGCGAGCAGGGCGAGACGGCCTACGCGCACGCTCTGGAGTCGCTGCGGTCGGGCGAGATCGTCGGGGTCTTCCCGGAGGCGACGATCTCGCAGTCCTTCACGCTGAAGAGCTTCAAGTCGGGTGCGGCGCGGATGGCCCAGGAGGCGGGTGTCCCCCTGATCCCGATGGCCCTCTGGGGCACGCAGCGACTGTGGACCAAGGGGCACCCCCGCAACTTCAAGCGCAGCCACATCCCGGTCACGATCCGGGTCGGGGAGGCGATCGAGGCGTCCCGGGACAAGTACGCGGGGGCGATCACCCGACAGGTGCGGGAGCGGGTCAACGAGTTGCTGGAAGCCGCCCAGCGCGCCTACCCGGTGCGCCCCAAGGGACCGGACGACACGTGGTGGATGCCGGCGCATCTCGGGGGTACGGCGCCCACGCCCGAGCAGGTCCGCGAGGCCGAGGCCCGCTAGCGTTACTGAACGGCCGCCGTGATCCGCGCTCCCGGACTGAACTTCTCCAGCAGCTCGGCCAGTTCGGCGGCCGCCTTCTCCACGTCCGCCACCGGCATCGGCGCGAGGCTCTCCAGCAGGAAGATCCCCGAGACCGTCTCCTCGGTGAGCCTGGTGCGAGGACCCTGCCGCCAGTTCCAGCGGCGGCAGGTCACGCCTGCGTCGTCGCGCCATACGACCTCCCCCGCGTCGGGATGCTCGACGACCTCCTCGCCACCGGCCACCGTCACGAAGTCCTCGTCGCCGGTGGCCCTCACGAGGCGCATCCCGCCCCGGACGCGGTCGAGGTCCTCGCCGCCGACGGGGATGAGGTGCGCGACGCTGATCGCGTTGTAGAGGTCGACCAGGAGGTTGATGCGGGGCAGGCCCGCGTCCGACAGGGCCCTCTTCGCGAGCGCCTCCGCCGAGTTGCGGGTGCGTGAGGGCTTCGAGCCGAACGCCGTGTAGACCTCCCGCCAGGCCGCCATGTGCGGGTCCTCGTGCGGGGCACGCCCGTCCAGCCGTACGGCGAGACGGCGGGCCGCGTCGTCGAGCAGCGCGGAACTGGCTTCCGTGCTGGGCCCGTTGACGAGTCCGTGGGCCTCGATGGCGAGGTGCGTGAAGCCGGGCGCAAGAGCGCGCACCTCGTCGGACACGGTCAGGGAGAGGGTCATCGGGTGCCTCAGAGTGCGGTGGGGAGCGTTTTCCAGAGGTACGGCCGGTCGGGGGCGGCCTTGAGGACGCTCAGGACGGCCGGGTGCGGTTCAGCGTACAGGACCGGGTAGTCCATCTCGTTGGACTCCGGATCGGGCGTGAAGGCCAGCTGCTCGCCGTCCAGGGAGAACTGGGCGTCCACACCGGGCTTGTTGCCGCGGGGATCCTGGCGGTGCCAGGCGCCGTTGAACCGCACCGCGACCAGGCCGTGCACCACGTCGAACTTCTGATAACAGAGCGCGGTCGGAATGTCCTCGGCACGCAGCAGGGCGGCCAGCGCGTGGGCCTTGGCGTAACAGATGCCGGTGCCCTGCTCCAGGACGTCGGAGGCCCGCCAGGTGACGCGGAGGTCGCCGGAGTCCTGGGAGTGCGGGATCGCGTCGCGGACGAATTCGAAGGCGAGCCGCGCATAGGCATACGAGTCGTCCGCCTCCCTGGCGAGCCGTGCGGCCGTCTCCCTGATGACCGGGTGGTCATGGTCGATGGCCTCATCGGCGGCTAGGTAGGCGGAAAGGTCGGGGGTTTTCTGGATCAGCTCCATGCCCGCAGAGCATAGGAAGACGATCACCCCGCAGTCAATTATTTTACGTCACTTAGTATATTTATGCAGCATGGGGATCCCGTGCCCTCTCACCTGCGGGGCGACGAACAACCGGCCGATCACCGCGGCCGGTTCCCTGTTCGTGCCGTTGCGCTCGCTCCACAAAACGGGGGCCCCGTCGTTTTCGCCGGCGCGGGACAGGCTGACGTGGCCCGCCGGGGCATGCCGGCACAGGCAGCGTCCGGCCCGGTGGGCGCCTAGCGCGCCATCTCCTCCTTGAGCGCCGCCACGAAGGCGTCCACGTCGTCCTCCGTGGTGTCGAAGGCGCACATCCAGCGGACCACGCCCGCGGCCTCGTCCCAGAAGTAGAAACGGAAGCGCTTCTGGAGCCTCTCGCTCACGTCGTGCGGGAGCTTGGCGAAGACGCCGTTGGCCTGGACCGGGTAGAGGATCTCGACACCGTGGACGGCACGGACGCCCTCGGCCAGGCGCTGGGCCATCTCGTTGGAGTGGCGGGCGTTGCGCAGCCACAGGTCCTTGGCGAGCAGGGCCTCCAACTGCACCGACACGAAACGCATCTTGGAGGCGAGCTGCATGGACAGCTTGCGCAGATGCTTCATGTGGGAGACCGCGTCCTGGTTGATCACCACGACCGCCTCGCCGAACAGCGCGCCGTTCTTCGTCCCGCCGAGCGAGAGGATGTCGACGCCGACCGCGTTGGTGAACGTCCGCATCGGGACGTCCAGGGAAGCGGCCGCGTTGGCTATGCGCGAGCCGTCCAGGTGGACCTTCATGCCGTGCGCGTGGGCGTGCTCGCAGATCGCGCGGATCTCGTCGGGCGTGTAGAGGGTGCCGAGCTCCGTGGACTGGGTGATCGAGACGACCTGCGGCATCGCGCGGTGCTCGTCGTCCCAGCCGTAGGCCTGCTGGTCGATCAGCTCGGGGGTGAGCTTCCCGTCCGGGGTGGGGACGGTGAGCAGCTTGAGACCGCCCATCCGCTCCGGGGCGCCGCCCTCGTCCACGTTGATGTGCGCGCTCTCGGCGCAGATCACCGCGCCCCAGCGGTCGGTGACCGCCTGGAGCGCGACGACGTTGGCGCCGGTGCCGTTGAAGACGGGGAACGCCTCGGCCGTGGCCCCGAAGTGGCTGCGGATGATCCTCTGGAGGTTCTCGGTGTAGTCGTCCTCGCCGTAGGCGACCTGGTGCCCGCCGTTGGCGAGGGCCAGGGCGGCGAGCACCTCCGGGTGGGCCCCGGCGTAGTTGTCGCTGGCGAAGCCGCGAACCTGCGGGTCGTGGTGGCGACGAGCGTCGGTCTTCGGAGGGTTCACGGCTTCTCGGTCAGCCACAGACGGTTTCCGTTCACTTCGGCGGCGGGCTTGTCCCAGACACCGGCGATGGCCTCGGCCAGGTCCTTGACGTCGGTGAAGCCCGCGAACTTCGCGTTGGGGCGGTCGGCGCGCATGGCCTCGTGCACCAGTGCCTTGACCACCAGGATCGTAGCCGCGGACGTCGGCCCGTCGGCGCCCCCGGCCTTGCGGAAGGCGTCGGCGAGAGCGAGCGTCCAGACCTCCGCGGCGGCCTTGGCGGCGGCGTACGCGGCGTTGCCCGCGCTGGGCTTCGTGGCTCCGGAGGCGCTGATCAGCACGTACCGGCCGCGCTCGCTGCGCTGGAGGGCCTCGAAGAAGGCGAGCGAGGTGTGCTGCACGGTCTTGATGAGCAGCAGCTCCAGGAAGTCCCAGTCGTCCAGGCTGGTCTTGATGAACGCCTCGCTGCCCCGCCAGCCGCCGACGAGGTGGACCACGCCGTCGACCCGGCCGAAGTCCTTCTCGACGCGCAGCGCCCAGTCCCGGGTCGAGTTCAGGTCGAGCAGGTCGACGGGCTCACCGATGACGGAAGCGCCACCGGCCCCGTACCGGGCCGCGTCGACGGCCTCCGCCAGACGCTCCGGGTCGTTGTCCGCGCCGACGACGGTCGCGCCGGCCTCGGCGAGCCTGAGCAGCGTCGCCCGGCCCGCGGGTCCGCCCGCGCCGGCCACCGCGATCACCGCACCGCTGAGAGCCCCGTTCCCCATGTTCTTCGCCTCCTGAGCAGTGTTCTCGGTACGCGGCTCGCTCACGCGGCGATCCGCTCGGCGCTGTCCGCCGTGATGCCCCTGGTGGAGGCGATCACGTGCTTCAGCTTCTTGGACAGGGCCTCATAGAACATGCTCAGCGGAAACTCGTCCGGAAGCACGTCGTCGACGAGTTTGCGGGGCGGCAGCGACAGGTCGAGGGCGTCGGGGCCCTTGGCCCACTTGGAGCCCGGGTGCGGGGCGAGGTAGGTGGAGACCAGCTCGTAGCCGGCGAACCAGTGGACGAGCTTGGGGCGGTCGATGCCGTCGCGGTAGAGCTGCTCGATGTCTGCGCACAGCTGGTTGGTGACCTGGGGGGCGCGCTGCCAGTCGATGAACAGCTTGTTGTCGGTCCAGCGGACGACGTCGTGCTTGTGCAGGTAGGCGAAGAGGAGCTGGCCGCCGAGGCCGTCGTAGTTGCGCACGCGCTCGCCGGTGACCGGGAAGCGGAACATGCGGTCGAAGAGGACCGCGTACTGCACGTCACGGGCCTGCGGGACGCCGTCGGCCTCCAGCTTCACCGCCTCCTTGAAGGCGGTGAGGTCGCAGCGCAGCTCTTCGAGGCCGTACATCCAGAACGGCTGGCGCTGCTTGATCATGAAGGGGTCGAAGGGCAGGTCGCCGTGGCTGTGGGTGCGGTCGTGGACCATGTCCCACAGCACGAAGGCCTCCTCGCAGCGCTTCTGGTCGTGGACCATGGCGGCGATGTCCTCGGGCAGCTCCAGGCCCAGGATGTCGACGGCCGCGTCGGTGACCCGGCGAAAGCGGGCGGCCTCGCGGTCGCAGAAGATCCCGCCCCAAGAGAAACGTTCCGGCGCCTCGCGCACGGCGATCGTCTCGGGGAAGAGAACGGCCGAGTTGGTGTCGTAGCCGGCCGTGAAGTCCTCGAACTTGATGCCGCAGAACAGCGGGTTGTCGTAGCGGGTGCGCTCCAGCTCGGCCAGCCACTCGGGCCAGACCATGCGCAGCACGACCGCCTCGAGATTGCGGTCCGGGTTGCCGTTCTGCGTGTACATCGGGAAGACGACCAGGTGCTGGAGGCCGTCCGCGCGGTTCGCGGCGGGCTGGAAGGCCAGCAGGGAGTCGAGGAAGTCGGGCACCTCGAAGCCGCCCTCGGACCAGCGCAGGAGGTCCTTGGCGAGGGCCGCGTGGTAGTCGGCGTCGTGCGGCAGCAGCGTCGAGAGCTCCTGCACGGCCTCGACGACACGCCGTACGGCGGCCTCGGCGTCGGCGCGCGCGGGGGCGCCCTCGGCCTCGAAGTCGATCGCCCCGTCCTTGGACTGCCATGGCCGGATCCGCTCCACGGCATCCTTGAGCACAGGCCATGCCGGGTGCTCCACCACCCTGGTCACGGGAGAAACCTGGTCCCCCGACGCCGCCTGTTCAAGAATTTCCGTCATGTCCCATCCTCCACGGGAGAAGCTCTCGTACGGAGACCGTATATGTACGAGCTTCCGTCCAGCAAGAGCGGTCACGGGAAGTTATCCCGCCCGGCTCCATGGTCACAGAATTTTTTCCTGTCGCGGCCCATGAACACCGCCATTCCGGGTAAGCGAGATCACTTCCCCGCACCTCGCCACGTTCCCTCGTGTACGTACGGGTCCATCACACGGCGTAGCCATTAGGCTGCGGCTCTGCACCGAGCCGCCGTCGACGGAAGCGAGTTGAACCTTGAACTTCCTTACCATCGGTCATCGCGGAGTCATGGGTACCGAACCCGAGAACACCCTCCGTTCCTTCGTCGCCGCCCAGCAGGCCGGCCTCGACGTCATCGAACTCGATCTGCATCTGAGCAAGGACGGCGCCCTCGTCGTCATGCACGACACCGACGTGGACCGCACGACCGACGGCACCGGCCCGATCGCCGAGAAGACCCTCACCGAACTGCGCGCCCTGGACGCGGGCCGCGGAGAACGTGTCCCGGTGTTCGAGGAGGTCCTGGACGCCGTACGGTCGCCGCTCCAGGCCGAGATCAAGGACATCGCGGCGGCTCGCGCGCTGGCCGAGGTGATGCTCCGGCGGGACCTGGTCTCCCGGGTCGAGGTGTCCTCGTTCCACGACGAGGCGATCACCGAGATCGGCCGCCTCGTGCCCGGAGTACGGACCGCGCTGATCGGCAGCCGGTTCGGCCCCGACATCGTGGAGCGCGCCGTCGAGGCCGGGGCGGGGACGGTCTGTCTGAACATCCGCCGGCTGACCCTGGAGGTCGTGGAAGCGGCCCGCAAGGCGGACCTGAAGATCATCGGCTGGGTGGTGAACACCCAGGACCATCTGAAGCTGGTGCGGGCCCTGGAGCTGGACGGCGCGACGACCGACTACCCGCAGATCAAACGCACCGGCCGCTTCACCGCGTGAGACGGGGCAGGAACGTCACACCAGCGACTTGACCAGCAGCTCGAACTGCAGATCGTCACGCTGCGGAACGCCGAAGCGCTCGTCGCCGTACGGGAAGGGCGTCATCTCTCCCGTACGGCGGTAGCCGCGCCGCTCGTACCAGGCGATGAGGTCGTCGCGCACGGAGATCACGGTCATGTGCATCTCGGTCACGCCCCAGGTCTCCTGCGCGATCCGCTCCGCCTCCGCGATGATCACCTTGCCGAGGCCGCCGCCCTGGAGCGTGGGGCTGACCGCGAACATCCCGAAGTAGGCGTGGCTGCCCCGGTGTTCGAGCTGGCAGCAGGCGACCATCTGGCCGTCCCGCTCCACCGTGAGCAGCCGGCTGTCGGGCGACCTGATGACCGCGAGCACGCCCTCCGGGTCCGTCCGCTGCCCCTCGAGGATGTCCGCCTCGGTGGTCCACCCGGCCCGGCTGTCGTCCCCGCGGTACGCCGACTCGATGAGCGCGACCAGCGCGTCCACGTCGGCGTCGGTGGCGTCACGGAAGGCGAGGCCGGCGGTGGTCTCCATGGGGTGCGTCTCCACTTCAGGGGCACGATTCGGGCACGGTCGAGACTAGCGCCCCGGATAGGCTCGCCCGCATGGTGCACGTGCTGAGCGGCCGCGTCCTGCTGCGGCCCACGGATCCGGAACGTTCCCGGGTCTTCTACGGCGACCAGCTGGGCCTCGCGGTGTACCGCGAGTTCGGTACGGGGCCGGAGCGGGGCACCGTCCACTTCCTCGGCGGCGGGTTCCTGGAGCTGTCGGGACGCTCCGAGGCCCCGCCGGCTGCGGACGTCCGGCTGTGGCTCCAGGTCCCGGACGTGCCCGCGGCACACGAGGAACTGCTGGCCAAGGGTGTCGAGATCGTACGGCCGCCGGTGAAGGAGCCGTGGGGGCTGGTCGAGATGTGGGTCGCGGACCCGGACGGCATCCCGATCGTGCTGGTGGAGGTGCCGGCGGACCATCCCGTCCGGTACCGGCCGGGCATCTGAGCCCCGCACCACACACGCACGATGCCGGTCGTTCCGACGACTTGGATATGCTCCGCCGACCGCCGTGGCCCGAGGGCGCCGAGCAGTGGAGGAGCACATGAGCGTGGACCTGAACGCCGCGGCCTGGCGCAGTCAGCGATGGGCTGCCCGGACCTCCCTGGCGGCGGCCGCCCTCGCGGTGCTGCTCCCGCTCGGGTACGGCGGTCTCGGCGGCGTTCTGCTGCTGGCGGCCGGGCTCGCGGGCGCGGCCGGCACGGCGGCGGCGGTGTGGTGGACGCTGACCCGGCGCGGGCCGGAGCGCTGGCTGGCCGCGGGGCTCGCGGTCGTCACCCCCGCCCTCGTCCTGGTCCTCTTCGTGGTCACCCTGGGATGGGTGCTCGTGCTGGCGCCGGTGCTGTGGAGCGTGGCCGTGTGGAGCGGGCGGTACGCGCTGCGCAGCACCGGCACCCGCCCCAAGCGCATGAAGGAGCACCGGGCGCGGTCCGTGCGGCAGCCCGTCCTGATCATGAACCCCCGCTCCGGGGGCGGGAAGGTCGAGCAGTTCCGGCTGCGGGAGAGGGCCGAACACCTCGGCGCACGGGTCGTGCTGCTCGACCCGGAGGGGTACCAGGACGTGACCGCGCTGGCGCGGGCGGCCGTGGCGGAGGGCGCGGACCTGCTCGGGGTCGCGGGCGGCGACGGCACCCAGGCGCTGGTCGCCGCCGTCGCCGCGGCACACGACCTGCCGTTCCTCGTCGTCTGCGCCGGTACCCGCAACCACTTCGCGATGGACCTCGGCCTCGACCGCACCGACCCCGCGACCTGCCTCGACGCGCTCACCGACGGCGTCGAACTCCGCGTGGATCTCGGCTTCGTGGCGGACCATCCGTTCGTCAACAACGCCTCCTTCGGCGCGTACGCGGCGGTCGTCCAGAGTCCCGCCTACCGCGACGACAAGATCGGCACAACTCTGGAGCTCCTGCCCGATCTGCTCACCCGTCAGCGCGGCCCGCATCTGATCGCGCGGATCGAGGCCACCACGATCGACGGCCCGCAAGCCCTGCTGGTGAGCAACAACGCCTACCGCACCGGTGACCCCGTGGGCCTCGGCCGCCGCGAACGGCTCGACTCCGGGCTGCTCGGCATCCTGGGCGTCAGGGTGGACAGTGCGGCCGAGGCCGCCGCGCTGTTGCTCGATCCCGCCCCGGAGGGGCTGGCGGTCCTGTCCGCGCGGGAGGTGGTCGTCGACGCCGACCATCCGGAGATCGAGGTCGGCGTCGACGGCGAAGCCCTGGTCCTGCCGACCCCGGTGCACTGCCGCATCGCACCCGGGGCACTGCGCGTCCGCGTCCCGCGGAAACGGCCCGGGGTACCGACGGCACAACCTCGCCTGAACTGGCGCCGGTTGCGCAAGCTGGCGGCGCCCGCCGGGCGGGCCTGAGCCGGAGCGGCCCGCGCTCCCGGACCGTCGCCGGCGGGTCAGGCAGGTGCCTCCTCCGGGGCGAGCGGCGTCACCGTGACCTGGTCGATGACGGGGGCGTAGGCGGAGCGCCGGCCGAACTCGTTCGTGGTGTCGCCGGCGAAGTCGGGGAGCTCGTCGGCGGTGAGGGTGAGCGTGTTGAGCCCCGGGCGCAGAGTGACGGGTACGGACAGGTTCCAGAAGTTGTTGAAGTGGAAGGTGGTGGGGAACAGGACGCGGTGGGCAGGGGCGCCGTTGACGGAGACGTCGGCGTGACGGCAGACCGGGTCCGGGTTGTAGTGGGTGGAAGGGGGCTGCTCGCCGTTGGAGTAGCGGATCGTCAGCGCGTGGCGTCCGGCGCGGTCCGCCGTGACGGTCAGGGTGAGCGCGTTCGCGGGCCCGGCGCCGACGCCGTCGACCGCCTTGCCGCCCGTGGCGTACGGATATCCGGTGACCCTTGCCGCGCCGGTCAGGACGCCTTCCTCGGCGGCGTACGCGGTGGTGGGCAGGAGGCCGCGGGAAGGGGCGACCCGCAGCCGGTCGACGATCAGCCGGTCCGAAGTCCCGGTGACCGTGATCTTGTTGACGCCCCCGGCCAGGAAGAGGGGTGCGGCGCCACGCTCGATGCTCCCGGTCTCCTCGCCGTTGACGCTCAACAGGCCCTCTCCGGGCCCGAGCACGTCGACGGTCACGGAGGCCTCGCCGTCGTCGGCCGCGTACACCCAGAAGGTGACGGTGCCGGCCCTCGGGAGCACGGCGACCCCGGGTCCCGAGGCGCCGCGGTGGGCGTGGCTGACCCGGGCCCCGCCGCCGAGGTCCGCGAACTCGGCGTCGTACAGGGCGGTTTCCTCCTTCTCCCGCAGCACGACGTCCAGCTTGTCGATGACGGCGTCGCCCTTGGTGACCCCGAGGTCGCGGTCCTGGGCGGCGAGGGTGATCCGGTGGCGGCCCTCGGTGAGCTCGACCCGGGTGTCGGTGTGGCCCCACACCGCCCACTTGTAGCCGAGCGGCAGCCGCAGCTCGCGCGGGTCCTCGCCGTCCACGCGCAGGAAGACGTTGGTGGGACCCTGTTCGCGCACCAGTTCGGCGAGGTTGTGCGAGCCGGCGAACACCACGAGGTCATAGGTCCCGTCCTCGGGGACCTCGACGTCGAAGGCGAGCACACCGTCGGAGCCGGTGCGCAGGCCACCCACGTGGTAGCCGCCGGACGTGGCGAACCGGTCGACGGCGGACGGGGATCCCTCGGGCCCGTTCTTCGAGTAACCGCCGCCCGTGTAGCTCGCATCCTCGGCCTCGTAGGTCCGCCTCCAGCGCACCACGGGCGGCAGGGACACGGCTCCGTTGCCGCCCGGCGACAGGATCACCTGGTAGGCGGACATCTCGTCGAGGTCGGCCAGGCTCAGCGTCATCTTGCCGTCCGCGACCGGAAGTTCCTGGTCCAGCAGCCGCAAGGGCTGTGCGCCGGAGCCCACTTGGCCCGTCCAGGGGATTTCCACCAGACGTGCATGGACCACGGTGCCGAACACCTCCACGTCCACGCCCTCGAACACGATGTCCACCGCGCCGCCCGCACCCCCGAACACCGCCCTGGCCTGGCGCTTGTCCCGGTCGAGGGTGGCGACGCCCTGCAGGGTGTACTGCGCGTCGGGGTGCGGGGCGAGGACCCGGACGGTGTTCCCGGTCAGCTGTCCGTAGGCGTTGTACAGCCACCACTGGCCGTTGGCCTTGTTCGCCTCCACCGCCGAGTCGTTGAGATTGCCGGCGATGTTCCAGTACGCGAGGTCGGCGTCGACCTTCGACTCCTCGATCGCGGCGATCCACTGGATCATCTGGCCGGGGACGGAGACGTGGTAGTTGTGCGCGTACTCGTTGATGTTGACGGGCAGCGGGCCGATGCCCAACTCCCGCTCCAGTTCCCGGTACTCGGCTATGTTGGTGCGGACCTCGGCGGGCGAGGACAGCTCGTGCCAGGTGACGATGTCGGGCAGCACGTCGTGCGACTTCGCGAACTCCAGGAAGTCCCTGACCTCGGGGTACAGAATGCAGGTGTTCGGTCCGGCCACCCGGGCGTCCGGGTCGAGTTCCTTGATGAGGCGGTACGCGGTTTCCCAGGCGGCGAAGTAGTGGTCCGGCCGGGTCCGCCAGGAGACCCCGTCGTAGCTCCACTCGCCCTCACCGAACATGTTGCCCTCGGGCTCGTTGAACGGCACGTACACGACGTGGGACTTCAACTCCCCCAGGGTCAGGACGTGTTGGACCTGGCGGCGGATCACCCCCAGGTGCCCGGCGAGCCGCTCCTCACCGGTGGCACCCGGCCACTCGTACGGAAACCCCCGGTAGAAGTCGGGCAGGTAGACGTAGACGTCCTTGCCGCCCGCCGCGACGAACGGCGGCAGGATCTCCAGGGCGTCGCCGCCGGGATGCTGGGTACCGTCCTGGGCCTTGGTCGTCACCGTGCGCGGGTACATGCCCTCGACCACGGTGCGGCTGGGCACGCCGTCGCCGTAGAGGCCGTAGAGCGTGCCGCTCGCTCCCCCGTGGAAGGGGCCGGTCTCGGTGCCGAGGTCGATGGTGAGCTTCTCGGGGGCGGGACCTTCGGCTGCCACGGCATCCATCCTTCGTTCGACACTCCGTACGACAGTCGATGATCCGCACCGACCTGGTCGAACGTAGGAAGCGCGGGTGGACCGCGTCAACAGGCAGCGGGCTTCGAAACTTCCGAAACCGCAGGTCGGAGGGTCAGACGCGCAGCACTCCCAGGCTGCCCTCCAGGCGGCCGAGCAGCTCCCCGAGCCGCGCGGCGAGTTCGTCCCGCGCCTCGGGCGTCAGCACCGACAGTACGGCCGTCTCGTACGCCAGTTGCTCGGGCAGGATCCCGTCGACCAGCTCACGGCCGGCCTCGGTGAGACGGACGTGGGCCACACGGCGGTCGCGGGTGTCGCTCCGGCGCTCCACCAGGCCCCGTTCGGTCAGCTGTTTGACGCGCTTGGTGACGGCGGCGCCGGAGGAGAAGGTCTCGCGGGCCAGGTCGCCGGGGGTGAGTTCGTGGCCGGTGCGGCGCAGCGCGCCGAGCAGGTCGAACTCGGGGCGGCTGAGCCCGGCCCGGCGCAGGGGGGCGTCCTCGGCCTGCTGGAGGAGGGCGGCACAGCGGTTGACGCGGCCGATGATCTCCATGGGACCGGTGTCGAGGCCGGGATGGACGGTCTGCCACTGCCGGACGACGGCGGCGACGGTGTCGTTTCTCGTCGGGTCCGCCGGTCGGCCGTTCGGTGCCGTCATGGACGTACGCCCTCCGTTCTGTGGTGCCGGATCGTCGCGGCGAGCGTACGGTGTGCGGCCTGCTCGACGCGCACGACCCTCTCCTGGGGCAGGGCGCGTTGCCACCATTCGCCGGACGCGGCCTCGACGGTGGCCCGCAGGTCGACCAGGGCGGTGGCGAGGGTGCGGCGGGCCAGGTCGAGGGCGCCGGGGGCAGGGTGCGGCTCGGCCAGGAGGCGGGCCGTGCGGTCACGGGCGCCCTCCACCGCGGCCAGCGACCGCTCGACCCGGTCGCCCGCGCGCCGGTTGGTGACCGCTATGGCGGCGACGAATCCGACCAGCGCCCCGACGAAGGTGTCCACGACCCGTTCGGTGATCAGCCGGCCCGGCTCCTGGCGACCGGCGAACTCGGTGATGAGCAGGGCCATCGGGGTCACGCAGACGCTGCCGAGCCAGTAGTTGCGGGCGATGAGCGCCTCGGCGCCGAAGTTGAAGGCCAGGCAGCACAGGACGAGCGCGGCGGGCCCGAGATGGGCGAGCGGGACGACGGCGGCGAACACCAGCACCCCGACGAGGTTGCCGACGACCCGCTGGACGCCCCGGCTCCAGGTGAGGGTGATGTTGGCCTGGTAGAGGGAGGCCGCGGTGACCAGGGCCCAGTAGGGGCGGCCGATGCCGAGAGCGAGGGAGGCGTACCCGGCGAGGGCGCAGCCCAGGGCGGTGCGTACGGCGATCGGGGCGAGCATGCGCCACACCGGGTGGGCCGGGGCGGCGAGTTCGATGTCCACGCCGAGGAGTTCGTCGTCGTCCGGCGCCTGCGGGACGGGGGCTGTGCCGCGCAGGTCGCCGGCCCAGGCGCGCAGACGGTCCGGGTCCGCGTCGGCGGGGGCGGCGAGGGCGACCTCGGCGCGGACGACGAGGCGTTCGAGGGCGCGCCGGGTTGCGGAGCGGGCTCCGGCCGACAGGAGGGTCTGCCAGGCGGCCTGCACGGCGGCGTGGGCGGTTCCGCTCGCATGGGAGCGCGGGTTTTCCGCGTACGCGGCAGCCGCGTCCAGGGCGCGGGCGGTGGCCCGTCGCTCCGGACCGTGCGGCCGCAGCAGGCCGGGGGCCATGCCGATCAGCCAGGCCCAGGCACCCGCCGCGAGGGCCAGGGCGAGATGGCCGGGAACCTGGGCGAGGGTCTGCGGGGCGAACAGGGAGGCGGAGCTGATGAAGGTGAGGACCACATGGCCGGGCGGGCCGATCCGGGTGGCGTCGCAGAGGGTCTTCTGCACGGCGGCCACCAGCGCCCCGACGGTGACCAGCACCACCGCGCTGCCGGTGAGCGAGGCGGCGACCAGGCCGACGCCGAGGCCGGCGACCATGCCGAGCACCACCCAGGCCAGGGTGCGGGCGCGGGCGGCGTAGGGCCGGTTGTGGGCGTACAGCGCGCACAGGGACCCGGCCATGGTGTACATCGCCAGGTCGAGACGGCCGAGGGCCAGCAGGACCAGGTTGGACGGGGCGACCGCGACCACGACGCTCAGGGCGGGCTTGAACCAGATGTCGGAGGGCCTGCCGACGCGAAGCACGCCGGCCAGCGGGAGACGGCGTACGCGCGGGGTGTCGGTGTGGGGGGTCGCACTGCTCATGAGTCAATACTTTAACAGGTGTTTTACCTGTGAACGATGTCAGGAACATCACCCTGACCTGCCGTGCTCCGCCGCACGCTCCCCGCGTACACCCTTGCGCTCGATTGCGCACCGCGTGGCCCGGGCATTCCTTGACCGACCGTCGAGCGGGGAGGTGGGCGTGCACGGACCGGCTTCGCCCGGCTGGCTGCTGGTCGCGCTCTGCGCGGCGACCGGGGTGTACTGCCTGCTGCGGATGCGCAGCAGCGTCGAGGAGCAGCGCCGGGCCGCGGGCGGTGAGGCGCTGATGGGCTTCGGGATGGCCGCGATGGCCGTACCGGCGGCCGTGTTCACGCCACCGGCGTGGGTCTGGCCGCTGTGCACGGCTGTGTTCGGCGGGGCCGCGCTGCGCGCGCTGTGGGCGGCGCGCACGAGCACTCATCATCTGCATCACCTGGTGGGGGCGGGGGCCATGGTCTACATGGCGGTGGTGATGGCGGCCTCCCCCGGCCACCACGGCGCTTCGGGAGTCCCCGTGGTGACGGGCGTACTGCTCCTCTACTTCGCGGGATACGTCCTGCTGTCCGGCGCCCGTCTGATACCGGTGACCGCCGCCGGCGGCAGCGTCGGCTGGGGCGACCGCCCCGAACTCGCGCGGGCGTGCCGCCTGTCGATGGGCATCGCGATGGTGGCCATGCTGCTGACGCTCTGACGTACGCGGCGACGCGCCCCCCTACGCGAACACCGACCACTGGGACAGCGACAGGCGGCGTGGCATACACCCACGGATCCCGGGGAACCCGGCACGACCATGCCCCCCAACGCGAGCAGCCGGCCATGACCGCGGCCCCGGACCACGGACCGTCCGGCCCACCCGCGCCCCGGAATTCGCCCCCCACCGCACAGGTCGGCGAGGATCGCAGTATGCACACCCAGTCCGTCGACTCCCCGCCCCGTCCCCCGGAGCACCGGACCGCCGCCCGCGCGAGCGGTGTCCTCGCCCTGTGCTCGGTGCTGCTGCTCGTCCTGGTCGTGGCCAAGTGGCATCCGCTGCTCACCGTGGACGGCGACATCGCCGACACCACCCACCGCTGGGCGGTCGACGAACCGGGGCTCACGCATGCCTTCCGCATCCTCACGGACTGGGTCTGGGACCCGTGGGCGATGCGCATCCTGGCAGCGGTCGCGGCGATCTGGCTGGTGTGGCGACGCAATGCCCGCTGGACCGCCGTATGGCTGGTGGCCACATGTGCGCTGGGCACACTGCTCCAGCAGGTCCTGAAGGCCGCGGTCGGCCGCGAACGCCCCGTCTGGCCCGACCCTGTCGACACCGCGCACTTCGCGGCCTACCCGTCGGGCCACGCGCTGACGGCCACGGTCGTGTGCGGCCTCCTCCTGTGGCTCCTCCATCACTACGGCGTCGGCCGCGCCCTGTGGCTCACGGGCCTGACCCTCGCCGTGATCTCCGTCGTGGGCGTCGGCCTGACACGCATCTGGCTGGGCGTCCACTGGCCCTCCGACGTCCTCGGCGGGTGGTTCCTGGGCGCCCTGCTCGTGACCCTGGCGGTGATGGTCCACCGGCGCTGTCGGCCGTGAGGTACAGCCCCGGGCGGGTCTGCGGCCCTCGGGACCCGTCCGCGCCGAGCCGTAAGATCACCGTATGACTGCCGTCCTGTTCGACTTCTCGGGAACCCTCTTCCGGATCGAGTCCACCGACTCCTGGCTGAGGGCTGTCCTCGACGAGGCGGGACCGACCCTCACCGACGCCGAGTTGAGGCGGGCCGCGCGGGAGCTGGAGAACGTGGGGGCGTTGCCCGGCGGGGTGGCACCGCGGGTGCCGATGCCGGACGAGCTCGCCGCCCTGTGGGCGATCCGGGACGAGAGCGCCGAGCTGCACCGGGCCGCGTACACCGGGCTTTCGCGGCTCGTCACGCTGCCGGATCCCGCACTGCACGAGGCGCTGTACGACCGGCACATGCTCCCCGCCGCCTGGCAGCCGTATCCCGATGCCGCCGAGGTGCTGCGCGCGCTGCGCGAGCGCGGGATCAAAGTGGGCGTGGTCAGCAACATCGGCTGGGACCTGCGTCCGGTCTTCCGCGCGCACGGACTCGATCCGTTCGTCGACGTGTATGTGCTGTCGTACGAACACGGCATCCAGAAGCCGGACCCCCGGCTGTTCAAAACGGCCTGCACGGCGCTCGGTGTCGAGCCCCGGGACGTCCTCATGGTCGGCGACGACCGGCGGGCGGACGGCGGTGCCGCGGCCCTCGGCTGCGCAGTGCACTTCGTGGATCATCTGCCGGCCGCACAGCGGCCCGACGCACTGCGGTCCGTCCTCGGCCTGGTGGGCTGACGGGCGGGATCGACGCCCGCGACCGGCACCGGAAAAAAGTGGCCGAAAACCGGGTGGCCACCCCGCCGAGAAGGTCGCCTGAGCACACCATTGGGTCGTATGCTCGCCCACCCTGGACGATCCCCCGCGTCGCCCAGAGCAGGCGGCAGCCCCGACCATGCCTTTTTCGGGCCGGTCCGGACGCACTGAGTATAGTTGGCTGATAGCCAGTCAACGCAGGAGTTACAGCATGTCCCCGCGCAGCGCCTCGGTCAATGAAGAGCTGCGCCGTCGTTCCCGGGAGCGGCTCCTGCAGGCGGCGGTCGAACTGGTCTCCGAGCGCGGTTACGAGGCGACGACCCTCGGCGACATCGCGGACCGGGCCGGTTCGGCGCGCGGTCTGGTGTCGTACTACTTCCCCGGCAAGCGCCAACTCGTGCAGTCCGCAGTGCACCGGCTCATGCACCGCACGCTGGAGGAGGCGCTGGAGCGCGAGCCGCGCACCGAGGACGGCCGGGAGCGGATGGCCCGGGCCATCGACGCGGTCCTGGGTCTGGCCCGGGACCGGACGGTGCTGATGCGCCAGCACATGGCGGGTCTGCTGGACACCGAGGGCTTCGTGGAGTGCCCGGAGCAGCAGCGCCTCGCCGAACTGCTGCGGGACACGATGGAGCGGCACGGTTCGCAGACGGTCGGGACCGACTATCCGATGCTGCGCTCGCAGCTCATGGGCGCGGTCTACGCGATGGTCCTGCCGAACGTTCCGATGTCGCTCACGACCCTGCGCGCCGAGCTGTTCTCGCGTTACCGGCTCGACTGGGAGCAGGGCGTCCCGCCGGGCACCGGGGCACCCGACGGGACGTACGGCACGGACCTGTCGCGTTTCTTCGAGACGGGCGCGGAGCCCGTGGATCAGTCGAAGTAGTCCGGCTGCGTCTGGACGTTGAGCTCGCCGAGCCGCACCTTCCTGGCCGGGTCCGTGCGCTTGTCGCTGAGCTTCAGGACGTCGAAACCCTTGGCGATGTCGTTCGAGTAGATGTAGCCGTTGTAGTAGTACGCCGACCAGGAGCCGCCCACCGTGAGCGCGCCGGTGGTCAGCGGGCCGCGCTCGAAGTACGCGATCTCCTTGGGCTTCGAGGAGTTGGTGAAGTCCCAGACGGAGACGCCGCCCTGGTACCAGGCCTGGACCATGAGGTCCTTGCCCTTGACCGGGATCAGCGAGCCGTTGTGGGCCACGCAGTTCTCGGTGCCGGCCTGGTGGCGCGGGATCTTGTAGTAGCTGCGGAAGACGAGCTTGCGCTTGTCGCCCTTGCCGACGATGTCGTAGATGCCGTCGGCGCCGCGGTTCGGACCGATCTCCGCGTTGCAGGTGGCCGCACCGCCGCCGCCCAACTCGTCGGTGAAGACGACCTTGTTCGCCTTCTGGTTGAAGGTCGCCGAGTGCCAGAACGCGAAGTTCACGTTGTCCTGCACCCGGTCGATGACCTTCGGGTGCTCGGGGTCCTTGATCGAGAACAGGATGCCGTCACCCATGCAGGCGCCCGCTGCCAGGTCCTTGTCCGGGAGCACCGTGATGTCGTGGCAGCCGGTGGTCTTGGAGACACCCGGGTTGGTGGGCGAACCGGGGTTGCCGCCGCCGTCGGGGCCCTCGCCGGGGAAGAGCACCGGGAAGTTGACGACCGCCGCCTTCTCGGGGGCGTTGCGCGGCACCTTGATGACGGAGATGCCGTCATGCGGCGGTTGGCAGTCGGGATAGGCCGCGTTCGGCGAGTACGAGGAGACGTAGAGGTAGACGTTTTTGCGCTCGGGCACCAGGGTGTGGGTGTGCGAGCCGCAGGCGGTCTCCACGGCGGCGACGTATTTCGGGTTGCTCTTGTCGCTGATGTCGAAGACCTTCATGCCCTCCCACGACGACTTCTCGGTCGCGGGCTGGGTGGTGCTGCTGCAACTGCTGTCACTGCGCGAGGAGTCGGTGGACAGGAACAGCAGGTTCCCGGAGACGGAGATGTCGTTCTGCGATCCGGGGCACAGCACCTGGGCGATCGTCTTCGGCGCCTTCGGGTTGCTGATGTCGAAGACGCGGAAGCCGTCGTAGTTGCCGGCGAAGGCGTACCGGCCCTGGAAGGCCAGGTCCGAATTGATGCCGGGCAGGGCGTCCTTGGGGATGTTGACGAGGTGCTCGATGTTGTCGGAGTGGACGATCTCGTCCTGGCCGGGTATCTCGCCGTCGGCGATCGCCGCCTTCACCTCGGCCTCGGTGCTCTTGGAGACCTCCTTGCCCGCCGCCGGGCCGTCCCCGGGGTCGGGGGTCGCGGCGGCCGGGCCCGCGGTCAGCAACGCGGCCAGGAGACCCACGGCCGCCGTGGCAACTCCCAGTCGTCTGTGCCGGGTTCGGGACTCTTTCAACAGGATCACTGTTTCCTCCCTGTGCCGTTCATGTGGAACGGTTCACACGTCCCCGCAGTATCGTCTTCACCATGCACAGATCAACAGAGGGCAACGAACCTGTAATGAAGGGACCATGGGTGGCCACTGTGCTCCTCGGCCGCGCTCCGTACGCGACGGCCGCTCTGGCCGCTCTCGCAGCCCTGGCCCTCGGGGGCTGCGACTCGGGCGCGGACCCGAAGTCCGCCCCGGCGACCGGGCCTTCGGTGCTGGTGCCCGGCAAGCCCGGTGAGGCGAACCGCACTCTGTCCGCCGAGGACGCACAGGAGCAGCGGGCCGACGACGACACGCCCAACTCGGCGGACGTCTCGTATGTGCGGATGATGATCGCGCACCACGCCCAGGCCCTGGAGCTGACCGAACTGGCCCCGCGGCGGGCCGAGTCGGCCAAGCTCAAGGCCCTCGCCGAGCGGATCTCGGCCGCACAGGGACCGGAGATCAGCGCGATGAGGGCCTGGCTGAAGGAGTACGGCCAGTCCGAGAAGAGCGACGGCCACGCGCACGCCACGATGCCCGGCATGGCGACCGAGGCGCAGGTCAAGAAGTTGCGCGCGGCGAAGGGGAAGGCCTTCGACGAGCTCTTCCTCACCCTGATGATCACTCACCACGAGGGGGCGATCACCATGGCGACGGACGTGAAGGGGCAGGGCAACAACGTCCGGATCGAGGAGATGGCCGACGACGTGGTGGCCCAGCAGACGAGCGAGATCAACCGGATGCGGGACCTGCTCTGAACGGCGTGCTCCGGTGAACTCGGCAGTTCAGCGCCGTGCGTGACGTGGTGTCAGGAACCCCGCGTCGCGCGCCTGGGAGATGAGCCGGAGTGACTTGCGGCGGCTGTGCCCGGTCGCGCACATCACGGCGAGGACCGGGTCGACGCCGTCCTCCTGGGCGGCCCGGTACTCCTCGGCGATCAGCCGGCACCCTTCCATGCCACGCGGCCAGGCGGGCCGGGCACGGCTGCCCAACTGCTCCGCGGTGCCGGGAGGCACGACTCCACAGGCCTCGAACAGCGGGCCCTCGATCCAGTCGCCGAGGGCGCCCAGGTCCTCGAGCGACAGCGCCGGCTGCGCCCGTACGTCCTCCAGGGACACGCCGCCTTCGGCCACCACCGCGAGCGTGTCCACCCGGGCACCGTCGGCGAAGGCGAGCCGGACGTGGAACCACGCCATCGCGCCCCCGTCCTCCCGCACTTCCCACGCGGGCCATACGGACACGCTGCCGTCCGTCGGACAACGATCAGAAAGATTAAGAAAGGATGCTTCTAGCACACACGCAACGTAACCGCATGATCGCACCCCCTATGAACGGACACGCGTACGCGTGCCGCGCGCAGCACCCTGTCAGCGGAGCGGTGGCGGTGCGATCCTGGAAACATGCGTGTCGCCGTCGTCGGCTCCGGGCCCAGCGGGTGCTACACCGCCCAGAGCCTCGTCCAGCAGGACCCGGACGTGCTCGTCGACGTCCTGGACCGGCTGCCGTGCCCGTACGGCCTGGTGCGCTACGGCGTGGCACCTGACCACGAGAAGATCAAATCGCTCCAGAACAACCTGCGGGCCGTCCTGGAGCACGAGCGGGTGCGGTTCCTCGGCGGTGTGGAGATCGGCCCCGGCGGGGTGCCTGCCGCGCGGCTGCGCGAGCTGTACCACGCCGTCGTGTACTGCGTGGGCGCCGCGACCGACCGGCATCTCGGGATCCCTGGCGAGGAGCTGCCGGGCAGCTGGTCGGCGACGGAGTTCGTGTCCTGGTACAGCGCGCATCCCGACTCCACGGCCGACGGTTTCGTGGCCGGCGCCCGGTCGGCGGTCGTCATCGGTGTGGGCAACGTCGCCGTGGACGTGACGCGGATGCTGGCGCGCGGGACGACCGAGCTCAGCCCGACCGACATCCCGCATCCGGCGCTCACCGCGCTGGCGGCCAGCCGGGTGACGCAGGTCCACATGGTGGGCCGGCGGGGCCCTTCCCAGGCCCGCTTCACCACCAAGGAGCTGCGCGAGCTGGGTTCACTGCCGGACACCGAAGTGGTCGTCCAGCCGGAGGAGTTGGCGCTGGACCCGGCGTTCCTCGATCCCGCCCCCCTGCCGGCACCGCAGCGCCGCAACGTGGAGGTGCTGCGCGGCTGGGCGGCCGCGGAGTCACGGCCGTCCGCCCGCAGGATCTCGCTGCGCTTCTTCCTGCGTCCGGTCGAACTCCTCGCCGACGGCGGCCGCGTGGGCGCGGTCCGCTTCGAAAGGACGGTGCCGGACGGGCGTGGCGGTGTGCGCGGCACGGGGGAATTCGAGGAGATCGAGGCGCAGTTGGTGCTGCGCTCGGTGGGCTACCGGGGAATGCCGGTGCAGGGGCTGCCGTTCGACGCGGAGAGCGGCACGGTGCCCAACGTCGACGGCCGTGTCGTGCAGGGCGGTTCCGCGGTCCCGGGAGAGTACGTGGCCGGCTGGATCAAGCGCGGCCCGACAGGCGTGATCGGCACCAACCGCCCGGACGCCAAGGAGACGGTGACCTCGCTGCTCGAGGACGTCCCCACGCTCGTACACAAAGAACTGCGCGGGGACCCGCTCGACGCACTGCGGACAGCCGGGGCCGAAGTGGTGGAGTGGGCGGGCTGGTGCGCCATCGAGCAAGCCGAGGCGCAGCTCGGTGCGTCACTGGGCCGGGGCGTGGTGAAGCTCCCGGACTGGCAGTCCCTGATGAACGCGGTGCACGGCAGTGCTTCTTAGGGGCGCGTGCACCCCTTTGCCCGCACCGGGCAACCAACCGGCAACACCCCGGAAATCAACAAACTGTTCAACGCCCTTACGGTTTCGGACATGGCCCCAACCACTCCTGTGCATCCCGTGGACGAAGTACCCCCGGTACGGCAGCTCGCCGCCTTCGGCCTCCAGCACGTCCTCGCGATGTACGCGGGCGCCGTGGCCGTTCCCCTGATCGTCGGCGGCGCGATGAAGCTGTCACCGGCGGACCTGGCATATCTGATCACCGCCGATCTGCTGGTGTGCGGCATCGCCACCCTCATCCAGTGCGTCGGCTTCTGGCGCTTCGGCGTACGGCTCCCGATCATGCAGGGCTGCACCTTCGCGGCCGTGTCCCCGATGGTCCTGATCGGCACGACGGGCGGCGGACTCCCGGCGATCTACGGCTCGGTGATCGTCGCGGGTCTCGCGATCATGCTGCTCGCACCGGTCTTCGGCAGGCTGCTCCGCTTCTTCCCGCCGCTGGTCACGGGCACGGTGATTCTGATCATCGGCATCTCCCTGCTGCCGGTCGCGGGCAACTGGGTGGCGGGCGGCGTCGGGTCGGCCGACTTCGGCGCGCCGAAGAACATCGCGCTGGCCGTGTTCGTCCTGGCGGTGGTGCTGGGGGTGCAGCGGTTCGCGCCGGCGTTCCTGAGCCGGATCGCGGTACTGATCGGCATCGTGGTGGGCCTGGTGGTGGCCGTTCCCTTCGGGTTCACGGACTTCGACGGTGTCGGGGACGCGGACTGGGTCGGGATCAGCACGCCGTTCCACTTCGGGGCGCCCACCTTCGAGTTCTCGGCGATCGTGTCGATGCTGGTCGTGGCGCTGGTGACGATGACCGAGACGACCGGCGACCTGATCGCGGTCGGCGAGATGACGGACCGCGGGGTCGAGCCGCGCTCCCTCTCGGACGGTCTGCGCGCCGACGGCCTGTCGACCGTGCTCGGCGGCGTCTTCAACACCTTCCCCTACACCGCGTACGCCCAGAACGTGGGCCTCGTCGGCATGACCCGGGTGCGCAGCCGCTGGGTCGTCGCCACGGCCGGCGGCATCCTGGTCCTGCTGGGCCTGCTGCCCAAGCTGGGCGCGGTGGTCGCGGCGGTACCCGCGCCGGTGCTCGGTGGGGCGGGCCTGGTGATGTTCGGTACGGTCGCGGCGAGCGGTCTGCGGACCCTCACCCAGGTGGACTTCAAGGGCAACCACAACCTGACGGTGGTGGCCGTCTCGGTGGCCATGGGCGTGCTGCCGGTCGGCGTGCCGACGATCTACGAGAAGTTCCCCGACTGGTTCCAGACGGTGATGAACAGCGGCATCAGCGCGGGCTGTCTGACGGCGATCGTGCTGAACCTGCTCTTCAACCACCTGCCCTCGAAGACCGCGTCAGGCGCTCCCGACCCGGACGGCCTGGCGGGCGGCGGCGTCGAGGAGGGTGTCGAGAAGCCCCGGGAAGAGATCGTCTAGGTCGTCCCGGCGCAGACCGTTCATCTTGGCCGTGCCCCGGTAGATCTGCCGGATCACCCCGCTCTCGCGCAGCACCCGGAAGTGGTGGGTGGTCGTCGACTTGGTGACGGGCAGGTCGAAGTGCGAACAGGAGAGCTCGTCGCCGACCGCGGCGAGCTCTCGCACGATCCGCAGGCGCATCGGGTCGGAGAGGGCGTGCAGGATGCCCTCCAGCCGGATCTCGCCGCGCTCCGGGTGCGGAAGGGTACGACTGCTGACGGCGGGGGAGGTCACGGCGGCTCCACTTCTCCAGAGTTCCCGGGGCTCTGCTCACTTGGGGACCGGCCCCCGGAGACCCCCATTGTACGAGACCTCTCGTAGTTTGACATCCGACGTACTACGATGCCTATCGTACGAGTCGACCAGCACCGGTCCCGTGACGATTGGAGCCCGCCGTGAGCGCACTCTTCGAGCCCTTCACCCTCCGCGACGTGACGATCCCGAACCGGGTGTGGATGCCGCCGATGTGCCAGTACTCGGCCGCTCCGGACGGCCCCGGGATCGGCGCCCCGGACGACTGGCACTTCGCGCACTACGCGGCCCGCGCGACCGGCGGGACGGGCCTGATCATCGTCGAGGCCACCGGCGTCAGCCCCGAGGGCCGCATCTCCCCCTACGACCTCGGCATCTGGAACGACACCCAGGTCGAGGCGTTCCGCCGCATCACCCGCTTCCTGGTCTCGCAGGGCACGGTCCCGGGAATCCAGCTCGCCCATGCGGGCCGCAAGGCGTCCACCGACCAGCCGTGGAAGGGCGGCGCGCCGCTCGCCCCGGACGCGGGGGGCTGGCAGCCGCTGGGCCCGAGCGCGCTGGCCTACGACGAGAACCACCCGGTCCCCACAGAGCTGACGTCCGATCAGATAGCCGGGGTGGTCGGTCAGTTCGCGGACGCGGCCCGCCGCGCGCTCGCCGCCGGTTTCGAAGTCGCCGAGATCCACGGCGCCCACGGCTATCTCATCGGCAACTTCCTCTCCCCGCACAGCAATCACCGCACCGACGAGTACGGCGGCTCGTACGAGAACCGCACCCGCTTCGCGCTCGAGGTCGTCGACGCGGTGCGCGAGGTCTGGCCCGACGACAAGCCCCTCTTCTTCCGCATCTCGGCGACCGACTGGCTGGAGGAGGGCGGCTGGACCCCGGACGACACCGTCCGCTTCGCCCACGACCTCCAGGCCCACGGCGTCGACCTCCTGGACGTCTCCACCGGCGGCAACGCGTCGGGCGTCCGCATCCCGGCCGAACCCGGATACCAGGTCCCCTTCGCCGCCCGCGTCAAGGCGGAGACCACCCTCCCGGTCGCCGCGGTCGGCCTCATCACGGACACCGAACAGGCCGAGAAGATCCTCTCCAACGGCGAGGCGGACGCCGTACTGCTGGGCCGCGAGCTGCTGCGGAACCCGTCCTGGGCACGGCATGCGGCACGCGAGCTGGGCGGAGAGGTGCGGGTGCCGGACCAGTACCACCGGTCCGTGTGACGCCGTTTCCGTAGGGGAATGGGTCCGGCGTCCCATTCGGGCGCGTCCGCCGAGCGGATCGACGGCGCGTCAATCGCGACAACTTCGGCCTGCACGCCGGCAGGGCCTCAGTTGATCACCGTCGGTTCAGGGTGGTCGGCCTGAGACACCCTGCCATCCTGCCTGCGGCTCGCGCTCGGTTCGATCGCCCTCCCTCTCGGAGGAGGCCCCGAGCGTGGAGCCGCGAATCGTCCTGGACATTCGGGCGCGGCAAGCGCCACGCCGTCCGGCGGGACGCCCGCGCACTGCGCCGGACCGCCCCGCCGGAGGACCGCGATGGCCGGTGAGTCCTCAACTCGACGTGCAGGTCGCTCCGTTGAGAGTGAAGCCACCCGGAGCCGCGCTGTTCCCGCTGTGGTTCGCCTGATAGCCGATGCTGACACTCGCGTTCGGTGCGATCGTGCCGTTGTACGTCGCGTTCGTCGCCGTCACCGCCCCGGAGGACGGGGTGTAGGTGGCGCCCCAGCCGTTGGTGATGGTCTGTCCGGCGGGGAGGGAGAAGGCCAGCTTCCAGCCGTTGACCGTCGTCGTGCCCGTGTTGGTGACGGTGACCGATGCGGTCAGGCCGGTGTTCCAGGCGTTCGTCGTGGCCGTCACCTTGCAGGCGCCGGGTTGGGGCTGGGGCTCGGGCGCGGGGCCGCCGGCGTTCAGGCCGAAGAAGGTCAGGGCGCGGTCGGCCATGCCCCAGCTGTACAGGTTGTGGCCGACGCCCTGGAGGCTGATCGCCTCGACGGGGGCGCGGTCACCGGTGGCGCCGTAGCGGGTGCGGGTCCAGCCGGAGACGGGCGAGTCGGTGGCGGCGGGCGTCTGGCTGACGCCGAGGACGTTCGTCCACTCCTTGATCTCCTCGCCGAAGTTCGGGTAGCGCAGCACGTCGTCCTCGGTGCCGTGCCACACCTGCATGCGCGGCCGGGTGCCGGTGTAGCCGGGGTAGGCGGCGCGGACCAGGTCGCCCCATTGCTGCGGGGTGTGGGTGACGGTGCCGCCCGAGCAGGCACTGTTCCACTCGGAACCGTCCGTCGTCGCGAAGCAGCCGAAGGGGACGCCGGAGAACGCCGCGCCCGCCGCGAACACGTCCGGGTAGTCGCCGAGCAGGACGTTCGTCATCATCGCGCCGGAGGAGATGCCGGTGGCGTAGATCCTGCCGGTGTCGGCGGAGTAGGTGTTCACGGTCCAGTCGATCATCGACTTGATGCCGACGGGGTCGCTGCCGCCGCCCCTCCTGAGGGCCTGCGGCGAGGACACGTCGAAGCACTTGCTGGACCGGGTGACCGAGGGGTAGATCACCACGAAGCCGTAGGTGTCGGCCAGTTGAGCCCACTCGGTGCCGTTGTACATGGCCGGTCCAGAGCCGGTGCAGTAGTGCACGGGGACGACGACCGCCGGGTGCGCGGTGACGTTCTCCGGCACGTACAGGTACATCTGGAGGTTGCTGGGATTGGCACCGAAGCCGGTGACCTCGGTGAGGGTCGCCGTGGGGACGGCCTCCGTGCGGGCCGATGCGGTGGGAACGGCGGCGAAGAGCGCCGCCGCGAGTAAGGCCAGCAGGGTCGGCAGTACGGAACTCAGCGGTCTCCTGAGGGTGGTGGACACGTCCTTGCCCCTCTCTTTCGGAAGGATCGGCAGGATGAGTTGATCAGGGTCAACAGGGCGATTCGCCACGGCAGTTGGGGGTACCTGAGACAGCTCGACGTGTCGGGAGATCGTGCCGACCGAGCACAACCGCTTCGACCCGTTCGAGGTGAGCCACGTGTACCGCGCCGCCGGGACCGGCAGTTGCCTGACGCTGGTGGAGGCCCTGGCCACCGGCTCCGACCGGCGCCGCCGGCGCCGCTGGTTCCGCGCCTGGACCGCGGCTTCTTGCGCGCGATGGGGAAGACCGGGGGCACGGCCGCGTACCGGTCGCCGATGTCCGGGCAAGTGCCCAAGGGGGTCAGGGACGCCTCGGCCGCCTGCCACCAGCCGACGAGGCTCGTGTGGGCGAGGCCCCGCGCGCCGGCGGTGTCCGCGGTCGTCGTGTGGACGTGCCGGCGACTCCTGTACCGGAAGACAGCCGGGCCCTTCACGGAGACGATCGGCCGGTCGGCGTCCGGCTCCGGGCCGTTCAGCGGGTCGGCGGAGATCCAGCCGAAGAACTCCGGCAGCGGGTCGGCCCGGTCGTCCGCGGCTGCCGGTCCGTTGGCGAGCGACATGAGTCCCGGGGCGAGCAAGGTGAGCACCGGGCCGCCGACAGACGTACGCATGCGTGGAGTCGCCACCGACTCACCCCCTCGGAAGCTCTCGGAGGACCTCGGAAATCTCGCGGAAGGCAAGCGTCCGGCGAGCATCGTGGCATGCACATGGCCGCCATGGAAGCGCTCCCACACGTCGAAAGAATTCGCTCGCCCTCGCCGCCCCCTCCCCCACCTGGGCGACCGAATGTCTTCTGCGCAAAGCGTTGACCAGAAAGCGCTTACCCTCTACGTTCCGTTCAGCGATGTGATCGACCCTCCCCACCTGGGTCCCCCATTGCCGCACTGCACTGCGTACACGGTTCAGCATGGCGAACTATTTTCACGTACATGACCACCAGGCGTCAGGCAGGCGCCACGAAGGGACGCACCCCGCATGCGTACTCGCCCCCCACGTACACAAGCGCAAAGATCCGCTCTGGCCGCCGGTACGGTCGCGCTCGCGACGGCGGCCGCCCTGGCCGCCCCTCAGTCGGCCGCGGCCGCCGAGACCTCCCCCATCGGTTTCGGCGCCGGAACGACCGGCGGCGGCAGCGCCTCCGCGGTCACCGTCTCCACGCTGAGCGCCTTCAAGACGGCCGTCACCGGCAGCACGGCGAAGGTCGTCAAGGTCAACGGTCTGATCTCGCTGAGCGGCTCGGTCGATGTCGGCTCCAACACCACGGTGCTGGGCGTCGGTTCGTCGTCCGGGTTCACCGGCGGCGGGCTGCGGCTGAAGAAGGTCACGAACGTCGTGGTCCGCAACCTGAACATCAGCAAGCCGCTCGCGCCGGCCGACGGCATCGAGGTGCAGGCCTCGACGAAGGTGTGGATCGACCACAACTCCTTCTCGGCGGACCGCGATCACGACAAGGACTACTACGACGGGCTGCTGGACATCAACCACGGCTCCGACAACGTCACGGTGTCCTGGAACACCTTCAAGGACCACTTCAAGGGCTCGCTCGTCGGCCACAGCGACAACAACGCGAGCCAGGACACCGGCCACTTGAAGGTGACGTACCACCACAACTGGTTCAACAACGTCAACTCGCGCATCCCCAGTCTGCGCTTCGGCACCGGGCACTTCTACGACAACTACGTCGTCGGCGCCGAGACCGCGGTGCACTCGCGCATGGGCGCCCAGATGCTCGTGGAGAACAACGTCTTCCGGAGCACCGGAGTCGCTGTCACCACGAACCGGAACAGTGACGTGGACGGCTACGCCAACCTGCGCGGCAACGACCTCGGTGGAGCCGCCACCGAGATCTCCCAGGTCGGCACCTTCACCACCGCTCCGTACAGCTACACCGCCGAGCCCGCCTCCTCCGTCGTCACCTCGGTGACGGGCGGCGCGGGCGCCGGAAAGCTCTGACACCCCCACACATCCACCCCCAGCAAGGAAGAAGGATTCGGGACATGACTTCTTCGGCACGTCCACGCGCGCGCAGGCGCGCGCTGACCGGAGCCATGGCCGCACTCGGCCTCTCGGTTGGCATGATCATGACACTCAATGCACCGACGGCGACCGCGGCCACCTGGCCCACGGCCAACGGCAGCCAGGCGGTCTCCTCGACCATCGAGCTGTCCGGCACCAAGGACTACGGGATGAAGCGCCTGTACGGCACGGGCGACCTGGGCAGCGACAGCCAGGACGAGGACCAGGGGCCGATCCTGAACCTGGCCGCGGGCACCGTCCTGAAGAACGTCATCATCGGGGCTCCCGCCGCCGACGGCATCCACTGCGCGGGCAGCTGCACGCTCCAGAACGTGTGGTGGGAGGACGTCGGCGAGGACGCGGCGACCTTCCGCGGCTCCTCGTCGTCGAACGTGTACACCGTCTCCGGCGGTGGCGCGAAGTCGGCGAGCGACAAGGTGTTCCAGTTCAACGGCGCCGGCACGCTCAACGTCTCCAACTTCGCGGTGCAGGGCTTCGGCACCTTCGTCCGCTCCTGCGGCAACTGCTCGACGCAGTACAAGCGGACGATCAACCTCAACACCATCGAGGCGACCTACTCGGGCAACAAGCTCGTCGGCATCAACACCAACTACGGCGACAGCGCGACCCTGAAGAAGATCACGATCGTGGGCGACACCAGCAAGAAGATCATCCCGTGCCAGAAGTACATCGGGAACAACTCGGGCAAGGAGCCGACCACGAACGGCTCCGGACCTGACGGTACGTACTGCAAGTACGCGGCCTCGGACATCACCTACAAGTAGCCGCTCGGCTGCTGAAGGCGGCCGTACGAAGCGTCCCCGCACGGCGCTTCGCACGGCCGCCGTGTCATGTGCGGAGCTGGTGCTGGGGCACGGTGTCCGCCAGTTCCCGCTGATAGGCCGCGTACGCGGAGCGCAATCGCGCGCCCGGCCAGTCGGGCGGCAGGAGGCCGGGCGGCAGCACCGGATCGGTCAGCAGCTGCCGTACGACCGCCGCGAAGCCGGTGAGCCGGTCCGCGGGCCGGTCCGCGCGGGCGACATGGACGAGCAGCGCCCGGGAGTCGGCCGCCCAGCCGTCGAGGGGCCACAACGCGGCGGCCAGCTCGGGGCCGGAACCGTCCGGGCGGGCCGTGTAGCGCTGGGCGACCCCGTCGAGGCCGTCCGGGAGCGGTCGCAGCAGGTTGGCGGGGCGCAGCCAGACGCCCTCGCGGAGTTCGGCGAGCCGCAGGGCGGTCAGCCGGGCGCGCAGCTCGGCGCGTTCGGCCGGTCCACGGCCCGTCGCGGTGATCACGACCATCTCCCAGTCGCCGTTCCACGCGCGCGTGCGAGGGTGCACGGAGTCGTCCTGACGGCGCTGACGGGCCAGCAGCCGGTCACTGAGGCCGTAGACGGTGTCGGCGCGCCGCAGGTCGCCGGCGCTGACCATCCGGCTGAGCGCGGCACGCAGCGTGGACCCGCCCACCCCGAACGGCTCCACCGCGCGGACCAGGTCCTTCACCGCCATCTCCGGCGGATGCGCGCCGAGCAGCAGGCTCAGCACGACCGACCGGGCGGACAGCGGCCGCAGGTCGATCTCGCCGGGCTCCTCCGACACGTTCCTCCGCATGGTCACGTACTGTACGACCGCCTTCTTCTTGTTGCACTATTGCTACGATTGAAGGCGAAGTGCAACATGGACTCCATGGTCTCCCTCCCCGCGCCCGGTCACGCCGCCGCGACCCACGCCGTCACCAACCAGCCCCCTCCCCTGGCCCCCTACGACGCCTCCGACGACCCCGTCCTGCTGGAGGGGCTGCGCCGCGAGGGCGCCGACTGGGCCGAGGAGGGGCTGAGGCGGCTCGGTCTGCGGGCCGGCAGTGCCGAGGCCCAGGAGTGGGCGGACCAGGCCAACCGGCACGAGCCGGTGCTGCGCACGCACGACCGGTACGGCAATCGGGTCGACGAGGTCGACTTCCATCCGAGCTGGCACCACCTGATGCGGACCGCCGTCGCCGAGGGCCTGGCCGGCACACCGTGGGCGGAGGACCGTACCGGCGCCCATGTCGCACGCACGGCGGGCGGCCTGGTGTGGGGACACACGGACGCGGGCCACGGCTGTCCGACATCGATGACGTACGCGGCGATCCCGGCGCTGCGCAGGGAGCCCGAGCTGGCGAAGGTCTACGAGCCGCTGCTGACCGGCCGCGAGTACGAGCCGGAGCTCAGGGTGCCGACCGAGAAGCGGGGCCTGCTCGCCGGCATGGGGATGACCGAGAAGCAGGGCGGCTCCGACGTCCGGACGAACACCACGACGGCCACCCCCACCGCGGAGCCCGGCGTGTACACGCTGCGCGGGCACAAGTGGTTCACGTCGGCGCCGATATGCGATGTGTTCCTGGTGCTGGCGCAGGCGCCCGGCGGGCTGTCGTGCTTCCTCGTCCCGCGCGTCCTGCCGGACGGCAGCCGCAACACCTTCCGCATCCAGCGCCTCAAGGACAAGCTCGGCAACCGGTCGAACGCCTCCTCCGAGCCCGAGTTCGACGGGACGGTGGCCTGGCTGGTCGGACCCGAGGGCCAGGGCGTCAAGACGATCATCGAGATGGTCAACTGCACGAGGCTGGACTGCGTGATGATGTCGGCGACCCTGATGCGCAGGACCCTCGTCGAGGCGGGTCACCACGCCCGGCACCGCAGCGCGTTCGGCGCCCGGCTGATCGACCAGCCGCTGATGCGCAACGTCCTGGCCGACCTGGCACTGGAGTCCGAGGCCGCCACCACCCTCACGCTACGGCTGGCGGGCGCCGCCGACCGGGCCGTGCGCGGGGACACCGGCGAGCAGGCGTTCCGCCGTATCGCCACCGCGGTCGGCAAGTACTGGGTCACCAAGCGGGGTCCGGCCTTCACGGCCGAGGCCCTGGAGTGCCTCGGCGGCAACGGCTACGTGGAGGACTCCGGCATGCCCCGGCACTACCGGGAGGCACCCCTGCTGTCGATCTGGGAGGGGTCCGGGAACGTCAACGCCCTCGACGTCCTGCGGGCGTTGCGCCGGGAGCCGGACACCGCTCAGGCGCTGTTCGGCGAACTCGCCCTGGCCCAGGGGGCGGACGCCCGCCTGGACACGGCCGTCACCCGCCTCAAGGACCTGCTGGTAACGGCGTCCGAGGCGGGTGCGCGCCGACTGGTGGAGTACATGGCCCTGACACTCCAAGCATCCCTCCTGGTCCGGCACGCCCCGCCGGCGGTCGCCGACGCGTTCTGCGCGAGCCGGCTCGGCGGCGACTGGGGGCACGCCTTCGGCACGCTGCCCGACGCCGCGGACCTGGACGCGATCCTCGGGAGGGCGCTGCCCGGCGGCGACTGAGGCCGTGCCGGGGCGGTTCTGCTCGCGCTGATGGTGAGCGGGCAGGTCGCGGACCGATCCCCGACGAACCGGCCCGTCTGCCAGGCCTGTTGCGGGAGCGCTGCGCACCGGAGCGGGACGACCGGGTCCTTGACATCCTGACCGAGAGCCTGGGCCCTTTTTCGTACGGCGGTACCCCGAGAGCCTGGGCCTTTTCGTACGGCGGTACCCCGGGCACGCGTCCGGGGGGCTGGAGTTGCCGACGGCACTGAGCACCGCGCCGTAACGTCGTTCGCTCCACGCGGCCCCGCCCGCCGGTGCTACCTCCCGTCGGCGCGCCTCCCGCCCCACAACGGGCCGAAGTGCGCCCAGTCCGTGTCCCACTGGTCGAGGCGGCGGCGCTCCATGCGACCGCGGAGGACGCGGCCACCCACGAAGGGGACGGCCGCGGTACTGAGGCCCACCAGCGCGCCGATCATCCCGGCGCGGATCCGGGCCTGGCCCTCGGTGGCGGGCTGGGTCATCAGGCGGCCATGGGCATCGGTCCAGACGGTGACCGGAGTGCCCTGGGCACTGCCGGGATCGACGCGTACCTGCCCCTTGTGCGGCGAGCCGTCGGCCCCGGTCCAGGCCACCTCGCCCCACACCCGTTCACCGCTCGACGTGCCCGGATCGGCCGTGCCCGGCGCCTGGTCGGCGAGGCGGGCCACGACGGGCCGCCACTCGACGCGCTCCAGCGCCAACTGGTGCTCGACCGCCCGGCTCACCCCCAGACCGGCGAGCACCCCGGCCACCACGGTGAGCAGCCAGGCACCGAGCACGACCCACGCCTCGAGGGCGTCGGCGCGGCGTCGGAGCGGATTGCGCCGCCAGCGCCACAGCCAGACCTTCGGACCACGGAACGCCATCGAAGGCATCCTCCTCATGAGCGACGGGCGCACGAACATGCCGGACCGACCTCCCATACGGGAGATCCCCCGTCGATGCTCACGGCTCACGGCGAGTTCTCCGTCACGACGGTTCCACCAGCCTCCCCTCGCCGCCGGCATCTTGCCGAAAGCCGCCCGTCAATCGCCGGGGCCGGTTACCATCCCGGCCCTGACCTGCGGTGAAGCCTTTTCCGGAGGTGACTGTCAGTGGCGGGGTGCAGACTGGCCGGTGTCTGGGACAAAGACGTCACGGAGGTGATCGGTATGGCCGAGAAGCTGCTTGCCGTAGGGACGCGCAAGGGCCTGTTCATCGGGCGCGAGCGCGGCGGCACCTGGGAGTTCGACGAGAGCCCGTACTTCAACGCGCAGGCCGTGTACTCGGTGGCGATCGACACCCGGGGTGAGCGTCCGCGGTTGCTGGCCGGCGGTGACAGCGCGCACTGGGGGCCGTCGGTGTTCCACTCCGACGACCTGGGCCGCACCTGGGCGGAGCCGGCCCAGCCCGCTGTGAAGTTCCCGAAGGACACCGGGGCCTCCCTGGAGCGGGTCTGGCAGCTGCACCCGGCGGCGGCCGAGCCGGACGTGGTGTACGCGGGCACGGAACCGGCCGCGTTGTACCGCTCCGAGGACCGCGGGGAGAGTTTCGAGCTGGTCCGGCCCCTGTGGGAGCATCCGACCCGCTCGAAGTGGGTCCCGGGCGGCGGCGGTGAGGGTCTGCACACCGTGCTGACCGACAAGCGGGACCCGCGTGCGGTGACGGTGGCCGTCTCCACGGCGGGGGTGTTCCGCACCAGGGACGGCGGCGCGAGCTGGGAGCCGTCCAACTCCGGTGTCTCCGCGGTGTTCCTGCCCGACCCGAACCCGGAGTTCGGCCAGTGCGTGCACAAGGTCGCACGGGACGCGGCCGACCCCGACCGGCTGTACCTCCAGAACCACTGGGGTGTGTACAGAAGCGACGACGCGGGGGCGCACTGGACGGACATCGGCGAGGGGCTGCCGTCCACCTTCGGCTTCGCGGCGGTCGCCCATCCCCACCGCGGTGAGACGGCGTATGTGTTCCCGATCAACGCCGACGCGGACCGCGTCCCGGCCGGTCGCCGATGCCGGGTCTACCGCACGGCGGACGCGGGCAGGAGCTGGGAACCGCTCACTTCGGGTCTGCCGCAGGAGGACCATTACGGCACCGTGCTGCGGGACGCGATGTGCACGGACGACGCGGACCCGGCCGGCGTCTACTTCGGCAACCGCAACGGCGAGGTGTACGCCTCGGCCGACGACGGCGACAGCTGGCGGCAGCTGGCCTCACATCTGCCGGACGTGCTGTGCGTGCGGGCGGCGGTGGTCGGATGAGCCAACAGACCTTGGGGAGGTAGGGGGACCGATTGTCGGAACCCGTCCCCCAACCCCTTCCCGACAGGGTCTGCAGCGCCGAGGTCACGGCGGCGGCCATCGCGTGGCGCATCGCGTGCGAGCCGCCGACCGCGACAGCCAGTGCGCCGATCCCGGTGGCGGACACGAACTCGCGCGCCTGGTCGGGGTCCGTCCGTGCGTGTCGGGGGCGTGTGCACTCCGTCCTTTCCGCCGATCTCGCCGAGTTCCGCCTCCACCCACAGATTCTGGGTGTTCTCCCACTGCGCCGCCGCAGCGCGCCGAGGGCCCGTCCGTCCCGGCGGGCGAAGTTCTCCACCGCCGGTGGTGCGAAAAGTGCAGAGCATTGCTTGTTTGACGGTCATAAAACACCCAATCAAGCACTGTGGTTTCATGGTGCTGCGCACATCGCGGCGCATCCCACCGACAGGGAGTTGTGAGACATGGCGGCACCGCAGGCCCGGTGGAGCGCGCTGCTGGAGATGCTGACGCGCGACGGGCGGATCGAAGTCGAGCCGGCTGCCGAGGAGTTGGGTGTCTCCGCCGCGACCATCAGGCGTGACCTCGACGAGCTGGCCCGCCAGCAGATGGTCACTCGCACACACGGCGGAGCCGTGCTCAACGCGGTCGCCTACGACCTGCCGCTGCGCTACAAGGCCGCGCGCAACGCTCCCGAGAAGGAACGGATCGCGCACGCGGCCGCCGCCCTGGTGAAGGCCGGTGCCGTGGTGGGGCTGAACGGCGGCACCACGACCACCGAGGTCGCGCGGGCGCTGGCCACCCGCGCGGACCTGAGTTCCGGCGGCGCGGAGACGGCGGTCACCGTGGTGACCAACGCGCTGAACATCGCCAACGAGCTGGTCGTACGGCGCCACGTCAAGCTGGTGGTGACCGGCGGGGTGGCACGGCCGGCGTCCTACGAGCTGATCGGACCGCTGGCCACGGAACTGCTCGCGGAGATCGCGCTGGACCAGGTCTTCATCGGCGTGGACGCCATCGATGTGGCCCACGGGGCGACCGCCCACCACGAGGGCGAGGCCAGCATCAACCGGGCCCTGGCCCGCCGCGCGCAGCAGGTCGTCGCGGTCGCCGACTCCACCAAACTGAACAAACGGGCCTTCGCCCGGATCTGCCCGGTGACCGACATCGACGTCCTGGTGACCGACAAGGCCGCCTCCGACGAACTGACCGAGTCGTTCACGTCGGCCGGCGTGGAGGTCATCCGCGCCTGACACCGCGCCGCTCCCGTACCGGCCCCCCGCGACGGCCCCGGCCGCGACGCCGATCCCGGCGTCACCCCCGCACACCGCCCGCTGTCAGGCCGGCGACGAGGTAGCGCTCCACGAAGACGAACAGCACCACGACGGGCACGATCGCGACGATCGAGGTGGCGAACAGGTACTGCCACTGCTCGTGGTACGAGGTGACGAAGCCGGGGATCGCCCTGGTCAGGGTCATCCGGTTGCCGGACGAGGTGATCGTGAGCGCCACCACGTACTCGTTCCACGCGCCGATGAAGGTGTAGACGAGCGCGGTCACCACGCCGGGCATCGCGAGCGGCAGGATGACACGGGTGAGGGCGCCGAACCGCCCGGTGCCGTCGAGCCAGGCCGCCTCCTCCAGTTCCTTGGGGATGCTCGCGAAGTACGCGTTGAGGATCCACACGCAGAACGGCAGGTTGAACGCCGCGTTCACCAGGATGAGTCCCTCGGCGGTGTCGGTCAGGTCGAGGCTGACCATCTCCCGGTAGATGCCGACCAGGAGCGCGGTCGGCGCGAACATCTGGGTGACGAGGACGAGGATCAGGAAGGCGCCGCGCCCACGGAAGCGGTGCCGTGCGGTGTAGTACGCGGCGGGCAGTCCGACGGCCAGGGCGAGCAGGGTCGACGCCCCGGCGACGTACAGCGAGAACAGCAGCGCGTCCCCGACGCGCGGGTCGGCGAGCGACCAGATCTGCGTGAAGTTCGACCACTGCCAGTGCGAGGGCAGATAGGACGGCGGGGACTCCATCAGTTCGGGCGTCGGTTTGAGCGCCGTCAGCAGCATTTCCGCGTAGGGCGCGAGAAACGCGAGCGCCACCAGCCAGCCGGCGGCGGTGAGCAGGACGGTGCGCAGTTTCATCGGTCGTGGCCGCCTCCTGGGCGGCGTGGAGGTGCGGGGACTGACGGCGGTTCTGCTCACGCGGTGTCCTCCTGTCGGCGGACGACGCGCAGATAGACCAGCACCACGGCGAGGACCAGCCCGAAGTTGACGACGGCCATGGCGGCCGACTCCCCCACCGACTGGTTGTCGAAGGCGAGTTTGTACAGGTAGGTGGTGGTCGTGTCGGTGCTGAAGCCGGGGCCGCCGCGCGTCATGGCCCAGATGATGGGGAACGAGTTGAACACGTTGATGACGTTGATGATCGCGGCGACCACCAGCGAGGGCCGCAGCAGCGGCAGGGTGATGCTCCGGTAGGCGCGGACCGGTCCGGCGCCGTCCACCCGCGCCGCCTCGTAGACCTCGCCGGGGATGCTCTGCACACCGGCCAGCAGGACGAACGAGGTGAACGGCAGCGAGACGAACACCGCCACGCCCATCATCGCCGCGAGTGCCTGCCCGGGATGGGCCAGCCAGTTGACGGGGGCGTCGAGCAGCCCGATGTCCATGAGCAGCCGGTTGATCACGCCGTAGAAGTTGTTGAGCATCCAGCGCCAGATGAGCGCCGTCATCAGCACGGACGAGGCCCAGGGCACGATCATCGCCCACCGCACCAGCCGGCGCCCGGGGAAGCTCGCGTTGAGCAGTTGGGCCAGGCCGAGGGAGACCAGGATCGTGACCGCGACGACCCCGATGACCCACACGACGGTGCGCAGCAGCACTCCGGGCAGGTCGCCCTCGGCGAACAGGTCGGTGTAGTTGCGAAGGCCGGCGAATCCCTCGGACAGGCCTGTGGAGCTCACCTTCGTCAGGGACGTCCGGATCATCTCGATGATCGGCCAGACGACCATGGTCAGGATGAGGAGGGTCGCGGGCCCGAGCCACAACAGGGGCTCGAGCGCGCGCCATGACCTGCGACGGCGGCGCGGCGGGGGCGGCGCCGGCGCCACCGGGGCCGGGTCTTCCGTCCCGGTGGCGCTTGCGGTGACATCGTGTACGGCCACCGACGTCAGTCGCCCTTCTGCGCGGTCTTCTGGATCTCGCCCAGGACCTTCGCCGGGTCACCGCCCGCCACCCCGCTGCCGATGCGCTGTTTCACCGCGCCGTCGACCGCGGCCCAGGCCGGATCGTCGGTGGGAGCGAACTCGGCGCTGGAGAGGGCGTCGACGAACGGCTTGTAGTAGGCGGCGTTCCGGCTGTCGGAGCTGAGCACCTGACCGGCCGACGCGGTGACCGACAGGAACCCCTCGGTGGAGATGAACTCGGCGGCGTTCTCCTTCTGGTAGAAGAAGTCGAGGAACTTCTTCACCGCCGCCTTGTTCGAGCCGTCGCTCTTCTTGAACGCGACGAGGTAGTCCTGCACGCCGAGCGTCTTGTGGGTGCTGCCGTCCTTGCTGGGCAGCGCCGCGACGCCGTAGTTGAGTTTGGCGTCGACCGGGTCGATGAAGCCCTTCCGCATGAAGACCGCGCCGTTGAGCATGCCGATCTTGCCCTGGGCGAACTGGTTGAAGACGTCTTTGCGGTTGGTGGCCTCCGGGTTGGGCTGGGTGACCTTTTCCTTCGTCAGTTTCCGCAGATAGCTGAGCGTGTCGACGTTGGCCTGCTGGTCGATCGCCCACTTGCCCGAAGTGTCGGTCCAGCCACCGCCGTTGTTCATCGCCCAGATCTGGAACTCGGCCTGCGCCTCCTCGGGGCCCAGGGGCAGCCCGAGGCCGATGTAACCGGTCTTCTTGATCTTCTTGGCGTCGGCCTCGACCTCGGCCCACGTGGACGGCGGCTCGGCTATGCCCGCCTTGGCGAAGATGTCCTTGTTGTAGAAGAACAGGCGCGCGCTGGAGATGAACGGCAGGCCGTACTGGGCCCCCTTGTACTGCGCCTTCTGCCGGAACAGCGGAAGGAAGTCGGCCAGCACCTTGGGGGAGACGACGTCCTGTGCCTTGTGGACCAGGCCGTCGCGGGCGAAGTCGGAGAACTTGTTGTAGTTGAGGATGTCGGGTTCCTGCTTGGTCTGGACGTACGTCTTGACCTTGGAGTCCATCTGCTCCCAGTCGACGACTTCGAGGTTCACCCGGTAGCCGGGGTTGGCCTTTTCGAAGTCCTTGATCAGCGCGGTCCTAGGCCCGGGTGTCGTCGTCGTACTTCGCCGCGACGAACCTGATCGTCCTGCCGTCGGATCCACCGCTGTCCGAGGAGCTGCCCTTGCCGCAGCCGGTGAGGGCCAGTGCCAGGGACGTGACCCCGGCGAGGCCCGCGAGGTGCCGTTTCACGGAGTACCTCTCCGCACGCATGGCGTGCTTGGTCAAGCGCGTGCTCGCCTGATTGCGCGCCCGCTTGCTTGTTTATGCTCGATTATTGGTGCTATCAATCATCGAACGTCATGATGCTCAATCAAACGCGCACGCTGTCAAGGGCCGTCGCATCACGTATCTGTCACGCCGTGCGCCCGAGAGGGGAGTCCCCGATGAGTCGGACCGACATCGAGATCGCCACCCAGCCCGACTGCTGGCGGCAGGCCGTGGCGCTGGCCCGGAGGCCCGACGGTCCCGTCTCCACCTCGCTGCCCAGGCCCGGCGAGCGGGTGGCCGTCGTCGGCTGCGGGACGTCCTGGTTCATCGCCCAGGCATACGCGGCACTGCGGGAATCGGGCAGCCACGGCGAGACCGACGCCTTCCCCGCCTCCGAGATGCCGACCGGGCGGACCTACGACCGGGTGGTCGCGCTGACCCGGTCCGGCACCACGACCGAAGTGCTGGAGCTGCTCGACCGACTGCGCGGGCACACCCCCACGACCGCGGTGACCGCGGTGCCTCAGTCGCCGGTGACGGGGCCGGCGGACGCCGTCGTCGTCCTCGACTTCGCCGACGAGACCTCGGTCGTGCAGACCCGGTTCGCCAGCACCGAACTGGTGCTCCTGCGAGCCCACTTGGGCGAGGACCTGGACCATCTGCCGCAGCAAGGGCGCTCCGCGCTGGACGAACCGCTGCCGGCCGGGGTGCTGGAGGCCGAGCAGTGCACCTTCCTGGGGCAGGGCTGGGCCTACGGGATCGCCCAGGAGGCGGCGCTGAAGATGCGCGAGGCGGCGGGCGCCTGGACCGAGGCGTACCCGGTGATGGAATACCGGCACGGCCCGATCAGCGTCACCGCTCCCGGCCGCGTGGCGTGGTGGTTCGGAGACCCGGCGGACCTACCGTCCGGCCTCGCCGACGACATCGCGGAAACCGGCGGGCAGTTGGTGGCACTCGGCCGGGATCCGCTGGCGGATCTCGTCGTGGTGCACCGGCTGGCCTCCGCCCTCGCCTCGGCACGCGGGCTGGACCCGGACAATCCGCGCCATCTGACCCGTTCCGTGATCCTGGCCTGACCGGGCGTTCCCCGCGAGGATCCCGGAAGTCGCAGAATTTACCCGCCTGTTACAAGCGGTTTTCGGGTCCGCCGAGGCCGGTCGGCGGGCTCCGGGACCGACCGCCACCAGGGACAACAGCCGCTCCACGACAGCCCTCGGGGCACCCGGGGCGCCCGGTGCCCCGCCTGTTGACAGCTGGCGATTCCCGCAAGAGCATGTGCGAAATCCATCTGAATCTTGCATCTGTACGCAGAGTCAAGCAGACCTCAACCTGGCGGGCACCGCGTCATTCCGTGACTGTGCGCTCCGCACGCCACCGGCACCACGCACCGCCACTCCTGAGCCACCGTCCTGTCCGACAGGAGGACACGAGTGCACGCCCGATCGAGCAGTCCCGGCGGCCTGTTGCTCGCTGCCGCACTGACCGCCGCCATGCTGATGGCGCCCGTCACCGGTTCCACCGCAGCGGCAACGGCCTCCGCCCGCCCCAGCACCGCCACCATCACCGGCGGACCGAAGGTCGTCGCCACCGCGCACGCCGTCACGGTCTCCGTGCCGGCCTCCGCCGGCGCCCCCGGCTACGCCCTCGACGTGGCCACCGACGAACTCGCCCTGACCACGCGCAGCGCCGGGAAGACCGTGCTCGCCACCACCTCCGGCGACACCGGCGCCCTGCGCTTCGCGACGGCCGACGGCACCTGGCAGCACGCGACCGGCGTCACCGACTGGACGTGGAAGAACGGCGTCCTCACCGTCACCGCCGACAGCACGCTCGCCGGCGCCACGGTGGAGGCCCGGATCATCCCCGGCGCCGACCGCTACCAGCTCGACTGGGACGTCCGAGGCGGCGCTCCGAAGCAGCTGGGACTCACCTACGACCTGTCGTCGGCCGGCCATTGGTACGGCCACGGCGAGGCCGAGACCCCACAGGGCGGTCCCGGCACCGACCAGCCCTGGCCGCTGGACGCCGGCGAGGTCGACCACAAGACCTTCGGCCCGGCGTCGTACCACATGATCGACCCGTTCTGGTACACCTCCAGGTCGACCGGTCTGCGCGTCGACACCGGGAACGTCATGGACGTGGCGCTCAACAAGGGCAAGGACGGCCTCGGCAGCTTCGTCGTCGAGTCGCCCGACACCTACAAGGCCACCGTGTTCGTCGAGTCGACCCCCCTGGCGGTCTACCGCGACTACATCGGCATCGTCGGCAAGCCCACCAAGTCGGACGCCCCGTACGAGCAGTACGCCAAGCCGCTGTGGAATTCCTGGGCGCAGTTCTACACCAAGGTCGACCAGGAGAAACTGCTCGACTACGCCACCGACCTCCACGACAACGGGCTCGACGGGCACACCATCCAGCTCGACGACAAGTGGGAGTCGAACTACGGCAATCTGACCTGGGATCCCAAGACCTTCCCCGACCCCAAGGGCCTCTCCAAGAAGATCCACGACATGGGGTTCGACTTCGGCGTCTGGGTCACCCTGTGGATCAACCTGGACTCCGCCAACTACCAGTACGCGGTCGACCACGGCTATCTGCTCATGGACGCCGAGGACAAGACCAAGCCGTGCGACGTGACCTGGTGGAACGGCGAGGCGGGGATCATCGACCTGGCCAACCCCGAGGCCAAGGCGTGGTACGAGGGCAATCTCAAGTCGCTCATGGACACGTACGACATCGACGGGCTGAAGTTCGACACGCGCTTCTTCGACGAGAGGTGCGCACCGCGCGAGGGATCCCAGGTCACGGACTACCAGAAGCTGGGCACTCAGCTCGCCGACGAGTTCGACCTCCAGGGCGCCGGCATCCGCGTGCACTGGAACAAGACGGCCCACGAGGCCGGCTTCGTCACCCGTCAGGTCGACAAGGGCACCGGCTGGGACTCGTTGCGCGCCTCCGCCTCCCAGAACCTGGCGATCTCCACCATCGGCTACCCGTTCGTCGAGTCCGACATGATCGGCGGCTCCGGCGGCCAGCCCGCACCGACGAAGGACGTGCTGGTGCGGTGGGCGCAGTCCGCCTCGCTGATGCCGCTGATGTACGCCTCGACCTCCCCGGTGGACACCAACGACACCACCACCGGGCAGAAGGTGGACTACGACCAGGAGACGGTGGACCTCTACCGGCAGGCGATCAAGACGCACGAGAAGCTCGCCCCCTACATCTGGGACCAGGTGCAGAGCACCCTGAAGACCGGCGATCCGATCATGCGGCCCCTGTTCTTCGACTTCCCGAAGGACGAGGCGAGTTACACGGTCGCCGACGAGTGGATGCTCGGCCCGGCCGTGCTGGCGGCGCCGAAGCTGAGCACCGGCGCCACCCGTTCCGTCCATCTGCCGCCGGGCACCTGGTACGACGCGAACCAGGGCACGGTGATCCGCGGACCCAAGACCCTCAAGGGGTACGCGGCGCCGCTCGGTGTCACCCCGGCCTTCGTCAACCTCAAGGCCAAGGGTGCCGTCAAGGCCATCAAGGCGCTCAAGCGCGACGACGCGCCGGCCGCATCCGTCCTGATCACCCCGGACGCCCCGGCCACCGACGCGGGCAAGCCGTTCGAGGTGACCACCGAGGTGACCAACTGGAGCACGGGGACCATCAAGAGCGTCAAGGCGGCCCTGAACCTTCCCGAGGGCTGGAGCGCCAAGGTGACCGGCCCGACCACCGCGAAGTCCCTCAGGAACGGCGCCACCCTCACCACCACCTGGACGGTGACCCCGGCCGAGGACGCCCGTTGGGGCAGCCACACCCTCACCGGCACCGCCACCTACACCGGATCCAAGGGCTCGACGAAGGTGTCCGACACCGTGCAGGCGCAGGTAAAGGCCGCTCCGGGCAGCGTGCAAGCGCCGTACCTGACGGCCGACACCACCTCCGAGGAGCCTCAATACGCCCAGGCCGGCGACCAGTTCGCCATCTGGGCGGGCGGTCAGGACCTGTCCGGCTGGAAGGACGAGAAGGGCGTCATCTACCGCGACGACGCGGCCGGCGAAAAAGCCACCGTGCAGGCCCGGTTGGTCTCCCAGAACAGCGCCTCACCGGTCGGCAAGGCGGGCATCGCCCTCGCCAACGACCTCACCGCACCGGAGAAGGGCGGTTACGCGGTGCTGATCATGACCCAGAGCTACGGACTGGAGTTCATGACCGACAGCAACGGTGACGGGAAGCTCGACACCTGGGCGGGCGGCGGCGCCACTTACCACCCGGCGTATCTCAAGCTGACACGGGACGGCACCACCTACACCGCGTACGCCGGCAAGGACGGCCAGACCTGGTCGCAGGTCGGCACCGCCGAGGTGCCGTCGGCCGCAGGCACCGAGGACGCCGGGATGGTCGCCAGTGCGGCCAACGTCAACTATCCCGGCCAGGACATCGAAGCCGTCTTCAGCGGATTCACCGTCACCTCCTGACCCACCGGTATCACCCTCCCGGTTTCCCGGCAGGCCCTTCCTCCCCTGAGGCCCTGCCGGGGGCCACTCCCCGCACCTCCGTGAGAGAGGGACCCCACCCCCATGGCACGTACGTCCTCACTCGCCGCCGGCTTCGTCGCCGGCGTCGTCGTGGCCGCGAGCACCACCGCGATCGCCGTCACCGGTGCGGCGACCACCAGCACCGACCTCAACTCCAAGGCCACCACCACCTGGCTGACCGTCAAGGTCGCCGACGCCATGGGCACCAAGGACACCATCACCTGGGTTCCCACCGGCTCCTTCGCCGGCTCCGCGGAGGAGCGGGTCCCGCGCTATCCGATGACTCCCATCCAGGGCAAGGACACCAAGGAGCTCAAGCTCTCCGCCGTGCGCAACGAGCAGATCTCGGCGCAGCTGGCGATCGCCTCGGGCAAGAACCTCGACGACGTCAAGGCCGTGGTCGGTGATCTCACCGGGCCCGGCGGGGCGAAGCTGTCCGGCGGCGACACCCAGGTCCGGTTCGTGAAGTACGTGCCGGTGCAGCGTTCCAAGAGCGAGGTCGACTGGTCCGCCACCATCGACCAGGTCAGCTCCGGCAGGGAGGTGTCCGGCGACCGAAACCCGGACGTGGTCGGCGACCCGCTGGAGGACCGGGACGCGGTGGACGTGCCCGCGTACGCGGCGCAGCCGCTGTGGTTCACCTTCCACATCCCCAAGACGGCCAAACCGGGCACCTACACCGGCACGGTCAAGGTCAACGCCGACGGCCGCACCCAGAGCACGTACCCGCTGACCATCGAGGTCGCGGACGCGAGTGTGCCCGACCCGAAGGACTACAGCTTCTTCCTCGACGTATGGGCCCAGCCGGAGACGATCGCCAAGAACCACGGCGTCAAGCTCTGGTCGGACGAGCACTGGAAGCTGATCGACACGTACGACCGCGACCTGGCCTCGCGCGGCCAGAAGGTCATCAACACCACCATCGTCGACAACCCGTGGCACCACCAGTGGTCGCTCGGCACCCGGGAGTCGCAGACCGCGACGCCGTACACCAGCATGGTGGGCTGGGCCTGGAACGGAAAGACGTTCTCCTTCGACTTCAGCCGCTGGGACAAGTACGTCCGGACCGCCAGGCGCGCCGGGCTCGGGCCCGACATCGGCGCCTTCTCCATGCTGGCCTTCCAGGACCAGGAACACCTCACCTACACCGACACCACCACCGGAAAGACGGTCTACCAGAACGTCGATCTGGGCGGCGCCCGCTGGCGTCAGGCGTGGGGAGCCTTCCTCCCCGCCTTCGAGAAGCACGTGAAGGCGAAGGGCTGGCTGAACCACACCTGGCTGTCCTTCGACGAGCGGCCCATCGACACCATGACGGTCGTCAAGAACTTCGTCCACGAGGTCGCGCCGGCCTTCGACGACCGCATCTCCGTGGCAGGTTCGATCAACACCGAAGGCGTCGCGTCCAACCTGTCCGTCGACTGGGGCGGCATCGACGCGATGACGAAGGAGAAGGTCGAGGAGCGGCGCAAGGCCGGCAAGATCACGACCTTCTACGTGTACGGCTCGCCGGCCCACCCGAACACGCTGTCCTACTCCCCCGCCGTCGAGTCGCGGATGCTGCCCTGGATCTCCGCCCAGCGGGATCTGGACGGCTTCCTGCGCTGGTCGTACAACAGCTGGACCAGCGATCCCTTCAAGCAGCCGGTGCACATCTTCACGCAGGGCGACGAGTACCTGGTCTACCCGGGCAAGGACGGCCCGATGTCCAGCATCCGCTGGGAGCAGCTGAAGGAGGGCATCGAGGACTACGAACTCATCGCCCAGCTGCGGAAGAAGGACGGCGGCACCGACAGCGACGCGCTGACCGAGGCGCTCACGACGGCGACGAGGAACCTCGACGGCCGGACGAAGGACGTGGGCGACATCGAGACCGCGCGGGCGGCAGTCGTGAAGGGGCTGACGTCATGAGGGTGAAGTGGAAGGCATTGCTGCTCGCCACGGCCCTGACTGTCATGCCTCTGACCGGCACAGCGATCGCCGCGGCACCGGTCCAGGCAGAGCCGGAGGCAGCCGAGGCCCCGCACACCGTCACCTACGACCAGTACTCCGTGCGGGTCGACGGCAAGCCCCTCTACCTCTGGGGCGCCGAGTTCCACTACTTCCGGCTGCCCAGCCCCGACGCGTGGCGCGACGTCCTGCAGAAGATCAAGGCGGGCGGATTCAACGCGGTCTCGCTCTACTTCGACTGGGGTTACCACTCCTCCAAGCCGGGCTCGTACGACTTCACCGGGACCCGTGACGTGGAGCGGCTGCTCGACGAGGCCGAGCGCGCGGGCCTGTATGTGATCGCCCGGCCGGGCCCGTACATCAACGCGGAGGTCTCCGGCGGCGGCATGCCCGCCTGGCGGTCGACCCAGGCCGGCGTGAACCGCACCTCCGAGCCGGAGTACCTGAAGGCGGCCCGGGAGTGGATGAGCCGGATCAACCCGATCATCGCGCGCCACCAACTCACGCGCGGCACAGGCTCGGTGATTCTGTATCAGGTCGAGAACGAGTACCAGGGCGGCCGCCATGACGCCGACTACATGCAGACCCTGATCGACTGGGCGAAGGAGGACGGCATCGATGTGCCCACCTTCGTCAACGACGGCGGCGCGAACCAGAACTGGGTGAGCGGCAAGGGCGCCCCGGACATCTACGGCTTCGACGCCTACCCACAGGGCTTCGACTGCAAGGACCCCGACACCTGGAAGAACCTGCCCGACTATTCGTACGTCAACGACTGGAAGCCCCAGTCCCCGCTGATCATCCCGGAGGCACAGGGCGGCGCCTTCGACCCCTGGGGCGGCACCGGATACCAGGACTGCGCGAAGCTCACCGGCGCCGACTTCACCCGGGTGTTCAGCAAGATGAACATCGCGGCCGGGGTGAGCGGCCAGTCCTTCTACATGACGTACGGCGGCACCAACTGGGGCTGGCTCGCCGACCCCAACGCGGTCTACACGTCGTACGACTACGGGGCTCCGATCAACGAGTCCCGCCAACCGACCGACAAGTACCAGGAGTTCAAGCGCCTCGGGTACATGGTCGACTCGGTGACCTCACTGGCGCGCACCGACAAGGCCGAGGCGCCCACTCCTTCCGACGACGCCCTGCGCATCGACCGGCGCGTCAACCCCGACGACGGCACACAGTTCTTCACCGTGCGGCATGCCGACACCCGCGCGAAGGACAAGGACGAGACAACCATGTCGCTGAAGGGTGCGGACGGTGACTACCCGCGCGTACCCCAGCAGGGCGCCATCACCGTCGACGGCCGGGACGCCAAACTCCTCGTCGCGGGTTATGACTTGGGTGAGAACCAGCGGCTCGTCTACTCCACCTCGGAGATCATGACGCACGCCGAGATCGGCGGCCGGGAGGTGGCGCTGCTCTACGGGCGTGCGGGCGAGGCCGGCGAGACCGTGCTGCGGTACGCCGAGCGGCCCGAGATCAAGGTCCTCGACGGAGATGTCACCACCGCCTGGGACGCCGCACGCGGTGACCTGCGCCTGAACTACACGCACAAGGGCCTGGCCCGGGTGCTGGTGAACGGCATGGAACTGCTGATCGCCGACACCGCCGAGACAGCCCACTGGTGGCGGCAGGACACCGCGGCGGGCCCGGTCCTGGTACGGGGGCCGTCCCTGGTCCGTACGGCCGAACAGGCGGGCCGCACGCTGAAGTTGACCGGCGACTCCACCAAGGCCGCGAAGATCGAGGTCATCGCGGACGCCAAGAAGATCACCTGGAACGGGAGCAAGGTCGCCGTCACCCAGGCACCGCGCCCGGTCCGGCTGCCCGCACTGACGACGTGGAAGTACAGGGAGGAGGCACCGGAGGCCACTCCCGGCTTCGACGACTCCGCCTGGACCACCGCCGATCACCTGACCGCCAACAACGCAGCGCTCGAAGGGTCGTTGCCGGTCCTCGCGATGGACGAGTACGGCTTCCATCACGGCAACGTCTGGTACCGCGGCCGGTTCAGGAGCACGGGTGCAGCCACCGCGCTCGCGCTCGACGCCAAGACCGGCAACACGGGCCAGTACGCGGTCTGGCTCAACGGCCACTACCTCGGCAGCTCCGGCGACGGCGCGCACTCCTTCGACATCCCGGCGAACACCCTGAAGGCCGACGGGGACAACGTCCTCTCCGTCCTCGTGGAGAACGCGGGCCACAACGAGGAATGGGGACACGACTACTCCAAGGAGCCGCGCGGTCTGCTCTCCGCCGAGGTGATCGGCGGGGCCTCCACCCTCACGTGGAAGATCCAGGGCAACCGGGGCGGCGAGGACCCGGTGGACCGCGCACGGGGGCCGTACAACAACGGCGGGTTGTACGGGGAGCGGGCCGGCTGGTCGCTGCCGGGCTACCCCGACGGCGGCTGGAAGAGCACCACCCTCTCGCAGCAGACCAAGAACACCGGTCCCGGCGTGCGCTGGTACCGCACCTCCGCCCGGCTCGACCTCCCGCAGGACCAGGACAACGCGCTCGCACTGGACCTGGCCGAACCCCCAGGCGGCAGCACCGGCTATCGCGCCGAGATCTTCGTGAACGGCTGGCTGATCGGCCGCTACCTGCCGGACACCGGACCCCAGACACGGTTCGTCATCCCCAGGGGCCTCCTGCGCGAGCAGGGCAGCAACACGATCGCCCTGGCCGTGTGGTCCACCGAGGCCGGCGCGGGCCCGGGCTCGGCGAAGCTCGTCGACCTGGGCGCGGCGGCGGGCGGGATCAAGGTCGGTACGGTGGTGGCGCCCTCGTACGACGCCAAGACCTACGCGATGCCGACCTCGGGTGCCCGGGTCACCGTCGACGCCGAGCCGTTCCTGGCCACCGGCACCGCGACCAAGGTTCCCGTCACCCTCAGCGTGCCGAAGAACGCGCCGACGGCCTCGAATGTCGAGCTTGCGCTGAAGGTTCCGGACGGCTGGACCGCGACCACCGACGACAGGACCCGTTTCGGCCGGGTCCGGCCCGGCGACACGGTGACAGCGGACTACACCGTGACCCCGCCCGGCGATCCCGTCCACTACGCCGTCCTGTCCGCGACCGCCCAGCTCACCCAGCCGGGCCGTCCGGCCACGGTCACCGGTGTACGGGCCGTGCAGGTGCCGCCGCCGGGACTGTCCGCCGAGGCCTATGTCAGCGACTTGACCCTGGTCAAGGCGGTCAACGGCTGGGGTCCGGTGGAGAAGGACACCTCCAACGGGGAGGACGCGGCGGGTGACGGTCGTCCCCTCGGCATCGGCGGCACCACCTACACCAAGGGCCTCGGCGTGCACGCGAACAGCCAGGTCCGGGTCTATCTCGGCGGTGGCTGCACCCGCTTCACCGCGACCGCCGGGGTGGACGACGAGGTCGGCGACGGCGGCAGCGTCTCCTTCCGGGTGGTCGCCGACGGCCGTTCGCTCGCCACAACTCCTGTTGTGCGCGGCTCCGACGGCGGCACCGGCATCGACGTGGACGTGACCGGCGCCCGGTGGCTGGACCTGTCGGTCGACGGGGACGGCGATGTCTCCTCGGACCACGCCGACTGGGCCGACGCCAGGCTGAGCTGCGGTGGCGGTGCGTGATGGTCCCTACGTGGAGACGAACTCTCAATCGCGGCTCGACGGCGCTGGTGCCGGCCATCCGGCTGCTCGGTACGACATCGGTGCCCGCCGACTCAGCGGCGGTCGCCTTCGCGACACCCGCTGACCAACTGCGCATCGCCACGGACCGGTTGGCCGTCAGGTCACCCTCAGCACCCGTGACGGCAACACGTTGCGCGTCACCGCCGCGACCGACCTGCCGGGTGCGCACCGGCGCGGAACAGTAGGGGGCGTCAGATGCACGGGACACGCGGCAGGCCGGCGGCTCTGCTCCTGGCGGTCTCGGCCGTCGTGGCCGGGACGGTGGCACCCGCCGAGGCCGGTCAGCAGGGGGGCGGGCGGGGCTGGACGGGGACCTGGGCGACGGCGGCCAGTGAGCACTACGAGGTCTCGGGAATGTCCGAGGTGACGGTACGGATGCCGGTGCGCACCAGCGTCGGCGGCTCGGCCGTACGCATCCGGCTGACCAACGCCTACGCCACCGACCCGGTGACGATCGGGCACGCGACCGTGGGCCTGCGCGATGGCGGCTCCGCCGTGGCCCGCCCGTACGACCTGCGGTTCGATGGGAAGCGCGCGGTCACCGTCCCGGCGGGTGGCCAGGCCGTCAGCGACCCGGTCCGGCTCGCCGTGCCTGCCCTGGCCGACCTGGTCGTCAGTCTGCATCTGCCCGGCCAGGTCACGCACATCACCGATCACTGGTGGGCGCAGCAGACCGTGTACTGGACGGACTACGGGGCGGGCGACCACGCCGCCGACACCTCCGGTGACGCCTACACCTGGACCACGACGAGCTGGCCGTTCCTCAGCGGTGTCGAGGTGACCGCGCCGAGGGCCGGGGCGGTGGTGGCGCTCGGCGACTCGATCACCGACGGGTCCTACTCGACGGCCGACACCAACCGGCGCTGGCCCGACCTGCTGTCCGCCCGCCTCAACGCCTGCCGGCCCGGCGCCGGAGTGCTCAACGCGGGTATCACCGGCAACCGGATCACCGCCGGGACCGGGACCAACCCCTCGGCGCTCGACCGGCTCGAACGGGATGTGCTCTCCCAGCCGGGCGCGCGGACCCTGATCCTCTTCGAGGGCATCAACGACCTCGGCGGGGCGAGCGCCGAGCAGATCATCGCCGGGATGACGGAGATCGCCGCCCGGGCGCACCGGCGCGGGATGCGGGTCGTCGGCGCCACGATCACGCCGTACAAGGACTTCACGTGGGGCGGCTGGAGCGCGGAGACGGAGGCGCGGAGACAGCAGGTCAACGCGTTCGTCCGGGATTCCGGCCGGGTCTTCGACAACTACGCCGACTTCGACCGGGCGGTCCGGGATCCGGCTGATCCGCAGCGGCTGGGCGCGGCGTACGACTCCGGTGACCATCTGCATCCCAATGACGCCGGGATGAAGGCATTCGCCGACTCCATCGATCTGACGTCGCTCGGCCTCGGCCGCGGCTGTTCCTGAGGAGGAACCGTGTCCGGACGGCTCGAACACTGGTGGGGGCATCGAAGATTCGCTGTCCTGGCCACGGCGTTGGTGGGCATTGTTGCTGCCCTGCTTCCGGCGGTGCCGGTCGCGGCCGAGACCACACAGCAGGGTTGGACGGGGACTTGGGCGGCCGCCCAGCACACCGCGTACGACCCGGGCACCTCGGAGGTGACGGTGCGGATACCGGTGCGGGTGAGCGCCGGCGGGTCGAGCATACGCATCCGCCTGACCAACGGCTTCACCACTGAGCCGGTGACGATCGGGCACGCGACCGTGGGCCTTCGCGATGGCGGCTCCACCGTCACGAGACCGCGGCAGGTGCGGTTCGGCGGAAAGCCCGAGGTGACGATCCCTGCTGGTGGTCAGGTGGCCGGCGATCGGGTCCGGCTCACCGTGCCCGCCCGCAGCGACTTGGTCGTCAGCCTGTACTTCCCCGGCCGGCTCACCCATGTCAGCCAGCACTGGATGGGCCTGCAGACGGTCTACTGGACGCCCGACGGAGGCGGCGACCACGCCTCGGACGCCGACGGGGACGCCTTCACCAGGACCGACTCCACCTTCCCGTTCCTGACCGGTGTCGACGTACGGGGCGGCAGCGCGGCGGGCTCTGTGGTGGCGCTCGGCGACTCCATCACCGACGGCGCGGCCTCCACCTCGGACGCCGACCGGCGCTGGCCCGACTACCTGGCGGGGCGCCTGTCGGCCTGCTCGACCACGGCCGGAGTGCTGAACGAGGGCATCAGCGGCAACCGGATCACGGCCGGCGTCGACGGCAACCCGTCCGCGCTGGACCGGCTGGAGCGCGATGTGCTCTCGCAGCCGGGCGCCCGGACCGTGGTCCTGTTCGAGGGCGTCAACGACCTCAGCTGGGGCGGTGCCACGGGCGATCAGGTGATCGACGGCATGAAGGAGATCGTGCGCCGCGCCCACGCCCGCGGGCTGCGCGTGATCGGCGCGACCGTCGTGCCGTATCGCGGCTGGGGCGACTGGTGGACCGAGGCCAAGGAGGCGGACCGGCAGCGGGTCAACACGTTCGTCCGCGACGGCGGCGTCTTCGACGGCTACGCCGACTTCGACAAGGCCGTAAGGGACCCGGACGATCCGACCCGCTACGCCGCCGCGTTCGACTCCGGTGACCATCTGCACCCCAACGACACCGGGATGAAGGCGTTCGCCGACGCGATCGACCTCGCCGGGCTGCGGGTGGCCCGCGGCTGCCCCTCGGCCCGCGTCCGGCTCACGCCGTATCGGCCGATGCTGCAAGCGGGCGGCGAGGGCACGGAGATCACGTCGACCGTCACCAACGCCGGCCCCAGGGCGGTCACTCGGGTCAGCACCCGCCTCGACCTCCCCGACGGCTGGTCCGCCGAACCGGTCGGCGGCACGCGCACCCGCTCCCTCGCCCCGGGCGACAGCGCCACCGTCACCTGGACGGTGACCCCCGCGGCCGACACCACTTGGGGCACCCACGAGATCGGCGTACGTACCTCCTTCGTCCAGGACGGCCGTACCCGGCGCGACTCCGACAGCGTCGACGCGACGGTGACCCCCGCTCCGTCCGAGGTCCGGGCGCCGTACCTGACGACCGCCACCACCACCGAGAAGGCCCAATACGCCCAGAACGGGGACCAGTTCGCCATCTGGGCGGGCGGCCAGGACCTGTCCGGCTGGAAGGACGAGAAGGCGGCGGTCTACCTCGCGGACGCGGCGCCGCCGTCCGGCACGGTGACCGCCCGGGTCGTCGGTCAGACCGGCAGCGGCCCGTCCGCCAAGGCGGGGATCGCCGTCGCCAACGACCTCACCGCCCCGGAGGCGGGCGGTTACGCGGTGCTCACCATGTCCGCGCAGTACGGCCTGGAGTTCCTGACCGACAGTGACGGCGACGGGAAGCTCGACACCTGGGCCGGGGGCGGCAGTTCGTACCACCCCGCTTGGCTCAAGCTCACCCGCGACGGCACCGCCTACACCGCGTACGCCAGTTCCGACGGCACCGCCTGGCAGCAGGTCGCCACCGCCACCGTGCCGTCCGCGAGCGGCACCGGTGACGCAGGTCTGGTCGCGAGCGCGGTCAACCTCGACTACCCCGGCCAGATCACCACAGCACTCTTCGACTCCTTCTCCACGCACGGCTGAGAGGCACCTCCATGGCAGTCGACCGCAGACACTTCATGACCACCGCGGCCGCCCTGGGCGGCGCGGTGCTGCTCGCCCCGCCCGGCACGGCCCAGGCGCTCACGCAGGGCGCCGTGTCCGGCACGCCGGGCGTCCCCGACTACCGGCCCACCAAGGCCTCCCTCGACACCCACCCGGTGCCGCGCTGGTACAAGGACGCCAAGTTCGGCATCTTCGTCCACTGGGGCATCTACTCGGTGATCGGCGGCGCGACATCGAGAAGCGCCTCCGAGTGGTACCTGTGGTACCAGAGCACCAAGGACACCGCCGAGTGGAAGTACCACCGCGACACCTACGGTGAGAACGTCACCTACGACGACCTCATCCCCCAGTTCAAGGCCGAGAAGTACGACCCCGACGCCTGGGTGAGGCTGTTCGAGCAGGCGGGCGCCGAGTACTTCGCGCTGACCAGCAAGCACCACGACGGATTCGCCCTCTACCCGAGCCAGGTGACGGACCGTCACTCCGTGGCGTATGGCCCGAAGCGTGACCTCGTCGGCGAGCTGATGACCGCGGCCCGCAAGCGCGGCACCGTGCGGCCCGGGTTGTACTACTCGCTCGGCGAGTTCTTCAACCCGGCGATCGGCCGGCCGATGCGCAACTTCTACACCGACCAGGAGATCCCGATGACCGGCTACAAGCCGGTGCAGGACTACGTCGGCGACTACGAGCTCAAGCAGCTGTACGAGATCGTCGACCGCTACGACCCGGAGCTGCTGTGGGCCGACGGACAGTGGTTCCGGCCCACCGGCAACCCGCCGTGGCGCAGCGAGGAACCCATGGCCCACTACTACAACCGGGCCAAGAACCGTAGGCACCCCAAGGGTGTCGTGATCAACGACCGGTTCGACACCCACTTCGACTTCGCGACGTACGAGCAGCGCACCAACCCCACGATGGACCCGCAGAAGTGGGAGTGCTGCATGACCATCGGCTACTCCTGGGGCTACAACAAGCACGAGCCGGACGAGGACTACAAGACGTCCGAGTTCCTGATCCAGCTGCTCGCCGACGTGGTCAGCAAGAACGGCAACCTGCTGCTCAACATCGGCCCCAGGCCGGACGGCACGATCCCCGAGATCATGCAGGAGCGGCTGCGCGACATCGGCGCCTGGCTGAAGGTCAACGGCCCCGCGATCTACGGGTCGACGCCCTGGGTGCGGGCGGAGGAGGAGGGCAGCCCGCTCGGCATCCGCTACACCGTCTCCCCGGGCAAGTTCAACATCATCGTGCTGGGCAGGCCCAGCGGTACCCTCTCGGTGCCCGGCGACATCCCCATCAGCGCCACGTCCCGGGTCCGGCTGCTCGGCACGAGCGGCAGTCTGCGGTGGACCCGCCGTGACGGGAAGATCAACATCACGGTCCCGTCCTCCCTGCCCAGCGACATCGCCAACGTCTTCACCGTCGACTGGGCCCGGTGACTGGCATGGGAATCAGCAACGGTACCCAGTTCGACGCCCTGGGCCCCACCCTCACCGTCACCACGCAGCCGGCCGAGCCGGCCGGTGGTGACACGGTCACCGCCACCGCGGTCCTCACCAACGACTGTCCCTTCCCGCTCCGCAACGCCGTGCTCCATCTGATCAACCCCCGCACCGCTTCGCCTTCAACGACACCAACGAGGGTTACACAGGCGCCTACCGCGACTCGGACGCGGGCCGGGCAGATCACGGTGGAGGGCACCAGTCCCGCCGTGCTGCTCACGGGCCTGCACACCTACCTGCGACGGACCGCGCACGCCTCCGTCTCCTGGACCCGCGTTGTTGTCCGCGCCCTCGGGCATCGCGGCGATACCGGCGAGCGAACTGTCGTTCTTATCACGCCACTTGGGGTACTGCTCCACCCAGTCCGGGGCGTTGGCGCCGATCGGGGTGTGGCCGCCGAAGTTCCAGCGGCGACGATCGACTGGTTCGCCCTGGAGGACCGCTGGGCGCACGCGCACGAGACACACCCGACCAGTCCTCACGGCTCCCCGTACGCCCTGGCCCGCAGGGTGCGCGATCTGCTCGCCGCCACTCCCTACCAGGCGGCCCTCACGGCGGGTGTCGACCGGGGAGCGGTAGCCGAAGGCACGCCCGCGACGGTGACGGTCACTTTCACCAACAGGAACGGGTTCACGGCTTCACGCGGCGTGACCCTCTCCGTCACCGCTCCCGAGGGCTTGGCGGTGAAGGCGCTCGATCCGGTGAGCAAGGCGTCGGTGGCGTCCGGCGCAACGTTCGCCGCTCGCTTCGAGGTCTCGCTGGCGGGTGCGCCTAAGGAACTGGTCGGCCAGGTCGTCGCGGCGGCGGCGTACGCGGGGGGCGGGAAGGCGGTGGCGCCGGTACGGCTGATGGCCGCGGCCGGGGTCGGCGACCCGTATCGCACGGTCTCCTACAACGACGCGGTGTTCGGCCAGGCCGGCGACGAGATCGCCATCGAGGGCGCGGGCGCCGACCTGTGGGGCGGCACCAACGAGTTCGGGGCGGTGTACCGGGCGGGCGGTTACCAGGACGGAACGGTGGGCCAGGTCACGGTCACGTCCCAGGACGCCACCGGAGGGTGGGCACGGGCGGGCCTCATCGTCCGCAACGACCTCGGTACGCAGGGGAGCGCGGGCTATGTGAACCTGGCGATCACACCGTCCAACGGCTGCGCGCTGAGCTGGGACGCGGACGGTGACGGCCGTTTCGACTCGATCGAACTGTCGGGCTCCTTCACCGCCCCGGTGCGGCTGCGGCTGACCCGGTCCGGCGCCTCGTACACCGGTGAGGCCAGCACGGACGGCGTCACCTGGACGACGGTGGGCACGGCCACGCCGTCAGGCGCGGCCGCCGCACAGGACGTCGGGGTCTTCATGACCGCGGCCAACGGCTGGACCGACGGACGGGGCATCGCCACGTTCGACGGATTCACGGTGACCTGATCCCGGTCGGCGGCCCGGCCCTCTCCGCCGCGCGGTGGAGGGGGCCTGCCCGGGGCCTACGGCAGTCGCCAGTCCACCGGCTGGGCACCTTGCTGCAGCAGCAGGTCGTTGGCCCGGCTGAACGGACGCGAGCCGAAGAATCCGCGGTCCGCCGACATCGGCGAGGGATGAGCGGACTCAATGGCCGGAAGGTCTCCCAGGAGCGGCCGCAGATTACGCGCGTCACGCCCCCACAGGATCGACACCAGCGGCTTGCCACGCCCCGCGAGTGCACGTATCGCCTGCTCGGTGACCTCCTCCCAGCCCTGGCCGCGGTGCGCGCCGGGCTTGCGCGGGGCCGTCGTCAGCGCCCTGTTGAGCAGCAGCACGCCCTGCTCGGTCCACGGCGTCAGATCGCCGTTCGAGGGCCGGGGCAGCCCCAGGTCGGAATGCATCTCCCGGAAGATGTTCTCGAGGCTGCCCGGCAGAGAACGCACCTCGGGCGAGACCGCGAAACTCAGACCGATCGCCATCCCCGGTGTCGGGTAGGGGTCCTGACCGACGATCAGGACGCGGACGTCGTCGAAGGGCTGCTGGAAGGCCCGCAGGACATTCGCCCCGGCCGGCAGATAGGTCCGGCCCGCCGCTATCTCGGCCCGGAGGAAGTCCCCCATGGCGGCAATGCGTTCGGCCGCGGGCTCGAGAGCCTTCGCCCAGCCTGCTTCGACAAGTTCGTGCAAGGGTCGTGGTGCCACGGCGCGTCACTCTACTGGCACCCACTGACACCCCGCATGCCCAGGCAAGCCTCCCCGCGCGGGCGGCCCCACGGGCGTTACCCTTCCTCCCCGTCGAGACCTTCGAGCCGCTCGGGCAGAGCACGCGGCCGGTCATCGGGAAGGCGGGGAGCTTGTCACTTCACGGGACCGGTACGGGAGGCGGGTTCCTCGCCGTCGACTCCGGCGGCTCCGGCCTGCGGGTCGTCGTCGGCGCCCCCGGCCGGGGGACCACGGCGCCGCGGGAGTCGCGGGTGCCGGTCCGGACGGGGCCGCGCGGTATCGATCCGGGGCATCTGATGGAGCAACTGGTGCCCATGGTGCGCGCGTTGCTGCCCGAAGCGGGGGTGAGCGGGCTCGGCACCGCCGTCGTCGGGGCGGCCGGTATGGCGACCCTGGGCGATGCCCTGCGGGCCGAGCTTCCCACCGCGCTGGAGCGGGAGTTCGGGGTGCGGACCGTCGCGCTCGTCGCGGACGCGGTGACCGCCTACACCGGCGCTCTCGGATCGCGTCCGGGTGCGGTCGTCGCCGCCGGTACCGGTCTCATCGCGATCGGCACCGACCTCACGTCCTGGCGGCGGGCGGACGGCTGGGGTCATCTGCTGGGCGACTGCGGGAGCGGCGCGTGGATCGGGCGGGCCGGTCTGGAGGCCGCCCTGCGCGCCCACGACGGGCGGCCCGGGGGCTCGGCGGTGCTGCTGGCCCGGGCCGAGGAGGCGTTCGGACCGGTGCGGGAGCTGCCCGGCCGGCTCTATCCGCGCACCGACCGGCCCGCCGTACTCGCCTCCTTCGCGCCCCAAGTGGCGGCCTGCGCCGACAGCGACCCGGTGGCCGGGCGGATCCTGCGCGAGGCGGCCCGGCACATGGCCGAGTCCGCGGCCGCGGTCTGTCCGGCGCGGGGCGAGGCGCATATCAGCCTCACCGGTGGCTTGTTCGCGATGGGTGCCGCCCTCGTCGTACCACTGGAAGAGGAGCTGGAACGGCGGTTGCCGCACGCGCGGCGGGTCCCGGCGGCGGGCGGACCGTTGGAGGGATCCGTACAGATCGCCACAGAACTGGCGCGAAGTTCGCTCACCCTGCCGGGTGATGAGGCGATGCTGTACGTCGTGACCCCAAAGAGGGGCTGAAGCGGACGTAACTCATCAGACAAAACCGGACGGATACCGCTCACCTGCACCCTCCCCGAACAGGGAAGCCCAGGAAGCCAGTAACATGCGTCGCCATGAGCTCCCCCACTGGACCCGCGTCCGGCCTGCCAGTACGAATGCCGCGACCTCGCCAGCCCGGGCGGCACCGCCGACCCGAGCCGCTGGCGGCTCCCGAGGGCGCGCCCGCGCTCGTCCTCGCGGTGCCGGGCACGCCAGGCCCGGCCACGCGCAGCCTCGCCGAGGAGGTCGTGAGCATCGCCCGCTCCGAGCTGCCCGGCCTCGACGCGCGGATCGGGTACCTGGACGGTGACGACTCGGAGTTCCCCACGCTCCAGGCCGTGCTGGCCCACACCGCCGGTGAGCGCACCGCGCGTTACGAGCAGGCCAAGGCCGCCGGCGTGGACGTCAGGGAGCCCGAGGGCCCCGTCGCCGTCGTCGTACCGCTGCTCGCCGGGCCGGACAGCTCGCTGCTGCGCCGGATCCGCCAGGCCGTCATGGACAGCCGGATCGCCTCCGACCTCACCGATGTGCTGGGCCCGCACCCGCTGCTCGCCGAGGCGCTGCACGTGCGTCTGTCGGAGGCCGGGCTGGCCCGCGCCGACCGCGCTCGGCTGTTCGCCGTGACGACCGCCGCGGACGGCATCATCCTCGGCGCGGTGGGTGGCGAGGAGGCCGTGCAGGCGGCCGGGATCACCGGCATGCTGCTCGCCGCGCGGCTGGCCGTGCCGGTCATGGCGGCAGCGCTCGACCAGGACGGCTCGATCGCGTCCATCGCCGATCAGCTGCGGTCCTCCGGTTCGCAGCAGCTGGCACTCGCGCCGTATCTGATAGGACCGGAGATCGACCCCGCGGTGATCGAGGAGGCCGCCAAGGAGGCCGGCTGTTCCGCCGCCGAGCCGCTCGGCCCCTACCCGGCGATCGGCAAGCTCGTCCTCGCCAAGTACACGACCGCACTGGGCATCGCCCCGCAGCAGGTCCAGGGCGCCCCGGTGCGCTGAGCGCGCGCACCGCGACCGCGACACCGAAAGGGCCCGCTCCGTTCCTCGGAGCGGGCCCTTCGGCGTGGCGGCCCGGATCAGCCGAAGATCACGCAGGACGCGGCCGGTACCTCGATCGAGCCCTCGTACCGGGGCAGGCCGGTCGCCGGATCCACGGCGAACCAGGTCACCTCGCCGGAGCGCTCGTTGGCGACGTACAGGAATCCGCCGGACTCCGCGAGGGCGCGGGGCCAGCGGCCGCCGCAGATGACCGTGCCGACCAGGCGCAGGTCGTCGCCCTCGACGGCGAACGTGGACAGGACGTCCTCGCCGCGGGTGGCGGTCCACACGAACCGGCCGTCGGGGGACGTGACAACACCTGACGGGTACGCGTCGCCCGCGGGGGCGCCCGCCAGTACATGGGTCTCGCTCAGGGGCTTCAGCGAGCCGTCCTCGGCGTCCCAGCGGCACACGGTGAGGGTCGGGGTGAGCTCGTTGAGGATGTAGGCACGGGTGCCGTCCGGGTGGAAGGCCAGGTGGCGCGGTCCCGAGCCGGGGCGCAGGGCGATCTCGCGGTGCACGTCGAGCGTGCCGTCCGTCAGGGTGCACACGCGCACGGAGTCCGTGCCGAGGTCGACGCTGACGATCCAGCGCCCGCTCGGGTCGGGCTGCACCTGGTGGGCGTGCGGGCCCTGCTGGCGGGGTGCGTGCGGGCCCGAGCCGGTGTGCCGGAGCACGCCGGAGGGGGCGCCCGCGAGGGAGCCGTCGGGGCGCAGCGGCACGGTGGTGACGCTGCCGGAGCCGTAGTTGGCGGTCAGGACGTGTCCGGCGTGCACGGCGAGGTGCGTGGGCGTGTTCCCGTCCACCGTCACCGGCGGGCCGGCCGGCTCGGGCCGGTCGCCGGTCACCCGGTACGCGGCCACCGCGCCCTCGGCCGTCTCACTGACCGCGTACAGCACGTCCCCGTCGGCCGACAGGGCCAGATACGACGGATCGGGTACGCCGTTCAGGCCGCTCAGCACCTTCAGCGCGCCCGTGTCCGCGGTCACCGCCGCCGTCACGATGCCGGGGCCTCCCGCCGCCGTGAACGACCCGATGTAGGCCCGTCGCCGCCCGCCGCCGTCTGCCACAGTCGTCCCCTCTCGGTCTGTGCCGTTCGGGGCGACGGTAGCAGTCGATCACTACCGGTCTAGACCAACCCGGTGAAATTCACGGGCTCGTCACGGACATGGGGGGCGGGTGGGCCGACTCCTGTGGGTTCAGGCTCCTGTGGGTTCAGGCTCCGACCAGCGGCGAGCCGGTCGGCGTCCGCAGGGGCGCCGCCAGCTCCGCGAGCGCCCGTTCCAGTCCGTACAGATGGGCCAGTGCAGGTTCCTCGGCGGCAGGACGGTCCGCCACCGGGAAGTCCCGGCCGCCCGTGAGTGCCTCCACAGCGGCCTCCACCCGTCGGCACGCGGTGGTCAGGCGGGTGTCGTGCGAGGCCTCCGGGTCTGCGGCGACGGTGACCAGGCCCCGGATCTCCCGGGCGCAGTCGTCGAGGAGGACGAGGACACGGCGGGCGCGGCGCTTGCGGGCCGGCATGGGGTTGAGGGGGTGGACCAGCGGGGCCACCGAAAGGCGGACCCTGCCGAGCAGGTGCTCCAGTTCCGTCACCCGGCCGCCCGGGTCGGCGCCCGGCACTCCCGCGAGGCGGGCCGCGGCCTCGGCGGTGCAGGCGTGGACGCAGCGCAGGGCGCGCTGGATCCAGGCGTCGGTGACGCTGTGGGTGGTGATCGGCAGGACGAACAGCACGGCCAGGACCGCCCCGACCGCGCCCACGCCGGTCTCCGCGAGCCGAAGCGCCAGCAGGCCGGGGTTCAGAACGCCGAGGAGGCCGTAGAGGAGTTCGGCGAGGAGGGTGACCCAGAGCATCATCCAGGTGTACGAGACGGCGGCCGTGTAGAAGATGCCGAAGACACAGACGGCGACCAGGGCGGCCGTGGGCGTCGGCGCTCCGTGCAGGGGTACGGCGACGAGCAGGCCGAGGCCGATGCCGATCACCGTGCCGAGGACACGGCGGAAGCCGCGCACCAGGGTCTCGCCGCGCGAGGCGGTGTTCACGAAGATCCACCAGGTGGCTCCGACGGCCCAGTACCAGCGCTGCCCGGAGACGAGCTGGCCGACGACGAGGGCGAAGCCGGCACCCGCCATGGCCTGGACCGCCTGGCGGGTGGTCGCGCGGGCGAGGCCGGTGCCGGCGGGCTGTGCGGGTACGGGGGCCGGGGGCAGCCGGCGCTCGTAGCACCACAGGCCGAAGCGGACCGTGGCGGCGGTGAGCACGGACAGCAGGAGGGCGGCGTACAGCTCGGGCAGCCGGTCGGTCCTCGCGTGCAGGAACTGCGCCACGAAGAAGGTCATGAACGCGAAGACGCCGAGACTGTGGCCGCGCGGTCCCCAGCGCCGGGCGTACACGCCCGCGCCGACCACGGCGAGGAAGGTGAGGTCGCGGGCGACGGGGTGGTCGTGCAGCCCGGCCGCGGCGGTGAGGACCGGGAGGCCGACGGCGGGCAGCAGGGCGGTGGTGAGCGCCTGCCCCCGGACGGTGGCGTCCGTGACGGTGAACAGGGCGAGCAGTGCGGCGAGGCCGCCGGTGACGGCACCGGCGAGCGAGTGGCCCGCGAGGCCGCACACCACGACGGCGAGACCGATGCCGAGCACCGCCCGCGCGGCGAAGCGCAACCGGACCCGGCCCGGGTCCGGCGCCATGAACACCCTCTTCAGCACGTACCGCCCCCTGCAATCCTCGGACGCCGACTGGACACCGGCATGGAAAAGGCGCCGCGGGGTCCGCAGCGCCATCGACGGGACCATTGCAGCATCCACGCCACTGTCGGCTCAAGCGCGGCCGATTATGCTGGGCCATTGGTACAGCAGCGAGAGTCCTGGAGCGTCCGGCGGCGGGCCAAAGGACCAGGCACGAGGAGGTCGTACGTCATGGCCGTGGACGAGCTCGACACCCGTATCCTGCGGCTGCTGCTGGAGCGGCCACGGACGAGTGTGCGGGAGTACGCGCGGGTCCTCGGGATCGCCCGGGGCACCCTGCAGGCGCGCCTTGACCGGCTGGAGCGGGACGGGGTGATCACCGGCACGGGGCCCTCCCTGTCGCCCGCCGCGCTCGGTCATCCGGTGCTCGCGTTCGTGCACATCGAGGTGACCCAGGGGCGGCTCGACGACGTGGGGGACGCGTTGGCGGCGGTGCCGGAGATCGTCGAGGCGTTCTCGATCGCGGGCGGCGGGGATCTGCTGACGCGGGTCGTGGCCCGGGACAACGCGCACCTGGAGGACGTGATCCAGAAGGTGATCAGTGTGCCCGGAGTGGTGCGGACGCGTACCGAGGTGGCGCTGCGGGAGCGGGTCGCCCACCGGCTGCTGCCCCTGGTCGAGTCGGTCGGGCGCACTGCCCGGAGTTGATCCTTGACATCCTGGAAGCCATGAGCAGGCTCAGCGGCATATCGGTCGTCTTCGATCTCGACGGAACGCTCGTGGACAGCGAGCCGAACTACTACGAGGCGGGTCGGCAGACCCTCGCCGCGCACGGCGTCCCGGACTTCACCTGGACCGACCACGAGCGGTACGTCGGGATCAGCACGCGGGAGACGGTCACGCGGTGGAAGTCGCTGTACGGACTGCGGGCGTCCGTGCCGGAACTCCTCGCGGACAAGAACCGGCGCTATCTGGAGCTGGCCCGCACGGCCACGCGCACGTACCCGGAGATGCGGAAGTTCGTGGAGCTGCTGGCCGCTGAGAACGTGCCGATGGCGGTCGCCTCGGGGTCCTCCCCGGAGGCCATCGACGCGATCCTCGCCGGGACGGGCCTCGACGCGTATCTCCGTACGACCGTCTCGGCCGACGAGGTCGCCCACGGCAAGCCCGCGCCGGACGTCTTCCTGGAGGCGGCCCGTCGGCTCGGCGCCGAGCCGGCCCGCTGCGTGGTCCTGGAGGACGCCACCCCGGGCGCGGCCGCGGCCCACGCCGCCGGGATGCGCTGCATCGCGATCCCGTACGTCCCGGCGCAGGCCGACGCACCGGAGTTCACCCGCGCCGCTCTGCTCCTGCGGGGAGGCCAGGAGGAGTTCACGGCCCGGGCGGCTCTGGACTGGCTGGTGCGGAACGGGAGTTGAACGGTGCCGCACACGTCCGCGGCCGCTCGGAGGGGCACGCCCTACGGCCTCGGTGCCGTTGGACGCCCTCCCGGGTCCCCCCGCCGGAGTTCGCCCATTCGGGACGCAGGGGCCTTCGGGACGCAGGGGCCTTCGGGAGGGACGGGCCTGCAACCACGGCCCGTCCCGCGGCTCACCCGGCGTCCGTCACCTTGGCGACGAAGGCGGCGAGGTTCGTCACCGTCCGCCGGATCTTCTCGTCCGGGGTGAGCGTCTCGTGCAGTCGCGCGCCGGCACCCACGGCCCTCTTCCCGCGCACGTACAGCGAACAGGCCAGGTCGTCGCACATGTACGCCCCGACCGAGTTGCCCTGCTGTCCGGCCCTGCCCGCCTTCGGGGCGACCATCAGGGAGACGCCGCCGGAGTGGGTGGTCAGGCACATCGAGCACATGCTGCGCCGCGCCTGCCGGTAGCCGGCGGCCGCGCCGCGCAGCGCGAGTCCCGTCGGACGGCCGTCCAGGACGGTCACCAGATAGGCGCGGTCAGGGGCCTGCGGATCGCGCCAGCCGAGGTAGTCCAGGTCTTCCCACGGCCGGTCGGCCAGGTCGCGCGGCACGGCCAGCCGCTTCGCCTCGCCCTTGGTGCAGTTCACGAAGGCGGCGCGGATCTCTTTCTCGGTCAACGGTTCCATAAGTCCACGCTAGGTTGCCTAAAAGCTTTAGGCAAATGCATAATCGGTTCTGGCAAACGAGAGGGCGGCTATGGCACGAGTAGGGCTGACGACGGAGCGGCTGGTCCGGGCGGGCGCGGAGCTGGCCGACGAGGTGGGCTTCGAGCAGGTGACCGTCTCGGAGCTCGCCCGGCGGTTCGACGTCAAGGTGGCGAGCCTGTACTCGCACGTGAAGAACTCGCAGGACCTCAAGACCAGGATCGCCCTGTTCGCCCTGGAGGAGCTGGCCGACCTCTCCGCCGACGCGGTGGCCGGGCGGGCCGCCAAGGACGCCCTGACCGCCTTCGCGAACGTCTACCGCGACTACGCCCACGCCCACCCGGGCCGTGCCGCGGCGGCCCGGCTGAGGCTCGACCCGGAGACCGCGGCCGCCAGCGCGGGGGTACGGCACGCGCAGATGATGCGGGCCCTCCTGCGCGGCTACGACCTGCCCGAACCCGAGCAGACCCACGCCGTACGGCTGCTGGGCAGCACCTTTCACGGCTACGCGAGCCTGGAGGGGGCAGGCGGGTTCAGCCACAGCTCCCCCGACTCCGAGGAGTCCTGGACGCGGATCCTGGACGCCCTCGACACGCTCCTGCGCAACTGGCCCACCCGCTGACCGACAGGCTGAGGACATGCCCGACTGGATCACCACCACCGTCACCGCCGAGCTGCTGCGCGGCGCCCTCGATGTGGAGCACACCGAGCACGGGCTGCTGCCGCACCGACTGCCGCCCCGGGCCCGCGCCCAGAACACCGACGACCAGCTGGCCATGGCCGAGTCCCAGCCCGCCGGCGTACGACTGGCCTTCCGCACCCGGGCCACCGCGCTGGAGCTGGACACCCTGCCGACCAAGCGGGCCTACGTCGGCGCCCCGCCCCGGCCGAACGGCGTGTACGACCTGGTGGTCGACGGCCGGCAGGCCGGTCAGGGCAGCGTCCTCGGCGGCAACGTCATCACCGTCGACATGACCACGGGAACGTCCGAGGTCCGGCCCGGATCCCCCGGGACCGTCCGTTTCGACGGGCTGTCGGGCGAGGTCAAGGACGTCGAGATATGGCTGCCGCACAACGAGACCACCGAGCTGATCGCGCTGCGCACCGACGCACCCGTCGAGCCCGCGCCCCGGGGTGAGCGCCCGGTGTGGCTGCACCACGGCAGCTCCATCAGCCACGGCTCGGACGCGGCGAGCCCCACGGGTGTCTGGCCCGCGGTCGCCGCGGCACTGGGCGGCGTGGAGCTGATCAACCTGGGCCTCGCCGGGAGCGCCCTCCTCGATCCGTTCACCGCGCGGGCCGTACGGGACACGGCCGCCGACCTGATCAGCGTCAAGATCGGTATCAACATCGTCAACCACGATGTGATGCGGCTGCGCGCCTTCGGTCCCGCGGTCCACGGCTTCCTCGACACGATCCGCGAGGGCCACCCGGACACGCCCCTGCTGGTCGTCTCGCCCATCCTGTGCCCGATCCACGAGGACACACCGGGGCCCTGCTTCCCGGACATCGGCGAGCTCGGCGAGGGCCGGCTGCGGTTCAGGACACTGGGTGACCCGGCGGAACGCGCGAGCGGGAAGCTGACCCTCCAGGTGATCCGCGAGGAACTGGCCCGGATCGTGAAGCAGCGCGCCGCCGACGACCCGAACCTGCACTACCTCGACGGACGCGAGCTGTACGGCGAGAACGACTCGGCCGAGCTGCCCCTGCCGGACGACCTGCACCCGGACGCGACGACCCACCGGCTGATCGGAGAACGGTTCGCGGGGCTGGTCTTCGGGGCCGACGGGGTGTTCGGCACGGACTGAGCCGCGCTCGCCGGGTGCCGTTGGGCGGACGGGACGGTGGGGCGGGGGGCCGGGGGGGAGGAGAGGGGGCCGGAGGTGGGTAAGGCGCCGGCACCCAGCGAGTCCTACCCCTTGCGCCTCGGCTTCCCCCGTCGCGCGCCCGTGCCCTTCGACCCCCCACCAGTCCCGCCGCGGGAACCCCTGGACGCGCCGGAAGTCCCCTTCGCCGTGCCCTTCCCTGGGGTAGGGGCCTTGGCGCCGCTCTTACCCCTGCCCTTCTTGGGTTCCGGTTCCGGCTGCGTCCGCCCCCGTGTGCTGTTGACCGTCCGGCCGCGGACGATGCCGATGAAGTCCTCGACCAGGTCCGTCGTCGCGTCCTCGCGCCAGGACAGGGCGATGTCGGACTGCGGGGCGTCGGTAACGGGGCGGTAGGTGAGGTCGCGGCGGTGGTGGAGGCGGGCCAGGGACTGGGGGACGACGAGAACGCCGATGTTCGCCGCCACGAGCTCGATCGCGTCCTCCGTGGTGGCCGGGCGTTCGAAAGCCGCTTCGCCGGGCGGCCGGTCCCAGCCGAGGACGTCGTCGAGGGGGTGGAGGACGACCTCGTCGGCGAGATCCTCCAGGGTGACCTCCTCGGCCGCCGTCACCACGTGGTCCTTGGGGACCACCACGACCGTCGCCTCGGTGTAGAGGGGGATCGCGCTGAACACCGTACGGTCGACCGGCAGTCGTACGAACCCCGCGTCCGCGGCCCCGTCGCGCAACCTGTCGGAAACCTCCGCGGCGGTCACCTGGAGGAGCTCCAGGGGGACGTCCGGCAGGCGCTCGTGCCAGATCCGCACCCACTTGGCGGGCGTCACCCCGGGGACGTACGCGAGCCGGAAGGAGCGGGGTTCTGGCGAGTCTGTCACGCGGCAAGGTTACCCACTGTGGTCAGGGGTCCCGTGCGCGGCCGATACCCTGGACCGCATGACGTCGCACCAGAACACCCAGACGATGAAGCCCGCCACCGCGGCGAAGAAGCTGGGTGTGTACCTCCCTGCCACCCCCGCCGAGTTCCAGGAGGGTGTCGTCTCGCGCGCCGAGCTCAACGAACTCCAGGCGAACCCGCCCCAGTGGTTGCAGGACCTGCGACGCAACGGCCCGCACCCCCGCCCGGTCGTCGCCGCGCGGCTGGGCGTCTCCATCGCCGGTCTCGCGCGCGGCGGGGTCACCGAGCCGCTCACCACCGAGCAGATCGAGGCGCTGCGGGACGAGAGCCCCGAGTGGCTGGAGAAGGAGCGCGCCACGCAGGCGGAGGTCCGCAAGGAGGCGGCGCGCATCAAGGAGAAGAAGCAGGACCAGGAGTCCTGACCCCGGGGCCCGCGAAGGCCCGCGGCCCCGAAAACTCCGGTGCGCCGGGTCGAACACCTCTGCGACCATTCCGGCATGGTCCACCGTCTGGAATCCCTGGTCGTTCGGCATGCCCTCCGGCTGCCCGCTCCCGCGGGCCCCGCCGGCGAGGGCGACGTCGCGGCGCGGCAGTTCGACGCCGCGCTGATGTCCGTCGGCTTCAAGTTGTCGGCCGACGCGCTGAGGACGTTGTCGGGGCTGTCCGAGAGCACGGTCCTCGACATCGCCGTGCCCACGCTCGCCACCGTCCGTGAGATGGCCGGCGACCATGTGCGGCACAACGTCTACTTCAAGGACTTCCCGGCGAACGTCCCGGACACCTTCGAGTTCTGGATGCGCTGCGTGCGCGAGGCCCTGGAGGACGGCAAGGCCCGCCCCGGCGTCCTCGCCCAGCTGCGCAAGGGCGTGGTCAACCTGCTCACGCTGCCGTCGTACGGCACCTACCGGCACACGTACGACGAGATGCTCGCCGCGCACGACGAGCTGACGGCCGCGGTCGGCGACCGGATGACCGTCCTGCACCTGGGCGGCGCCCTGGAGGACGAGGTCACCGCCCTGTACCTGGCGCTGGCCGGCAGCAGCACGCCGCTCGGCGACGAACACCTGGCCGATCTCAAGGTGCTGGCCGAGCACTGCGTGGACGGTCCCCAGCCGCAGGCGATCCCGGTGCGGGAGAACCGTGCCGTCGTCAACGAGGCCCGGCTGAGGGCGGGTTCGGGCCTGCTGCTGGACACCGTGACCGATGTGCTGCGGCTGGCCTGCGCGCTGTCGGGCGGGGATGTGTCCCTCCAGGAGCCGACCCGCTTCCGTGCGCTGTCGCGGCCGGTCCGCCGGGCGCTGCTCGCGGGTCTCGACTCGGTCGTGACGGCGGCCCCGGCCAAGCTCGCCGACGTCCTCGCGCACCGTGAGGCCTTCAAGCGGCTCGGCGAGCGCCTGCACCCGCACGAGTACCCGCGGTGGCCGCGTGCCGCCGAGGTGTTCGCCGTCGCCCGGGGCGAGCAGAAGGCGTACCCCTTCGACGCCCGCGTCGAGGCCCTGCTCGGGGCGGACGACGTCACCGGGGCCGCGGAGCTGCTCAGGTCCGCGCCCGGCAGGCTTTTCCGTGCGCTGGACCGGCTGCTGCGCACCGCGCGCACGCAGGAGGAGCGGGACGCCGTGGTGGCCACCGTCGAGCAGACCGCCCCGGAGGTCTCCGGGCGGGTCGTGCTGTCGGTGCGCGAGTACCTGCACAACCGGGCCGAAGAGGCGGGCAGGCAGCGGGTGTTCATCAACCGTCTCGGCCGCGCGCACGTCGCCGACGACACGCGTGCGGCCGTACCGGAGGCGGACCGTGAGCGGCTGATCGCCGCGCTGGACGCGGAGATCGGTCGCCGACTCCCGTCCCCGCAGCGTCTGTTGGTCGACCCCGACATCCTCGACGTGGCGCTTCCGCTCAGCGGTCGGGCGACCTCGGCGGGACTCGGTGTGCTGCCCCGCGGTTCCGTCTCGCGGGTCGACGGGGAGCTGCTGCGGTTCTTCGTGTACTGGAAGCAGAAGGCGCGCGTCACCGACTACGACCTGTCGGCGCTGCTGCTGGACGCGCAGTACGACACGGTGTCGTGGCTGTCGTACACGAATCTCCGCGAGGTGGAGGGCGAGCACTCGGGTGACATCACCAACGCCCCCGACGGCGCTTCGGAGTTCATCAACCTGCGGCTGGGGGCGGTGCGGGGCACGTACATCGTGCCCCAGGTCAACATCTTCTCCGGGGAGCAGTTCGAGGAGGCCGAGGAGTCGTTCTTCGGATTCATGCTGCGCGAGGCCGAGCAGAAGGGGCAGCCCTTCGAGGCGCGGACCGTGCGCATGAAGTCGGAGCTGCGCGGGCCCGGCCGGGTGGCGCTGCCGCTGGCGTTCCGGCGTGCGGACGACGGGAGTTGGCACGCCAAGTGGCTGCACCTGTATCTGAAGGGTCGTCCGGCGTACAACCGCGTCGAGGGCAACCAGGCGTCGGTGGCGACGCTGCTGCGCGCCATCGTGGAGCGGGAGCAGCTGACGGTCGGGTATCTGACCGGGCTGATGGCGAACGGCGGTACGGACGTGGCGCCTTGGGACGCCGAGTCGGTGCCGGACGTGCCCGTGACGTACATCGGCCTGGAGCGTCCCGAGGGGCTGCACCCGGACTCGGTGGTCATCACCCCGGAAAATCTGCGCGACTTGATCCCCGAGTGACTGTTAGCGTGTGTCGTGGCGAGGCCATGAAGGGGCTTCCTTCTCACCGGTTTCATCACCGGGCCTCCAAAGCTCCAGCCCTTTCGCTTTCCTCGCCGCCGACATCGCACCGGGCGGCATCCGCGGGTCACCGCGGCCGTGGCGCCCGGGGCGAGGCCATGAGGAAGCTTCCTTCTCAGCGACTGCCCCTCGGGGCGTGACATCAGCTCCCTCGCTTTCCTCGCCTGCGATGTCACAGGCTCAGGCGGCCCGGACCGGTGCACTCACCGTTCCAGGGCCGCCTTCGCCGTGCTGAGGGCTTGTTCGGCGTATCCCCGCCCGAACAGCACGGCGTGCACCAGCAGCGGGAAGAGCTGGTGGAGCCCGGTGCGGTCGGACCAGCCTTCGGCGAGCGGTGCCACCTGCTCGTAGCCGCGCAGCACCTCGTCCAGGTGCGGGCAGCCGAAGAGGTGGAGCATCGCGAGGTCGGTCTCGCGGTGGCCGCCGTGCGCGGCCGGGTCGATCAGCCGGGCGTGGCCGTCGGCGCCCCACAGCACGTTGCCGTTCCACAGGTCGCCGTGCAGCCGGGCCGGGGGTTCGGCGGGGCCCGCGAGACCGGGCAGCCGTGCGCAGAACCGCTCGATCACCTCGGCCTCCGCGACCGTGATCGTGCCGCCGTCCACCGCGCGCCGCAGATAGGGCAGCACCCGGTGCTCGGCGTACCACTCCGGCCACTCGGCGCCTTCGGCGTTCCGCATCGGGGCTCGCCCGATGTAGGCCTCCCGGGGACCACCGGGCGGCGCGGAGCCGAAGGCGGGCGCCCCGGCGAGGTGCAGCCCGGCCAGCGCCCGGCCCAGAGCGAGCGCCGCCTCCCGGTTCGGCCGACCCCGCTCGATCAGGTCGGTCACCAGCCAGGGGCCGTCCTGACCGTGCAGGGTCGGCACCCTGACCGTGCCGGCCTCGGCCAGCCAGCGCAGCCCCGCCACCTCCGCCCGCGCCTCCTCAGGACTGTCGGCTCGCTTCACCATCACCGACCGGCCGTCGTCGAGGGCCACTTCGGTCAGCGCGCCGGACAGCGGGCCCTCATCCGTCGTCGTACGGCCGGTGAGCCGCGCCGCCACCGCACCCGGGCTCTCGCCTCGGTCGTCCATCCGCGCCTCCTCGACCACTCGCGCCACTGTCTCCACACCAGCGTGCCCCGATGGGCCCTTGCACAGCCTCTGTGAAGACTCCCAGCCATGTCTTGACATATGGAAGAAACAATCCGTAACTTGGCCGATCATTTAGATGCGTGAAGAGAGTTCACGTATATGAATGGCCATGAACAGGAACGGAGAGTGTCCATGGGCGATCGCCGACGACGACGCCGCCTGGCCGCGGCGGCCACCGTCGCGGGAATGATGTTCGCAACGGCCGCCTGTGGTTCCGGCTCCGACAGCGCGGGCAGCAGCGATCCGAACACGCTGGAGGTCTGGACCCGGAGCAATCCGGACTCGGCCGCCACCTACGACCGGGTCTTCGCCGCCTTCACCAAGAAGACCGGCATCAAGATCGACTACCAGCCGGTCATCAACTTCGACCAGCAGCTCCAGAGCCGGGCCTCCACCAAGGACCTGCCGGACGTCATGATCAACGACACGGCGTTGATGGGCAGTTACCAGAGCCAGGGCCTGCTCAAGCCCATCGACCCCGCGTCGGTCGCGGGCGGCGACGAGATCACCGCCAAGTCCTGGTCCTTCACCGTGGGCATCGACGGCAAGCACTACGGCATCCCCTACTCCCGTCAGGCCCAGGCCCTGATGATCAGGACCGACTGGCTGAAGAAGCTGGGGCTGAAGGCGCCGACGACCTGGCAGCAGATGCTCTCCGTCGCCAAGGCCTTCGCCACCGAGGACCCCGACGGCGACGGCAAGGCCGACACGTACGGCATGGTCGCGCCGGCCAGCGCCCAGAACGGCTACGCGGCCTGGTGGGGCGCGAGCTTCCTGTGGCAGGGCGGCGCGAAGATCATCGAGCCGGACGGCAAGGGGAAGTACACCCCGGCCATGGACTCGGCCGCCGCGGTGAACGCCGTGACCTGGATGAAGGACAACCTCTTCTGCGGCAGCAAGGGTGTCGTCCAGCCCGGCGCGATCACCGCCGTGACGGCGACGGCCACCAACTTCCAGGACGGCAACGCCGGAATGTACATGACCGGCCCGTACAACATCACCACCTTCGACACCACGCCCGGCAAGGAAACCTACGAGGTCGTCCCCGCCCCGGCGGGCCCGGCCGGCGGTGATGTGCTGGCCGACGGCGAGAACGTCTACCTCGGCGCCAAGACCGGCAAGGACCGGCAGGAGCTGGCGCTGGCCTCGTTCCTGGTCTCGCCCGAGGGCCAGAAGATCGCCATGACCAGCGTCGACGGCCACCAGCCGGTCGTCCGCATCCCCGTCAACTCCACGCTGGACGCGGCGAAGGTCAGGAACGACGCCCGCTGGAGTGTCGTACAGAAGGCCTACGAGGACGCCTCCGAGCAGTTCCCGAACGCGCCGGACTTCGCCCCGATCAAGCAGGACACCGCCGACGCGCTGAACTCGATGTTCACGTACTGCGGCGGTGACGTCCGCTCCCAGCTCAAGGAGCTCAACGACACGCTCGCCGGTGACCTCAAGGACCAGGACCTGCTGAAATGACCGCTACCGTCCCCGCCGCACGGAGCGGCTTCACCAAGAAGACCGTCAACAAGAGGGCCGTCGTGCCCTGGCTCTTCCTGGCTCCGGGGCTGCTGCTCGCCCTGGTCTTCAAGTTCTGGCCGATGGCCAAGGGCATCTGGCTCAGCTTCTTCGACGTCAGGCCCTTCCTCGGTGACAGGTGGATCGGCCTCGACAACTACACGAGGGTCCTGACCGACCACCGCTTCCAGGACGCGATCGGGCACACCCTGATCCTGGGCATCGGCCAGGCGGTCGGTGCGATCCTGCTCGGGTTCGCCCTCGCGCTGCTGCTGGAGGGCCAGGCCCGCTCGCTGAAGTTCCTCCGCACCGCCGTCTTCCTGCCCGCCGTCACGGCCACCGCGGTGGTCGGCGAGCTGTGGCGGCTGATGTACTACCCGACCTCCGACGGCCTCCTCAACAGCGGCCTGCACCTCCTCGGGCTCGGGCCGGTCCAGTACCTCGACAACCCGGACATCGCCCTGTACTCGACGATGGTGATGGGCATCTGGATCTGGGCCCCCTACAACATGGTGATCTTCCTGGCCGGTCTCGCGGGTGTGGACCGCTCGCTGTACGAGGCCGCGGCGATGGACGGCGTCTCGCTGTGGCAGCGGCTGCGCTTCGTCACGCTTCCCGCGATCCGTCCGGCACTCATGATCGTGCTCACGCTCGCCACCATCCGCGGACTGCGGGTGTTCACCGAGGTCTACGTCCTCACCGGCGGCGGCCCCGCCGGGTCCACCGACGTCTGGATGACCCGCGCCTACACCCTCGGCTTCACCCGCAACGACATCGGCGGCGCCTCCGCGGCCTCGGTCGTGCTGCTCTGCGTGACCCTCCTGCTCACCGTCATGGTCAACCACCTCCGCACGAGGGGAGAAGCGCGATGAGCGCCCCCGTCATCGACTCCGTCCGGCCGGCGGCCCCTGACACCCCGGCCGGACGGACCACCAGGACGCAGCGGACCACCCCGGCCCGCTTCGACACCGCCCTCGGCTGGAACGACAGGCCCGGACTCGCGTGGGGTCTCAGGATCCTGCTCTGCGCGATCGCCCTGGCGGTCTTCGCGGCGCCGTTCCTCACCATCTTCTCGGGCGCCTTCACCACCAACCCCAGCGGCTCCTCGCTGTCGTTCCTGCCGCACGACAGCACACTGCTCAACTTCAGGGTGGCGGGCGAGCGCGGCATCTGGGACTACCTCGGCAACTCGCTCGTCATAGCGGGCGGCGGGCTGCTGCTCCAGCTCGCGGTGTGCACGCTGGCCGCGTACGCGCTGGCCCGGCACCGGTTCCGCGGCCAGGCGCTGATCATGATGCTGTTCATGATGACGCTGATGCTCCCCGAGGAGGTCATCGCGATCCCGCTGTCCCTGGTCCTCGGTGACGTGCCCGTGGTCCACGTGGACCTCAAGGGCACGGTCTGGGGCGTCATCCTGCCGCTGGGTGCCTGGGGCTTCTCGGTGATGATGCTGACCGAGTTCATGCGGGACATCCCCGCCGAGATAGAGGAGGCGGCACGCCTCGACGGCGTCGGCGAACTGCGGATGCTGTGGCAGATCGTCCTGCCGTTGTGCAAGCCCGCGCTCGGCGTGGCGGGCGTCCTCGGCTTCATCATGATCTGGGACCAGTACCTGCTGCCGCTGATCGCCTCCAAGGACCCCACCGACTACACGGTCACCGTCGCCCTGTCCATCCTGCGCACCGACCCCGAGGTCGGCTCCGGGGTGGTGCTGGCCGGTGCGGTCATCGCCCTGATCCCCAGTCTGATCGTCTATCTGCTCCTCCAGCGCTCCCTGGTCACCGGCATCGCCGCCGGTGCCACGAAGGGCTGACCCGACCCCCCACGTTTGAGGGAGACATGAAGTTCCAAGGAGTGCTGTTCTTCCCGGTGACGCCGTTCACCGCGGACGGCTCGCTGGACGAGGAACGGCTCGCCCAGCACATCGCCGGCGGCGTCGCGGCCGGTGCGGGCGGTGTGTTCGTCGCCTGCGGCACCGGTGAGTTCCACGCGCTGACGCCCGACGAGATCGAGCGGGCCACCCGGGTCGCGGTCGAGACGACCGCCGGCCGGGTGCCGGTCCTGGCCGCGGCGGGCGGCCCCACCCCGGTCGCCCGCGACCACGCGGCCCGTGTCGCCCGCGCGGGCGCCGACGGCATCCTGCTGCTCCCGCCCTATCTGGTGACGGCCCCGCAGCAGGGCCTGGTCCGTTACGTGGCGGAGGTCACCGCCGCGAGCGACCTGCCCGTCGTCTTCTACCAGCGCGGCACCGCCCGCCTCACCGCGGAGACGGCCGCCCAGATCGCCGCACTGCCCAAGGTCGTCGGCCTGAAGGACGGCCTCGGCGACATCGAGCGGATGCACCGCATCGTGCGCGCGGTACGGGCCGTACCGGGCACGGAGGACTTCCAGTTCTTCAACGGCCTGCCCACGGCGGAGATGACCGCGCCCGCGTATCGGGGCATCGGCGTCCCGCTGTACTCCTCCGCCGTGTTCGCCTTCGCACCCGAGATCGCGCTCGCCTTCCACCGGGCGCTCGCCTCCGACGACGCGGCTCTGGTCAACACGCTCCTCGACGAGTTCTACGGCCCCCTCGTCCGGCTCCGCGACGAGGTACCGGGGTACGCCGTGGCGTTGGTCAAGGCAGGAGTGGCCCTGCGTGGCCTGGACGTGGGTGGCGTACGGGCGCCCCTGGTCGACCCCACCCCGGAGCACGTCGCACGGCTGTCCAAGCTCATCGACCACGGCCTGGAGGTGGTCGGCGCATGAGCGACCCGACTCGGATCAGGGAGTTGATCGTCACGCCGATCGCCTTCCGCGACCCGCCGCTGCTCAACTCCAACGGCGTGCACGAGCCCCTCGCCCTGCGGATCATCCTCCAACTGGTGCTGGAGGACGGCACGGTAGGCCTCGGCGAGTCACCGGGCGGTATCGCCCGCCTGGAGCGACTCGAGGCCGCCGCGAAGGTCGTCGTCGGCATGGACGTCTTCGACACGACCGCCGTCGGCGCCGCGATCGACGCCGCCCTGCTGCCGACGGTGCCTTCGAGCCACGAACGCGGCTGGACGACCTCCGCCGTGGAGGTGGCCTGCCTCGACGCCCAGGGCAAGCTGATCGGCCGCCCGGTCAGCGACCTGCTCGGCGGGACGGTCCGGGATTCGGTGCCGTTCGCCGCGTACCTCTTCTACAAGTGGGCCGAGCACCCGGCCCTCGACGGCCGCGCCGCCGTCGGCGACGACTGGGGCGCGGCCCTGGACCCGGCCGGAATCGTGGAGCAGGCCCGGCTGATGCAACAGCGGTACGGATTCAGATCGTTCAAGCTCAAGGGCGGTGTCTTCCCGCCCGACGAGGAGATCGCCGCGATCAGGGCGCTCGCGGAGGCCTTCCCGGGGCAGCCGCTGCGCCTGGACCCCAACACGGCCTGGACGGTGGAGACGTCGAAGTACGTCGCCCGTGAACTCGACGGTGTCCTGGAGTACTTGGAGGACCCGACCAAGGGCATCGAGGGCATGGCCGCGGTGGCACAGGACGCGCCGATGCCGCTGGGCACCAACATGTGCGTGATCGCCTGGGAGCACCTGAAGCCGGCGATCGAGCAGAACGCGATCCAGGTCCTCCTCACCGACCACCACTACTGGGGCGGCCTGCGCCGCACCCGCGAACTGGCCGCGGTCTGCGAGGTGTTCGGCCTCGCCCTCTCGATGCACTCCAACTCGCACCTGGGCATCAGCCTCGCCGCCATGACCCACGTGGCCGCGGCGATCCCGAACCTCGACCACTCCTGCGACACGCACTACCCGTGGAACTCGGCGGACGACGTCATCCTCCCCGGTGTCCTGGAGTTCCGCGACGGCGAGGTCAAGGTACCGACGGGCCCCGGCCTCGGTGTGGAACTCGACCACGAGGCCCTGGACCGGCTGCACCGCCTCTACATCGACTCGGGCGTACGCAGCCGCGACGACACCGGATACATGCGGCGATTCCAGCCGGACTACGAACTCCGGCTGCCTCGTTGGTGACAGGGCCCTCTTGAGGCAGGGCGCCCGGCGAACCCCGGGTGCCCTGCCCACCGCCGCTGATGCGGACCAGGCGGGCAGTACAGGTGTGCGCCACCCCCGCACAGGCTCAGGTGAGGCCGCCCCAGTTCTGCGTTCCCCAGTGCAGGACCGCAGGGCGACGCTCGCGAGAAGGTCTCCTGCAACCATGCGATGGACCAGGCGTACGCCGCGGTGTACCGCTGGTGGATGGAGTGATCCGCCGAGCCCAACCACCTCCCGCTGAAGATCCGCCGGTGCTTCAATGTCACCCCCTGGGTGGAGGAGCGAGGGCATGGGCGGAGTCCTGGTGACCGGTGGCAGCGGTTTCGTCGGCAGCCATCTGGTACGGCGGCTGCTGGAGCGGGGTTACGAGGTGCACGCCACCGTGCGCAGTTTCGCGAACTCGGCGAAGGTGCGCCCGCTGCGGGACATGCAGGGCCAATTCCCCGGCAGGCTCACGCTGTTCGAGGCGGACCTCCTCAAGGAGGGCTCCTTCGACGAGGCCATGGCGGGCTGCCGCGTGGTCTTCCATGTGGCCTCGCCGTTCTTCATGCCGGAGAAGATCAAGGACGGCCGGAAGGACATGGTCGACCCGGCCCTGACCGGCACCCGCAACGTCCTGGCCGGCATCGAACGGACGCCGTCGGTGGAGCGACTGGTCCTCACCTCCACGGTCGGTGCGATCTTCGGCGACTACTCCGACGTACGGGACATGGACGGGCAGATCCTGTCCGAGGAGTACTTCAACACCAGCAGCACGGTGGAGAACAACCCGTACCACTACGCCAAGACGGTCGCCGAGCGCGCGGCCTGGGACGCGGAGGCCGCGCAGGACCGCTGGCGCATGGTGTCCGTCAACCCCGGCCTGATCCTGGGCCCTTCCCTCGCACCCGCCTCCGAGTCCGGCAGCCTCTTCCTCCTGGAGGAGCTCTTCAAGGGCTACTTCTTCTACGGCGCCCCCGACTTCAGCTTCACCACGGTCGACGTCCGTGACGTGGCCGACGCGCACATCGCGGCGGCGGAGAAGCCCGACGCGAAGGGCCGTTACATCCTGGCCGCGGAGACGATGACGTCTTTCCACGAGATGTCCCGCATCATCCGCACCCGGTACCCCCGCGGCCTGCGCATCCCGCGCACCGCGCTCCCCCACTGGCCGGTACGCGTCCTGGGCCCCGCCTTCGGGCTCACCCAGGACTACATCCAAAAGCACCTCGGCATCCGCTTCCGCGTGGACAACAGCCGCAGCGTGCACGAACTGGGCATCGTCTACCGCCCGGTCGAGGAGACGGTCCTCGACCACTACGAAGCATGGCGTGCACAACGCGGCAAGCACTGATCCTCACCGGGAGCAGCGGCTCCTACGCGACGAAGGTCACAGTTACATCTCACACTTTTCACACTTCAATCTTCACGTGAGCCTCACAAGTTGGCTAAGTTGACGGCGACCAGCACGACGGAAGGGGCATGACTTTCATGGCGCCGGATCGAACTTCGCGCAATGGAGGGTCCAGCCTCCCGGCCAAGCGCAACTCCGCCCTCGCCACGGCGGCGATGGCCTCCGCGGCCCTTCTCTCGCAGACCGGGAACGCCGCCGCCGACGAGGGACCGAGCCGTGACGAGGTGAGCCGACGGGTCACCAACCTCTACGACCGCGCCGAGAACGACTCCGGTACCTACAACGCCACACGCGCGGCCGGCACGGCGTCCAGCACCCGTGGCCGCACCGGTTCGACGACCGACGGCGGGCGCAAGGCCGAGCGTGATCCCGCCCTCGACGACATCGCCAAGCAGTGGTACGGCATGGCCCGCGCGAAGACGGGCCCGATCATCGCGGCGACCCTGCCCTCCGACCGGGTCGCCGCCCGCCGTGCCGAGCCGCGGCGCCAGCGCCCGGCGGACGCGCCCACGGCACGCGAACCGAAGCCGGCCGAGCGGTCCCTGCCGGAACTGACCGCCACACCCGTGCGCGCCCTGCCGAGCGCACCCGAGCCCACAGCGGCCGCCCTCACCGGCGCCCCGGTCCAGTCACCCGCGTGGGCACCGGAACCGACACCGCAGAACCTCACCGCCACCGGCGAGATCCCCACCGTGGGCGGTACTTCGCGATTCGTCACCGGGGTGCCGGAGTACACCCAGAACCTTGTCACCGAGGTCCCGGAGTACACCCCGCGACCGGTCGCCGGTGTTCCCGAGTACGCACCTCAACTCGTCACCGGAGTGCCGGAGTACACCCCGCAGCTCGTCGCCGGCGTTCCCGAGTACACCCCGCAGACCGATACCGCGTTCCCGACGTACACCGCACAACCCGAGACCGGTTTCCCGCAGTACACAGCTCAGGCAGGCACCGGCTTCCCCGAGTACAGCCCGCAGGCCGGCACGGGGTACCCCGACCACACCGGGCAGCTCAGCACCGCCCTGCCCGAGTACACCGGACCCACCACCACCGGCTACTCGGACTACAGCGCGCAACTCGGCACCGGGCTGCCGGAGTACGCCGCCCCAACCGCCACAGGTTTCCCCGAGTACTCCGCACAAACGACCAGCGGGTTCCCCGAGTACGCGGCCCAGACCACGACGGGATACCCCGCATACTCCGCCCTCACCGCCCCCCTCGCGGCAATCGCACCCCCGCCGGTCGACACCACCCGCACGGCCCCGCCCGTCGCGACCGCCCCCGCCGCGACACAGAGCATTCCGGCCATCCCGGCCCCCCGCGCCCCAGAGCCGGCCTGGCAGACACCCCAGTCGGCCCCGGCCGCCGCCAACCCCTTGGCGCCGGCCCCCGAACCTGATGCGGACCTCCCCACCCCCGACCCCGGTTATGACTCGAAGGTCATCCAGGTGCTCGCCTTCGCCCGTTCCCAGATCGGCAAGCCGTGTGTCTGGGGCGCGGCGGGCCCGGGGTCGTACGACAACTCCGGTCTCACCCAGGCCGCCTGGAAGGTCGCCGGTGTCTCCCTCCCCCGTACCTCCCTCGGGCAGGCGAGCACCGGCACGGCGGTGCCGCTGTACGCCATGCAACCCGGTGACCTCGTCTTCTTCCACGACGACTTCAGCCACGTGGGCCTGTGCACCGGCAACGGCATGATGATCCACGCGCCGGGCCCGGGGGCGTCCATCCGCGAGGAGTCGATCTACCCGACCGGCGAGTCGATCATCCGCGGCGCGATACGGCCCGTCTGACACCCCGCGAGCCACGGAACGAGAACGCGACACGGCACTCCCCCTCACGCATCCCCTGCGCACTCCCTCCGCGCACACCCCTGGACGCCCCCCGAACCCCTCACCTAGGGTTCCGGAGAAAGCGCTTTCTGGCCTGCCCATGCCAACCAGGGGGAGCGTCTCGTGCCGCACCACCAGTGGACCCGCAAGTCCTTCCTCCGGGGAATGGCCGCCGTCGGCGCGGCCCCCTTCCTCCCCGGTCTGATCCCGGCGAGCGCCCACGCGGCCTCGTCGGGCCGCCCCGACTTCCCGCTGGCGGCGGGAGGCGCGGCCGTCGGCATCTTCGTGGACGCGGCGGACGACCCCGCCGTCGTCCGCGCCGCGGGCGACCTCCAGTCGGACGTCGAACGGGTCTCGGGGACGAGACCCGACCTGCTGCGCACGCTCCCGCGAAGCGCCCCCCTGCTCGTCCTGGTGGGCACCCTCGGCGCGAGCCCCGCCATCGACGGGCTCGCCGCCAAGGGCCGCCTGGACGTCTCCCGTGTCAGGGGCCGCTGGGAGGCGTCCGTGACCCAGGTGATCGAGCGTCCCCTGCCCGGCGTCGACCGTGCCCTGGTGATCGCGGGCAGCGACCGGCGCGGAACCGTCTACGGGATCTACGACACCTCGGAGCGCATCGGCGTCTCCCCCTGGTACTGGTGGGCCGACGTCCCCGTCGAGCGCCGCGACACGGTGACCGTCCCCGCGGGGCCCTTCACCCGCCACGAACCGTCGGTCCGTTACCGCGGCATCTTCATCAACGACGAGCAGAACCTGACCACGTGGTCGCACCGCACCCAGAAGACCGACAAGAACATCGGCCCCGAGACGTACAAGCGCGTCTTCGAGCTGTTGCTGCGCCTCAAGGCCAACTACCTGTGGCCGGCGATGCATCCGTACTCCGACTTCTTCAACAAGTACCGGGAGAACCCCGAACTCGCCGACCGCTACGGCATCGTCGTCGGCTCCAGTCACCCCGAGGCCCTGCTGCGCAACGGAGTCCACGAGTGGGAGCCGTGGATCGCCGAGCACCCGAACGCCGACGGCAGCGCGCCGGTGTACGACTACACGGTCAATCCCGCTGTCATCTCCGACTACTGGAGAGCCCGGGCGCGACAGAACGCCGCCTACGAGAGCAGCTGGACCCTCGGCATGCGGGGTCTGCACGACTCCGCGCTGGAGACGAAGTACGCCACCACGATCCCGGAGAAGGTCGCGGTGATGAACGACATCATCGCCGACCAGCGCCGGATCCTCGCCGAAGAGGTCGGCACCGCGGCCGAGCCGCAGATCTTCATCCCGTACAAGGAGGTCCTGGACCTGTACAACGCGGGCGTCCGGGTCCCCGACGACGTCACGCTGATCTGGCCGGACGACAACCACGGCAACATGCGCCAGCTGCCGAACGAGACGGAGCGGGCGCGGCCGGGCGGCAACGGGATCTACTACCACCTCTCCTACTGGGGCCGCCCGAAGAGCTATCTGTGGCTGGACACGACCCAGGTGGCCAAGGTGTGGCAGGAGCTGCGGCGGGTGTACGAGCACGGCACCGACCGCATGTGGATCTTCAACGTGGGTGACGTCAAGTCGATCGAGACCGGCCTGTCCTTCGCGATGGACATGGCCTGGGACGTGGACCGCTGGGAGGCCGACGAGGTCGAGGGCTTCCTCGCCGAGTGGGCCGGGAGACAGTTCGGGCGGCGCCATGCCCACGAGATCGCCGCGATCCGTACGGAGTACTACCGGCTCGCCGGGGAGCTGCGGCCGGAGTTCATCGCGGCGGGCCTCGTCTCCGTCGTCCACCACGGTGACGAGGCGGGGCGCCGGATGGCGGCGTACGACCACCTCCTCGCGCGGGTCCGGGCGGTGGGCGCCGAACTCCCCGAGGCGTACCGGGACGCCTTCTACGAGCTGGTCGAATACCCCGTGCACGGCGCCTACTTGATGAACCTGAAGTACTACTGGGCGGACCGCAACGCCCTGGCGGTCCGGCAGGGCCGGGGTGCCGGTGCGAACCGTTTCGCGGACCTCGCGCTGGCCGCGCACACGGCTGAGGCCGCGCTCACCAGCCGGTACAACACGGAGGTGGCGGGCGGGAAATGGGACGGGTTCATCAATCCGTATCCGTCGCAGATCCCGAAGGCGCCGGGCCGCCCGGCCGTCACCCGGGTCACCCGGCAGGAGACCTCGGGGCTCGGAGTGGCCGCCGAGGGGAACGAGACCGGGGCGGCCCGGCCGCTGTCGTTCTCCTCGTACACCCGCGACCGGCGCTTCGTCGATGTCTTCAACACCGGGTTCCTGCCCCTGGAGTGGGCGGCCGAGACCAGTCACCCCTGGGTGGTGCTCAGCGTCACCGGAGGCTCGCTGACCGAGCAGCGGCGGGTGTGGGTGGAGATCGACTGGGAGCGTGTTCCCGAGGGGGCGCAGGAGGCCACGGTCGTCCTCACGGGCGCCGGGCAGCGCTTCGAGGTGCCCCTGCGGGTGGTCAACGGCCGCAGAAGGGCTCGTGGTTTCGTCGAGGCCCACGGTTACGTGTCGATCGACGCCGCCCACACCGACCAGCGGGTGTCGCGCGGTGGCTGCCGCTGGCGGACCGTGCGCGGGCTCGGACGTCGCACGGGAGCCGTCGAGGCCGTTCCGTCCACGGCGGCTCCGATCACCGCTGACTTCGCCTCGCGGGCACCGGAGTTGCGGTACCGGGTGCGGTTCAGCGGCACCGGCACCTTTCCCGTCACCGTCTTCCGGCTGCCGTCGCTGGACGAGCGCGGGCAGCGGCGGCTGGCCGTCGGGCTCGACGACCAGCCGGTGACCGTCCTGTCCGGGCAGGCCGTCGCGACCGGCAACCGGGGTGACGCCTGGGCCCGCCAGGTGGAGGACGGCGTCGAGAGACTGACCGCCACCGTGACGGTCGCCGAGGCCGGGGAACATGTGCTGAGGATCTTCATGGTCGATCCGGCGATCGCCGTGGACCAGATCGTGATCGACACCGGTGCGCTGCCCGCCACGTATCTCGCGCCGCCGGAGAGCTACCACCCGGTGTTCAACCCGGAGCCCGCGCCGGGCCCCGGCCTGGAGGCGCCGGACCAGTAGGTTTTCACGGCTTCGTGCGGGCCGCCGGTCCCCCGTGCCGGCGGCCCGCACGCGTCGCGGCCGGCGCTGCCGTCCCCGCGGGGAGACAGGCGTATCCGACGGGCCGCCCTCCCCCACTGCGGCCCGCCGGAGCTTCAATGTGCTGGAGTACATCCGAGAACGTCGATGTTGCTCGGATGAAGTGTGGGTCAGCGAGGTACTGGGCCGGTATGGGTACAACTGCGTATGAGCGGATGCTGTCGGTCGCGGTGGCCGCGCTCCACGAACGCGACCCCGATCGGCTGTGGCCCCTGCTGGCGGCCGAACTGCCGGACCTGTGCGGCGGCGACGCCCTGATCTACAAGCTGGACAACTGGAACGAGAACGAGGGCACCCTCGGGCTGTCCCCCGGCGCCGACACGGAGTTCACCTCGCTCGGCGACGAGGAGACGGGACTGCTGCGCTCGGGCTACCCGTTGGCCGGGCACTACGCGGGCCGGGCGGACCGGACGCCCGTCACGGCCCGCCGGGTGGCCGGCCGTTCCTGGTCGGGGAGCCCGACCGCGCGGCTGCTCGACGGTCTCCTGGACGTCGACCACGTGCTGGGCATTCCGCTGCCGCAGTCGACCACCCCGGTCACCGGATGCATGGTGTACCGCTCCGGGCGGGACTTCACCGACGACGAACTGCGTCTGGCCGAGCGGTTGCAGCCCCTGCTGGCCGCCGTCGAGCAGCAGCGGCAGCTCCTGCGGCGGCTCGACGCCCCCTCCGAGGAGGCGGCCGACCTGTCGCTCACCCCCCGGGAGACGACCGTGCTGCTCCTGCTCGGCGACGCCCTGACCGCCGTGTCGATAGGCCGCAGACTCGGGATATCCGAGCGTACGGTCCACAAGCACATCGCGAACATCTACCGCAAGCTCGGCACGCACGACCGTGTCAGCACGGTGCTGCACGCCCAGCGGCTCGGCCTTGTCCCTACGGCAGCGGCGGCCCGCCCTTGAGGCGTTCCAGGTCGGCGGGGCGGACCTGGATGGCCACGACGGCGATGAGCGCGGCGAGCACCGTGAAGATCGCGGCCACGACGAAGGCGGCCGAGACACCGGCGGTCAGGACCTCGTCGCCCCAGGAGCCCGGGAGTTCGCTGGTGCGGGCGAAGAGCCGGCGCTCCGCCGGGGTGGCCTGGGCGAGGAAGCGGGGGACCTGCTTCTCCGCCTCGTTGGTGCTGGCGGTGCCGAACATGGTGACCAGGATGGACAACCCCAGCGAACCGCCGACCTGCTGCGTGGCGTTGAGGAGACCGGAGGCCGCGCCGGTCTCCTCGTTGGGCACGTTGGACAGCGCCATCAGGGTCAGGGAGACGAACTCCATGCCCATGCCGAGGCTGAAGACGAGCATCGGGCCGAGGACACTGCCCGCGTAGGTGGAGTGGACGTCGGTCAGGGTCAGCCAGGCCAGCCCGGCCGCCGCGAGGATCGCGCCGCCCACCATGAAGGGCTTGGGCCCGTACACGGGCAGGAACCGCGAGGCGAGTCCGGCACCGAGGGCGATGACCGCGCTCACCGGCAGGAACGCGAAACCGGTCGCCAGCGGGCTGAAGTTCAGGACGTTCTGCACGAAGAGCGTCAGGAAGAAGAACATGCCGAAGATCGCGGCGGCGAGGCACAGCATGATGCCGTAGGTGCCCGCGCGGTTGCGGTCGGCGAACATGTGCAGCGGGGTGATCGGTTGCCGGGACCGCTTCTCGACCAGCACGAACAGTACGAGGAGGACGGCCGCCGCGGCGAACGAGGCCAGCGTGAACGCGTCCCGCCATCCTTCCTGTGCGGCCCGGATGAAGCCGTACACGAGCAGCACCATGCCCGCCGTGGCGGTCAGCGCTCCGGTGATGTCGAAGTGGCCGGGATGGCGCTCGGACTCGGGGATGAAGCGGGGCGTGGCGAGCGCGATGAGCAGTCCGATGGGGACGTTGACGAACAGCACCCACCGCCAGTTGAGATACTCGACGAGGATTCCGCCGGCCAGCAGCCCGATAGCGCCGCCGCCCGCCGAGACCGCGGCGAAGACGCCGAAGGCCCGGTTGCGCTCGGGTCCTTCGCGGAAGGTGGTACTGACCAGGGAGAGGGCGGTGGGGGACGCGATGGCGCCGCCGACGCCCTGGAGGGCGCGTGCGGCGAGGAGTTGGCCCTCGTTCTGGGCGAGCCCGCCGAGCAGCGAGGCCAGCACGAACAGCAGTACTCCGAAGACGAACATGCGGCGTCTGCCGAGGATGTCGCCGGTTCTGCCGCCGAGCAGCAGCAGCCCGCCGAAGGTGAGGGTGTACGCGTTCACCACCCAGGCCAGGCTGGTGGTGGAGAAGTCCAGGGAGCGCTGGATGTCCGGGAGCGCGATGTTCACGATGGTGATGTCGAGCACCACCATGAGCTGGCAGGACGCGATGACGAGCAGGGCCATGACGTTTCCGCCGCCGCCGGAGTCCGGTGTGGCCGTCCGTGGTGCAGAACTCGCCTGCGGGTCGCTGCTCATGGTCTCCGTTCGACGGTACGCCCCCGCCGTGGCGGTCACCACTTGAGGACGTGGTGGCCCCAGGCCTCCAGGGACACGAACAGACCGGAGCCGGTCAGTTCGTCTCCGTCACGGTCGTACACCGCGCCGGTGAGCAGGTCGGTGGCCCGGCACGAGCGGCCCCTGAGGTCGTCCCACGGCAGGGGCAGCCTTGCCTGGGCCGGACGGTCGGAGTGGTTCACGACAACCAGGTGGCGGGCGTCGGCGTGCGTCCACGTCCAGGCCAGCAGGTTGCGGTGGCTGTCGTTGTCCGGCAGACCCGTCGATGTCACCGGCCGCCAGTCTCCCCGGCGTACGGCGGCAGCGGCGGGCAGCAGCCGGCCGTAGAAGTCCCGCAGGGGCTCGTCGACGGGCTCCTGCGGTCTGCGGCGCAGGAAGACGGGGAGCCGCACCCGGCGGCCCTCGAACTGGCCCTCGTGCCAGAGCGTGGCGCCGGGCAGGGTCGCCACGGCGACGGCCGCCGCGCGTCCCCGGTCGCCGGGCAGGGTGGCGGCGGCCCGAGGCTCGTCGTGGTTCTCCAGGAAGCGGACGAGACCGCGCTGGTGGGCGAGGTCGGCGGCGAGGTGGGCGCGGACGGAGTCGGCGTCCTCGTGCAGCAGACGGTCGTAGAGGCGCTTGTCGTAGCAGTGGTCGAACCCCTGCTGCCGGAGGGGCTGTTCGAGGTCCCAATACGCCTCGGCGACGAAGAGGAAGTCGGGGTGGCGGGCCCTTGTGCGCGCGATGACGTAGGGCCAGAAGTCCTCGGCGGGGGCGGTTCCCGCGCGCTCTCCCCAGGTCCTGCCGAAGATGTCGTTCATCAGCAGCATGGCCATGTCGCAGCGCACGCCGTCGGCCTGGTCGCCGATGGCCACGAGGGTCGCGACGGTCGCCTCTCGGAGTGCCTCGCTGAAGGCGTTCACCTGCACGACGTCGGGCCAGGGCGGGAAGTACGGGTCCCGGCCGCGGGCGTAGATCCCCGCCCCTGCCTCGATGAAGCCGGCCGGGTCGCGGGCCAGGTCGTCGGCGGTGCCCCGGACGAGACGGTCGGGGGCCGAGGTGAGCCAGGGGTGGTCGGGGGCCACGTGGTTGGGGACGTGGTCGAGGATCAACCGCACTCCCCGCGCGGCGAGTTGGGCGCGGGCGGCGGCCAGTCCTTCCGGTCCGCCGAGTGCGGCGTCCACGACGTAGTCGCGTACGCAGTACGGCGATCCGGCGATGTCCGCCCCGGTGAAGCCGGGCAGGGCCTCGCGGAAGGAGGCCATGAGCCCCTGGTCGCGCAGGGCGATCTCCAGCCCGGCCGGGCTGCGTTGCCACACGCCCATCAGCCACACGGTGTCGACGCCGGGCGGCGCGACACCGTCCCAGACCTCGCCGGGCACGTCGCCGAGGGTGACGGGACGGCCGTAGCGGTGACTCAACTCGCCCAGCCAGACAAGGGTGTTGATTTCGTGGATCACTGTCATGCCGAGGGCTCCTCCCCGTCACCGGCCGCCCGCGGGGACTCCCCGCGGGCGATCGCGCCGGCTCAGGCGATCTCGACCAGCAGGTCACCGCCCTCCACCTGCTGGATCTTGTTGATGGCGAGGCGGGAGACCCGCCCGGCCTTCGCGGCCGTGATCGAGGCCTCCATCTTCATGGCCTCGATGGTGGCGACGGTCGCTCCGGCGGCGACCTCGTCGCCCTCGTTCACGGCGAGCGTGACCACTCCGGCGAACGGGGCGGCGACATGGCCGGTGTTGGAGCGGTCGGCCTTCTCCGTGGCCGGGATGTCCGAGGAGACCGCGGCATCGCGGATCTGGATGGGCCGCAGCTGGCCGTTGAGCGTGGACATCACCGTGCGCATGCCCCGCTCGTCGGCCTCGCCGATCGCCTCCAGCGCGATGAGGAGCCGCACGCCGGGCTCCAGGTCGACGGCGTACTCCTTGCCCGGACGCAGGCCGTAGAAGAAGTCCTTGCTGTCCAGGAGGCTGGTGTCGCCGTAGGACTGACGGTGTGTCTCGTACTCGCGGGTCGGGGCGGGGAACAGGAGCCGGTTGAGGGTCGAGCGGCGGTCCTTCTCCAGGCCGGTGCGGTCCTCGGCGTTCAGCTCCTTGACGGGCTTGGCGTCGGCGCGGCCCTGCAACGCCTTGGTGCGGAAGGGCTCGGGCCAGCCGCCGGGCGGGGTGCCGAGCTCGCCGCGCAGGAAGCCGATCACGGAGTCCGGGATGTCGAAACGGTCCGGGGTCTCCTCGAACTCCTTGGGGGTGACCCCGGCGCCGACCAGGTGCAGGGCGAGGTCGCCGACCACCTTGGAGGACGGTGTGACCTTGACCAGGTGGCCGAGGATCCGGTCGGCGGCGGCGTACATCGCCTCGATGTCCTCGAAGCGGTCGCCGAGGCCGAGCGCGACGGCCTGGGTGCGCAGGTTGGAGAGCTGGCCGCCGGGGATCTCATGGTCGTAGACGCGCCCGGTCGGTGAGGCGAGGCCCGCCTCGAAGGGGGCGTAGATCTTGCGGACGCTCTCCCAGTACGGCTCCAGGTCGCCGACGGCCCGCAGGTCCAGCCCCGTCGGCCGGTCGGAGTGGTCGGTCGCGGCGACGATCGCGGAGAGGGAGGGCTGCGAGGTCGTACCGGCCATGGAGGCCACAGCGCCGTCCACGGCGTCCGCGCCCGCCTGGATCGCGGCCAGGTAGGTGGCGAGCTGGCCACCCGAGGTGTCGTGGGTGTGGATGTGCACCGGCAGCTCGAACTCGCGGCGCAGCGCCGAGACGAGCTTGGCCGCGGCGGGGGCGCGCAGCAGGCCCGCCATGTCCTTGACGGCCAGGACGTGGGCGCCCGCGTCGACGATCTGCTCTGCGAGGCGCAGGTAGTAGTCGAGGGTGTAGAGACGCTCGTTCGGGTCGGAGAGGTCCGAGGTGTAGCAGAGGGCGACCTCGGCGATCGAGGTGCCGGTGGCGCGTACGGCCTCGATGGCGGGGCGCATCTGGCTGACGTCGTTGAGGGCGTCGAAGATGCGGAAGATGTCGATGCCGGTCTCGGCGGCCTCCTGCACGAAGGCGTCGGTCACCTCGGTCGGGTACGGGGTGTAGCCGACCGTGTTGCGGCCGCGCAGCAGCATCTGGAGGCAGAGGTTGGGCACGGCCTCGCGCAGGGCGGCGAGCCGCTCCCAGGGGTCCTCGGCGAGGAAGCGCAGGGCGACGTCGTAGGTGGCGCCGCCCCAGCACTCCAGGGAGAGCAGCTCGGGCAGCGTGCGGGCGACCGTCGGGGCGACCGCGAGCATGTCCTTGGTCCGCACGCGGGTGGCCAGCAGCGACTGGTGGGCGTCGCGGAAGGTGGTGTCGGTGACGCCGATGGTCGGCGACTCGCGCAGCCAGCGGGCGAAGCCCTCGGGGCCGAGCTCGGTGAGCTTCTGCTTGGAGCCCGCGGGCGGCTCCACCGCGGTGTCCACCCGGGGCAGCTTGCTGACCGGGTCGATCAGGTCGGGCCGTTCGCCGTGCGGCTTGTTGACCGTCACGTCGGCCAGGTAGGTCAGCAACTTCGTGCCGCGGTCGGCGGAGTGACGGGCCGTCAGCAGGTGCGGGCGCTGCTCGATGAACGACGTGGTGACGTTGCCCGACTGGAAGTCCGGGTCGTCCAACACCGCTTGGAGGAACGGGATGTTGGTGGCCACACCGCGGATGCGGAACTCGGCGACGGCACGCCGGGCCCGGTTGACCGCGGTGGTGAAGTCCCGTCCCCGGCAGCTGAGTTTGACCAGCATCGAGTCGAAGTGGGCGCTGATCTCCGTACCGGCGTGGGTGGTGCCGCCGTCGAGGCGGATGCCGGAGCCGCCGGGCGAGCGGTAGGCGCTGATGCGGCCGGTGTCCGGGCGGAAGCCGTTGGCGGGGTCCTCGGTGGTGATACGGCACTGGAGGGCCGCGCCGTGCAGCTGCACCGCCTCCTGGGAGAGGCCGAGGTCGGCGAGGGTCGCGCCCGCCGCGATCCGGAGCTGGGCCTGGACGAGGTCGACGTCGGTGACCTCCTCGGTGACCGTGTGCTCGACCTGGATGCGCGGGTTCATCTCGATGAAGACGTGGTTGCCCTCGCGGTCGAGGAGGAACTCGACGGTGCCCGCGTTGCGGTAGCCGATCTCGCGGGCGAAGCGGACGGCGTCGGCGCAGATCCGGTCGCGCAGGTCCGGGTCGAGGTTGGGCGCGGGGGCCAGCTCGATGACCTTCTGGTGGCGGCGCTGAACCGAGCAGTCGCGTTCGTACAGATGGATGACGTTGCCCTGCCCGTCGGCGAGGATCTGCACCTCGATGTGGCGGGGCTCGACGACGGCCTTCTCCAGGAAGACGGTCGAGTCACCGAAGGCCGAGGCCGCCTCGCGCGCGGCCGCCTCGATGGACTCGCGCAGCTGGGCGCGGTCCTCGACCCGGCGCATACCGCGCCCGCCACCACCGGCGACGGCCTTCACGAACACCGGGAAGCCGACGTCCTCGGCCGCCCTGACCAGCTCGTCCACGTCGGTGGAGGGCGCCGAGGAGCCGAGCACCGGTACGCCGGCGGCGCGGGCGGCGGCGACCGCGCGGGCCTTGTTGCCGGTCAGTTCGAGGATGTCGGCGCTGGGGCCGACGAAGGTGATGCCCGCTTCCTCGCAGGCCCGCGCGAGCTCGGGGTTCTCGGAGAGGAAGCCGTAGCCGGGATAGACGGCGTCGGCGCCGGCCTGGCGGGCGGCGCGGATGATCTCGTCGACGGAGAGGTAGGCCCGCACGGGATGGCCCGGTTCGCCGATCTCGTAGGCCTCGTCGGCTTTGAGTCGGTGCAGCGAGTTGCGGTCCTCGTGGGGGAAGACGGCGACCGTCCTCGCGCCCACCTCGAATCCCGCGCGAAACGCGCGGATCGCGATCTCACCACGGTTGGCGACCAGTACCTTGCGGAGCATTCCCGTTCCCTTCGGCCTGCCGGTGACGCACCCATGTTCTCGGCAAAGACCGCCGGTGGCCATGAGAGTCAGGTCACGTGTCGCGGACGGTTTGGGGATGATTCGCGCAGGTACGACGGTGGCCGCACGGGACGATCACTTCACGGTACCGGTGAAGGGGGTCACCGGCCGCTCCAGGCGCTCCCCGTCCACGGTGAGGTCGACGGCTTCGTTGAAGAACGCGAGCAGCCCCTTGACGGCGGCCACGGCGGGGAGCGGGTCCGGGTAGCTCCAGATGATGTTCGCGTGGTCGCCCAGCGACCAGTACTCGGCGGTGCCCTTGTAGGGGCAGTCGGTGTGGTGGTCGGTGGCTTCGAAGAGGTCGAGGCGGACGTCCTCCCGCGGGATGTAGTAGCGCGTGGGCAGGCCTGTCTCGAAGAGCAGGACGGGACGGTGGGTGTCGGCGACGACCGTCCCGTCGATCTCGACCCGGACATGGCGGCTGCTGGGCATGGCGTCGACCCGTTTGTGCGGGTCACGGGGGTGGACGAAGATCTCTTCCTCCTCCTCGTACCAGTGGTCGAGGCCGGTGCCCCAGCGCCGGAACCACGCGAAGGCGATGTGGCCGGCGAGGTCGGCGGCCGGGAAGGTCCAGGCGGCGTTCTCGACGAGTTCGCCGTCCACCTCGAGGTCGTAGAAGACCTGCGATCCGGTGTGGGTGCCGGTCGCCGGGTTCTCGGCGGGCCGGAGCAGGTCCTCACGGACGTCGGCCCGCGGGAAGGCGTAGACCGGTACGGGTACGTCGGGCTCCCATACGAGGACGGGGTGCCGGCTGTCGACGACGGTGACGTCTGCCTTGCGGCCGCGCACCCAGCGCTCGCTGGGCTCCCACAGCAGGCCTTCCGGGGTGGTCCGTACGTCTCGTGCGGTGGGGAACGTGGTCATGGGCGGCTCTCCCTTCACCTCTTCAGGAAGTCTGCCAGTCCTGTCAGGAGCCGGTCGACGTCCTGTACGTCGTTGTAGGGGGCGAGGCCGACGCGCAGGCCGCCGGTGTCGCCGAGGCCGAGGTGGCGGGAGGCCTCGACGGCGTAGAAGGAGCCGGCCGGGGCCTGGACGCCGCGCTCGGCGAGGAAGGCGTACGCGTCGGCCGTGCTGTGCTGCTCGAAGGTCAGCAGGACGGTCGGGGTGCGGTCGGCGGCCCTGGAGTGGACGGTCACGCCGTCGAGCGCGGCCAGCCCCTTGTCGATCCGGTCGCGCAGGACGTGTTCGTGGGCTTCGAGGGCGGCGAACCCGGCGGCCAGCCGCTCCCTCCGGCCGCCGGTGGCGTCCGGGTCCAGCCGCTCGGCGAGGAAGTCGACCGCCGCGGTGGTGCCGGCGAGGAACTCGTAGGGCAGTGTGCCCAGTTCGAAGCGCTCCGGGACGGTGTCGGTGGAGGGCAGGAGCTTGTCCGGGCGCAGGGTCTCCAGCAACTCCGGTCGGGCGGCGAGGACTCCGTGGTGCGGGCCGAGGAACTTGTACGGCGAGCAGACGAAGAAGTCCGCGCCGAGCTGCTCCAGGTCCACGAGGGAGTGGGCGGTGTGGTGGACGCCGTCGGCGTGGACGAGTGCGCCGACCTCGTGGGCCGCCTCGGCGATCGCGGGGACGTCGGGGCGGGTGCCGATCAGGTTGGAGGCGGCGGTGACGGCGACGAGACGGGTGCGCCCGGACAGCACGGCCCGGATCGCGTCGACCGTCAACTCCCCCGCCTTCGGGTCGAATTCGGCCCACCGCACGGTGGCACCGGCCTGTTCGGCGGCCTGGACCCAGGGGCGGATGTTGGCGTCGTGGTCGAGGCGGGTGACGACCACCTCGTCGCCGGGTGACCAGGCTTTGGCGAGGGTGCGCGAAAAATCGTAGGTGAGCTGGGTGGCGCTGCGGCCGAAGACGATCCCCGCCGGGTCGGCCCCGAGCAGATCGGCCATGGCCCGCCGGGCCTCGGTGACGATCCGCTCGGCGTTGCGCTCCCCCAGCGTGATCCGTCCCCGGTTCGACAGGGGCTGCGCCAGGGCGTCGGCGATGGCCCGGATGACCGGTTCGGGGGTCTGGGTACCGCCGGGACCGTCGAAGTGGGCGATACCGGCGGCCAGAGCCGGGAAGTGGGAGCGGAGGGCGTCGATGTCATACGTCACGTAAAGCTCCTCGGTCCGACCGACTGCGGTGCCCCCAGCGTGTCACGCCACGCGAAGGCCCTCGCGGCGGGCGGCGCGGTTCGTGGCCGCCAGCGGGGGTGGGGCGTCCCGGTGCGGATCAGGTGGACCTGGCGGTCCCGGAAGCCGAGCCCGTCAGCTCGTCCGCAGGCTCTCGCGGCGAACTCGATTCATGGCCGCCCCGGGGACGGATCAGGTCCCCGATGTGCCCGCAGAACCGGTCCCACTCCCCAGGCCGCCATCAGGCCCGGCGCGACGTCGGACACCCCTCGCCGCACCGCACGCGACGCCCCCTGGACCCGGCCGGTCCCGGGAACTCAGGACGTCACGGCGGCCCGCAAACTCCCCCGCCGGACCCGATTCATGGCCACCCACCCGCCGAGGGCGTCCCGGATGGACCGGTCGTTCCCGGAAACGCAGCCCGTCACCCCGTCCGCAAACTCTCCCGGTGGGCCCGGTTCACGGCCATCAGGCCGTCCAGGGCGTTCCGGGTGTGGATCAGGTCCTCGATGTGTTCGGAGAGTCGGTCGCGCTCCTCGGCCATCCTCTCCAGCGCGGCGTCGGAGGTCTCCGCGCTGGGGGACTCGACGCACGGGAGGAGTTCGGTGATCGTGCGGCTGGACAGGCCGGCCGCGTACATCCGCTGGAGGAAGACCACGCGCTCGACCGCGGCCTCCGTGTAGTGCCGCTGCCCGCTCGCGCTGCGCGCGCTGGTGAGCAGGCCCTGCTCCTCGTAGTAGCGCAGGGCCCGGACGCTGACCCCGGCCCGTGCCGACAGTTCCCCGATGCGCACGTGTTCCTCCCGAACGGACTTGACCCTCACGTCGACGTCAGGTTTTAGCGTAACCGCGTGCCCGGGACACGGGTACGACGGATCACGAAGGAGACGTGACGTGACGACGCTTTTCACCGGTTTCCGGCTCGGCGGACTGCGGCTGCCCAACCGGGTGGTCATGGCCCCGATGACCCGGGTGCGGGCCGCCGAGGGCGGTCTGGCGACGCCGTCGATGGCGCGCTACTACGCCCAGCGGGCCACGGCCGGCCTGATCGTCACCGAGGGGGTGCAGCCGAGCCTGGTCGGTCAGTCCAATCCGGGCACGCCGGGGCTGTACACCGACGAGCAGGTGGCCTCCTGGCGCCCGGTGACCGAGGCCGTGCACACCAACGGCGGCCGGATCTTCGCCCAGATCATGCACGGCGGCCGGGTCTCGCACCCGGACACCAACGGCCTGCGACCCGTCGGGCCCTCCGAAGTCCCGGCCACCGGCGAGGTGTTCACCCCCACGGGACCCCAGCCCGCACCGGTCCCGCGGGCACTCGCCACCGACGAAGTGCCCGAGCACGCCGAGTCGTACGCCGAGGCCGCCCGCCGCGCCGTGGACGCCGGGTTCGAAGGGGTGGAACTGCACGGTGCCAACGGCTACTTGATCTCCCAGTTCCTCTCCTCCAACGGCAACCTGCGCACGGACCGTTACGGCGGCTCGGTGGCCGGCCGGATCCGGTTCGCCGTCGAGGCGGCCGCCGCGACCGTGGACGCCGTGGGCGCGGAGCGGACCGGTATCCGTCTCTCGCCGGGCGGCACCTTCTGGGGAGTGGAGGAGACCGAGGTCGAGGAGCTGTACACCGCGCTGCTGACCGAGCTGTCCCGTCTCGAACTGGCCTACGTCCATCTGGAGGCCACCGCCCCGGAGGAGACGCTCCTCGCCCTGCGCCGGGCGTGGCCGGGTGCCCTCGTCATGAACCCCGTGCTGCCGCTGGGCGCCAAGCAGACCGGCCGTGCCGAGGCCGACCACTGGCTCGGCCTCGGCGCCGATCTCATCAGCTTCGGCCGCGCCTTCATCGCCAACCCGGACCTGGTCGAGCGACTGCGCACCGACCTGCCGATCGCCCCCGACGACGAGGCCACCTACTTCCAGGGCGGCGACAACGGCTACCTCACTTATCCCGCATACCAGTACACGGCATGACGTCCGGGCGGCGAGGACACCACGAATGGGTAACGGGGGTCAACCGGAGGCAGTGCCGGGTGGTCTAGCCCGGCATGAAGATCTCTTTCCTGCTCCACAACGCCTATGCGATCGGAGGCACCATCACCACCACGTTCAACCTGGCCCAGGCACTGGCCGAACGACACGAGGTGGAGATCGTCTCCGTACTGCGGCACCGGGAGTTGCCCAACTTCGTGCTGGATCCCCGGGTTTCGCTGCGGCCGCTGGTCGATCTGAGGCAGGAGAAGGAGCACCCGGCGCATCTGAGACCGGCGCGGGTGTTCCCGCGCTCGGAGTACCGGTACGGGCAGTACAGCGAACTGACCGACCAGCGCATATCCGAGGCCCTCGCCACCATCGACGCGGACGCGGTGATCGGCACCCGTCCAGGACTCAACGTGCATCTCGCCGGCCAGGCGCCGCCCCATGTCGCCCGCATCGGTCAGGAGCACCTCACCCTGGACAACCACTCGCCCCGGCTGCGCACCGCGCTGCGCCGGGCCTACCGCGGGCTCGACGTCATCACCACGGTCACCGAGGCGGACGCGACCGCCTACCGGCGCCGGATGCGGCTGCCCGGCGTACGGGTCGAGGCACTTCCCAACAGTGTGCCGGATCCCGTGCTTCCGGCCGCGGACGGCTCCGCCAAGGTGGTCGTCGCGGCCGGACGGCTGGTCGCGTTGAAGCGGTACGACCTTCTCGTGGAGGCGTTCGCCGCGGTCGCCGCCGAGCATCCGGACTGGCAGCTGCGCATCTACGGCAAGGGCGACGAGCACGACCGGCTGCGGCGGCTCATCACCGACCTCGGCCTGTGGAACAACGTCTTCCTGATGGGTGCCGCGGCTCCGATGGAGGCGGAGTGGGTCAAGGGCTCGATCGGGGCGGCGACCTCCGATTTCGAGCCCTTCGGCATGACGATCGTCGAAGCGATGCGCTGCGGTCTGCCCGTGGTGAGCACCGACTGTCCGCACGGGCCCGCCGAGATCATCGCGGACGGGGTCGACGGCCGGCTGGTGCCGGTCGGTGACCGGGACGCGCTGGCCGGCGCCCTCCTTGAGCTGGTCGGGGACGACGAACGGCGCCGCCGTATGGGCAGGGCGGCTCTGGAGAACGCCCAGCGGTTCGCCCCCGGCCCCGTCGTCGAGCAGGCGGAGCGGCTCATCGAGGAGGCGGTCGCGGCACGGAGGGCGGGCCGGCCAGTGGTGCGGCAGCGCCAGGGCGCGGCTCTGACCGCCCGGGGCTCGGCCGCCAGGGACACCGCGCTGATCGCGGCGAGCGGCGCGCTGCGCCTCGTACGGAAGGGACGTTCATGACCACGCCACGCGCCGGATGCACGGTCGACGCGGAGGGCCGGATCGCCTTCGAGCTGACGGCGGCCCAGGGCCACGGGTTGTTGCTGCGGCTGCGCCCGAAGAAGGGGCAGCCCGAGGAGACCCTGCACGTCCTCGACCTGGGCCCGGTCGGCGAGGGGCGCGCCCAGGCCGTACTGGGCCCGGATCCCGTGCTCGCGGAGGGGCGGTGGGACGTGTATCTGCTGGACGGGTCCGAGCGCACGCGTCTGCGTCCGGGCCCGCGCGACCTGCGGACCCTGGTCGACGGGCACGTCCGGGAGCGGCGCGGGCCGTTGGCCGTGCGGGTCCCCTATGTCACCGAGGACGGCTACCTCGCGGTGCGCACCTGGCTGCGGCCCGCGCACGCGGAGGTCGGCCGCGTCGACGTCACCGGCGGGACGCTGAGGATCACGGCCCGGCTGCACGGCGCCTCGCTGCCGGACGGAGCCGAGGTGCTGCTGCGGCCGCGGCAAGGTGAGGCGACCGTGCGCTCGCTTGAGCCACTGGTCGCGGAGGACGGCCGGAGCTTCTCGTTCACGGTCGCCGACGAGACTCTGGACCTCGGCATCTGGGACCTGTTCGCACGACCCGCTCCCGGCGCCGCGATGATCCGGCTCGCCCGTCTCCTGGACGACGTGGCGGACCGCAAGCGGGTCTTCGTCTACCCCGGCGCCACGGCCGGGAAGACCGTCGTGCGGCCCTACTACACGGTCGACAACGACCTGTCCCTGGAGGTGAAACAGGCCGGCTGAGCGCCGCTCAGCTCAGCCCCACCGCACGTGCAGCGTGGGCGGCTTGCGGAAGACCAGGCCGTGCGGGGCGGTCGGGTGGTCCGGATCGAGCCGGAGGCCCGGGAGGCGGTCGAGCAGCTGCCGCAGGGCGATGCGGGTCTCCAAGCGGGCCAGGTGGGCGGCAAGGCAGTAGTGGGGGCCGTGCGCGAAGGCCAGTTGGAGGCGGGAGTTCGCGCGGCGCACGTCGAAGCGGTCGGGGTCGGAGAAGACGGCGGGATCCCGGTTGGCGCCCGTCAGGGAGACGGTGACGAGGTCGCCCTGGTGGATCGTGGCCGGGCCGAGGGTGAGGTCACGGGTGGCGTACCGGTCCACGACAGCCGCGCCTGGTTCGAGGCGCAGCGACTCCTCGATCGCCCCGTCCAGCAGCGCGAAGTCGGCTTGGACGAGGGCGAGTTGGTCGGGGTGGCGAAGGAGGTGCAGCAGGGCGTTGGTGATCATCGCCTCGGTGGTCTCTATGCCGCCGAACATCAGCACCGCGGCGTTGGAGGCCACTTCCGGCAGCGCCAGCCGGCCGGCGGCGGAGGTCAGCAGCGAGGAGCCGGCCCCTTCCGCGACCGTGGCCTCGACCGCCTGCCGCAGCTGTGCGTACGCCTGGGGGCCCGCAGGTCCTGCCGCGCGGCCCTCGGTGAGGTCCGAGACCGACCGCACGATGGCGTCGTACCAGGAGAGCACCGTGTCCGTGCCGGCGCCCGCCAGCCCGAGTGCCTCGGTGACGACGGCGACGGCGAGCGGGCCGGCGAAGGCGCGGCGCAGTTCGGCGGCGCCCGCCGGTTCCAGTGCGGTGACGAGACGGTCGGTCTCCCGCTCGATGAACCCGGCGAACCCGTCCCGCACTTCACGCGGGCGGAAGGGCGCGGTGAACGGCTCGCGGTGGCGGGTGTGTTCGTCGCCGTCCAGGGAGAGCATGCTCGGGCCCACGACCTGCGCGGTCGAGAAGCGGGGGTCGTCCACGGTGAAGGACTCGGCGTCGCGCATCACGTCGAGCGCGAGATCGCGGCGGGTCACCAGCCAGCCGTTCAGCTCGGGCAGCCAGGACACGGGTTCGTGGGCCCGCAGCCGGGCCAGCCTCGGATGCGGGTCACCGGCGAGTTCGGCCAGTGTGGTGGCGGCGCCGAGCGGGAATGCGATCACGCCCCAGGCTAACCCCGTGGAAAACCCGTGGCGGATGCGCGGAGGGCGGCCTACGCTGCTCCACGATGACGACTCACACTCCTGAACGATGGGGGGTCCCGTCCGCGCAAGGTGAGTGCTGATGCTCACTTCGACCGCGAACGAGGACATCCGTACGTCCTTCTGGCCGCGCGTGCGCGAGTTCGCCGTGCCGGCCTCCATGATCGAGACCGCGACCGCCCGTCGCCTCGCCGGGGACTGGGCGGGGGCGTGTGCCGCCGCGGGTTTCGACGTCGATCTCAACCTCCGTGCGGTGGCACGCGATCACGGCCGGGAGCTGGCGTCCCGGGTCCGGTCCGATCTCCGCGCCCTCGCTCCCGACCTGCTGCGCTGGCACCTGCCGAGGATCGCCCCGGACGGGCTGCTGCGGCCCGGGCTGACCCTGACACTGGCACGGTACGCGGCCGTCGAGGGCCCCGTGCATCTCGTGGCCCGGACCGCACCCACCTGGGCCGATGCCGGGCAGCGGATCAGCCTCGCGCTGTGGTCCCGGTCCACGGGCGACGCCGTACGGCATCCGCATCCGCACCCGCGTCCGAACCGACGGTTCCGGCTGGATCTGCACCGGCATCTGTGGGATGCGGGCAGGGTCGGGGAGCTGCCGGGGCGGTCGGGGGCCGGCGAGCCACCACTTCCGTCGGCGTCCGAGCAACCTCCCTTCACTGAGCCCGAGTTGGAGATACCACCCGATTGTGCCGTCGACCGTTGGGCGGCCGAGGCGCGGATACTGCTCGCGGCCGAAGGGCGCTTGGGCGGTTGTGTGTCGGTGCGGTTCGGCGGACGGCACCGGCTGGTGCTGGAGCTCGCCGCGGACGACGACGTGCCACGGCCCGTGCCGACCCCCTCGGCCGCTGCCGTCTCCGCGCTTCCCGTCCTGCCCGACGCGGCGACCTGGGTGCTGCCCGACCTCCAGCTGCTGCGCGCGTGCGCGATCGGGGCGGACCGGCTGCACCCGCTGGTCGCCGCCGCGCTGGCTCCGGACAGCGCTGCCACCGGACCGCCCCGCACCCCCGACCGACCCGGGCGACCGCGTTTCGTGGAGTGCCGGGGAGCCCGCCACCGGATCGGCCTGGTCGACGGGGTACTGGCCCCGCTCGACCACGATCCGGACGAGATCCGGCGCGAGGCACTGCTGGTCGCGCTGACCGGCACCCCGCTCCCCTGTCTCCAGGCGATCGGCGAGGCACACCGCCGTCCGCACTGCCTGGACGGCGTCCGCGAACGTCTCGTGCACGGCGACACCGCCGGCGCGCTGGCCGTCGTGGAAGGACTGCTCGGGCCCGAGGCGCTGCTGCGCACCGGCCCCCTCCGGGACGAACTGGAGGCGGCCGCGCAACGGCGTGTCACCTACGGCCTGTTCAGGGCGGGCCTGACGGGCCCCGGGCCCACCCGGTTCCGCCCGCGTCCGAGCGAGCGTGACTCCCGCAACCGGCGTGCCCGTCCTCGTCACGCGAACTGAATTCTCCACCGGGAAACCGGTCTCCTCCTCCCTGCCACTCCCAGCCCTCAGGTGATGCCTCATGCCCATGACCGCCGCTGCTCCCGCTCCCGCTCCCGCTCCCGCTCCCGCTCCTGCTCCTGCTCCTGCTCCTGCCTCCCAACTCGACGTCGCCGCCGATCTGTTGACCCTCCTGCGCGACTCCACCACGGAACCGCGCCCCGACTCCCAGCTGGAGGCACTCACCCTGGCCGTGGCCGCCGATCTGCCGGTCCTGCTGTGGGGTGAACCGGGCATCGGCAAGACCGCGGCCCTGACCCAGCTCGCCGCGGCCCTGGACCTGCCGCTGACCACAGTGATCGCCAGCGTGCACGAGCCGTCCGACTTCTCGGGGCTGCCCGTGGTCGGGGACGATCCCGCCACCCAGGGCGTGCCGATGGCCCCGCCGGACTGGGCGGTACGACTGGTGCGGGCCGGACGGGGGCTGCTGTTCCTGGACGAGCTGTCCACCGCGCCGCCCGCCGTCCAGGCCGCGCTGCTCCGGCTCGTCCTGGAGCGGCGGATCGGCGCCCTCCAACTGCCGCCCGGTGTACGGATCGTGGCCGCCGCCAACCCCAAGTCCTCGGCGGCGGACGGCTGGGAGCTGAGCCCGCCGCTGGCCAACCGGTTCGTCCATCTCCAGTGGACCCACGACCACGAGGTCGTCGTCCGCGGGCTCGGTGGGACCTGGCCGCGGGCCACGCTGCCGAGGCTCGATCCGTTGAAGCTGCCTCAGGCCGTGGACTTCGCCCGGCGCGCGGTGTGCGGGCTGCTCGCCGCGCGACCCACGCTCGTGCACCGGCTTCCCACCAACGAGACCCGTCGGGGCGGTCCCTGGCCCTCGCCCCGGAGCTGGGACATGACGCTGTCCCTGGTCGCCTTCGCGACCGCGGCCGGCTCCGCGCGGGACGTGCTGTCCCTGCTGGTCCGGGGCACGGTGGGCGACGGTCCCGGACTGGAGCTGCTGGCGAGCCTGGACCGGCTGGACCTCCCGGACCCGGAGGACGTCCTCGCCGATCCCGCGGGGGCTGCCCTCCCCGAGCGGGGAGACCTGCGGCAGGCCGTGCTCGACGGTGTCGTGGCGGCCGTACGCGCCCGTCCGGACCGGGCCCGCTGGGACGCGGCGTGGGCGGTGCTGGTGCGGGCGCTGGAGACCGGGGCCCCGGATCTGGTGGTCGTGCCCGCGACCACGCTCGCATCGCTGCGGCAGCAGGACTGGGACGTACCGGCGGCGATCGACAGGCTCGCCGGGACGGTGGCGCTGTCACAGCGGGCGGACCGGGCCGCGGTCGCCGCCAAGGCCCGCCGATGAGCGCGAACACCCCCGAAGAGGGGGGACACCTGGACCGCGACAAGCTCTTCGCCGCCCGTCTGCACGCCGCCCGGGCCCGCCCGTACCTGGCCACCGCGCTGTTCGCGCTGCACACCGTCGAGTCGAAGCGGGTGCCGACGATGGCCGTCGACCGGCACTGGCGGTGCTATGTCTCCCCGGCGTTCGTGGACCGGATGCCCGTGGAGGAGCTGGCGGGCGTGTGGGTGCACGAGGTGTCCCACCTGCTGCGCGACCACCACGGGCGCGGTGACCGGGTCGCCCGGGAACGTGGGCTGACCGGGGTCGGGGACCGGCTGCGGATGAACATCGCCGCGGACTGCGAGATCAACGACGACGTGTACGGCGACGGGCTGGTCCAGCCCGAAGGTGTCGTGCGGCCGGGGCGGTTGAGGTTGCCCGAGGGGCGGCTGATGGAGGAGTACCTGAGCGGGATCAGCCTCGGACCGCTCACCCTCGACCTGTCCTGGCTGGACTGCGGCAGTGGAGCCGACGGCCTGGAGCGCGAGTGGGACCTGGGGCCCGAGGGGGCGGACGGGCTGAGCGAGCAGGAGCGGGACGCGGTCCGCTTCCGGGTGGCGCAGGGCATCAAGGCGCGTCCCGGGAGTACCCCGCAGGGCTGGCAACGGTGGGCGGAGGAGGCGTTCCATCCGCCGCAGCCGTGGCGGGACCTGCTGGGCGCGGCGCTGCGTGCGGCGGTCGCCGGCTCCGGCGCGGGCGACGACTACAGCTACGGGCGTCCGTCGCGGCGCTCGGCGGGGGTGCCCGGCGCGGTGCTGCCGAGTCTGCGGCGTCGGCCGCCCCGGGTCTGCGTGATCATCGACACCTCCGGCTCGGTCAGCGACAGCGAACTGGGCAGCGCCCTGCTGGAGGTCACCGCGATCTCCCGTGCCGTGGGCGGCCGCCGGGATCTGGTCAATGTGCTCTCGTGCGACGCGGCGGCCGGGGTCGTACGTCCGCTGTGCCGGGCCGAGGGCATCCCGCTGGTCGGCGGCGGGGGCACGGACCTGCGCACGGGCTTCGAGAAGGCGCTGCGCTCGCGCCCCCGGCCGGACGTCGTCGTGGCCCTGACCGACGGCCAGACGCCGTGGCCGAGCGCGCGGCCGTCATGCCGTACCGTCATCGGTCTGTTCCCCCGGCCGGGAAGGAGCCGGGTGCGACGGGAGAACAATCCGGAGTACGTGCCGGACTCACCGCCCGCCTGGGCCCGGGTGGTGGAGATCGGCTCGGCGTCCGGAAACCGGTGAGGCACGACGCTCCGAGCGGGGCGGTCGACCTCACGGTGCCCGCGGGGTGGACGTGGAGGTGGTCGGCCACGAGATCATGGGGGCAGGCGGAGTCCGGAGCACATCGCGGCCCGGGTGGGAGGAGCGCCATGACCAATGTCGACGTGCACCAGCATCTGTGGAGTCCGTCGCTGGTGACGGCCTTGAGGGCGCGTCGCGAGCCGCCGTACCTCGACGGCTGGACGCTGTATCTGGACGGTGAGCCGCCCTACGACCTTCCGCCCGCCGACCACGACGTGGCCCTGCGCGCGGAACTCGCCGCCAGTGACGGCCTCGGCCTCGCGCTCGTCTCCCTGTCGGCGCCGATCGGTGTGGAGTGGCTGCCCGCGGCGGAGGCACGGCCGCTGCTGGACGCCTATCACGAGGGCGCGGCCGCGCTGCCGCAGCCGTTCGGGGCGTGGGCCGCCGCCTGTGTGCGGGACATCGATGCCAGGGCGACGGCCGATCACCTCGACCAGGGATTCGTCGGCCTCCAGCTGCCCGCCAACGCCCTGGTGGACGCGGCCGGTTACGCCCGGTGCGCCCCGCTGCTCGATCTGCTCGAGGAGCGCGACCTCCCGCTGTTCGTCCACCCCGGGCCCGCGGCCGGTGGCGCGGAGGGGCCCGGCTGGTGGCCCGCGATGGTGCCCTACGTCCAGCAGATGCACGCCGCCTGGTTCGCCTTCCGCGCCTACGGCCGCCCCCGCCACCCGCGGCTGCGGGTCTGCTTCGCCCTGCTGGCCGGGCTGGCGCCGCTGCACGGGGAGCGGTTCGCCGCGCGCGGGGGTGACGGGACACAGCCGGACCCGTCGGTCTTCGTCGAGACGTCCTCGTACGGGCCGCGTGCGGTCGAGTCCGTCGTGCGTGCCCTGGGCGTTCAGGCCGTGGTCCAGGGCTCGGACCGGCCGTACGCGGAGCCGCCGCAGCACCCCGGCCACGGGCTCGGCGGAGCGGCGGCCTACGCCTTCCGTATCGCCAACCCGCGGCGACTGCTCACCGGGAAGGAATGACGGCGCGGTGAAGGGGCGCGCTCCGGACGGGAGCGCGCAGTTCCACCCGGGAGACGTCACGGTCCCGGAACCAGGCGAGCAGGCCGCCGATGACCGTAAGGCTGTGGTCGTGGCGCCGGTGGCCCGGATCGGTGACGACTCCGGTGACGTGCCCGGTCCGGCCGCCGGGCAGGTCCGGTCGGGGCGGGCGTCGGTCGATGGCGCCGATGCCGCAGGCGGCGAGCCCCTCCTCCTCTGCGTCCACCACCAGGACGCGCACGTCGTCCGCGGCGAGCTGTTCCCACAGCGCCACGGCCAGTGCGTCCAGCTCGTCGCCGTCGAGGTCCCCGGATCGCAGGGCCTGCAGACGGACGAGTTCCACGAGGTCCCACTCCACCGCCTGCCGTACCGCCCATGAGCGTGCGCTGCCTTGTCCCATGCCGATCACCTTGATGTAATGCCCTTGTGCGTCTCAACCCTTACGGCCAGGACCCCGTGAAGCTGGCCGCGGATCTGGCCAACCGGCGTCCGGCCGACGTCACGGAGCTCGCTGACCGCTGCCGCGCCGCCGGGGTGGCGCTGGACGGCCCGGTCACCGCACGGGATCTGGCCCGGACGGGTGAGGTGCTGGACGCGTGGGAGAAGGTCGTCGACGCGATGGACGAGAAGGAGCGCGCCGGGCTGCTCAACCGCATGCTGGCGACGGCCGCCGCCTATCCGAGGATGACCGACCACATGGGCACCGGCTGGCATCTGCACTACCGCGACGAGGGCCAGTCGCTCGGCGACGTGCTGTATTCCCTGATCTCCGTGGGCACCGCCCTGCATCTGGCGGGACGCGGCATGCACCGGTTGCGGCGCTGCGAGGTGACGGAGTGCGTCACGATCTTCGCCGACACCAGCCGCACCGGCCGGCAGCGGTACTGCTCCCACCGCTGCGCCAACCGCGACGCGGTCCGCCGCCACCGGGCCCGCACCGCGTCCTCGGACTAGCCGGGCGAGGTCCGGACCCGGGGCGGGTCAATTAATGGCAACGGTTTTCACATACCGGCCGCTCGACCTACTTACGACAATCATTTTCATCTAGCGTGAGGAGGCAATCAGAACCGCGCCTGGAGGATCCATGTCCACGTCCCCGTCCCGCCGTACGGCACTGCTCGTCGGTGTCTCCGTCGCCCTGCTGGCAGGCTGCGGCAACTCCTCGGCGGCCCCAGCCGCGTCGTCCAAGGTCGCCGTGGTGGCCTCCACCAACGTGTACGGCGACATCGTCTCGCGCATAGGCGGCGACACGATCTCCGTCACCTCGGTCATCAGCGACCCCGACCAGGACCCGCACTCCTACGAGGCCAGCACCCAGAACCAGCTGGCGCTGTCGAAGGCGAAGGTCGTCGTCGAGAACGGCGGTGGCTACGACGACTTCGTGGACCGGATGCTCACAAGCTCCGGCAATTCCTCCGCCGAGGTGATCAACGCGGTCAACGTGTCCGGAAAGACCGCGCCCAAGCGCGGCGAGCTCAACGAACACGTCTGGTACGACTTCCCCACGGTCGCCAAGATCGCCGACCGTATCGCCGCCGCCCTCGGCAAGGCCGACCCCGCGCACGCCGCCGCCTACACGAAGAACGCCGACGCCTTCAAGACGGACCTGAAGCCGCTGGAGGCCAAGGAGGCGCAGATCAAGAAGGAGCACGGCGGTGCGGCCATCGCCATCACCGAGCCCGTACCGCTGTACATGACTGGTGCGAGCGGCCTCGTGGACAAGACGCCCGCGGAGTTCAGCGAGGCGATCGAGGAGGGTGACGACGTCTCGCCCAAGGTGCTTCAGGAGACACTCGCCCTGTTCACCGACAAGCAGGTCGAGGCGCTGGTCTACAACGCCCAGACCTCCGGCCCGCAGACCGAGAAGTCCGAGCAGGCGGCCAAGGCGGCCGGCATCCCGGTGGTCCCGGTGACGGAGACCCTGCCGAGCGGCAAGGACTACCTCGCCTGGATGACCGGCAACGTCGACGCGCTCGCGAACGCCCTGGCCAAGTGAGCGCGGTCATCAGCCTGCGCGGAGCCGCCCTCGCCTACGGCCCGCGCCCGGTCTGGCGCGACCTCGAACTGGACGTGCGCGCAGGGGAGTTCCTCGCCGTGCTGGGCCCGAACGGAGCCGGTAAGACCAGCTTCGTGCGGGCCCTGCTCGGCCGACAGCCGCTGTCCGCCGGGGAGTTGACGGTCCTCGGCCGCCCTCCCCGGGAGGCCGCCCGGCACCTCGGATACGTCCCCCAGCAGGCGGCCCTGTCCGCGCAGGCGATGCTCCGCGCCCGTGACCTCGTGCGCTTCGGCATCGACGGTCACCGCTTCGGCCCACGCCTGCGAACAGCCGCCGTGCGCAGGCGCGTCGACGAGATCCTCGCCTCCGTGGGTGCCTCGGCGTACGCCGACGTTCCCCTCGGCCTGCTCTCCGGCGGTGAGCGCCAACGGGTCCGGATCGGACAGGCGCTCGCGACCGACCCCCGCATCCTGCTGTGCGACGAGCCCTTGCTCTCCCTGGACCTCCACCACCAGCGCGCCGTCACCGAGTTGGTGGACGCGCGGCGCCGCTCCCACGGCACGGCGGTGGTGTTCGTGACCCACGAGATCAACCCGGTGCTCGGCCTGGTGGACCGAGTGCTGTACCTCGCGCCGGGCGGCCATCGCATCGGCACCCCCGACGAGGTCCTCACCTCCGCGTCCCTGTCCCGGCTGTACGGCACCCGGGTCGACGTGGTGCGGGTGCACGGCCGGGTCGTGGTGGTCGGCGCCCACGACGACCACGCGCACCACCTGCCCGAGGAGGTCCGCCCATGAGCGTCTGGCACCAGCTGTTCGACTTCGGGAACTACGGCGACCTCCTCGTCCTGGTCCGCAACTCGCTCATCGCGGGAGCGGCCCTGGGCCTGGTCGGCGGCCTCGCCGGGGTCTTCGTCGCGATGCGCGACCTGCCCTTCGCGGTGCACGGCATCAGCGAGCTGTCCTTCGCGGGTGCCTCCGGAGCGCTCCTCCTTGGCACGAACATCGTGGCGGGCTCGATCACCGGATCGCTGCTCGCGGCCGGCGCGATCGGCGTGCTCGGCACGCGCGCGCGTGACCGCAACTCGGTGATCGGCATCCTGATGCCGTTCGGACTGGGGCTCGGGGTGCTCTTCCTCGCCCTCTACAAAGGGCGGGCGGCGAACAAGTTCGGCCTGCTCACCGGGCAGATCGTCGCCGTGGACACCCCGCAGACGACCTGGCTGCTCGCCACCTCCGCCGTGGTCCTGATCGCCCTCGCGATCATGTGGCGCCCGCTCGCCTTCGCCAGCTCCGACCCCGACGTCGCCGAGGCCCGCGGGGTCCCGGTGCGCGGGCTGTCCTTCGCCTTCATGATCGTGCTCGGTCTCGCGGTCGCGCTGTCCGTGCAGGTCGTGGGTGCCCTGCTGGTGCTCTCCCTGCTGATCACCCCCGCCGCGGCCGCCGCTCGCGTCACCGCGTCACCGGTCCTGCTGCCGCTGCTGAGCGTGGTCTTCGCGATGGCGTCGATCGAGGGCGGCATCCTGCTGGCCCTGGGCAGCAGCATCCCGATCAGCCCGTACGTCACGACGATCTCGTTCGTCCTCTACGCCGGCTGCGCCGCGGCCGGCCGGCACCGGACCCGGCGACGGGGCACCCGGCGTACGGCTGCGGCGCCCGCCTGAGCCTCGCTCGCCCCGCTCTATCCATGCCGCTCCCGTACGGCCCGCGGCGAGGCCCCCAGCTCCTTGCGGCAGGTCTTGTTGAAGGCCTGGAGGTCGGGGACGCCGACGGTCGCCGCGATCGCCGGGATGGCCAGCGTCGAGGCGATGAGCAGGTGCCGGGCGCGCTCCATGCGGCGGCGCCGGATGTGGGCGACGACGGTGTGTCCGGTGTCCTTGCGGAACAGCCGGGTCAGATGGGTGGGCGAGACCCCGGCGGCACGGGCGATGCCGGGCACGGTCAGGTGGCCGGCCAGGTGCTCCTCGATGTAGGCGATCGCCGTCCGCAGCGCGGGATGCCGGGCCCGGTCCTCGCCGGCGCCGGCCAGGCCGGTCGTGCGCCACAGCACCGTCCACAGTTCGGCGGAGGCCCGGGCCGGGGACTGCGCGGTCGCCGCGACCGTCTGCCGCAACAGCCCGGTCAGCACCGCCGCGTCCGCGCCGGCGTCCTGCATCACCGGGACCCGGCGCCGCTCGCCGTCACCCGGCAGCCGGAAGTGGGCGTACAGGTGCTCGCAGCGCGTGGCGTCGTAGTGGAAGTGGACCTCGGTGTCGGGCGGGACGAGGCTCACGTGGCCGGGGCGGATCGGATGCCGGGAGCCGCCGAACTCCAGGGTGCCCGAGTAGCCGTAGAGATGGAGCTGCCACAGGCGTGGGAGGCGGAAGACGTCGTGCGGGCCCGCGGAGCCGTGGACGCCGACGCCCGCGTTCTCCACGTGGGGCGGCAGGTCGAGGGCCAGATCGACGTGGCGGGTCATGGTGGAAAATTACCAGTGGTCGTCGATTACAGCCCACGACCGCGGGGCTCGTTGTTCCTACGGTTGCCGTATGTCAACCACACGACAGCTGTTGAGCTCCGCCCGGGTGGCGCGGTTCGTGGCCCACGGCTTCCTGCGCCTGGACGGCATCGTGCCCCCGGAGATGAACGAGGAGGCGCTCGGGGTCTTCGCCGCCGGGCTGCCCTCCGTGCCGTACGGCACTCCCGTGCCGAAGGCGTTCCCCGAGGGTTCCTTCGCCCGCCGGCTCGTCGAACTGCCTGCGGTCGCGGGGGCGTTGGAGAGTCTGGTGGGCCCGGATCCGACCGTGGACCACCACTTCGTACACGTCCGTGAGCCGCGTGAGGGCAGTGCGCAGCCGCTGCACGGCGACGCCGTCATCGATGTGCGGCCCGACGCGTTCGACGTCCAGCTCATGTACTACCCGCGGGAGGTCACCGCGGAGATGGGCGGCACGCTCATCGTGCCCGGCAGCCATCTGCGCCGCACCAACGAGTCCGACACGGGCCGCTACCAGAACCTGCGCGGCCAGACCCGGCTGACCTGCCCGGCCGGCACGGTCGTGCTGCTGCACCACGGGATCTGGCACGGCGGGCGGCGCAACGACAGCGACACCGTGCGCCACATGTACAAGATCCGCTTCAACCCGACCGTGCCGCAGGTGCGGCTGTGGGACACCGCGGACCTGGACGCTCCCGCCGTCCGCGAGGAACTGGGGCGCGGTTTCCCCTGGTACGAGCAGGCCACTGGCCGGCTGGAGATCCTGAACCGGATCAGGCTGTGGCGTGCTCTGACCGGTGATCCCGCGTTCGACGTCGAGTACTGGGCCACCCGCATCGCCAACCGGCCCGCCGCACGAAGGAGTCAGGCGTGACCATGTCCACCACCGTGCGCCAGCAGGTTCTCGTCCTGTACCTGGACACCTCCGCGCTCGACTCCCGGGTCGTCGGCTGGGCCCGCTACGACGGCACGGGCACCACCCGCCCGACGACCGGGGACAGCGACGAGCCGCCGTACGAGACGGGCGTCGCCGCCCTGGAGGACGGGTGGCGGCTCTTCCAGGCTGCGCAGCTGATCCCGCCGTATCCGGGGACGGAGCACGAGACGTCGTTCCTCAAGCACGAGTTCTTCTTCGAGAAGCTGGTGAGCGGCGGATGAGACGCAGCCCATAGCCTTGCCGCCTCGATTGTGGTCCAATACGCCATAAGTATGACGAATCGGACTCCCCCCTTCGAGGAATCACACCCCATGACCCACCCCCGTGTGTCCGCCCGATCCGCCCCCTTCCTCTCCTCGGGGACGCTCCGGGAGCTGTCGGAGGCGGCCCGGGAGGCGGGGACCGGGGAGGTGCCGGCCGAGCTGTGGACGGCCCGCCGGTTCCTGGACGGGACACCGGCGGCCGTCGCGGTCCTGGACGCCGACCTGCGCTATCTGTACCTCAACGACACTCTGGCCGAGTTCAACGGGCTGCCCGTCGAGGACCACCTCGGCCGTCCCATGCTCGAGGTGATCCCCGGGTCCGGGCCCTCGGCGGAGGTGGCCCGCGAGGTGCTCCGCACCGGTCGGCCGCAGACGGTCGTCTTCGACGGCCGGGCGCCCGACGACACGGTGGACGTGCCGCGCTGGTGGCTCGGCGCCTTCCACCGGCTGGCGGACGAGGACGGCGCGATCCTCGGTGTCGCCGCCGTCGTCATGGAGGTCACCGAGGGCATCCGGCAGCGCGAGTCGCTCAGGCGGGCCCAGGAGCGTCTGGAGCTGCTGGAGGAGACCGCCGCCCGGGTCGGCGGCACGCTCGACGCGGCCGAGGCCTGCCGGGCACTGACCGCTCTGCTGGTGCCGCGGTTCGCCGACTACGCCGCCGTCGACGTGCTCGACCCCGAGGGCACCCGCAGGGCTCCGGCCACCCCCGTCCCGGTGCGACTGCGGCGCATGGCCGTGACCGCCGCTCCGGACGTTCCCGCACCGCACACCCCCGCGACCAGAAGCGGCGAGGTGATCTTCCACCAGGCCACTTCGTCGATGTCGCAGGTGCTGACCGGACACAAGACCGTGGTGCTCAACCGGCCCGACGACGACACCGTGCGCCTGCTCGCCCCCACGCGGCAGCGGCTGGAGCACTACCGGGCCCTGGAGCTGCACTCCGTGGCCTACCTGCCCCTCATGGTCGGCGGGGAGCCCGTCGGGGCGGTCATGCTCGGCCGCAGGGCGCACTCCCCCGAGTTCACGCCGGACGACGTCGAGCTTCTGGAACTGCTGACCCCCCGGGCTGCGACGGGCATCGGCCACGCCCTGCGCTACACCCACGAGCACGAGACCGCGCTGGAGATGCAGCGGGCCTTCCTGGCCACCCCGCACATTCCGGGCCCTGGCGTGGAGATCGCCAGCCGTTATCTGCCCGCCGGGCGGGGCGCCGAGGTGGGCGGCGACTGGTTCGACGCCGTCGCACTGCCCTCGGGACGCACCCTGCTCGTGGTCGGGGACGTCATGGGACACGGGGTGCGCGCCGCCGCGGCCATGAGCGAGTACCGCTCCCTGCTCCGCGCGCTGGCCCTGCAGGGGCTCGCCCCCGACCGGCTGCTCACCGAGGCGGACCGCACCGCCCACGCCCTCGACCTGGACCGCGTCGCCACCTGTGTGCTGGCCCTGCTGGACCCCGCCGCCGAGGAAGCGGTCCTGGCCACGGCCGGCCATGTCCCGCCCCTGCTGGTCCGGCCCGGCAGCGCCCCCGAGCTCGCGGATCTGCCGGTCGGACCTCCCCTGGGCACGGGCTTCGGCGGGTACGAGAGCCGGCGCCGTCCGATGCCGCCGGGCTCCCTGCTGCTGGCCTACACCGACGGGCTCGTGGAGAGGCGCGGCGAGGACATCGACACGGGCCTCGCCGCCCTCGCCCACGTCCCCATCGCCTCCGGCCACGCCCTCCCGGACATCCTCACCACCGTCGTCGACCGCCTGGCCCCGGCCGACTCGGAGGACGACGTCACGCTGCTCGCCGCGCGCACCCTGCGGGAGCCGCTCGGACCCCGGTGACCTTCCGCCTCCTCACCGCTCGGGGCAGCCCTCGTCCGACGCCCTCACCCGCCATCCATCGCCGCCGGTCACTTCAGCGGTGACCGGGGCGTCGGACGGACGCGTGAGGCGGTACGCGGCGGCGGCCGTGCAGACGATCTGCCGCACCCCGGTGCCGCTGAGCCTGTCCATGCCCGCGGGGAGCCGGATCGTCATCGCGTTCCCCTTCACCGTCACCGTCGGGGTGTCCGGCGAGGGCGGGTCGCCGGGCCCGTCGGTGGCGGGCGGGAGTGCCATGGCGGTCGGCACTCCCGGTACCTCGGTGGCAAGGCCGTCCTGGCGTCCCTCCCCGGCCAGCGGACCGGCCATCAGCAGCCGCAGCGCCGCCTCCGGGTCACCGGGCCGCTCGGTCGTGCGGGACATCGCGACGAGTGCGCCGCCCTCGACGAAGTAGACCGGCGTCTGCGGAAGGGTCCCGCTCGCGGGGCCGCCGGCCTCCACCACACCGGTCGCGGGGATCCCGCAGGAGGTGAGCGCGAGGAGCGCCAGCAACGGGACGCGGCACAGCAGCTTCATGACGGACTCTCCTCGGGCGACTCGTCCCGTCGCAGCGGAAGTTCTACGGTGAAGACGGCGCCGCCCGCAGGGTGGTTGGCCGCGCGGACAGTCCCGCCGTGGATCCGGACGTTCTCGGCGGTGATGGACAGGCCGAGGCCGCTGCCCTCGGAGCGGATCCGGGCGGTGTCCGACTTGTAGAACCGCTCGAAGACATGGGGCAGGACGTCGTACGGGATGCCGGGACCGCTGTCCCGCACCTCGATGACGGCCGCCGCGTCGCCGCCGCTCAGACGCACCTGTACCGGACGCTCACCGTGCTTGAGCGCGTTGCCGACCAGGTTGGCCACGACCACGTCGAGGCGGCGCGGGTCGACACGTCCGCGCACCGCGTCCGGTGGCGGCAGTTCGGTGGTCACCGTGTCCGTCCAGCCGCGGGAGGCGAGGGTGCGGCGGATCGACTCGGCGAGGTCGATCTCGTCGAGGTGCAGCACCGCCGCGCCCGCGTCGAAGCGGGAGATCTCCATCAAGTCGTCGACGAGACGGGCGAGTTTGAGGGTCTCCTCGCTGATGAGCCGGACCGCGGTGGCCGTGTCCGGGTCCAGTCGGGCGGCGTCCTCGTCGAGGACGTCGGTGACCGCGGACATGGCGGCGAGCGGGGTGCGCAGTTCGTGCGAGACGTCGGCCGCGAAGCGGCGGGCCCGGGACTCCATCTCGCGGAGCTCCGCGACCGACGACTCCAGTGCGGCGGCCGTCTCGTTGAACGTGTGGGACAGGTCGGCGAGTTCGTCCGAGCCGTTGACCGCGAGCCGCGTGTCCAGGCGGCCTTCGGCGATCCTGCGGGTGGCGAGCCGCAGCTTGCGCACCGGCACCAGCACCCCGCGGGCGGCGAGGAGCGCGAGCACGACGGCGAGCGCGAGGGCCACCACCATGGCCCGTTCGACAGCGGTGACCAGGGCGTCGACGTACGCCTGTTCCGTGGTCTGCGGAACGACGAGGAACACGCGGACCCCGGTGACCGTGGCGGTCGTGTCCCGGCCGCCGAAGAGGATCGACATGCCGACGACGAGGGAGGTGCGTCCCTCGCCGCGCACCCGCTGGAAGACGGTGGCCCGGCTGGATCCGACGGCCTCCCGCAGGGCGGGCGTGACCTCGGTGAAGGAGTCCCCCGGGGCCGAGGAGCCGCTGAGGTCGCCGTAGGTCACCAGCACCCGCCAGCTGCCCTGCGACTCGGTGGCCGCCACGTCCCGCGCGAACTTGGCGAGCTCCGACTCCTCGGGGGGCACGGCGATGTCGCCGGCGTGCTGATTGAGCTGGGCCCGCAGTTGTCTGATGGTGGCGTCCTGGCTCTGCTGGAGGACTCCGGTGCGCGCCTCCCGGAAGGTCAGGGCCCCGGTCGAGATGGCCGCGACGGCGGCGACGAGCCCGAAGGCCACCACCAGACGGGCCCGCAGGCCCCGCAGCCGGCGCTTCCTCACGGCGCCGCGAAGCGGTAGCCGAAACCGCGCACGGTGTGGATGTAGCGGGGTGCGCGGGGCGGCTCGGACATCTTGGTGCGCAGTCGCTTGACGCAGGCGTCCACCAGCCGGGCGTCACCGTGGTAGTCGTGCTCCCACACCGCCTCCAGGAGTTGCTGACGGCTGAACACCTGGCCCGGTGAGGCGGAGAGGGTGAGCAGAAGCCGTAACTCGGAGGGGGCGAGGGCGATCGGCTCGCCGCTCAGCGCGACGGTCAGGCCGGCCCGGTCGACAGCGAGGTCGCCGTAGGTGTCGATCTTCGGCAGGCCCCCGGCGCCCGGCGCGGCCCCCGCCGTCCGGCGCAGGACGGCGCGTATCCGCGCGTCGAGCACCCTGGCCAGTACGGGTTTGACGACGTAGTCGTCGGCGCCCGCCTCCAGGCCGACGACGATGTCCACTTCCTCGCCCCGTGCCGTCGCCATGATGATCGGCAGGGTCTGGTCGACGGCCCGTATGCCCCGGCACACGTCCAGGCCGGTCATGCCGGGCAGCATCAGATCGAGGACGACGATGTCCGGCCGGAAGGCCCGCAGCCGGTCCATCCCCTCCTCACCGGTGGCGGTGGCGGCGACGTCATGGTTCTGGCGGCGCAGGGCCAGGGCGACCCCCTCCCGCACGGCGGGGTCGTCTTCGATCAGCAGTACACGTGGCATGCGCACAGTATCCACACGGCCATGACCACGAGGAGGGTTATCGGTTCGTTATCTTCCGGGCCAGGTCCGATCACATGGCGATCACATCGTGAACCACCGTGACAGCGCACAAACGAAACCCCACCGGCAACCGTCGCCGGAAGCGCTCCGAGCGGAGTGTGAAGAGCCAACTGACGGGCGGCCTGGCCGCGTTGGCGGCCTTCGCGGCTGTCGGTGGCGCGGTGGTGGCGTGGCTGCCGTCCGATGCGGGGCGAACGTCCGTGGCTCTCCCACCAGTTGAGAGTCCGGCGGCTCAAAGGACCACCGGGTCAACGGAACCGGGGCCGGAGGCGGACCCGGACTCGGACTCGGACTCGGAAGAGTCCAGCGCGTCTCCCGGTCCCTCCACGACTCCCCTCCCCCAGAGCGGTCCGGGGACCTTCGTCACCGCGCCCGGCGGCAGCGCACGGGTCGGCAAGGGCACGCCGTTGCGCTACCGGGTCGAGGTGGAGAAGGGCATCACGATCTCCCCCGAGGACGTCGCCGAGCAGGTGGAGCGGACCCTGGCGGACCCGCGTGGCTGGACGGCGGACGGCCACTCGGCGTTCCAGCGGGTGTCCAGTGGCCCCACCGACTTCCGGATCCGGCTCGCCACCCCGGCGACCGTCGACAAGTTCTGCGCCGAGGGCGGCCTCGACACCGGCGGCAAGGTCAACTGCAGCGTCAACCACAACGTGATGGTCAACCTCAGACGCTGGGTCCTGGCCACCGAGTTCTATCCGAAGGACGTCGTCGGGTACCGCTCGCTGATCATCAACCACGAGGTGGGCCACTTCCTCGGCCACGGCCATGTGACCTGTCCCGGAAAGGGGCAGCCGGCCCCGGCGATGATGCAGCAGATCAAGGGCCTGCTCGGCTGCGTTCCCAATGTCTGGCCGTACGACAGCGACGGCCGTCTCCTCACGGGCCCCTCCGTCCCGTGACGCATTGATCCCCAACTGTCAGGAGTTCAGATGGAGTTACGCGTACGCCACAGACATGCGGCCATGGCCGCGGGAGTGGCTTCCGCGGCCCTGGTCCTCGCCGGTCTCCCGGCCGGTGCGGGAGCCGTCGACACCGGGAGCGGTCGTACGGCCGCCGCGGTACGGACGGTCACGCTGGTCACCGGCGACCGGGTCCTGATCGGCGACAAGGGCCAGGTCTCCGGAGTGGAGCGGGCACCGGGCCGCAAGGACGTGCCGTTCTCGGTCCGGGAGGTCGCCGGACACATCCGGGTCGTTCCCGGTGACGCCGAACTACTGGTCGCCCAGGGCAAGTTGGACACCCGGCTGTTCGACGTGACGCAGCTGCTCAAGGACGGCTACGACGACGCGGGCCGGTCCGACGTACCGCTGATCGTCACATTCAAGGGCAGGAAGGCGCCCTCGATGAGCCCGTTCACCGAGGCCGGGGCCCGGATGGGCCGTACGCTGCCCGTGGTCAACGGCAGGTCGATGCGTTCCGTCAAGAAGCGGACCACCGACTTCTGGGACACCGTCACCACCGAGGAGTCCGGGACCGTCGAGAAGGTCTGGCTGGACGGCCGGCGCAAGGCCTCGCTCGACAAGAGCGTCCCGCAGATCGGCGCACCTGCCGCGTGGGCCGCCGGATACGACGGCACCGGGGTGAAGGTCGCCGTCCTGGACACCGGGGTCGACACGTCCCACCCCGATCTCGCGCACCAGGTGGTCGAGGAGAAGGACTTCTCGGGCTCCGACGGCACCGGCGACAAGTTCGGACACGGTACGCACGTGGCGTCCACCGTGGCCGGCACCGGCGCCAAGTCCGAGGGCAAGTACAAGGGGGTCGCACCGGGCGCGAAGATCCTCAACGGCAAGGTCCTGGACGACACGGGCTTCGGCTCGGACTCCGGGATCATCGCCGGCATGGAGTGGGCGGTGGCCCAGGGCGCGGACGTCGTCAACCTCAGCCTCGGCGGCACCGATCTGCCGGGCACCGACCCGATGGAGGAGGCCGTGAACCGGCTCTCCGCCGACTCCGACACGCTCTTCGTCGTGGCGGCGGGCAACGAGGGCGAGTACGGCGAGGGCACGGTCGGCTCGCCCGGCAGCGCGGACGCCGCGCTCACCGTGGGCGCGGTCGACAAGTCCGACGCGCTCGCCGACTTCTCCAGCCGCGGCCCGCGGGTCGGCGACAGCGGCGTCAAGCCGGACCTGACCGCGCCCGGTGTCGAGATCACGGCAGCGGCGGCGGCCGGCAGCATCGTCGAGAAGGAGTACCCCTCCGGCGTTCCCGGTTACGCCACCCTCGACGGTACGTCCATGGCGACCCCGCATGCCGCGGGTGCCGCCGCCCTCCTCGCCCAGCAGCATCCAGACTGGAGCGGCGAGCGCCTCAAGGCGGTCCTCACCGGCTCCGCGAAGCCGGGCACGTACAGCTCCTTCCAGCAGGGCACCGGCCGTACCGACCTGGTCCGGGCGCTGGAACAGCAGGTCGTCACCGAGCAGGGCCCGCTCGACTTCGGCGAGCAGCAGTGGCCGCACGGCGACGACAAGCCGTCCACCCAGCAGCTCACCTACCGCAACCTCGGCACCGAGCCGGTCACCCTCGACCTGTCCGTCGACGCCTTCGCGGTGGACGGCAAGCCCGCCGCCGAGGGCATGTTCAGTGTGTCCCCGCAGCGGATCACCGTCCCCGCGGGCGGCACCGCGAGTGCCGAGGTCACGGCGGACACCCGCGCGGGGAGCGCCGACGGCAGCTTCGGCGGTTCGGTGCAGGCCGCCTCGGCCGACGGCAAGGTCCAGGTGCGGTCCGCCGTAGGGGTGGCGCGCGAGGTGGAGTCGTACAGCCTGACGCTCAAGCACCTCGACGAGGACGGCCGGCCGACCGGGGACGCCGCCACCGCCGTCGCCGATTTCGACGGCGACTTCTACGCCGAGTACGCCGACGAGCAGGACGGCGAGCTGACGGTACGGCTGCCCAAGGGCGACTACATCCTCAGCGGGGTCATCCACCCGGAGACCTCGTCGCCCGCCCACGGCATTCTGGTGGAGCCGAGGTTCCGGCTGGACGGCGACAAGACCGTCACCGTGGACGCCCGGCAGGCGAAGCCGGTGGACATCACCGTGCCGGACCCGACGGCCGAGAACACCGACGCCGGCGTCCTGATCGGCTTCGGACGCGGCGAGGACAAGCGGGACGGTTCACTCCAGTACCTGATGCCGAGCTTTCAGGGCTCGCGGTTCGGGCGGCTGGGCGGCGGGGAGCCCGTGGACGGTCTCAACGCCCTGTACTCCGGAAGCTGGAGCGGTCGGGGAGCGGACGGCGACCGGGTCAACTACCACGCGGCCTGGCGCCGGGAGGGCAGCGTGGACGGCTTCACCGCCAACGTCGAGCGGAAGCAGTTGGCGAAGGTCGACCTCCAGGTGGGCGAGGCCGTCGACGGCCGACGCGTCCAGGCCGAGGTGAGCCCGCATCTGCCCGACGGCGAGCTGGTGTTCGGCTTCACCGACATGCGGGGCGACCTGCCGTTCCGGAGCACCGAGTACATCCTCGACAACGGCGTGCAGTGGTCCCTGCGCACCTGGCAGGTCTCGGGCGACAGCCAGGACTCGGTCTTCGAGAACTTCCTCATGAGGATGCCGCGGATCTGGAAGGCCGGTCACCGCTACCAGGAGCGCTTCAACGTCGGCGTCTTCGGCCCGGCACCGGTCGGCACCGGACAGCTCGGACCGGCCAGGGGCTTTCCCGGTGTCGCCCGCACGGGGAACACCGTCAGGGCGTACGTCCCGCTGTTCGGCGACGGGGCCGGACACTGGGGCATCAGCGACACGACCGCGGTGACGACCAGGCTGGAGGCGGACGGCAAGGAGATCACCGACGACTACGGCATCCCGCCGACCGACGGGGTCACCGAGTACACGGTCCCGGAAGGGGACACCGCGTACCGGCTGACGGTGGACAACTCCCGTGACCCTGCCGTGTATTCGGTCAGCACCCGCGTCCACGCGGAGTGGACCTTCCGCTCGGCGAAGACCCCGGAGGACGAGTTCACCGCACTGCCGCTGTCCACGGTCCGCTTCAGCCCCGACCTGACCCTGGCCAGTACGGCGAAGGCGGGCAAGCGGTTCGAGGTGCCCTTCACCGTCGAGGGCGCGGCGGCCGGACAGCGCCCGGCGAAGCTCGCCTTCCAGGTGTCGTACGACGAGGGGAAGACCTGGCAGCCCGCCAAGTCCGTCGGCGGCACGCACCTGTCGCTGAAGCACCCGGCGACGGCAGGCTCCGTCTCCCTGCGCGCGGAGCTGACGGACCGGGCGGGCAACACCCTGACCCAGACGATCGAAAGGGCCTATCTGACCACCCCGTAACGCCTCCGTACGCACCCCTGCCCGGGACGGCCTCGCCGCTGTCCCGGGCAGAGAGCTTGGCGGACACTCCGCGCCGGGAGGCAGGGGGTCAGCTTCCGCAGGCACATCCTGCGGCGGACTTCGCCCCGGTGCAGCAGGCGTCCGGGGAGGTGTCGGTCTTCTCCAGGGTGTCGGCGTCGGCCTTGACCACGTACACCTCCCACGGCTCCTTCCCCGGGCCGTGCACCCACACCTTGTCCTGCAGGGCGTAGCAGCAGGAGGTGTCGTTCTCCTCGAACGTGGCCAGGCCGGCCTCCTTCAGCCGGGTCGTGGCGGCGCTCACGTCCTCGGTGCCGGCGACCTCGATGCCGAGGTGGTCGAGGCGGGTCTCCTCGCCGCTCCCGCCCTCGATGAGGACCAGCTTCAGCGGGGGCTCGGTGACGGCGAAGTTGGCGTAGCCCTCGCGCCGCTTGGCGGGCTCGGTGCCGAAGAGCTTGGCGTAGAAGGCGATCGAGCCTTCCAGGTCGGCGACGCGCAGGGCCAGCTGGACTCGGGACATGGCGGTCTCCCATCCGGGACGATGCTGTATCGACAAATATCGATACAGCGGAGGTTGCCACCTGGATAGACGGATGTCAACATAGAGCCATGTCGAAACAAGCTGATCTGCCGGTGCTCGGTCAGGACGAGGCCTGCTGCGCCCCGATGGTCCGTGAGCCGCTGGGCGAAGTGGACGCGGCCGAGCTGTCGCGCATGTTCAAAGCGCTGTCGGACCCCGTCCGGCTGCGTCTGCTGTCCCTGATCGCCTCCCACGAGGGCGGCGAGGCGTGCGTGTGCGACCTGACCGGCCCCTTCGACGTCTCCCAGCCGACCATCTCCCACCATCTGAAGGTGCTGCGCGAGGCCGGGCTGGTCGGCTCCGAACGGCGGGGGACCTGGGTGTACTACTGGGTGCTCCCCGAGGCCCTGGGCAGGCTGTCCGCCCTCCTCGAGACACCGGCCGTACCCACACCGTCCGTACCCGCGAGGGCCTCCGCATGAGCACCTCTGTCCCTCTCGCGCGGCGGGCGGCGACCGAGGCCGTCGGCACGGCGGCGCTGGTGGCAGTGGTGGTCGGCTCGGGGATCCAGGCGAGTGAGCTGACCCGCGACATCGGTGTGCAACTGCTGGCCAACTCCCTGGCCACCGTGTTCGGTCTGGGCGTGCTCATCGCCCTGCTCGGGCCCGTTTCCGGGGCGCACTTCAACCCCGTCGTGACCCTCGCCGCCTGGTTCACCGGCCGCCGTACGGCCGACGGACCCGGCCCGCGAGAAGTGGCGGCGTACGTGACCGCGCAGATCGCCGGGGCCGTCGCCGGCGCGGTCCTGGCGGACGCCATGTTCGGCCGGCCCCTGGTGCGGTGGTCGACGCACGACCGGTTTGCGGGACATCTGTGGCTGGGCGAAGCGGTCGCCACAGCGGGACTGGTCTGGCTGATCTTCGGCTTGGCGCGGGCAGGCCGGGCGCACCTGGCACCGGTGGGGGTCGCCTCCTACATCGGCGCCGCCTACTGGTTCACCTCCTCCACCAGCTTCGCCAATCCGGCCGTGACCATCGGCCGGGCCTTCACCGACACCTTCGCCGGCATCGCTCCCGCGTCCGTGGCACCGTTCCTCGCCGCGCAGTTCGTGGGCGCGGTCATCGGCCTCGCGCTGGTCGCCGTCACGTTCGGCCGGTCCACGCCGGTGACCGGGGACGAGGTCGTCGCCCCGCACGGCGATCAGCAGTTCCCCGCCCGCCCCGCAGAAGAAAGCGCCGTGTCCTCATGAGCTCTCCCGTCGCCCCGTCCGTGCTGTTCGTGTGCGTGCACAACGCAGGCCGGTCCCAGATGGCCGCCGCCTTCCTCACCCGTCTCGCGGGGGACAGGGTCCAGGTCCGCTCCGCCGGTTCCGCGCCCGCCGACGCGGTGAACCCCGCTGTGGTGGAGGCCATGAAGGAGACCGGCATCGACATCTCCGCCGAGACCCCGAAGGTCCTCACCGCCGACGCGGTCCAGGCCTCCGACGTGGTCATCACGATGGGCTGCGGAGACGCCTGCCCGTACTTCCCGGGCAAGCGGTACCTGGACTGGAAGCTGGACGACCCCGCAGGGCAGGGCGTCGGGGCCGTCCGGCCGATCCGCGACGAGATCGAACGGCGCGTCCGCGACCTGCTCGCCGAGCTCGACGTGGAGGTGACGCCGTGAGTACGGCAACGGGGTGCGGGCTCTGCTTGAGTTCGCCCACTAGCCCGCGAGAAAAGTGAGGCGCACCTTCCGCTGAGGGTTGTCCCTGTTCGTGTCCACCAGGCACACCGACTGCCAGGTCCCCAGCTCGAGTTGCCCGTTCACCACCGGCAGTGTGGCATGTGGAGGCACGATCGCCGGGAGGACGTGGTCGCGGCCGTGGCCGGGGCTGCCGTGGCGGTGCTGCCAGCGGTCGTCGGCGGGGAGGAGGGTCTGGAGTGCGGCCAGGAGGTCGTCGTCACTGCCGGCGCCCGTCTCGATGATCGCGACGCCTGCCGTCGCGTGCGGGACGAAGACGTTGAGGAGGCCGTCACGGCCTGCGGCGGTCTCCCTCAGGAAGGCCGCGCAGTCGCCGGTGAGGTCGACGATCCGCTCCGCGGAACCGGAGGCGACGTTCAGGACTCGGGTGGTGAAAGCGTCTGACATGCCCCTATCCTCACCCCTCCCGCGGGATTCACTCGTCCTGGACGGCTCATCCTGCGATACGGCGGTCCCAGTCCGCGAGACGCCATTGACCGTGGACACGCCGACTGACTAGCTTCGGCCACATGTTGCGTTCAGTCCTGCTCACCACGCGCGGTCACATCGACCTGCTGCGGGTGGCCTCCGCCGCGTGTCGCCGCGGCTGCTGACGCCCCTTCCCTTTCTTCCCCCACCCTCGCTCCGCTGACGGACGCGTGCACTGATCCGTGCCGTCCTGTGCGGTGGTGTCGAGGCGTGCCCCTCACCGGCCGCTCTCCCCCTCCGTGGAGCATCATGAGCATCAGCCATGCCCCGCCCGGCTCGCCTGCACCCGACATATCCGAAACGTCCCGTCAGGATGCCGTCGGGCTCACCACCCCCGGCCCCGCTCCCGACCTCGAACCCATCGTCCCCACCTCCTCCCGCCGCACCCGCGTCCCCCGCTGGCTGCGCCGCACCACCGGTCCGGTCCTGCTGCTGGCGTTGTGGCAACTCCTCAGCAGCACAGGCGTGCTGACCGCCGACGTTCTGGCCTCCCCCGGCCGTATCGCCCAGGTCGCGGGCGATCTGATCGCCGACGGTTCACTGACCTCGGCGATGACGACCTCGCTCCAGCGAGTCGCGGGCGGGCTGCTCCTCGGTACCGTCATCGGCACCGGACTCGCCCTCGTCTCGGGCCTGTTCCGGGTGGGCGAGGACATCGTGGACGCACCGGTGCAGATGCTGCGGACCGTGCCGTTCGTCGGTCTGATCCCGCTGTTCATCATCTGGTTCGGCATCGGCGAGGCCCCGAAGATCGCCATCATCACCCTCGGCGTGACCTTTCCGCTCTACCTGAACGTCTACGCGGGCATCCGTGGCGTGGACTCGCAGTTGATCGAGGCCGGGGAGTCCCTCGGTCTCTCCCGGTGGGGGCTCGTACGCCATGTCATCCTGCCGGGCGCGCTGCCCGGCGCCATGACCGGTCTGCGCTACTCGCTCGGCATCTCCTGGCTCGCGCTCGTCTTCGCGGAGCAGGTCAACGCGGACTCCGGCATCGGCTTCCTCATGGTGCAGGCACGGGACTTCCTGCGCACCGACGTCATCGTGGTCTGCCTGATCGTCTACGCCTTCCTCGGCCTGCTGGCCGACTTCATCGTCCGCTCCCTCGAAAGGCTGCTGCTGCAATGGCGACCGACGTTCACCGGCCGGTGATCTCCCAGGTGTCCCGTACGTCCGACACAGCTGAAGCAGCTGAGGCAGCGGAGGCGCCCGAAGCATCCGACGTTCCCCGCCCCGCGCAGGCCGTGCGCGTCGAAGGTCTGACCCGCTCCTTCGACGGCCGTGCCGTCATCGACAACCTCCGACTCGACGTCCGGCCGGGCGAGTTCGTCGCCCTGCTGGGCCGCAGCGGCTGCGGCAAGTCCACCCTGCTGCGCATCCTCGCCGGACTCGACCGGGACATCGAGGGCACCGTCCTGGTCCCGCGCCGCAAGGCGGTCGCCTTCCAGGCACCCCGGCTCATGCCGTGGAAGAAGGTGTGGCGCAACGTCCTGCTGGGCCTGCCCGGCAAGCCGGCCCGTGCCGTCGCCGACCAGGCCCTGCAGGAGGTCGGTCTGAGCCACCGTACGGACGCCTGGCCCAAGACCCTCTCCGGCGGCGAGGCACAACGCGCCTCTCTGGCACGGGCGTTGGTGCGCGAGCCCGATCTCCTGCTGCTGGACGAGCCGTTCGGTGCGCTCGACGCGCTCACCCGGATCAAGGCCCAGCGTCTGGTGGGCGAGTTGTGGCAGCGCCGCGGTTGCGCGGTGCTGCTGGTGACGCACGACGTCGAGGAGGCGGTCCTGCTCGCCGACCGGGTCCTCGTGATGGACGAGGGGGTCATCGCGCACGAGCAGGAGATCGACCTCGACCGGCCGCGCGACATCACCGATCCCCGGTTCGCGGAGATCCGCGGGCAGCTCCTGGAGCGCCTGGGCGTCGACACCGCAGCCGAAGCCGCCTGAACTCCCCCACCCACAAGCCAAGTTCGACAGAACGGATCCCCCATGCGACGTCGCCTCGCCCCCGCCGCACTGCTCCTCCCCCTCGCCCTTCTGCTCACCGCCTGCGGTGGGAACGCGTCCGCCGGCACCGACACCGACGGCAAGGGCTCCCTCACGCTCGACGTCGGGGACCAGAAGGGTGGTTCGGAGGCGATCCTGCGTGCCGCCGGGGAGCTCGACAACCTCGACTACAAGATCAAGTGGTCCACCTTCACCTCCGGTCCGCCGCTTCTGGAGGCCGTCAACGCCAAGGCTGTCGACATCGGCGGCGTCGGCAACACCCCGCCGGTGTTCGCGGCCGGCGCCGACTCGAAGATCACAGTGGTGGCGGCCTGGCACGGGACGTCCAAGGGCGACGCCATCCTGGTGCCGAACGACTCCGAACTGACCGACCCCGCGCAGCTCAAGGGCAGGTCCGTCGCCGTGGCGCAGGGGTCCTCGGCCAACTACCAGCTGGTCGCCTCCCTCAAGAAGGCCGGGCTCGGCCTGAACGACGTGAAGGTCAAGTACCTCCAACCGGCCGACGCCCTCGCCGCGTTCACCTCCGGCAAGGTCGACGCGTGGGCGGTGTGGGACCCGTACACCTCGCAGATCCTCCAGTCGAAGCAGGGCCACGTGCTGACGACCGGGGACGGCATCACCAACGGTCTGACCTTCCAGGTGGCGGCGCCGGGCGCGCTGAAGGACAAGAAGAAGGCCGCCGCGATCGACGACTACCTGAAGCGACTGCGACGCGCCTACAAGTGGGTCTACTCCCACGAGCCGGAGTGGGCGAAGGTCTGGGCGAAGGAGACGGGGCTGCCCGAGGACGTGGCGCTGGCCGCGGTGAAGCGGACGTACACCACCCGGGTCGCGGTTGCCGTGGACCAGCAGCTCATCGCCTCGGAGCAGGAGATCGCCGACACGTTCACCTCACTGAAGCTGATCCCGGGGAAGGTGGACTTCGGGAACTTCGTGGACACGCGGTTCAACGGCGATCTGCCCGCGTCGACCTCCGCGCCCCGCCCCTCCGAGGGCTGACCCGGGAAGATCCACGGCCTCGCCACCGTTAGTAGAAACGTGAACAACACGCGCGAGGTCGAGGTCGTCGTCGTAGGCGCTGGTCAGGCAGGTCTGTCCAGCGCCTACCACCTGCGCCGTACCGGTTTCGAGCCGGAGCGCGACTTCGTGGTCCTCGACCACTCCCCCACCCCCGGCGGCGCCTGGCAGTTCCGGTGGCCGTCGCTGACGTACGGCAAGGTCCACGGCATGCACGCGCTGCCGGGGATGGAGCTCACCGGCGCCGACCCGCAGCGGCCGTCGTCGGAGGTGATCGCCGAGTACTTCACGGCGTACGAGCGCGCCTTCGACCTTCGGGTACGGCGGCCGGTGGACGTTCGTGCCGTGCGCGAGGGCGAGGGTGGCCGGCTGCTCCTGGAGACCTCGGACGGCACCTGGTCAACACGGGCGCTGATCAACGCGACCGGCACCTGGGACCGGCCGTTCTGGCCACGCTATCCGGGCCAGGAGACCTTCCGGGGGCGGCAGTTGCACACCGCGCAGTACCCCGGGCCCGAGGCCTTCGCGGGGCTGCGGGTGGTCGTGGTGGGCGGGGGCGCGTCCGGCACCCAGCACCTCATGGAGCTCGCCCCGTACGCGGCCGCCACCACCTGGGTGACCAGGCGCGAGCCGGTGTTCCGCGAGGGCCCCTTCACCGAGGACGTCGGCCGGGAGGCCGTGGCGCTCGTCGAGGAGCGGGTACGGCAGGGACTGCCACCGAAGAGCGTGGTGTCGGTGACCGGCCTGCCGCTGAACGACGCGGTACGACAGGCGATCGCGGACGGGGTCCTCGACCGGCAGCCCATGTTCGACCGGATCACGCCCGAGGGCGTGGAGTGGAACGACGGGCGGCAGGTGGACGCCGATGTGATCGTGTGGGCGACCGGCTTCCGGGCCGCCGTCGATCACCTGGCCCCGCTGAAGCTGCGCGAGCCGGGTGGCGGGATCAGGGTCGAGGGCACGCGCGCGGTCGCCGACCCGCGCGTCCATCTCGTCGGCTACGGCCCGTCGGCGAGCACCATCGGCGCCAACCGCGCGGGCCGCGCGGCCGTACGCGACATCAGGCGACTGCTGACGGCAACACCCGCCGCCGCCTGACACACCGCCAAGGTCACCCCGTTCCGGCTGACTTGCTCTGGTTCTTGTTGAACTCGGCAACGTTGCGCCGGTGTTCGTCGAAGCTGTTCGTGAAGCGGGTGTCCCCCGTCTTCACCGTCACGAAGTACAGCCAGTCCCCCGGCGTCGGGTTGATCGCCGCGCGCATCGCGGCCTCGCCCGGATTGTCGATCGGGGTCGGCGGCAGCCCCATGCGCTGGTACGAGTTGTAGGGGCTGTCGATGCGCAGGTCGGCGCCGGTCGTCCGCAGCGTGGAGCGGTTCAGGGCGTAGTTGATGGTGGAGTCCATCTGCAACGGCATCCCGCGCTCCAGGCGGTTGAAGACGACCCGGGCCACCTTCCCCATGTCCGCCTCGGTCGCCGCCTCGGCCTGGACGATGCTCGCGATGGTGACGGCCTGGTAGACGTTCAAAGCGTTGCGCTGGGCGCCTGCCGCGACAGGGGCGCCGCTGAACTTCTTGTTCGCGGTGTCGACCATGAACGACAGCAGCGCCTCGGGCGTCGTCTTCCTCCCGTTGCGCTCCAGGGGATACGTCGCCGGGAAGAGATAACCCTCGGGATTGCCCTCCGCCTCGGCCGGCAGCCTGAGGTGCGCCTTGGCCAGGGATTTCTTGGCGGTGCCCGGAGGCCGGGCGAGGGCCTTGTCGACGGCGTCGTAGATCTGCCCGGCCCGCCAGCCCTCCGGGATCACCAGGGTGGTGGGCGCCTTCTCCCCCTCGCCCCGCAGGCTGAGCAGCGGCACCGCCACGGCGGTGCCGGCCACGACGGCCCCGGTCGCGATGAGGACGAGACGGCCCCGGCGCGTCAGTCGAATCGTGCTCCGTGGCGGAGGAGTGTTCCTGTACATGCGGGCACGGTAACCCGCATATCGTCATAAACCAGGCATATCTTCGGCTTGTCGGTTTTGGTTCAGCTGGTCGGTTCCAGTTGCGCGTCCTCATGCGCGGGGTCCCGTCGGGGATCCTCGTGCGCGGGGTCCAGTCGGGCGTCCCGGCGTACGAGCTCCGCGTACCGCCCTTCCTTCTCCAGCAGTTCCTCGTGCGTCCCGCGCTCGGCGACCTGACCGGAGTCGAGGACCACGATCTGGTCGGCGTTCCGGATGGTGGACAGGCGGTGCGCGATGGTGAGCGTGGTGCGGTTGGCCGACAGCGCGTCGATGGCCTCCTGCACGGCGTGCTCGGTACGGGTGTCCAGCGCACTGGTCGCCTCGTCCAGGATGAGGACGGGCGGGTCTCGCAGAATGGTCCGCGCGATGGCCAGGCGCTGCTTCTCACCACCGGAGAACCGGTGGCCGCGCTCGCCGACGACGGTGTCGTACCCGTCGGGCAGGGAGGCGATGTGGTCGTGGATCTGGGCCGCCCGCGCCGCCTGTTCGAGTTCCTCGTCGGTCGCGTCCGGCTTGGCGAAGCGCAGGTTGTCGGCGACCGAGGCGTGGAAGAGGTACGTCTCCTGCGAGACGACCCCGATGGCACGGGCCAGGGTGTCGAAGTCCAGGTCGCGGACGTCGACCCCGTCGAGGGTGACCCGGCCGCCCGTCACGTCGTAGAGCCGCGGGACCAGATAGCCGAGCGTGGACTTGCCGGCGCCGGTCGGGCCGACGACCGCGAGACTGCTGCCCGCGGGGACGTCGATGTCGATGCCGTCGAGGATGGGGCCGCCCTTGCCGTCGTACCGGAACTCGACGTTCTCCAGGCGGACCTCGCCCTTGACGTGGTCGAGGTGGACCGGGTCCTCGCGCTCGGTGATGTCGATCGGCAGGTCGAGGTACTCGAAGATGCGCTGGAAGAGCGCGAGCGAGGTCTGGATCTGGACGCCGGTCGACAGCAGGCTCACGGCCGGGCGGAACAGGCCCTGTTGGAGCGAGACGAAGGCGACGATGGTGCCGATGGAGATGTCGGGGCCGCCGGCCTGGAGGGCGATGCCCGCGGTCCAGTAGATGAAGGCGGGCATCGCCGACATGACGATCCCGATGACGGCCATGCGCCAGCGGCCGGCCATGTTCGACCGCACTTCGAGGTCGACCAGCCCCTCGGACTCGTCGGCGAAGGACCGGGTCAGTGAGTCGGAGCGGCCCATGGTGCGGCCGAGGAGGATGCCGCTGACGGAGAGCGACTCGGTGACGGTCGCGGCCATCGCGGCCATCTGCTTCTGGCGCTGGGTGGTGATCTTCTTGCGCTCGTTGCCGACGCGGCGGCTGATCCACACGAACACCGGGAGCAGGAGCAGCGAGACGACGGTCAGGCGCCAGTCGAGGGCGATCATCGCGACGATGGTGGCGATGACGCTGGTCAGGTTGGAGACCAGGGAGGTGGCCGTCGAGGTGACGGTGGCCTGCATGCCGCCGATGTCGTTGGCGATGCGGGACTGCACCTCGCCGGTGCGGGTGCGGGTGAAGAAGGCGAGCGACATGCGCTGCAGGCGGCCGTAGACCGCGGTGCGCAGATCGTGCATGACACGCTGGCCGACCGTCGTGGAGATCAGGGTCTGGAGCACGCCGAAGATGCCGGTGAGGACGGCACTGAGGATCATGCCCAGCGCGAGCAGGCTGAGCAGCCCGGTACGGCCCTGGGGGATGGCCACGTCCAGCGTTTCCTTCAGCAGGAAAGGGGTGGCCACGGTGACGAGGGAGGCGGCGGCGACCAGCAGGCCGACGACGGCGAGCTTCGCACGGTACGGCTTGAAGAGCCGGAGGATACGGCGCACCTGACGGGGCTGGTCGGTCGAGGTGCCGGGGGTGGGGGTCCAGTCGATGTGGTCGCGGGGCATGGTCTCCTACGGAAGGTGAGGTGATGCGGACTGACGGAGCCTAGCTCATTGTTACCTATGCTCACAATGAACCAGGTCCTGATATTGTTCCCGCATGACCACGCCAGATTCCGACAGCCTGCTCGCCGAGCAGTTGCTCAGGCTCACGCGCCGGGTGCACGGCATCCAGAAGCGCCAGCTCCATGAGCGCGGTCTCGGCGTGACCCCGGCCCAGTCCCGGCTGCTGCGCACCCTCGCGCACTGGGACACACCGCCCCGCATGGCCGATCTCGCGGAGCGGCTGGAGGTGGTGCCGCGTGCGGTGACCACGCTCGTCGACGGGCTGGAAGCGAGCGGCAAAGTGCGCCGGGTGCCCGATCCGGCCAATCGCCGGGTGATCCGCATCGAGCTGACCGAGGACGGGGTGAAGGTTCTTCAGGAACTGCACGCCGTACGCAGGGCGGCTGCGAAGGAGATCCTCGCTCCCCTGACGGACGAGCAGCGCCGAGCGCTCGGCGGGCTTCTGGACACACTGGTGGACACACACGGCTGAACAGACCGCGCCCACCGCTCCGTAATCCTGGAGCGGTGGGCGTGCTCTGTTCGGGTTCACCGGTCAGCCGGCCTCGGAGACCGCCGGCTCCCTTGCACTCCCGACCGGTAGGTCGGCGGGCGGCTCCGTCGCCACGGGCTCGACGGGCCCGCCGTCCAGCACCCTCTTGGCCTTGTCGATGTCCAGTGCCCCCTCCCAGCGGGAGACCGCGAAGACCGCGACACAGTTGCCGAGCAGGTTCGTCACGACGCGCATCGAGTCCATGATGCGGTCCACGCCGAGGAGCAGGGCGACAGCACCGGCGGGGATGGCGCCGAGCGAGGAGGCGGTCGCGGACAGGGCGAGGAAGGCAGAGCCGGGGATGCCCGCCATGCCCTTACTGGTCAGCATCAGGACCAGCACGACGGTGATCTGCTGACCCAGGCTCAGGTCGACGCCCACCGCCTGGGCGATGAACAGCGTGCCGATGGAGAGGTAGAGCGAGGCGCCGTCCAGGTTGAAGGAGTAACCGGTCGGCAGCACCAGACCCACGGCGTCGTCGCGGGCTCCGGCCTTGCGCAGCTTCTGCATCACGCGCGGCATGACGGACTCGGTGGACGCGGTGCCGAGCGCGAGGAGCATCTCCTCGCGGATGTAGCGCAGGAACTTCCACAGGCTCAGCCCGGTGACCGCCTTGAGCGCGACGGCGAGCAGCGCGATGAACAGGGCGGCGGCCGCGTAGCACAGGACGATCAGCTGGGCGTAGGTCTCGATGACGCCGAGGCCGTACTGACCGATCAGGACTGCCATCGCGCCGAAGACCGCGATCGGCGCGAGGCGCATGACGAAGCCGACGACCGCGAAGATGATCTCCTGGGCCTGCTCGACGGCGGGCAGCACCTGCGGGACCTTGGTGTGACCGAGGTGCAGCAGCGCGGCACCCACCAGACAGGCCAGGATGAGCACTTGGAGCAGGGAGTTCTCGGCGAAGGCGCCGATGAAACTGGTGGGCAGCGCGTTGACGATGAACTCGGTCGTCGAGGGCAGGTGGCCGCCGCCGGTCTTGGCGTCCACGGCCGCGGTGTCGAGCGTGGCCGGGTCGACGTGCATCCCCGAACCGGGCTGGACGATGTTGGCGGCGAGCAGGCCGATGATCAGCGCCAGGGTGCTCGCGACCTCGAACCAGATCAGCGCCTTGAGCCCGATCCGGCCGAACGCCTTCAGGTCACCGGCCTTGGCGATGCCGACGACGACCACGCAGAACACGAGCGGCGAGATGATCGTCTTGATGAGCCGGGTGAAGCCGTCGCCGAGCGGCTGGAGGTCCGAGGCGAAGCCGGGCCACAGCTTTCCGACGAGGACGCCGAGCACGAGCGCGCAGGCGACCTGCGCGAAGAGTGAGGTACGCAGTATGCGTGCGACACGTCGCGGCAGGGACGGGACGGACGGCGGCACGGGCACTCCTTGAGCGATGGGGACGTACAGAAGCCGGGGGGAAGACTTCTGCGATACGGAAAGCGGTTTCCGCGTCGATCACTCTGGAGGGACGGTTGATCACGCGCGAGACCGCCGCGTTTCGGCCGGGTAAATCACCTGTCCTGTGACGCATCGCACACCATGTGCCTCAGTAGGCCGTCGACACTGACCGACTCGTCGTTCGAGGCTTGCTGCCGAAGGCGGGGGCGGGTGACGACGTACCGGAGAGACGGCACCTTCGACGGCACCGCCGGGTACCGGTGTCGAGTGTCAGCACCCGGTCCGCGCCGAGGCCTCGCGCTCCGGGTGGCGCCTCCCCCGACGCCCTCAGTCCTTCAAGTCCGCCCTGTCTCCCATCACCACCACAGGACGCCGGTCCGGGTCGAGCGTGCGCAGCAGATACCGCATCGCCGACCTGGACACGCTCACACAGGCCGACGTACCGCTGCCATGGTCCATGTGCAGCCAGATTCCGCCGCCCTTGCCGTAACCCCCGGGCCGCGTCTGGTTGTTCGGCGGGGTGCCCGTGACCCGGTTGTAGTCGATGGCGATGACGTAGTCGAAGTCGTGCCAGTACGACCGTGGCCACCAGCGCGGGGCCGCGATGGCGGCGGACCTCGTGTACGGCAGCCGGGCCCCGGGGTCAGGGAGCGCGCCGCCCGCGTCGCTCAGCGTGAACACGCCGACGGGGCTGCGCCTGTCGCCCTCGCGGTGGTCGGTGGTCCAGCCCTTCTTGCCGTTGTGCGCGGGCCAGCCGCGGACCCGGTCCCAGACGGAACCGCGCTTGGTGTAGAGCACGACGGTGGCGTCCGGGGAGTCCTTGCCGTCGCCGTAGACCGCGACGACCTGGCGGGAGGACGCGGGGATGCGGCGCTGGAGACGGTCGCCGACGCCGGGGATACGGGTCGGTCGGTCCGCGGGTTTGCCGGCGACCTTCGCGGGGGCGCTGCCGGTGCCTGCCGAGCCCGGACCGCCGCATCCCCCCAGGGGGATCAGCAGCGCACCCAGGACCGTCGTCGTCACCACGGCACTCCGTGCGCCCGCACCTCGCATCGCTCCATCGTCGCACCGCGGGCGGGGGAAGGCCGATTCCACGAGCGCAGCCGGATCTGTCCGGCACGACGGAAAACCTGTTGCCTCCGACCACGCTCTGCCGCGAACCTTTCACGGTTTGCAGCCGCCGTGTGCGGCTCCCTCCCACCCCCCTGACACGAGCCACTGGGACGTCACACGTCATGCAGATCCAAGACCTTCCGTACCCCGACCCGGGAGTGCCGGACGCCCGCTCGGGCCCCCGGTTCCTGTGGTGGCTCTTCAGGAACCAGCTGGGCGGACAACTCAAGTCACTGGCCTGGGGACTGCTGCACTTCCTCTCCATCTCCGCACTGCCCTTCTGCGTCGGCGTGGCCATCCAGGCGGTCGTCGACCACTCCGGCCGCCGACTCGCCCTCGCGGGCGGCCTGTTGGCACTGTGCTGCGCCGGCAGCGCACTCGGCGACACCTTCCTGCACCGCACCGCCGTCACCAACTGGATCACGGCGGCCGCACGCGTCCAGCAACTCCTGGCCCACAAGGCCGCGAACCTGGGCTCCGCGCTGACCCGGCGGGTCGCGGCAGGCGAGGTCGTGGCCGTCTCCACCGGCGACGTCGAGAAGATCGGTTGGTTCGTGGAGGCCTGGTCACGGTTCACCGCGGCGGCGGTCACCATCGTCGTGGTCTGCGCCGGCCTGGTCGTCTACCAGCCGGCACTCGGCGGGGTGGTCGCCGTGGGCCTGCCCTTCCTGGCCCTCGCGGCACTGCCCCTGCTGCCCCGCGCGACCAAACGCGCCGACTTCCAGCGCGAGAAGGCCGGCCGCGCCACCGAACTGGCCTCCGACACCGTCGCCGGCCTACGGGTGCTGCGTGGCATCGGCGGCGAGGAACTCTTCCTCGACCGCTACCGCAAGGCCTCCCAGGAGGTCCGCCACGCGGCCGTGCGCAGCGCCCGGATGTGGTCCCTGATCGCCGCGATCCAGGTACTGCTGCCGGGGCTGCTGCTGATCGCGGTCGTCTGGTACGGCGTCCATCTGGCCCGGCAGGGCCGCGTGGAGATCGGCGAACTGGTCGCCGTCTACAGCTCCGTCATGATCCTCACCTATCCGCTGCGGCACTTCGAGGAGATCGCCATGGCGTACTCCTTCTCCCGGCCCTCGGCCACTCGGGCCGCCCGGGTGCTGTCGCTGGAGCGGGCCACGTCCGCCGAGGGCTCGCAGGACAGGGCCGGGGACGCCCTGCCGAGCGGGGATCTGTACGACCCGGCCACCGGTCTGCTCGCCCCTTCCGGCCGGCTCACCGCGGTGGTGTGCGGCGACCCGGACGTGGCGGGGCTGCTGGCCGAGCGCCTCGGCGGCCACCCCTCGGAGGAGGGCACGTCGGTACTGCTGGGCGGGGTGCCGCTGGACGAGCTGCCGCTCGGCTCGGCGCGCACGGCGATCCTGGTCCAGGACAAGGACCCGGTCCTGCTCTCCGGGACCCTGCGCGACCTGCTCGACGTGCCCGCCTCGGGTGCCGTCGGCGCCGAGGAGGCGCTCGCGGCCGCGCAGTGCGCGGACGTGCTGGCGGCCCTGGTCCAGGGATCCCTGGACACCGAGGACCCGATGGACGCGCGCATCACCGAACGCGGGCGGTCCCTCTCGGGCGGCCAGCGCCAGCGGCTCGCCCTGGCCCGGTCCCTGTTCACCGACCCGGAGGTGCTCGTCCTGGACGAACCGACCTCCGCCGTCGACTCGCACACCGAGGCACGGATCGCGCAGGGCGTGCGGGACCTGCGGGCCGGACGCACCACCGTGGTGTTCACCTCCTCGCCGCTGCTGCTGGACCACGCCGACCGCGTGGTGCTCGTGCACGAGGGCGAGGTCGTGGCGGTCGGCGTGCACCGCGAACTGGTCCGCAAGGAGCCGCGGTACCGGGCTGTCATCACTCGCGAGACCGACGAAGAGGCGGCCCTCGACGGCGTCCGGAACGAAGACGACGTACTCACTGAAGACGCTGTACTGAATGAAGACGCCGTACTGAACGAAGACGCCGTTCTGAACGAACTGGAAGAGATCGAGGAGACAGCATGATCGGCGTGGCGCCACCGGCCTACGACCCGGCGGCACCGACGACGGCGAACACCCTGCCCGTCGGAGCCACCGCGACCGTACGCGCCTACGTGGCCGAACTGTTCCACCGGCACCGCCGCGCCTTCGCGCTCCTCGTCGGCGTCAACACCGTCTCGGTGATGGCCTCCATGGTCGGCCCCTGGCTCCTCGGCGACCTCGTCGAGCGGGTGTCGGACGGGGCTCGCGAACTCCATCTGGAGCTGACGGCCGGGCTGTTCGTGATCGCACTGGTCGTGCAGGCCGTGTTCGTACGGCAGGTGAGGCTGCGCGGTTCGATGCTCGGCGAGCGCATGCTGGCCGACCTGCGCGAGGACTTCCTCGTGCGGGCGGTCGGCCTGCCGCCGGGTGTCCTGGAGCGGGCCGGGACCGGTGACCTGCTATCCCGTATCACCACGGACATCGACCGGCTCGGCAACGCGATGCGCGAGGCCGTGCCCCAGCTGGCGATCGGCGTGGTGTGGGCGGCCCTCCTGCTCGGCGGACTTGTGATCACCGCGCCGGCCCTGGCCGCTGCTGTGCTGCTCGCCCTGCCGCTGCTGGTGGTCGGTTGCCGCTGGTACTTCAAACGGGCGCCCTCGGCCTACCGCTCGGAGGCCGCCGGGTACGCCGCCGTGGCCGCCGCGCTCGCGGAGACCGTGGACGCCGGACGCACCGTCGAGGCGCACCGGCTGAGCGCGCGCCGCATCGCGCTGTCGGAGCGGCGGATCAAGGAGTGGACGGCCTGGGAGCGGTACACGCTGTGGCTGCGGTCGGTGCTCTTCCCGTGCATCAACGTCAGCCACGTGATGATCCTTTCGTCGGTGCTGATGGTCGGCGGGGTGTTCGTCCTCCACGGCTGGATCGGGGTCGGCCAGCTGACGACCGGCGCGCTGATCGCCCAGATGCTGGTCGATCCGGTCGGGCTGATCCTGCGCTGGTACGACGAGCTGCAGGTGGCCCAGGTGTCGCTGGCCCGGCTGGTCGGAGTCCGGGACATCGAGCCGGCCGGCGCGGACTCCGGGCTCGCGCCCGAGGGGCGGGACGTCCACGCGGACCGGGTGCACTTCGGCTACCGGGAGGGCGTGGACGTCCTGCGCGAGGTGTCCCTTCAGGTCGCGCCCGGCACCAGGCTGGCGCTGGTCGGCCCGTCGGGTGCAGGCAAGTCCACCCTGGGCAGGCTGCTGGCCGGCATCTACGCGCCCCGGGACGGCCGGATCACCCTCGGCGGGGCCGAGCTGTCCCGGATGTCCGCCGAACGGGTCCGTGAGCACGTGGCCCTCGTCAACCAGGAGCACCACGTCTTCGTGGGCTCCCTGCGCGACAACCTCCTGCTCGCCCGGACAGACGCCACGGACGCCGAGCTCTGGGCGGCCCTCGGCGCGGTCGACGCGGACGGATGGGTGCGGGCGCTCGACGACGGCCTGGACACCGAGGTCGGCTCCGGCGGACTCACCGTCACACCGGCCCAGGCTCAGCAGGTCGCCCTGGCCCGGCTGGTGCTGGCCGACCCGCACACGCTGGTCCTGGACGAGGCGACGTCGCTGCTGGATCCCCGGGCGGCCCGTCACCTGGAACGCTCCCTGGCCCGCGTCCTCGACGGCCGCACCGTGGTCGCCATCGCCCACCGCCTGCACACCGCCCACGACGCGGACGTCATCGCCGTCGTCGAGAACGGCCGCATCAGCGAACTGGGCAGCCATGAGGAACTGGTCGCGGCGGACGGGGCGTATGCGGCGTTGTGGAGGTCTTGGCACGGGTGAGGGGAAGCCGGGGCGGGGTGAGTGTCTGGGTGCGTCCTGTGCGTCCTGTGCCAGGTGCTGGGGGGTGTTCGGGCGCACTGCAGGCCGTGCCCCCGCGAAGCCCGATGCAGCCATGCACCCGGCTCCGGACCAGGGCGCGGCCCACACCCCGGCCCCCCGCACAACCCCCGCTCCAGCGAGCGCAGCGACCACGTGGCGTTGCGCAGTGCCGAATGGGGGTGGAAGGCTGGACAGCAGCACAGGCTCAGGGAGCGCTCGCGGACGGCACGGTTCGACGGCGGGCGCGGCAAGTGCCCCGTGAGCCCGTGGTCCGCCCCGGGCCGCGGGAGGACCGGGTCCGTCCCCCTTCACCTGGAGGTACCCGTGGAAAGCTCCGACGGATGGGGAGACGACGTCTACCAGCCCGACGACTCCGAGATCCAGGACGACGCGGGTCTGCTCGACGCGGAGGACACCCTGGAGGACGACGGAGTCGGTGACCCCCTCGACCGCGGCTGGTCCCCGCCGGAGCGACCGTGGGCGGTGGAGCACAGCGGTGTGACGGCCGCGGAGCGCCGGCAGGGCGAGACGCTGGACCAACGACTCGCCGAGGAGACGCCCGACCTCGCGCCGGCCGACGGTGACGGCATCGGTGACTGCGACGGCACCGACGGCGAGCTCCTGGACAACGAGGTCGGCGCGCTGCGTTCCGGCCGTCTCGTGGCTCCCGACGAAGGGGCTCACGAGGACGAGGAGAGCGCGCTGATCGCCACGGACGTCGGCATCGACGGTGCCGCCGCGTCCGCGGAGGAGGCCGCGATGCACATCGTCGACGAGGAGTACCTGCCCGGCTGACCGCTGCGGCCGCCCGGCCGCTTCCGGACCGCCCACCCCGTCCACCGTCGCACCGCCAGTGCCGTATTCCGCGCCTCCCGAGGAGCAGCCATGCAGCAGGACAAGCACCCCGACTACCACGAGGTCGTCTTCCGCGACCGCTCCGCCGGCTACGCCTTCCTGACCAGGTCGACCGCCACCAGCGACCAGACCATCGAGTGGGACGACGGCGAGACCTACCCGGTGGTGGACGTGGAGATCTCCTCCGAAAGCCACCCCTTCTACACCGGCAAGGCGCGGACGGTGGACTCGGAGGGACGCGTGGCCGCCTTCGAACGGCGCTACGGAGGCGGGACCGGTCAGGGCAGCTGACAGGGGACTGCGGCGACCCGTCAGATGAAGTTGAGGGCCGCCGCGCAGCCCACTCCCCCGAGCAGCATGAACGCCGGCATCAGCACCTTCAGCTCGACCCAGCTGCCCGCCCGGAAGCGCATGACCTTGGGCGGGCCGATCGGGTACCAGCGCTTGCGGCCCAGCGGGATCGGCCACAGGATCGGGCAGCCGGAGACCGTCAGCGCGTCCCCGATGTCGTGCACGAGCGCGCCCAGCACGACCGGCAGCCCCAGCCACAGGTACTCCTGGCCCGGCTGCGTGAACAGCCAGTCCGAACCGTTGCCCGGCTTGTCCAGGACGCCCGCGACGATCCAGGCGCTGGCCGCGGCCAGCAGCCAGACCAGGACGTCCGCGCTGGAGCCGCGGGTCGCCCGCCACAGCAGGCCCTCGATCGCCAGCACCATGTGCACGAAGAGGATCGCCAGCACCGCCCAGCGGCCACCGGTGATCGCCGCCACCGAGCAGCCCGCGCCGATCAGCACCGCCCACAGCCAGGTGTGGGTGAGCGTGCGGTGCCCGCCGGAGCGACGCGGGTCGCCCTGCTTCCTGGTGGCCTTGTAGACGGCGTACGAGAGCTTGTCGACGATCTCGCACAGGGCCCATGAGATCGGCCCGAAGGCCCGCGAGATCGTGGCCGCCTTGTGGTCGAGGTCGGGAGCGAGCGCGGCGCCCGCGCAGATCAGGGCTCCGGCCAGCAGCACGGGCCACGGCATGGTGTGCCCCGTGGCGGCGGCGGCCGCTCCTACGCCCAGCCAGGCCGCGGCGCCCGACAGTGAGTGTGCAGGTCCCATCATCGGCGTTGATCGCCCCGTTCCTCTTGTGCCACTGTCCAGTTGACCGGCTGCGCTGACGCTCCGTCGGCGACACAGCGTACTGGTCGTGATCTTCGGCCTCGCATCCGATTCCCCCATCGGGCATCCGGGCAGGCAAGATGGGTGGGTGACCCTCATCGATCAGCTGCCGCCGACCGCCGACCCCGACGCCCTCTACGAAGCCTTCGAGTCGTGGGCCGAGGAGCGGGGTCTGACGCTCTACCCCCATCAGGAGGAGGCGCTGATCGAGGTGGTCTCCGGCGCGAACGTGATCGTGTCGACGCCCACCGGGTCGGGCAAGAGCATGATCGCGGCGGGTGCGCACTTCGCCGCCCTCGCCCGTGACGAGGTCACCTTCTACACCGCGCCCATCAAGGCGCTCGTGTCCGAGAAGTTCTTCGAGCTGTGCAAGATGTTCGGCACGGAGAACGTCGGCATGCTGACCGGCGACGCCTCCGTCAACGCCGACGCTCCCGTCATCTGCTGCACCGCCGAGGTGCTCGCGTCGATCGCGCTGCGCGACGGCAAGAACGCGGACGTCGGCCAGGTCGTCATGGACGAGTTCCACTTCTACGCCGAGGCGGACCGCGGCTGGGCCTGGCAGATCCCGATCCTGGAGCTGCCCCAGGCGCAGTTCGTCCTGATGTCGGCCACGCTGGGCGATGTCTCGATGTTCGAGAAGGACCTGACCCGGCGCACCGGCCGGCCGACGTCGCTGGTCCGCTCGGCGACCCGGCCCGTGCCGCTCTCCTACGAGTACAAGTTCAGCCCGCTCACCGAGACGCTGACGGAACTCCTGGAGACCAAGCAGGCGCCGGTGTACATCGTGCACTTCACGCAGGCGCAGGCCGTGGAGCGGGCGCAGGCGCTGATGAGCATCAACATGTGCACGCGCGAGGAGAAGGACCGGATCGCCGACCTGATCGGCAACTTCCGCTTCACCACCAAGTTCGGCCGCAACCTCTCCCGTTACGTCCGGCACGGCATCGGCGTCCATCACGCCGGCATGCTGCCCAAGTACCGGCGGCTGGTGGAGAAACTCGCGCAGGCCGGTCTGCTGAAGGTCATCTGCGGGACGGACACCCTCGGCGTCGGTGTCAACGTGCCCATTCGCACGGTGCTGTTCACGGCGCTGACCAAGTACGACGGCAACCGCGTCCGCACCCTGCGCGCCCGCGAGTTCCACCAGATCGCCGGCCGCGCCGGCCGGGCCGGCTACGACACGGCGGGCTTCGTCGTCGCCCAGGCTCCCGAGCACGTCATCGAGAACGAGAAGGCGCTCAACAAGGCGGGCGACGACCCGAAGAAGCGCCGCAAGGTCGTGCGCAAGAAGGCGCCCGAGGGGTTCGTCGGCTGGACGGAGAACACCTTCGAGAAGCTGATCACCTCCGATCCGGAGCCGCTGATGTCCCGCTTCCGGGTCACGCACACGATGCTGCTCTCGGTGATCGCCCGTCCCGGCAACGCCTTCGCGGCCATGCGGCACCTCCTGGAGGACAACCACGAGCCGCGCAAGCAGCAGCTGAAGCACATCCGGCGGGCGATCGCCATCTACCGCTCGCTGCTGGACGGCGGCATCGTCGAGAAGCTCGACGAGCCCGACGCCTCCGGCCGCATCGTCCGCCTCACCGTGGACCTGCAGCAGGACTTCGCGCTCAACCAGCCGCTGTCCACGTTCGCGCTCGCCGCGTTCGAACTGCTCGACCCCGAATCGCCCTCCTACGCCCTGGACATGGTGTCCGTCGTGGAGTCCACGCTGGACGACCCCCGGCAGATCCTCGCGGCCCAGCTGAACAAGGCCAAGGGCGAGGCTGTGGCCGCGATGAAGGCGGACGGTGTCGAGTACGAGGAGCGCATGGAACGCCTCCAGGACATCACGTACCCGAAGCCCCTGGAGGAGCTGCTCTTCCACGCCTACGACACCTACCGCAAGAGCCACCCCTGGGTCGGCGACCATCCGCTCTCCCCGAAGTCCGTCATCCGCGACATGTACGAACGGGCTTTGACCTTCACGGAGTTGGTCTCCCTCTACGACCTCGCCCGCACCGAGGGCATCGTCCTGCGCTACCTGGCCAGCGCCTACAAGGCGCTCGACCACAACATCCCTGACGACATCAAGTCCGAGGACCTGCAGGACCTGATCGAATGGCTCGGCGAGACGGTCCGCCAGGTCGACTCCAGCCTGCTGGACGAGTGGGAGCAGCTCGCCAACCCGGAGGTGATGACCGCCGAGGAGGCCCAGGAGAAGGCCGACGAGGTCAAGCCCGTCACCGCCAACGCGCGCGCCTTCCGCGTCCTGGTCCGCAACGCCCTGTTCCGCCGCGTCGAACTCGCCGCCCTGGACCAGGTCGAAGAGCTCGGTGAGATGGACGGCGAGGCCGGCTGGGACGCCGACAGGTGGGGCGAGGCGATGGACAAGTACTGGGACGAGTACGACGACCTCGGCACCGGCCCCGACGCCCGCGGCCCCAAGCTGCTGCAGATCGAGGAGGAGCCGCAGAACCGGCTGTGGCGCGTCCGGCAGACCTTCGCCGACCCGAACGGCGACCACGACTGGGGCATCAGCGCGGAGATCGACCTCACCGCCTCCGACGCGGAGGGCCGTGCGGTCGTCCGGGTCACCGACGTCGGCCAGCTGTGAGCCATGGACCGGCTGTGAACACAGGAGAATCCCACCCATGACGAACCCGGCCGAGAGGCTCGTCGACCTGCTCGACCTGGAGCAGATCGAGGTCAACATCTTCCGTGGCCGCAGTCCGCACGAATCCCTCCAGCGGGTCTTCGGCGGCCAGGTGGCGGGCCAGGCGCTGGTCGCCGCCGCACGCACCACGGACGGCGAGCGTCCGGTGCACTCGCTGCACGCGTACTTCCTGCGCCCGGGCCGGCCCGGCGTACCGATCGTGTACCAGGTCGAGCGGGTGCGCGACGGGCGGTCGTTCACCACCCGCCGGGTCACCGCGGTGCAGCAGGGCCGCACGATCTTCAATCTCACCGCCTCCTTTCACAAGCCTGAGGAAGGTCCCTTCGAGCACCAGCTGCCTCCCGCCCGCAAGGTCCCGCCGCCGGAGTCCCTGCCGACGGTCGGCGACGAGATCCGGGAGCATCTGGGCGAACTGCCCGAGCAGTTGGAGCGGATGGCGCGCCGCCAGCCCTTCGACATCCGGTATGTGGACCGGCTGCGGTGGAGCGCCGAGGAGGTCAAGGACGCCGAGCCGCGCAGCGCGGTGTGGATGCGTGCGGTCGGGCCGCTCGGGGACGACCCGGTCGTGCACACCTGCGCGCTGACCTACGCGAGCGACATGACTCTCCTGGACGCCGTCCGCCTCCCGGTCCAGCCCCTGTGGGGCCCGCGGAGCTTCGACATCGCGTCGCTGGACCACGCCATGTGGTTCCACCGGCCGTTCCGCACGGACGAGTGGTTCCTGTACGACCAGGAGTCGCCGATCGCCACGGGTGGCCGCGGTCTGGCCCGTGGCCGGATCTACGACCTGGAGGGACGTCTGCTGGTGTCCGTCGTCCAGGAGGGTCTGTTCCGGCCGCTGTAGGTCAGGCGTAGGTCAGGCGTAGGTCAGGCGCTTCTGCGGCGGAGCCAGCCCAGCAGCCCGCGGGACGGTTCCTGCGGCGCCGGCTCCCCCGGGGGCAGTGTGGGCGGTGCCTGCCGGGTTGCCGGGCGTGGCGCGGGACGGAACCGGCGCGCGTCGGCCAGGACTTGGGCCAGCTCGGTCCTCAGCCATGCGATCTCGGCCGGGTCGTCCGCCGTCATGATCTTCTCGCTGAGGTGGGCGGCGGGTGAGCCCTGCGCCCCGTGCGCGGGCGGTCCCGGCCGGAAGCGGCCCAGGTGGGACCGCTCGTAGGGGTCCGGGACGAGCTCCGCGACTTGGACGGGGCCGAGGAACGCGGCGAGGGCTCCGGCGCTCTCCCAGGGGTCTTCGGCCAGGCGCAGCAGGAAGCCGCGGTGGCGTCCGCGCCAGTTGCGGGCGCGCAGGTCCACGCCCTCGTCCAGCATGTCGCGCAACCCCTCGGGCAGACGCCGCGCGGTCAGCAGCGGGGTGTTCTCTTCGACTGCCGTGAGCTCCTCCAGTTCGTCGGCCAGATACAGCCACACGACGGCCCGATACCGGTTCAGATAGAAGCGCACCGGCGAGAACAGGCCGAGGCGTGCCAGGCGGGTGAACCTGCCGACGGAGATCTTCATGGCCTCCGCGCCCTCGGTGGTGCCCACGAGTCGTACGCGTTGACGCAGTGCGTCGGGGAAGCCGTCCGTGGCTCGCAGCCGGTCGATCTCGGACCGGCTGACGCGTCGGCCTCCGCCCCCTTCGTCGGGCACCGTCCGGATCTGGCCGAGGTGTACGGCAAGGTCGAATTCGCTTCGCTTGAGGCCCAGTTCCCGCGCGGCGCGGCTGGGGGTGTAGGCGTTGCGCTGGAATGGCGTGATGGTGTTGCTCGTCATGGTCGCTCCCCCGTGGAGTCGTCGCTCACGCTGTGTGCGTTCGCCGTGACAGAAACCGTAGCCGGTGGGGCGGGATGCGTGGCGAGCCTGTGGATAACTCCAGCGGGTCGAATAAAACCCCAGGTCAGAGGTCTGTCGCCGGGCTCCGCTCGGGCCGGCGGGCGTCCACGTCGAGGTGCTCGCCGACCCGGTTGACGAGCAGGGTCATCTCGTAGGCGATCCGGCCGATGTCGGCGTCGGAGCCGCTGAGCACGCACAGACAGCTGCCGGTGCCCGCCGCGGTGACGAACAGCACCGCGTCGTCGAACTCGATCATCGTCTGCCGTACCTTGCCCGCGCCGAAGTGGCGCCCGGAGCCCTTGGCCAGGCTGTGCAGTCCGGACGACACGGCGGCGAGATGGTCCGCGTCCTCACGGCGCAGTCCGGTGCTGGCGCCTGTCACCAGCCCGTCGTTGGACAGCACCAACGCGTGCCGCACATGGTCGACGCGCTCGGTCAGATCGTCCAGCAGCCGGCCGAGCCCCTGCTTCTGCGGCATGTGTCCCGTCTCCCCGTGTGACGTCTCCTCCTGCCCGGAGGATCTCCCAGCAAGCCTTCCCCACGACCGTCAACGGGGCAAGGAGAATGGGGACATGGCACAGAAGATGACCGATGAGCAATGGCGGGAGTTCGTCTCGCACGGCACCCGCACCGGCAAGTTGTCGACCGTCCGGGCCGACGGGAGCCCGCATGTGGCGCCGATCTGGTTCGTTCTCGACGGCGACGACCTGGTGTTCAACACCGGAAAGGAGACGGTGAAGGGGCGCAATCTGGCGCGGGACGGGCGGGTCGCCCTGTGCGTGGACGACGACCGGCCGCCCTTCGCCTATGTGGTGCTGCAGGGCCGGGCCCGGCTGTCGGAGGATCTCGACGAGGTCCGGCACTGGGCCGGGCGGATCGGGGCGCGCTACATGGGCGAGGAACGGGCCGAGGAGTTCGGTGCCCGCAACGGCGTTCCGGGGGAGCTCCTCGTCCGTGTGAGTATCGACCGGGTGCTGGCGGAGAGGGACCTCGCGGAGTGACCTGCCGGTGGGCCGGCTCCGGCCGAGGTCAGCCCACCGAGTCGAGGAGCCGGGCGGTGTGCATCCGCCCGGCGTACTCGACCAGCCGGATCAGCACCTCCTTGCCCGAGTCTCGGTCCCGTGCGTCGCACAGCACCACAGGTGTGCCCTGGTCGAGGTCGAGGGCGCGCGAGACGTCGTGGGCGCCGTAACTCCTGGCTCCGGCGAAGCAGTTGACGGCCACCACGAACGGGATGTGCCGGTGCTCGAAGTAGTCCACGGCGGGGAAACAGTCCTCCAGGCGCCGGGTGTCCGCGAGGACTACGGCACCCAGGGCCCCTTGCGACAACTCGTCCCACAGGAACCAGAAGCGGTCCTGTCCCGGGGTGCCGAAGAGATAGAGCGACAGGCCGGAGCGGATGGTGATCCGCCCGAAGTCCATGGCGACCGTGGTGGTGACCTTCTGGTCCACGCCATCGGTGTCGTCCACCAACTGCCCGGCCTCGCTCAGCAGTTCCTCCGTGCGCAGCGGCCTGATCTCGCTGACCGCGCCGACCAGGGTGGTCTTGCCCACGCCGAACCCGCCGGCGACCAGTATCTTCAGCGCGAGGGCGGTCGTGTCGCCGCCCTGGGCGTCGGAGTTCTCGGAGACCATCGATCACTTCTCTCGGGAGGGCCGGCATCGGGCGGTGACGTCGGTACGGGGTGGCGAAGGCAGCATCGGTCGCGAAGGCAGCATCATGACAACTGGGACTCCCCTTCGAGGGGTTGGGCCGCTTATTGCCCGGTTCTGAACGTTCATCTACAGAGCCCGGAGCCCTTCGATCACCTCGCGCAGAATCCGTTCGTCGGGCAGCTGCGCGGGCGGCACCGGACGACTGACGGTGACGCAGCCGAGTTCCAGGAGGTCCCCCAGGAGCACCCTGACCACGCCAACGGGCAGGTCGGCGCCCGCCGAGAGTTCCGCCACCGACTGCGTCTCCGTGCGGCACAGGTCGATCAGGGCCCGGTGCTCCGGTCCGAGCGCCGTGTCGTCACCGGCCCCGGGCGCGCCGGCGTCGAGGGTGACGAGGGCGATCAGATCGAAGCGCACCCCGGTGGGGCCGGGTTTGGTGCGTCCGCCCGTCATCGCGTAGGGGCGGACGAGGGGCCCGGCCTCGCCGTCGTACCACTGGCTGCCCTGTTCGAACGGGACGCCCGCCATGTCCTCCGTCATCGGAGCCGACCGCCCTTCGTTCTCATCCGGCGGCGGGCGGTCGCGCGCCCACGCGCGGTGGCGTGTAGAGGTGCTCGCCGACCCGCTTGACCAGGCGTGCCATCTCGTAGGCGACGAGGCCTATGTCCGCGGTCACCGCGGTGAGAACGGCGAGACAGGAGCCGTCTCCCGCGGCGGCAACGAACAGGAATCCGTCGTCCATCTCGACCATGGTCTGGCGCACTCCCCCGGCGCCGAAGTGCCGGCCCGCGCCCTTGGCCAGACTGTGGAAACCGGAGGAGACCGCGGCGAGGTGTTCCGCGTCCTCACGGCGCAGGTCCGTCGAAGAGCCCACGGCGAGGCCGTCGTTGGAGAGCACCACGGCATGCCGTACCTCGCTCACGCGCAGCACCAGGTCGTCCAGCAGCCAGTCGAGTTCGCCGGACCTGCCCCATTCCCGGTTGCGCTCGCGCGGGGGGACCCCCATGTCGGCCCTCATGTTCGGGTCCTGGATCATCCTCGGTCTCCTTCGCTGCTGTCTCTGCCCGCTGGGGAATCTGGGGTGGCACCGCGCCCGGGCCGCCTGCCGCCGCCGCGCGCCCAGCCGTCCCGGTACGCCGCCATCCGGTCCCGGACGGTTTCGGGTGTACGGCCTTCGTCGTCCCGGCGGTCTGCTGCCGGGGCCGGTTCCTCGGAGCGCTGCTCGCGCAACTGGGGAGCCAGGCTCGCCTGCCGTACCCGGCGGGGAAGGTCGTCGGACTCCTCCGGTTCGTCGGGCGGCCGGTGCAGACGCAGGGCGGTGACGCCGGAGGGCGGTGCCTCGGCAGTTCCCCGATCGGCGGCGGCTGTCAAGGGAGCCACCAGGGCGGGGCGCTCGGCCGGGGCGGGGACGGACTCCTGGTCCCGTTCGGCGGCGGCCACGCGCGCGTACTCGCGTTCCGTGAGCCGTTCCCGGTCGGTGGCCTTGGCGGGGGAACGTTCCGCCGCCTTGATGTGCAGCAGCGCCGTGGGCAGCAGGACGACCGCGGTGGTGCCGCCGTAGGGCGAGGTGCGCAGGTGCACCTTGATGCCGTGCCGCGCCGCGAGCCTGCTGACCACGAACAGGCCCAGCTGGTCGCTGTCGAACAGGTCGAGCGCCTCGGACTGTTCGATGCGCCGGTTGGCCTCCGCGAGGGTCTCCTTGCCCATACCCAGACCACGGTCCTCGACCTCGACGGCGTAACCGTTGCCGACGGGTTCGCCGGTGACACGCACGCGTGTGTGGGGCGGTGAGAACTGGGCGGCGTTCTCGATGATCTCGGCCAGCAGGTGCGTGAGGTCGGCGACCGCCGCGCCGACGACGGAGGCGTCCGGCAGCTGACGCACCTCCACGCGCGCGTAGTCCTCGACCTCGGAGACGGCCGCGCGGACCACGTTGGTCAGTGAGACCGGCATGCGCCAGGCGCGGCCGGGTGCCGCTCCGGAGAGGATGATCAGGCTCTCCGCGTGGCGGCGCATGCGGGTGGTGAGGTGGTCGAGCCGGAAGAGGTCGCTCAGTTCGTTGGGGTCGTCGGAGCGGCGTTCCATGCTGTCGAGCAGGCTGAGCTGGCGGTGGACGAGGATCTGGCTGCGGCGGGCGAGGTTGACGAATACCCCGGAGATGCCGCTGGCGAGTTCGGCGCGCTCCACCGCGGCCCGCAGCGCGGCGCGGTGCACGGTGTTCAGGGCCTCGGCGACCTGGCCGGCCTCGTCCTCCGCGGGCGGTCCGGGTGGGGCCTCGGACCGGATGTCGATCTCGTCGCCTGCGCGCAGCCGCTCCATGGCCTCCGGGAGTTTGCGGCGGGCGATCTCCAGGGCGCTGTTGCGCAGGCTCACGAGCTCGACGACGAGGCCGCGACCGATGCGCACGGAGATGACGAGCGACGCGGCGACGGCGATCAGGCCGAGCAGCACCGCGGCCCCGGCCGGGGTGAGCAGACCCCGGGTGAACGGGTCGGCACGGTGGGCGACCCCGCTGCCCGCCGCCTCTTCGACGGCCCGCATGCCGTCCTGCACACGCGTGTGCCCTGCCCGCCAGGTGGCCTCCGGCGTCGACTCGACGGCGCGGACGCCGGGAGCGGCGGCCAGTATCCGGTCCTCTGCGGCGGTCACGGTGGCGTAGGCGCCGCTGCCGGCGATCTTCTGCCAGGCGGCGCGGTCGGAGCCGCGCAGGTCGGTCACGGCCGCCTCGGTGAGGGTCCGGCGGGTGTCGACGGCCCCGGTGAACAGCCGCAGCCGTTCTCCGGCGAGGACGCCCGCCAGCCGCGCGCTCGACAGTACGACGTCCTCCTGGGCCAGTGACTCGCCCGCGCGGGAGAACTCGAGCAGCACGCGCGCGTCGGAGCCGAGCTCGGCGTCCTGGATGCCGGTGAGGGCACCGCCCACCGCGAAGGCGCCGGCGATGGTCCTGGTGTAGCGGCCGTACGTCTCGTCCCACCCGGCGCTGCGGTCCAGCACGGCGGCGCGCACGGAGCGCAGCCCTTCCGCGCCGGTCACGAAGGCTTCGAGGCGCTGGGCGACACCGGCGGGGAGCTCCTCGCCGTCGGCGACGGTGTTGTCGTCGCCGAGCCGCAGTCGTGCCACGGCCTGGTCGGTGCGCTCGGCGAGCTTGCGGAGGTCGTCGCTCTGCGCGGCGGACGGATCGGTCGCGTAACGGACGGCGGCGGCACGCTCCGTCTGGAGCGCGGTCACGGTGTCGGCGACGGGCGAGCGGACGGCGTCGTCCACGCGTTGCAACTGCCGCAGCCGGGACACGTCCTGGGCGGTGCTGACGGTGGCGTACGCCCACAGCGCGAGCAGTGAGACGACGGGCACCATGAGCAGGCAGACGATCTTGGCGCGGACCGTGCGGGGGCGTATCCGCCAGGGTCCCGCGTGCACGGGTATGTCCTCGGCCGGAGGACCCACGGGGTCGTCCGGGCTTTCGTCGGCCGGTGGTCCGGCATGTGCGCGACGCCCGCGCGCGGGTGTCTGGTGCGGCGACTCGGCGCCGGCTCTGGGGGTCCTACGCGATGTACGCATGGCCTCCTCGCTCGGGAGTGGTTCGGGGGGCGTGTCGTCGGGCCGTCCGGGGCCCGGGTCCGCCGCTAGGAGGTGACGCTCTCGACCGTGCGCTGGGCCGAGGCGGTTGCCTCGCGCTCTCCTGTCGTGGGAGACAGCGCGACGAAGGCCGAGGTCAGGAACAGGTAGGAGCCGAGTCCGACGGCGAGCGGGAAGATGAACTGCATCGCCGTCGCCCCGGGCAGGACGCCGCCGGAGGGCGAGACCCGCACGCTCACCGCGAACATCCCGGTGTAGTGCATGCTGCTGACCGCTGCGCCCATGATCAGGGAGGCGATGGTGACGGCGACGGGCGACTTGATGTTGAGCGCCGCCCACAGGGCCGCCGTCGCCGCGACGACGGCGATGAGGACGGAGAGTCCGACGAGGACAGGGTCGTACTGGACGCTGCCGTGCAGCCGCACGGCGGCCATGCCCAGGTAGTGCATGCTCGCCACGCCCAGGCCGGTGGTGAGTCCGCCCAGGAAGAGCGCGCGGACCCGGTCATGGCTGTAGCCGACCGCGAAGACGCCGGCGGAGACGACGACCATCGCGACCAGGAGGCTCGCAATGGTCCGTGGTACGTCGTAGCGGATGTCGGTGCCGCTGACGCTGAAGCCGAGCATGGCCACGAAGTGCATGGTCCAGATGCCGGTCGCGATGGCCGAGGCCGCGGTGACGAGCCAGTTGCGGCGCGAACGTCCGGTGGCTCCGAGGGCACGCATGGTGCAGCGCAGGCCGAGCGCGGCGCCGATACAGGCCATGACGTACGAAAGCGTGGGCGTCAGCCAGCCCAGGGCTGCGTGGTCCAGGTGTCCCATGGCCAAGGGACGCTAGCCGGGGCAGGGGCGCACAAAGAGGGCGCATTTCGAAAGGTGTTGCAATCTGGCGCAAGATGCGTCTGAACGATCGCGTCACGTTCGAACGTGTGCACCGCGCCTTCATCCCTGTCGGTGAGGGACCATGCGGAGCATGAGCGACGACCACACACACGTTCAGGACTTCTTCTCGCCCCGTGCCGCCGACTGGGACAGCCGGTTCCCGGACGACGGTCCGGCCTACGCCGCCGCGGTCACGGAACTCGGTCTGCGCGAGGGCGACCGCGTGCTCGACGCCGGCTGCGGCACCGGACGGGCCCTGCCGCCCCTGCGTACGGCCGTGGGGCGCTCGGGAGTGGTCGTGGGGGCCGATCTGACCCCGGCCATGCTGGAAGCCGCCGTACGGGCCGGCAGGGACGGGGACGGACAGCTGCTGCTCGCCGACGTGGCCGCCCTGCCGCTCCGCTCCGGCTCGCTCGACGCCGTCTTCGGAGCGGGACTGATCTCCCATCTGCCCCGGCCTGCCGACAATCTGCGCGAGTTGGCCCGGGTGGTACGGCCCGGTGGCGTCCTGGCCCTGTTCCACCCGATCGGCAGGGCGGCGCTGGCCGCGCGCCAGGGGCGGCGGATCACCCCTGAGGACCTGCGCGCGGAGCCCAACCTTCGTCCTCTGCTTGCCGGTTCCGGATGGCGCATGACGTCGTACGTCGACGAGGACTCCCGCTTCCTGGCCCTGGCCGTCCACGAGGACTGAACGCGTTCACGTCGTCCCGGCGACCGCCGCGACGAAGGCGTCGGGGTTGTCGAACATGACGTTGTGCCCGGCGCCGGGGACAGTCACCACACGCACGCCGGCCGTCTCCAGCGTCTTTCGTCCGCGTGTGCCGAGCACTACGCCCGGGACGACCCGGTCTCCTCCGGCGTCTCGGGCGGCTCGGTCGGGGTCGGCGCAGGTGGGCCGAAGAGGACGGCCCTGGCCACGGGCGGGGCGAACAGGGCGGTGACGGGTTCGGAGAGGGTCACGACGGCGCGGAAGGCCCGCCCCACCACCGGGTCGCCGGGGGCGCGCTCCTGGACGCGGCTCAGGTACCACCCCGCGAGCCGGTCCCCGGGGCCGCCGTCGATCGCGGTGCCGACCGCGCCCGGCATCTTGCGGTCCGCGCCGGCGGAGATGTCCCACGCGAGCCGGGACGCCGCGAGGAGCGCTTGCTGCACGCGCCGCGTGGTGGGCGTCCGGCGCCGGTCGGCCAGCACGTCACGCAGGGCGACCGCGCTCATGGCGGCTACGGCCATGCCCTGCCCGTAGATCGGGTTGAAGGTGCACAGGGCGTCGCCGGTGGCGAGAAAGCCCGCCGGATGGCCGGGAAGGTCGTAGCGTCGGCGGATGTTCGAGGTCCGGCGGAAGCCGAACGGCGGGGAGAGCGGCTCGGCCTCCTCCAGCCACCGGTGCAGGAGCGGATGCGGCAACCTCTTGGCGTACGTCACGAACTCGTCGTCGCCGGTGGGTGGTTCGTTGCCGCGCAGCCCCGAGACGATCACCAGGTGGCTGCCGTCCTCCAGGGGCAGTGCGCCACCGGCGTGCACCTGTTCGGGATCGGGATACACGTAGTAGCCGCGGGTCTCGCCGTCGAGTGCGCCGTTCGTGCCGCGGTAGACGCGGGAGGCGTAGGCGAGTCCGGTGTCGATGGTCTCCTCGCGCGGGCGCTCGGCGCCGATCGCCGCGAGCCACTGCGGGGCCTTCGTGCCGCTGCCGGAGGCGTCGACGACCAGGTCGGCCTCCAGGGGACGGGGCTCCGCGCGGGTGTCGCCGGAGCGGTCCCGCACCAGCACGCCCCGCACGCGCGTGGCGTCGCCGAGGAACCCGATGACGTCGGTGCCCTCCCGCACGCTGATCACCGGGTTGGCGAGAACCCGCCGCCGCACCAGTTCCTCGAGCTGCGCGCGGGAGCCGGTGTGGATGTGTGTCGTCGCGAGCACGCGCCTGAACCAGCGGCCGCTCTGCCACAGCACCATGTCGGCCGGCATGCCCACCCGAGGCGCTCCCGCCTCCCGCAGCTCCGCCACGTACCCCGGCAGCAGTGACTCCAGGGCCGTCTGTCCGCCCTGGAGCAGAACATGCGGGTGACGGCCCTGCGGCACGCCGGGCCGCGGCCTCGCGCCCTCCGGGAACCGGTCGCGCTCGAGGATGGTCACCCGGTCTGCGTGCCCGGCCAGGACGTGCGCCGCGAAAAGCCCTGCGAGGCTCCCGCCGACGACGACGGCGTGCCGTCCGCCCCTGCCGCCGCCTTCTCCCCGACCGCCCGTCTCTCCGGCAGAATTCACCGATCACTCCCCCTGGTCGCCGTTCGCGAGAAGACACAAGTATCTCGTCCCGCCCACCTGGTTGACCGTTTTCCGGCCCTTCTGAGCGACACGGGAACTCCGGCCCTCTTCTGCGGCCAAAGCTCCGACTCTACGTTGAGGAGCAGAAGATGAACGTTCGACGGGATCACGTCACGCAGGGGGAAGGTGGTCGGCATGTGGGCCAGGATCCGCAGGTACAGCGCCGGGTTCGTCAATTCGTTGCGCATCGAGGCGCCCACCGGTCGGCAGGCCGGCACGCACAATCTCTTCGAGGCCGCCGCCGCGTACGTCTCGGCCTGCGCGGAGGACGATCAGGACCGTATCGACGAGGCTTCGGCCTGGGTCTCGCCGGAAGCCCTGTCGTTCGGGGTCAACGAGCTCGCGTGCCGGGCCGTCATCGCCCTCGCGCGGGAGCGCGACGAGTCGCCGGGTACGGTGGCCCGTGCGCTCCTCGGACTGCCGGCGGCCTGAGCGGTCGGCAAGTGAGGGTCGATTCGCCCCCGTCCAGCCGGAAAACTGCAGCTCCGGGTGTTCTTGTGAGTCGTGACAAGCGCCTTCCGCGCACACTAAGGTGCGCGCCGTTGGACGAACCGATGGGGAGGCTGGGATGGCCGGGACGGACGAGGACGCCGTCGCCGCCGCGGACGACGCGCTCTATGTGCTGACGGCGGTGCTGTTGACGCCGGCGAAGTTCCCGAGCGTGCTGGGCGACGATTATCCGGAGGCCTGCGCGGCGCTCGGTCTGGCGCCGCTGGCCGACGGGTACGGCCTGGTCATGGGCCAGGACGGCAGTGGCGCCCGGTGGACGGTCGTCATCGACGACGTCTCGCTGGTCGCCGTCGCCATCGCGTCCTGGGACTGCGGCATGGAGTACGACCTGTCGCCCGACGAGCGCTCGGTCGTGGCCGCCCTGCCCGGTTGGCCGCTCGCGGTCGCCGTCGCCGCGCCCGGTGTGCCTGCGCCGCACGACCCCGATCCCGAGGCCGGCGACGGCCCGCCGCTGACGCCGCCGGACACGTCGACGTGGGGATCCGCGCAGCGGCGTCTGGGTGCCGATGAGATCGCGCTCAGGTGGGCGATGTGGCGGGGCCAGATCGACGACGCGAGCTTCGCGAGGCCGAACGGCGGGTCGGCGGGGGGCGACCAGGCCATGGTCGGTCGGACCGTGGACGGCGAGATCGCGGATCGCGTGACCACGGGCGGCGACGCCTTGTCCCGCGATGTCTCACAGGACCAGGCCACGAACGGTGCGGCCGCGCGCGACAGTGCTGCGGGAGCCAGTGCCGCGGGACACGCGGCCTCGGATGTGGCCGAGAAGGAAGGCCCCAAGGGCCACAGCGGCGTCCGGCGTGTCCTCGCGGAGGCTCGCGCCTACGTGGATTCGCCGCCGCCGCTCGGGCGGGTGCGGTCGTCCTTCGCCTCGGGCCACGCGCGGATGCTGCGCGCCGACGGTCCCGGCTGGTCACTGGTGGCCAGGACCGACGACATCGCGTTCGTGCTGCTCGACGACGAGCCCGGAGAGGTCCTGCCGGTGGGCCGGGGCCCGGAGCTGCCGGGACTGCTGGAAGCGCTCGACAAGATGGCCGTACGTCCCAGCTGAGCCGCCACGCCGCACCGTCCGGGTCTGTCGGATCCCGGCCGGTGCGGGCGGGTGCGTCAGCGGCCGAGTTCCTTGCGGGTCACGCGCCGCAGCCTGCGCCGCTGTGAGGGGTCCAGGGTGAGGTACGCGGCGGCCGGGACTCCCACGATGATCAGGAACGCGGCCCACCACGGCAGCCAGATCAGCAGGAGCAGCCCGACCGCCACTCCCCCAGCGGCGATCTTCGCCTTCTTCGACATGTGCGTCGCCTCCTTCGCGGCGGTTGCCGCTCTCTGTCCAGAAGAACGGGTCCGTGCTTCCTGCAGTTCCGCACCGCGCCCCTGAGACATCCCTGAGAACTCCCCCTGAGACGCCCCGGATGCGCGCCTCCTAGCGGTCCGCCCGCAGCGGCTCGCCCACCTTGTGCATGTGGCCCAGGGCCTGTCGGTAGGAGTCGACGAGCCCGGTCTCCGTGTAAGGGATACCCAGATCCCTGCAGTGGGCGCGCACCAGCGGCTGCGCGAGGCGCAGATGCGGCCGGGGCATGCTGGGGAAGAGGTGGTGCTCGATCTGGTAGTTGAGGCCGCCGAGGAACCAGTCGGTGAGGGTGCCGCCGCGGATGTTGCGGGAGGTGAGCACCTGGCGGCGCAGGTGACCCCAGGACTCGCCGTCCGGGTCCGGCATCTCCATGCCCTTGTGGTTGGGGGCGAAGGCCATTCCGAGGTGCAGGCCGAACAGCGCCTGGTGGATCGCCGCGAAGGCGAGCGCCTTTCCGGGAGACATGACGGTCAGCAGCAGCGTGGCGTAGGCGGCGACGTGGCTCACCAGGAGAGCACCCTCGACGGCACGCTCCCCCGGCGCCTGTCGGCGCAGGGCCCGGAATCCCTGGATTTTCAGGGCGATGCCTTCGAGGAGGGTGAGCGGGAAGAACAGCCAGGCCTGGTGGCGGGTGAGCCGGCGCCTGAAGCCGGTGCGTACCGTCGCCTGTTCACCGGTGAAGACGAGGATGTCGGCGGCGACATCGGGATCCTTGTCGATGTGGTTGGGGTTGGCGTGGTGGCGGTTGTGTTTGTGGTTCCACCAGGAGTAGCTCATCCCGAGCAGCAGGTTGCCGTGGATCAGACCGATGAGGCTGCCGGTCGCCTTGTCGCCGGTGATCTGCGCGTGGCCCGCGTCGTGCCCTATGAAGGCGGTGCGGGCGCAGAACACGGCGAGAAGCGGCGCCAGCAGCAGAGTTCGCCAGGAGTCGCCGGACAGGGCTACGGCCGTGACGAGGCCGGCGAGGGCGAGCGCGTTGACGGCGATGGCCCGGACGTACCAGTCGGGGCGGCGGTCCAGGAGGCCCTGGCTCTTCACCGCGCGCAGGAGGGGTGAGAACTCGCTTTGGCCGGGCGAGGAGCCGGACGTACCGCGCGGGTGGGGTGCGACGGTTGTGGCGCTCTGGGGCATGTCCGGACTCCGGCTCTCTCAGGAAACGCGCTGACCTGAGGAAACGTACGAGCCGATGGCCTGTCGAGACCATGCGGCGACCCCCCGTGCAGGGACGGGGGCCAGCACCGGGCGCATAGGGGGGTTGACAACACCACCGCGCGAATGTGATGCAGGGCACTGCCCTGAAGGCCTGTGAGGTGATGTACTCTCGACCACTTCGACGACGTAGTCAAGTTTGAGGAGTCCCGCGATCTCTGCCCAGAGGTTTCCTGCGGCATCACCGTCCGAGATCTCCGAACTGGCGTCGTGCTGCGCCGTGTTCGTGCCCGGCGACCCGGCCCGCACCGGCAGTGTGGCCTTCTGGCGGCCCGACGGCGCCCCTCCTCCCGCTGTCGCGGCGGGGACGGCCGAGGACCTGGCGCTCGTGAGGCCCGGCGACGGCGGTGTGGAGCTGGTGAGGCTTCCCGCGGTGCTGCTCCCGGTGCACGCCGCCCTGCCGGTCCTCACGCGTGCGCGTACCTCCGCGGACGGGCACCGGGCCAGCGTCTTCTGGGGTGCCGCGGGCGTGCTGGCCCTGCAGTGCGTGGCACGGGGGCTGCTGTTGCCCGGCCTGTCCCCCACCGATCACGACGCCTGGCGCGTGGGTCCCCTGGGCGCCGCGGACGTCGAGCGGGTCCGCCGGCTCGCCGCGGCGATGCCGCCCGAGGCGCACGCCGTACCGCTGAGCACCGCAGAACCCCTGCGGCTGCCCGATCCCGAACAGTTGCTGCGCGCCTTCCTGGACGCGGTCGCCGACGCTCTGCCCCGCTCCCCCGCGGCGCCCCTCGTGACGGGCGGACCCGCCTACGCCGCCCAGGAACCTCGGCATGTGCCCGAGCAGCGGGCGTGGGCGGGGGATGTCGCCGCGGGACACGACGCGGGCGTACGCGTCTCGTTGCGGATCGAGGTGCGCGGCCTGACCGGTGATGGCGGCCTAACCGGTGATCGAGGCCTGACCGGTGATCAGGCGCCCGCCTTCCGGGCCGTGCTCCAGGTGCACAGCGTGAGCGATCCGACGATCGTGGCGGGCGCAGCCGATGTGTGGGGCGGGGCCACCGCCTTCGGCCCGCACGCGCGCATGGACGGCCTGCTCGCGCTCCGCAGGGCCGCACGCGCATGGCCCCCGCTCGCCCCGCTGCTCTCGGCGGCCGTCCCGGACGCGGTCGAACTCGCCGACGAGGAGATCACCGAACTGCTGGGAGCCGGCGCGCGAGCTCTCGCCGACCTGGGCGTCGAGGTGCACTGGCCGAAGGACATGGCCAGAAGACTCACCACGCGCGCGATGGTCGGTCCGCCGGACCACGACCGGGCACCCTCGGACACCGAGTCGTTCCTGTCCGCCGACGCCCTGCTCGCGTTCGACTGGTCGTTCGCGCTGGGCGACCGGCAGCTCACGCGCGAGGAACTGGACCGGCTCGCCGAGGCCAACCGCCCGGTGGTGCGGCTGCGTGACCAGTGGGTGCTGGTCGACCCTCAGGAGGCGCGCCGGGCCCGCGCCCGGCAGGACCACAAGGTGACACCCGTCGACGCCCTGAGGGCCGCTCTGACGGGCTCCGCCGAGGTCGACGGCCACCTGGTCGACGTACAGCCCACCGGGTGGCTGGCAGCCCTGCGGGACCGGCTTGCGGACCCGGAGGCCCAGGAGCCGGTCCCGCAACCCGCCGCACTCGCGGCGACCCTCAGGGACTACCAGCGCCGGGGGCTGAGCTGGCTGGCCCGTATGACGTCCTCGGGCCTCGGCTGCTGTCTGGCCGACGACATGGGACTCGGCAAGACGATCACCCTGATCGCGCTGCATCTGCACCGGCAGACCGACGCGGCGACCGCCGGTCCCACCCTCGTGGTGTGTCCGACGTCGCTGATGGGCAACTGGCAGCGCGAGATCGAGAGGTTCGCACCGGGTACGCCCGTGCGCCGCTTCCACGGTCCACGGCGTGAGCTCGACGGCCTGGCGGACGGGGAGTTCGTGCTCACCACGTACGGCACGATGCGCCTGGACGCGTCCCGGCTCGCCGAAGCCTCGTGGGGGATGCTCGTGGCGGACGAGGCGCAGCACGTGAAGAACCCGTACGCGGCGACCGCCCGGGCGCTGCGCTCGATCGGGGCACGCGCACGCGTGGCGCTCACCGGAACCCCGGTCGAGAACAACCTGTCGGAGCTGTGGGCGATCCTCGACTGGACGACCCCGGGTCTGCTGGGCAGGCTCGGCACGTTCCGGTCCCGGTACGCGCAGGCCGTCGAGAGCGGTCGGGACCCGGCCGCCGCGGAGCGTCTGGCCCGGCTGGTGCGCCCCTACCTGCTGCGGCGCCGCAAGTCGGATCCGGGAATCGCCCCGGAGCTGCCGCCGAAGACCGAGACCGACCGCGCCGTGTCGCTCACCCCGGAACAGACCGGCCTGTACGAGGCCGTGGTGCGCGAGACCCTGGCGGAGATCTCCGGGGCGGACAGCATGGCGCGGCGCGGGCTGATCGTGAAACTGCTGACCGGGCTGAAGCAGATCTGCAACCACCCGGCGCAGTTCCTCAAGGAGGAGGAGCCGAGGATCGCCGGCCGTTCCGGCAAGCTGGAGCTGCTGGACGAGCTCCTCGACACCATCGTCGCCGAAGGAGCGAGCGTCCTTGTGTTCACGCAGTACGTGCGCATGGCCCGTCTCATCGAGCGGCATCTCGCGGCGCGTGGCGTGCCGTCGCAGTTCCTGCACGGCGGGACGCCGGTCGCCCGGCGTGAGGCGTTGGTGCGCCGGTTCCAGGAGGGTGAGGTGCCCGTGTTCCTGTTGTCGTTGAAGGCGGCGGGCACCGGCCTGAACCTCACCCGGGCCGAGCACGTCGTGCACTACGACCGCTGGTGGAACCCTGCCGTCGAGGCGCAGGCCACCGACCGCGCGTACCGCATCGGCCAGACACGTCCCGTGCAGGTGCACCGTCTGATCGCCGAGGGGACGGTCGAGGACCGCATCGCCGACATGCTGCGCCGAAAACGGGAGTTGGCGGACGCCGTGCTCGGCTCCGGCGAGGCGGCACTGACCGAGCTGACGGACGCCGAGCTGGCCGATCTGGTGGAACTGCGAGGGGGCGTTCGATGACCGGACACGAGGGTGACGCGGAGCGCACGTTCGCGGCGCTGCCGCCCGCGCACGGACGGGGCTTCGCGCAGACGTGGTGGGGCATGGCCTGGCTGCGGGCCCTGGAGGACGCCGCGCTGGACTCGGGCCAGGTGAAGACGGGCCGCAAGCTCGCACGCGCGGGCGCGGTGGGCGCGGTGTCGGTACGTCCCGGGCGCATCACGGCCGTCGTGCAGGACCGAGACCGCACCACGCACCGCGCCGACGTCCTGCTGGCCGAACTGTCGGCCGAGCAGTGGGACCACCTCCTCGACATGGCCGTCGAACGGGCGGGGCACGTCGCGGCGCTGCTGGACCGCGAGATGCCGCCGCACCTCGTGGAGGACGCGGCGTCCGCGGGCATCGAGCTCCTGCCGGGGCTGGGCGATCTGGAACCGGAGTGCGACTGCGACGCCTGGGACCACTGCGGCCACACGGCTGCCCTCTGCTATCAGATGGCCCGGCTGCTGGACCAGGACCCCTTCGTGCTGCTGCTGATGCGCGGTCGCGGCGAACATGCCCTCCTGGAAGACCTGCGGGCCCGCAGCGCCGTGCCCGCGGAGGAAGCTCCCGAAACGGAAGGGGTGGCTGCCGTCGAGGCGTATGCGACCGGTGACATCCTTCCGCCCCTTCCCGCGCCCCCGGAGCTGCCCGAGGAGCCCGGCCTGCCGCCCTCGCTGGACACCGAGGCCCCGCCGGGACCGGGAGTCGACCCGGTCGCCGTCCGCCATCTGGCCGCCCGGACCGCCGTAGAGGCACATCGGCTGCTCGCGGAGGCTCTTCGGCCACCGTCCGATCGCCCCGTCCTGGTACCCGAATTGACGGTTGCCCAGGACGCGGTACGTCTTGCCGTCGCCGCGCCCGACCAGGCACTGACGGAACGGCTCGCCGCCGGATCGGGCCGCGATCCGCAGTCGCTGGCGGACGCCACGCGCGCGTGGGAGCTCGGTGGTGCGGACGCGCTGTCCGTCCTGGAGGACGAATGGGAGCCTTCGGGCGGCGCACTCGCACGCGCGCGTGCCGCTCTGGGCTCGGCCTGGGACGAGGACGAACGACCGTCACTAAGGGCGGAGGGGAACCGCTGGACGGCCCTCGACGCTCCGGCCCAGGTGCGCCTGGGGCGGGACGGACGGTGGTGGCCGTACCGCCGGGAGCAGCGACGCTGGGTACTCGCGGGCCCGGCGGCCCTTGATCCGGCGACGGCTCTGGCCTCGCTGGAAATCGCCTCAGCCGAACCGCAGCGGTAGTTCTGCCAGGCCCCGCAGGAGTGTGCTGCTGCGCCAGGTCAACGTACCCGGATCGGTCGCGAAGGCGAGAGCGGGCCGGTGGCGCAGCAGCAGGCGCAGTGCGACGGCCGCCTCCGCGCGGGCCAGCGGGGCGCCCAGGCAGTGGTGCGGACCGTGGCCGAACGCCAGGTGCCCACGCGTGGGACGCCGTAGGTCGAAGCGGTCGGGGTCGGGAAAACGCAGCGGATCGCGGGAGGCCGCGGCGAGCGAGACCTGCACGGAGTCGCCCACCTGGATCCGGGTGCCGTCGATGTCGAGCGGCTCGGCCGCGAAGCGGAACGCGGTGGCGTGGACCGGTGAGTTGTAGCGCAGGGACTCCTCGACGGCCGGGCCGGTGAGGTCCGGTTCGGCGCGCAGCAGGGCGAGTTGGTCCGGGTGGGCCAGCAGCGCGTGGACGGTGCCGGAGATCAGGTCGACGGTCGTCTCGTGGCCGGCTACGAGGATCAGGAACGCCATGCCGAGGAGCTCTTCGGAGGTGAGGTCCGAGGCTGCCACGAGATCACCGAGCAGACCTGTCGCCCGCCGTTCGCGAGCTCGGGCGAGCAGGCCGGCGAGGTATTCCTCCAGTGAGGCTGCGGCAGCGGTCGCCGTCTCGGCCGAGGCGGGCATGACGAGTTCGTCGGCCCAGGTGTGGAACGGCGCGCGGTCGGCCGCGGGCACCTCCAGAAGGTCACAGATCACCGTGACCGGCAGCGGCAACGCGTACCTGGCGACCAGGTCCGCCGTTCCCCGTTCCGGCAGCGCGTCCAGGAGTTCGAGGGCTGTGGCTTCGATGCCAGGTCGAAGCGCGGTGATCCTGCCCGGCGTGAAGTGAGCCGCCACCAGTCGACGCAGCCGGGTGTGCTGCGGAGGGTCGCTCTGGAGCATGTTGCGGCCGACGGCGTGTCCGCCGTCGCTGCGCCAGGACGAGGAATGGCGAATGTCGTTGCGCAGGCGCGGGTCGGTCAGCGCGGCTCGCGCCGCGTCATGGGCGACGACGAGCCAACTCTCACCACTTCCGGGCACGAGGACGCGGTGCACGGGGCCCTTGGTCCGCAGCGCGGCGTAGACGGGGTACGGGTTCGAGGCGAAGTCATGGCCGCCCGGGGTCAGCTCCTCCAGAGTAGGCGCGGACACGGTGATTCCTTTCGGTAGGGGTCGTCAGGCTTACGGCGTCCCTGCCCGGCCTTCACCGCTGGGCGTGCCAGAGCGGGTGCACCGAGGCCGCGAGGGCCGTCCCCTGGGCGTGGCCGGCCCGGGCGGCCGCGGGGCGGTGCGCGTCGGACGTCATGTCGCGGCCCATAACCCGGCGTGCGGCGCGATCCGGCGTCACGAGGGTCACGTGGGCGCCTGCGGCGGCGAGGACGGCCGCCTGCTGTTCGGCACCGGGATGAGGACCCACGGCGGTGGGGATCGGGGCGATGGCCAGGACGTGGTGATGGCCGTGTGCGAGATGGATGTTGGCCGTGGAGCGGCTGCCCCCGTCCATCCAGCGGCGCCCGGTCAAGGTGATCGGGGGCCAGACCACGGGCACCGCGCAGCTCGCGGCGACGGCTTCGAGGAGCGTGACGTCCGACGCGGCGTCGAAGGCCGTCAGCTGGCCGGAGAGGGCGTCGACGGCCGTGATCCGCAGTGTGCGGTCGGGCCAGTCGCCCACGCCCCGCAGCAGTGGGCGCAGAGCGTCGTACACATCGGACTCTGGCCCCGTGCGGGCCTTCAGCGCCGCTCGCCCGAGGCGAAGCACGGAACGCTCCGGATCGCGGCAGCCCAGCGCGGCCCACAGGAACCGAAGCATCTGAGCAGACGTCACTGGGAGGTCAACCCGGTCGGCGCCCGAGAGTTGACGTTCGTACAGCTCGCGGGCGGGCTCGCCGGCGCGGAGACGTGAACCGAAGATCGCCCCGGCCGAGGTCCCGATGACCACATCCGCGCGGGCCGGGTCGACACCGGCGTCGCACAGGCCGGCGAGAACTCCCGTCATCCAGGCTCCGCCGACGAGGCCTCCCCCGCCGAGGACGAGCGCTGTGCTGCCCATGTCCCACCCCTCCCAGCCAACCGGGGAGTACTCCCCGTTTCCCCGGACGACGATAGCATCACTAACGGGGAACACTCCCCGGTAGTGCGAAGGGGCGATCATGGCGGACGACGCGACGGCGCCGGTACGGCGCCGCGATGCGCGACGCAACCGGGAGTTGCTGATCGAGGCCGCTCACGAGGTGTTCACGGAGCAGGGGTTGGAGGCGCCCCTGGACGTCATCGCGCGGCGGGCGGGGGTGGGAAACGCCACGCTCTACCGGCATTTCCCGAGCCGGGCCGCCCTGGTCGACGCGGTCTTCCGTGCCCCCCTGGCGGGCACCATGGCCGCCGGTGAGCGGGCCCGGGCCACGACGGACCCCTGGAAGGGACTCGTCGGCTACATGGAAGCAGTGTTCGCCGTCCTGGCGACCGATCGCGGTACGAACGACCTGATGACCACGCATCTCGAGGGCGTCGAGTCGTTGCAGGCCGTGCACGCCCACAATCGGGCGACCATGGAGCTGCTCCTGCGCCGTGGGCGTGAGGAGGGAAGCGTCCGGGCGGACGTGACGACGGAGGACGTTCTTTTCGCGCTGGCCGCGCTCGGCCGGGCCGTCCCCTCCCTCGCCGCGGCCGTCGGCCCCGAAGCCTGGCGTCGCCCTCTCAGCCTGCTCCTCGACGGCCTGCGCGCCTCGCCGGCCGTCGTCCCCCTCCCGTCCCCCGCGCTCACGGCGGGCGAACTCGGCGATGTGCTCCAAGGATTGGGGCCGCACCGACCGCCCCGCAGCTCGTCCGGCTGAGCATGCGGCACGCACGCGTGCGCCGCGATGTCGGCCGTCGCACGTCCCGCGTCTCGCCCACCTCGCCATGAGGAGCTGTGAACGAACCCTTGCCGTTCGTTGTTCGGCGGGCACGTCACCCGGATATCAGTCGGCCGAACCTGGGGGTTGGCCTCAGCGGATGAGTCCCGAACCTGCGCGACGCTCGGGCCCGCCGCGGTCTTCCAGCCGCGCACCGGCGACGAGGTTGCGGTTCTCGCCGAAGACGAGGTTGCGGTTCTCGCCGAAGAAGAAGGCGGTCGCCGTCGAGTACGGGCACCGCTCCGTCACCGGAGCCGCTCGACGATCCGGCGGCCTCGGGCGTGCCCGTCCTCGCCAAGAAGCCGGTCGTCGACCTGGGCAGGATCGAGGGCGTCGAATGGATGGAGACCGACTCACCCGATCAAGGACGGCAGCAGCGACTCCAAGTCGCTCGGGAACTCGCTGGGGAGGTCGCTCGGGAACTGCGACGGGAGTTCGCTGGGCAACTCGCTCGGCAGCTGCGTCGGCAGGCTGAACGACGGCTTCGGAGATCGGCTCGTGCTGGTGGCCGGGGCCGGGTTCTTGTCCGGCGAGTCGTCGCTGCCCGATGCCATGAGAAGCACGGCGGCCACCGCGACCGCGGCCACGATCACAACAAGCAGGGCGAGCAGCGGGCTGCGGCGCCTTCTCGGGCCGCTCGACCCGGGGCCGCCGACCGAACCCATCGGCTGGGTCGACGGCATAGCGCCGTACGGGGTCGGGACGTTGCGCCCGAAGCCGTCAGGGGGTGGTCCGAAGCCACCGCCCGGAGGCGGGGTGTCACCCGGCGGTCCGGGTGGCTGAGGCGGTACCGGCGGCATGGCCATACCGTCCAGAGTCGCCTCGAACCGGTCATGACGCGACCCCCGCGCGGACGTTGATACGGCCTCATGCCGTGGATCGCACGATTCCGGCACACTCCGCGCGAAGGTCACGGCACGCGTGAAGGTCACGGCACGCGTGGAGGTCGCAGCTCGCGCGAGAAACCCGGCAGGCGCTAGGGCCGCGACTGCCGCGACGATCACGGCAAGTCCGCACGCGCGCGTGCCGTCGGCGGAGGCCACTCACGGCCGACGGCACACGCGCGTGGGCTCTGCTCAGCCGCGCGCACCCAGGAGGTGGTCCATGGCGAGCTGGTCCAGCTGCTCGAAGGCCATGCCGCGTGCGGCGGCCTCCTCCACGTCGAAGTCCTCGAAGGCACTGCGGTCCGCGAGCAGCGACTTCAGGCCGTCCGCCGCCGTCTGCTGTGCCAGCTCGTCCAGACGCGAGGCCCGCAGCGCCTCCTGGACCTGCGGGTCGGCGCGGAAGGCGGCGGCACGCTCCTTGAGGATGAGGTAGTTGCGCATGCAGCCCGCGGCCGACGCCCACACACCGTCGAGGTCCTCGGTCCGCGGCGGCTTGAAGTCGAAGTGCTTCGGGCCGGCGTACCCGGCGCTCTCCAGGAGGTCGACGAGCCAGAAGGCGGCACGCAGGTCGCCGGCGCCGAAGCGGAGGTCCTGGTCGTACTTGATGCCGGACTGGCCGTTGAGGTCGATGTGGAAGAGCTTGCCCGCCCACAGGGCCTGCGCGATGCCGTGCGGGAAGTTCAGCCCGGCCATCTGCTCGTGCCCGACCTCGGGGTTCACGCCGTACAGCTCGGGGCGCTCCAGGCGCTCGATGAACGCGAGCGCGTGGCCGACGGTGGGCAGGAGGATGTCGCCGCGCGGCTCGTTCGGCTTGGGCTCGATCGCGAACTTCAGGTCGTAGCCCTGATCGGTGACGTACTCGCCGAGGAGGTCGAAGGCCTCCTTCATGCGGTCCAGGGTGACCCGCACGTCCTTGGCCCCGCCGGACTCGGCGCCCTCGCGGCCGCCCCAGGCGACGTAGGTCTCGGCGCCGAGCTCGACCGCCAGGTCGATGTTGCGGATCGTCTTGCGCAGCGCGTAACGGCGCACGTCGCGGTCGTTGGCGGTGAACGCGCCGTCCTTGAAGACGGGGTGCGTGAAGAGGTTGGTGGTCGCCATCGGCACCTTCATGCCGGTCGCGTCCAGGGCCTCGCGGAAGCGCTTGATGTGACCCTCGCGCGCACTGTCGGACGATCCGAAGGGAATCAGGTCGTCGTCGTGGAAGGTCACGCCGTGGGCGCCGAGCTCGGCCAGGCGCTGCACCGTCTCGACCGGGTCGAGGGCACGGCGGGTGGCGTCGCCGAACGGGTCCCTTCCCTGCCAGCCGACGGTCCACAGGCCGAAGGTGAACCTGTCCTCGGGGGTGGGCTGGTAGTTCATGACGCGGCTCCTTGCTGCTCCGGACTATTTCGTCATGGCGGTTTACAAATTAGTATGCACACACGTCTCCGGGAAGAGACAAGGCGTCTGCGGTGGAGACACCTGCCGCATCGAGATCATGAGCCGCGCAAAAAGGGAGAGCCCGATGTCAGCAGCCGAGGGTCCGCTCGTCGTCGGCGTGGACACGTCCACCCAGTCCACCAAGGCCCTGGTGGTCGACGCTGCCACCGGCCAGGTCGTCGCGCGCGGTCAGGCACCGCACACCGTGTCCGCCGGGGCCGGCCGGGAGAGCGACCCGCGCCAGTGGTGGGACGCGCTGTCCGAGGCCCTGCGCCAGTGCGGGGACGCCGCGCGCGAGGCTGCGGCGGTGTCGATCGGCGGCCAGCAGCACGGCCTGGTGACGCTGGACGCGCAGGGCGAGCCGGTACGCCCGGCCATGCTCTGGAACGACGTCCGCTCGGCGCCGCAGGCCCGGCGTCTCATCGAGGAGCTGGGCGGTCCGAAGGCCTGGGCGGAGCGGACCGGAAGCGTGCCGGGCGCCTCCTTCACGGTCACGAAGTGGGCCTGGCTCGCCGAGCACGAGCCGGAGGCCCTGCGCGCCACGAAGTCGGTCCGCCTGCCCCACGACTACCTCACCGAGCGGCTCACCGGGGAGGGCACCACCGACCGCGGCGACGCCTCCGGCACCGGCTGGTGGGCATCCGCGACGGAGTCGTACGACAGCGAGATCCTCGCGCACGTGGGTCTCGACCCCGCCCTGCTCCCGCGTGTGGTCCGGCCCGGCGAGGTGGCCGGCACCGTGCGCGACGGCCATGACCTGCCGTTCTCCAAGGGCACCCTGGTCGCCCCCGGCACCGGCGACAACGCGGCCGCGGCGCTGGGCCTCGGGCTGCGCCCCGGCACGCCGGTGATGAGCCTGGGCACCTCGGGCACGGTCTACGCCGTGTCGAAGCGGCGTCCGACCGACCCGACCGGCACCGTGGCGGGCTTCGCCGACGCCCACGGCGACTGGCTGCCCCTGGCCTGCACCCTGAACTGCACCCTCGCCGTCGACCGCATCGCGGCGCTGCTGGGCCTGGACCGTGAGGCCGTGGAGCCGGTCTCGGGGGTGACCCTGCTGCCCTACCTGGACGGCGAGCGCACCCCGAACCTGCCGAACGCCTCCGGACTGCTGCACGGCCTGCGCCACGACACCACCGGCGGCCAGCTCCTCCAGGCCGCCTACGACGGTGCCGTGCAGGCACTGCTCGGGGCCCTGGACCTGGTGCTCGACGAGGACGCGGACCGTTCGACGCCGCTGCTGCTGATCGGCGGCGGCGCCCAGGGCACCGCCTGGCAGCGGACCGTACGCCGGCTCTCGGGACGGCCCGTCCAGGTGCCCGAGGCCAAGGAACTGGTCGCGCTCGGCGCCGCCGCGCAGGCCGCGGGGCTGCTGACCGGCGAGGACCCGGGTGCGGTCGCCCGGCGCTGGAACACCGCCGCCGGTCCGGTGCTGGAGGCCGTGGAGCGGGACGACGAGACGCTGGGCAGGATCGCCGGGGTACTCTCCGACGCGGCGCCGCTTCTGGAGCGGGGGACCTCTGAAGAGTGAGGGAGGCATGACCGCACCGCTGCGTGACGGCCACCCGGCGAGGCCCGGGCGCGGTCTGCCCGACACTCAGCAGGGCATGCGCCGCCGCAACCTGGCCCGTGTGATGCACACCGTGAGTGCCGACGGACCGCTGTCGCGCGCCGCGGTCGCCTCGCGCATCGGCCTGACCCGGGCCGCGGTGTCGACCCTCGTCGACGAACTCATCCGCTCGGGACTGCTGGAGGAGCTCGGCCCCGAGCGTCCCGGCCGGGTCGGCAGGCCGGGTTCGGCACTCGCCGTCAGCGGTCGCGGGCCTGCCGGCATAGGTGCCGAGGTCGGCGTGGACCACCTCGCGGTCTGCGCGGTGGATCTGCGCGGACAGGTGCGCTCGCGGCTGGTGCGGTACGGCGCGAATCGGGGCCGTTCCCCCGAGCCGGTGCTCGCCGAACTCACCTCTCTGGTGCGCCGGGTGGTGGCGGAGGCGGAGAGCGAGGGCCTGTGGCCCGCCGGTCTCGCGGTGGCGGTGCCCGGTCTGGTGGCACGTGACGCCCGCACCGTCGTGCGCGCCCCGAACCTCGACTGGCACGACACGGACCTGGGCACCCTGCTGCCCGAGGACCTCCCGCTGACCGTGGGGAACGAGGCCAACTTCGGTGCGCTGGCCGAACTCTGGCTCGGCGACGGCACCCCCCATGACTTCCTGCACGTCTCGGCGGAGATCGGCATCGGCGCGGCGCTGGTCGTGGACGGGCAACTGCTGCGCGGCACCCGCGGTTTCGCGGGCGAGCTCGGCCACGTCCCGGTCCGCCCGGACGGACCCCGGTGCCCGTGCGGCGGGCGCGGCTGTCTGGAGCAGTACGCCGGCGAGGAGGCGGTGCTGCGGGCGGCCGGCCTGGAGCTGGGCGAGGACCGCGTCGGACTGCTCGGCCGGCACGCGGCGGACGGCGACGAGGCCGTACGGGGAGCCCTGCGCGAGGCCGGGGAGGCGCTCGGCATCGCGCTGACCGGAGCGGTCAATCTGCTGGACCCCGAAGCCGTGGTGCTCGGCGGTGCGCTGGCCGGGCTCGCACCCTGGCTGCTCCCTTCCCTGCGGGACGAGCTGGCCCGGCGGACAGCGGGTCCGGCCTGTCCGGTGTCCGTGTCCGGCCTGGGTTCGCAGGGCCCGCTGCTGGGGGCCGCGCACTCGGTGGTGCGGGCCGTACTGGACGACCCGGCAGCCGTGGGCGAACGGGCCTGAGCGCCTGTCACTCACCCCTTCGGGTGAGCGAGTTATCCACATTCCCGACGTCGTCCACCGGAACAGCGAGCGCCCTCCTGCCCAACCGGCAGCCGCCGTACCGTGATTCACGCAAGGCACACAGCTGCCGTGGACGATCGGTCTTGGCCAGGTCCTGTTCGTCTGCGACACCAGCCACACCCGCGTGGCGAAGATCCGCAAGGAAGGGCTGCCGGCGCGCGAGACTCACCGCGGAGCGCACGACCGGCTCCATGAGATCGCGGTGCCGCCGCGCGGCTGAACACCGCTGAGACGAAAGGCAGTTGATCCATGGAACGCGCCAGACCGCTGCTCGACCGACGGCGGCTGCTGAAGGGGGCCCTCCTGGCCGCCGTACCGTACGCACTGCTTCCCGAGACGCGGGCCGGGGCTGCCCCGCAGCCCGTCGACCACCCGCTCGCCGAGTGGCAGCCGGCGACGCCGTCCAACTTCACGGTGTCGGACCGCCCCTGGTCCTACCAGGTGGACCGGGTGGTCGTCCATGTCACCCAGACCGACTACACCGGCACCCTGGACATCTTCCGCAACCCGGAGAAGAAGGTGTCCGCACACTACGTCGTGCGATCGGCCGACGGTCATGTCGCGCAGTGCGTGCGGGAGGCGGATGTCGCCTGGCACGCGGGGAACTGGGACTACAACACCCGCAGCATCGAGCACGAGGGATGGGTGGACAAGCCCGCCTACTTCACCGAGGCCTTGTACCTCGAGTCCGCGAAGCTGACGGCGGGGGTCTGCGAGAGATACGGCATCCCCAGAGATCGCGCGCACATCATCGGGCACTACGAGGTGCCGGGCGCGGACCACACCGACCCGGGGCCGTACTGGGACTGGGACCGCTACCTGAGCATGGTCGAAGCCGTGTGAGTCACCCATCGTTCGGATGACGGCGGTCGGAGAGGTTGTCTGGGCGCGTACCGGGAGTGACGATGTCCCCCATCGCACCGCCTTCCCGGGAGGCCGAGTTGACCGATCCATGGGTGGCCCTGGAGCCGGGGGCCGACCCTGCCGAGCGGGTCCGGCTGCTGCGGCGGGCGCACGAGACGTTCACCGAGGCGGGCACGGTGCAGCGGCCGGTGCGCCCGGTGGTGGCCGACTCGTGGCGGCGTTCCGCGCGGGCCGGCGTCGGGCCCGACGGGACGGCGAACGTCGAACTCGGCGAAGGCGACCTCGGTTCCTATCGGGCCGAGCATCCGCTGGCGCGGGTCATGCCGCTGTTCCGTGAGCTGATGGGGACCTTCGCCTCCGACGGGGAGCACCTGCTCGCCGTGTGCGACGAGCACGGCAGGTTGCTTTGGGTGGAGGGCCATGCGGGGACCCGTCGGCAGGCGGAGTGGATGAACTTCGTGCCGGGTGCGCGGTGGGCGGAGACCGCTGTCGGGACGAACGCTCCGGGGACGGCGGTCGCGGTGGACCGGCCGGTGCAGGTGTTCGCGGCGGAGCACTTCATCCGCCGGGTGCAGCCATGGACCTGCGCGGCTGCGCCGGTGCACGATCCGCGGACCGGGCGGGTGCTGGGAGCCGTGGACATCACCGGCGGCGACGGGCTCGCGCATCCGCACAGCCTGGGCTTCGTCCAGGCGGTCGCGCGGGCCGCCGAGTCCCAGCTGGCGCTGCTCCTCCCGCAGCAGCCGGCCACCGACGGGCCCGAGCTGAGCGCACTGGGCCGGGACGAGGCGCTGCTGGTCGGCGGGGGTCGCAGGGTCAGGCTCAGCCGCAGGCACAGCGAGATCCTGGTGCTGCTGTCCCGGCATCCGGAGGGTCTCACCGGGGACGAGCCGTTGTGCGCCCTGTACGAGGACGAGTCGGTGCCGCCGGTGACGCTGCGGGCCGAACTGGCGCGGCTGCGCAAGGTTCTCGGGCCGGGGCTGCTGGTGTCACGGCCGTACCGGCTGACCGTGCCGGTCGAGTCGGACGCGGCGATCGTCGAGCGCCGGCTGGAGAGCGGGGCGGTCGCGGCGGCGGCGAAGGGGTACGCCGGTCCGCTGCTGCCGGCGTCGCAGGCACCGGCGGTGGTGCGGCTCAGGCGCCGGGTCGCGGACGCGCTGCGGACGGCGTTGGTCGCCCGCCGGGATCCCGACCTGCTGGCGGACTGGGCGCACGCGCCGTGGGGCGAGGACGACGTCGAGGTGTGGCGGGCGCTCGCGGCCGTACGTCCCACGGCGAGCGTCCGGGCCCGGCTGGCCGCGCTGGAGTCGGAGCTGGCCGCGCCGACGGCAACGTGGTTGCAACGTCCGCGCTCCTAGCCTCACGCGCAGAGCTGCCCAACGGCGGGCGGCGCTGCTGAAGGAGGCTGGCCACCATGACCCGTTACGCGGCACCCGGCACCGAGGGCGCGATCGTCTCCTACCAGGCGCGCTACGACCACTTCATCGGTGGCGAGTACGTGCCGCCGGCGCGCGGGCAGTACTTCGAGAACCCGTCACCGGTGAACGGGCAGCCGTTCACCGAGGTCGCGCGGGGCACCGCGGAGGACGTGGAGCGGGCACTGGACGCCGCGCACGCCGCCGCCCCGGGCTGGGGCCGGACCTCGGTGACCGAGCGGTCCGGCATCCTGCTGAAGATCGCCGACCGCATGGAGGCGAACCTCGAAAAACTGGCGGTCGCGGAGAGCTGGGAGAACGGCAAGCCGGTGCGCGAGACGCTGGCGGCCGACATCCCCCTCGCCATCGACCACTTCCGCTACTTCGCGGGGGCGATCCGCGCGCAGGAGGGTTCGCTCGGCGAACTCGACGACGACACGGTGGCGTACCACTTCCATGAGCCGCTCGGGGTCGTGGCGCAGATCATCCCGTGGAACTTCCCGATCCTGATGGCGGTGTGGAAGCTGGCCCCGGCCCTCGCGGCGGGCAACGCGGTCGTCATCAAGCCCGCCGAGCAGACCCCGGCCTCCCTCCACTACTGGATGAGCCTGGTCGCCGACCTGTTGCCGCCGGGCGTGGTGAACATCGTCAACGGCTTCGGGGTGGAAGCGGGCAAGCCGCTCGCGTCCAGCGCGCGGGTGGCCAAGGTCGCGTTCACCGGGGAGACCACGACGGGGCGGCTGATCATGCAGTACGCCTCGGAGAACATCAAGCCGGTCACCCTCGAACTCGGCGGCAAGTCACCGAACATCTTCTTCGACGACGTCTGGGCGCGGGACGACGACTTCCGGGACAAGGCGCTCGAAGGGTTCACGATGTTCGCCCTCAACCAGGGCGAGGTCTGCACCTGCCCGTCCCGGGCACTGATCCAGCGCGGCAACTACGCCGAGTTTCTCCAAGCGGCCGTCGCCCGCACCGAACTCATCAGGCCGGGCCATCCCCTCGACACCGACACGATGATCGGCGCCCAGGCGTCCAACGACCAGTTGGAGAAGATCCTCTCCTACCTGGACGTCGGCCGGCAGGAGGGCGCGAAGGTCCTCACCGGCGGCGAACGCATCGAGTACGACGGGGAGTTGAAGGGTGGCTACTACGTCCAGCCGACGATCTTCGAGGGCGACAACCGTATGCGGATCTTCCAGGAGGAGATCTTCGGCCCCGTCGTCTCGGTGACGTCCTTCGACGACTTCGACGACGCCCTGAAGATCGCCAACGACACGCTGTACGGCCTCGGGGCGGGCGTGTGGACCCGGGACATGAACACGGCGTACCGGGCAGGGCGGGCGATCCAGGCGGGCCGCGTCTGGACGAACTGCTACCACGCGTACCCGGCGCATGCGGCGTTCGGCGGGTACAAGCAGTCGGGGATCGGGCGGGAGACGCACAAGATGATGCTGGAGCACTACCAGCAGACGAAGAACCTCCTTGTTTCCTACAGTCCGAAGAAACTTGGGTTCTTCTAGAGTCTCAAGTCGGTTGCCTGGAGACTCCGTTCCACTCCAGGCAACCTCTGCACCTACGCTACTCTCCGCGATCGCCTCAGCACCTCGCGGACCAGTAGCGGACCAAACGGCCCCGTCAACCCCTGTCCGGACGACGCACACAAGCTGGACATCCACCGCGTCATGCCACCGGCCGAAGCCTGGAACTCCGGCGCTTCGACGTGGCCTGCGAGTAAGCCGGGACGCTACGCGTACGACTCGATGATTCGCGGTCCCTGCGGGTGGTATCGGCGGCGACAAGGCCGAATGCGAAACCGCAGGTCAGGACTCGCTGGCCACCGGATCAAGAATGGCGCCGCATTCAACATGATGGGGCCTCGTAAAGACGTCCCGGCAGGACGGCTCTCATATAACACCAGGCGCCAGACCGCCCGAAGAGCGAAGGGGTCAGCTCTCGGGCTGGGTGGGGCGAGCACCGGCCTCGACCTGCAGGGCGTACACGGCGTTCGTCACGAGCTCACGCGCGTATGCGGCATCCAGTCGGCCGGGGCGGAAGAGGATGCGGTACATGATCGGCGCCACCACACGGTCGATCAGCAGTTCCGTGTCGGGCACCGGCTCCCCTCGCTGCACCGCACGGGCCAACACGGCGTCGATCTGCTCTGCGGCATACGCCGAACACTGACCGGCATTGGTGCCGTCGGGGTCGCCGAGCAGGGCGTCCCGGATGTAGGCACGCCCGGGCGGCGAGGCCATCTCGTCGAGGAATTGTTCCGCCCACGTATCGAGATCGGCCCGCAGGCTTCCGAGATCGGCCGGATCCGTTTCCGGGCGCAGGCGTTCGACGGCCACGTCGGACAGGAGTTCCTGCAGGTCGCCCCAGCGACGGTAGATCGTGGAGGGGGTCACGCCCGCCCGAGCGGCCACCATCGGGACCGTGAGCGCGTCGCGGCCCACCTCCCCTACGAGTTCACGTACCGCCGCATGGACGGACTCCTGTACGCGTGCGCTGCGCCCGCCGGGGCGGACCATGGGCTTGGGACTCATGCGATCCACCTTAATGCGAATTTGTTGCTTCTAGGCGATGGTCCGCGTCGGCGACCGGCAGGGCTGCGGGCTGCGCATCCGGGCGCCCGAGCAGGCGTACGCCCCTGCGGCGACGCAACCGTATGTCGGGCTGGAACGTCCGCCTTCCCTCAGGCAGCGAGGGGAGCGAGCCGCCCCGCGCCGGCCACCGACTCCTCGTAGACCCGGCCCACACGGAGCACCGTCGCGTCGTGGAAGGGGCGCGCCATCAGCTGCATTCCGATCGGCAGTCCGGCGTGGTCGTGACCGACCGGCAGGGTGAGGGCCGGGACGCCGGTGATGTTGGCGGGGGCACAGAGGCGGACGTAGCTGTCCGACACGGCCTCGGTCGTGCCATCGGCCCACTCGACGGCTTCCTGCCCCTCCTCGGCGGCGGTCATCGGCACCGTCGGCGCGGCGAGGACGTCGATGCCGTCGAACATGCGAGCCCAGGCGTCTCGCATCAAGGTGCGGGCCCGCTGGGCGCGGAGGTAGTCGCCCGCGGAGGTGAGTTCGCCGGCCTCCAGCAGGATGCGAACGTCCGCCGCGTACAGGTCGGGGGTAGCCCGCAGCGACCGCTCGTGGTACACGGTGGCCTCGGGAACCATCAGCCCCCACTGAACGGCCTGGATGTAACGCGCCATCGGGATCTCGACGTCGACGAGCTCCGCCCCCAGCTCCGCCAGCCGCTCGATGGCGCCGCGTACGGACTCCTCGACCTCGGGCGTGACCCGGTCGAAGTAGTGGTTCCGCGGTACGCCGACCTTCAGTCCTCGCAGGTCGCCTCCCGGAAAGCGGTCCAGCACAGAGCCGGACACGCTCGCCGGGTCGCGCGGGTCGTGGCCGGCGGTCGCCGACAGCACCAGCGCGGCGTCCTGGACGGTGCGGGTGAGAGGGCCCACGTGGTCCAGGGACCAGGACAGCGAGGTCACGCCCGTGCGGGGGACCAGGCCGTAGGTCGGCTTGAGGCCCACCACGCCGTTCAGGGCCGCGGGGACCCGGATGGAACCGCCCGTGTCCGTGCCCATGGCGAATGTCGCTCCGCCGGCGGCGACAGCTACCGCCGAGCCGCCGCTCGACCCGCCCGCGACCCGGCTGTGGTCCCAGGCGTTGTGCGTCTGCGGAGTGGTCAGGCCGTAGGCGAACTCGTGCGTGTGCGTCTTGCCCAGGAGGACGGCTCCGGCGGCGCCGAGCCGTTCGGCCACCCGGCTGTCGCGTTCCGCCACGTGCCCGGTCCGGACGTGCGAGCTCGCGGTGGTGGGCATCCCCTCCGCGTCGATCAGATCCTTGAGCGCCATGGGGATCCCGTGCAGCGGCCCGCGCGGTCCGCTTCCGGAGATCTCCCGTTCGGCGCGGACCGCTGCGGCCAGGGCCGCGTCGGCGGCGACGGTGACGTAGGCGCCCAGCCGTCCTTCGACGGCGGAAATACGGGCGAGCACCGATTCGGTGAGTTCGACGGGGGACAGCTCCCGTGCGCGCACCGCACGGGAGGCTTCGGTCAGCGACAGCTCAAACGGCTGCATCGGCGTTCCCCTGTCCGGCTCGGTAGGAGGGCGCGGGAGGTGTCTCGCCGAAATCGAGCTCGCGCAACATGCTGATCACGGAGTGGATGTGGTTGGCCGTCATGGCCACTTCTTCATGTCGGTCGTCCCCGAGGGGGAGCCCCGCCCGCAGCGCCCCTCGGGCCGCCTCTTGGGGGGTGAGTTCGCTGGTCATGACTTCCTTCCGGATCTGTGCGGCGCGACGGGCCGGGGCTGGTACAGGACCTCCGGCCACCGTAAAAGCGAATCCTTTGCTTTAGTCGACCGTAGGGCCTACGATGACTTAAAGCAAACCAATCGCTTTTAGCGCGGCAGGACCCTCATCACCGTGGCCTTCAGAGCGACCGTCGCAGTCGCGATGCTGACCTCGCCGCTGCGCAGCCGGCGCCGGACACCGTTCCTGGACGCCCGCTCCCGCCCGGCAACGAGCAACCGGACATCCGCCTCACCCGACACACCCGCTCCGGACAACTCCGTCCTCACGACCCGTAACAGGTAAGGAAAGTCTCCGTGCTCACCTCATCGCAGACGACCAGGTCCACCACTCCCCCGGCCCCCTCGTGGACGGTGGGCGAACACACCGTACGACGCATCGACGAAGTGGTCCTGCCCGCCCAGACCGGTCCGTGGCTGCTGCCCGGGGCAACCACCGACCTAGTGAGCCGGACTCCCTGGCTGAGCCCTGAATTCGCCGACGATCAAGGCGTCCTGCGCCTGGCGAGTCACAGCTTCGCCGTCGAGATGGACGGCGTGCGGGTACTGGTGGACACCGGCATCGGAAACGGGAAGCGGCGCGCCAACCCCGCCTGGCACAACCTGGACAGCGACTACGAAGCACGGCTACGGGCGGCGGGCTTCGCGCCGGAGAGCGTCGACCTCGTCGTCCTGACCCACCTCCACGCCGACCACGGGGGGTGGAACACGCGCGCCGAGGGCGATGCCTGGGTGCCCACCTTCCCGAACGCGCGCTATCTCACCTCACGCACCGAGTGGGACTACTGGGCGGGTGTCGACATGGAGGAGGCGCGTCGGCAGATGTTCCGGGACTCGATCCATCCCGTCCGGGAAGCAGGTCTGTTCGACCTCATCGACGTCGCGGACGAGGGCACGGACGTCGCGCCGGGCATCCGTCTGCTGCCCACCCCCGGTCACACACCGGGGCAGGTAGCGGTGGAACTGAGCAGCCGTGGCGAAACCGCGCTGGTCACCGGCGACAGCATCCACCACCCGGTCCAGATGGCGCACCCGGAGCTCTGCAGCTGCGTGGACATAGCTCCCGAACTCGCGGCCATGACCCGGAACCAGGTGCTCGGCTCACTGGCCGGCACGTCAACTCTCCTGCTGGGGAGCCACTTCCCACCGCCGACCGCCGGACACGTGCGACGCGAGGACGGCGGATTCCGGCTGGTCCCGGCTCCCTCAGGGGTCACGCCCAACGGCGGCTGAAGCGGATCGGAGCACCCGGGACGGCCGCGCACGAGTCGCACCGAGTCCATGCGGGGACGTCCCGGGCATCCGCGACCGGACGGCCGGGAGCGGCTCTGAGACTCCCCCGTCATGCGCTCCGTCGTCACCGATGGTGCCGGACGAGGTCATGACCGATCACACGCGGCCTGCCTCAGTCTCACGAATCGAGCGTCAAGAATGATGAACGCACGTCGCCGACATCATTCGCACGAACCCCGCCACGCCCTGTAACCGCAGGTCAGGCGAGTTGGACTGCGCGACTACGACATCGCGATCGGCACCGGCCACCTGAGTACACCTCATGCCGACGAGGAGGTCGACGCAGCGAGGTCTCACGTCACGAAGGCGGTGGAGGGCATTCCCGGAAGCAGTGACGACATTCGACGGCGCCGCGGTTCAGCGAGGGAAAGCGGGCGGCGGCGCGGTCTGCGTCCGGAGCGGTCCGGCGCGCGACCCGTCCCATACCCCTCATGTTTGGTACCTTTCAGTGGACACGCAAATCGATCGGATGTTCGTTTATTGGGGTCTCCGAGAGGTCCGTTGTCGGCAGTAGACGCTCACGTTCTCCGACGTGCGGCGTGCCACACAATCGGACCGGGTGAAAGCTCATGGCAGGAACCGACCACGAAAAGGCGCTGGACACCGCGCTCGCACAGATCGAGCGGAAATTCGGCAGGGGCGCGGTCATGCGCCTCGGCGAGCGGCCCAATGAGCCCATCGAGGTGATCCCTACAGGATCGACCGCGCTGGACGTGGCGCTCGGCGTGGGCGGTCTGCCCCGCGGCCGTGTGGTGGAGGTATACGGGCCGGAGTCGTCCGGCAAGACGACCCTGACGTTGCACGCGGTGGCGAACGCGCAGAAGGCCGGCGGCTTGGTGGCCTTCGTGGACGCCGAGCACGCACTCGACCCCGAGTACGCCAAGAAACTCGGCGTCGACACCGACAACCTCATCCTGTCCCAGCCGGACAACGGTGAACAGGCGCTGGAGATCGTCGACATCCTGATCCGCTCCGGCGCGATCGACTTGATCGTGATCGACTCCGTCGCGGCCCTGGTGCCACGCGCCGAGATCGAGGGCGAGATGGGCGACTCCCACATGGGTCTGCAGGCCCGTCTGATGAGCCAGGCCCTGCGGAAGATCACCGGCGCGCTGAGCCAGTCCAAGACCACCGCGATCTTCATCAACCAGCTCCGCGAGAAGATCGGCGTGATGTTCGGCTCCCCCGAGACCACGACCGGTGGCCGGGCGCTGAAGTTCTACGCCTCGGTGCGACTCGACATCCGCCGCATCGAGACCCTGAAGGACGGCACCGACGCGGTCGGCAACCGCACCCGCGTCAAGGTCGTCAAGAACAAGGTCGCGCCGCCCTTCAAGCAGGCCGAGTTCGACATCCTCTACGGCCAGGGCATCAGCCGCGAGGGCGGCCTGATCGACATGGGCGTCGAGAACGGCTTCGTCCGCAAGGCCGGCGCCTGGTACACGTACGAGGGCGACCAGCTCGGCCAGGGCAAGGAGAACGCCCGCAACTTCCTCAAGGACAACCCCGACCTCGCCGACGAGATCGAGAAGAAGATCCTCGAGAAGCTCGGAATCGGGGCACCGGCGAAGGCCGCAGTCGCCGAGGACACGGGTGCCGTCACGGTCCCTGGTGCCGCCCGGACCTCGGCGGGAAACGCCGCCTGACAGGCACGGGCGCGGCCTGACCGGGGGCAGGCTTCCGACATGTTCAGCGTCTCGACGTGCTCCACGGCCCACATCCGCTTCCGTGCCGAGCGGTCAGACCACCCTGGCGCAACTCGCCGCCGACCCCACGCGTGGTCCGTCGGCGCCCTGGTGGGGGTCCTGTTGTTCAAGGGCATCGCGTACACGCTCTGCCTGGGCAGCCTGCGGACTCGGCGTCATACCGGGCATGGCGGCGGGCATGACGGCTCGGAGACCGTCCCCGTGATCGTGCTCGCCGCTGTCGTTCAGCGCGGAGCCCGGTCGAGCGCGTCGTCCAGTGTGGTCGCGGCCATGATGAGGGAGAGGTGGGTGAACGCCTGGGGGAAGTTGCCGAGTTGCTCGCCGCTCGGGCCGATCTCCTCTGCGAACAGGCCCACGTGGTTCGCGTACGTCTGCATCTTCTCGAAGGTGTAGCGGGCCTGCGGGAGCCGGCCTGCGCGGGCCAGGGCGTCGACGTACAGGAACGTGCAGAGGCTGAAGGTCCCTTCGGAGCCGCGCAGTCCGTCGGGGGAGGCCTGGGGGTCGTAGCGGTAGACGAGGCTGTCGGAGACGAGGACCCGCTCCATGGCGTCGAGGGTGTTGAGCCAGCCGGGGCTGCGGGGGGACACGAAACCCACCCGGGGGGCCAGCAGCAGGGAGGCGTCCAGGACGTCGCCGCCGTAGTGCTGGACCATGGCCTGTTCCTTCTCGTTCCAGCCGCGTTCCATGACCTGGTCGAGGATCTCGTCGCGAGCCCGTGTCCAGCGCGCGGTGTCGGCCGGCCTGCTGAACTCCGCTGCCATCTTCAGACCGCGGTCGAAGGCCGCCCAGCACATCACCCGGCTGTAGGTGAAGTCCTTGCGTCCGCCCCGGGTCTCCCAGATGCCCTCGTCGGGGCGGTCCCAGGAGTCGGCGAGCCAGTCGAGGGTGCGGGTCAGGCCCTTCCACCCGTGGTAGCCCGCCTGTTCGCCGACGTGGCGGCCCTCGGCCAGGGCGTAGAGGGCCTCACCGTAGATGTCGAGCTGGAGTTGGTCGGAGGCGGCGTTGCCGGCGCGGACCGGGTAGGAGCCGCGGTAGCCCTCGAAGTGCTCCAGGATCTCCTCGGTCAGATGCGGGTCGCCGTCGACCCGGTACATGATCTGGAGGGGTTCGTCGTCCGGTCCCTCGCGGGCCCGCAGGCGGTCGCCGAGCCAGTGGGTGAAGCGGGTCGCCTCCTCCACGAAGCCGAGGTCGAGCAGCGCCCGCACCGAGAGGGAGCCGTCCCGGACCCACGTGTAGCGGTAGTCCCAGTTGCGCTCGCCGCCGACCTGCTCGGGCAGTCCCATGGTGGCGGCGGCGACCGGCGCGCCGCTGGGGGCGTAGGTGAGGAGCTTGAGGGTGATCGCCGAGCGGTGCACCATCTCCATCCAGCGGCCGTGGTAGTTGGAGGTGCGTACCCACTTCTGCCAGAAGTCGACGTTCGTCCAGAGCTCTTCGGTGATCTGTTCCGTGGTGGGCGGCGGTGGCGCCTCCCCGTCCGGCGCGCACACCGTGAACACCACGGCTGCCGAGTCTCCGTCGCTGAGGGTGATGCCGCCCCGGACGTCCTGGCCGTCCCGTTCGAGAGGGATGCCGCCCTGGAGGTAGGCGGTCGTGCCCGGGGCCCGGAAGGTGGCCGTGCCGTCCGTCAGGTCGAGGTCGTGGGTGGCCCGCGCGTAGTCGAACCGCGGCCGGCATTCGAGAGCGAAGTGCACGGTGCCGCGCACCGCGCGGACGATGCGTACCAGTTGGTGCCGGTCCGTCGGTGTCGGGCCCGGCAGGACCGGCATGTGATCGACGATCTCGCCGACTCCGTCGGGGGACATGAACCGGGTCACCACGACGGCGCTGTCCGGGTAGTAGAGCTGCTTCCAGGTGCCCTCGGGATGATCGGGCGCGAGGAGGAAATGACCGCCACCGTCATGGTCCAGCAGGGCGGCGAAGACACTCGGCGAGTCGAAGCGCGGTGCCGCGAACCAGTCGATCACGCCGTGGGACGAGACCAGGGCCGCGGTCTGCAGATCCCCGACGAGTCCGTGATCGGCGATGGGCGGGTAGCGTTCCATGGCGTTCTCCCTGCTGGTCGCCTCGTCAGGCCGCTTGGGCCGTTACCCGTCCCGTACGGACGGCATCGACGAGTGCCTGGTGGTCCTTCTCGTTCTGGTCTGCGTAACGCTCGGCGAAGGTCACCAGCGCTCGGTCGAAGGAGTCGCCCCCGCCCAGGTACGCGGCGATGGCGATCCGGTCGCCCGACCGCGCGTGTGCGCGGGCCAGCGTGGCGCCGCACAGCTCGCCGAAGGTCCGCATTCCGGCCGGCACCATCGCCTCGGGTTCGGCGATGCCCTTCCAGTCCCTCAACTGCCGTACGTAGAAATCACGTCGGCGACCGTCGATCCCCTCGACCCGCTCCCAGCCGAGGAAGATGTCACTGGTGGCCTGCATGAGCCGCTGGCCGGAGACCACGCGCTCGCCCTGCGTACCGTAGGCACTGGCGCCCGCGAAGGGTGCCAGCACCGACTGGTCGGCCTCCTTCGCCTGCAGCAGCAGCGGGTCCTGGTCGTCCCGGCCGAGCAGGAGCACGATCCAGCAGCGGGTGCCCACGCTCCCGACCCCGACCACCTTGCGGGCCATGTCGGCCACCCGGTACTGCTCCAGAAGGGAGCGCCGGTCCGACTGCAGGGTGCGGCCGTACCGTTCGATCAGCCGGTGGATCTCCTTCTCCAGCGCGTCGCGTTGGACGCCCTGAAGCAGGTCTTGGAGCGGGGTGATCAACGGCGGAACCGGGGCGATGCGGACCTGGCCGTCGACGATGTGGGTGAGCTTGCCGAAGGCCTGGAGACCGTCCCGGCTGCGTGCCTTGGTCACCGCCTGCGACCACCGGTCGCGGCCCCGTGCGCTCAGTTCCGCGCCGAAGTGCTCCCGCACCCACGTCTCGTCGAACTGGGCGTACCACACGGCGAGGTTGCCCTCCTTGGCGAAGCGTCGCATCCACTCGCGGTAGGAGCGCACCGTCGCCCGGACGATGCCGGCCCGTTCCTTGGTGCTGAAGCCGTTCGCCCGGCCCGCGATGACCAAACTCGTGGACAGTCGCTTGACGTCCCACTCCCACGGGCCGGGCAGCGTCTCGTCGAAGTCGTTGATGTCGAACATCATGCGGCGCTCGGGCGAGGCCAGCAGCCGGAAGTTCAGCAGGTGCGCGTCCCCGCACAGTTGCGCCCTGATCCCGGACACGGGCGTGTCGGCGAGGTCCCCGGCCATGATGGCAGCGGCACCGCGGTAGAAGCGGAACGGCGACTCGGTCATCCGGCCGTAGCGGATCGGTACGAGCTCGGGAACCCGCGTCGCGGACTGCGCGTCGATGATGTCCACCGGGTCGGGTCGTTTCACCGTGGGCGCGAACTCGGCGTGGCTGGAGCGGGGCACGGACGACCGGGCGGCCTTGCCGCGTTGGGCTCGCTCCTGAGGTGTGCGGTGCCGGATGTGGCCGCTGTCCGGATGGTTCGGCGTCATTGCAGTCGCTCCGCGATGTGGTCGCCGACGCGCAGGGCGTTGGCGATGGCGGTCAATGAAGGGTTGACCGCTCCGATGCTCGGGAAGAAGCTCGTGTCGACGACGTAGAGGTTGTCGAGGTCATGCGCCTTGCAGTTGACGTCCAGCACGGAGCTTTCGGGGTCGTTGCCGAAGCGGACGGTGCCCGCCTGATGCGCGGTGGCGCCGATGGGCATGCCCTTGTGCAGGTAGATGCTGTGCGACAGCAGGTGGTGTTCGTGCATGCCCAAGTGACCGAGCATGCCCTGCAGTTTGTGCCGAAGGTGCTTCAGGCCGGCGACGTTGTTCTTCTCGTCGAGCGCCAGATGGATGCCGCCGTCCCGGTCCAGGGTGACGCGGTTCTCGGCGAGAGGCAGATCTTCTCCGCACAGCCAGAAGTCGACCGCGTGGTGGGCGAGCACCTCGAAGGGCATGTCGGGAGTGACGGCCCCGGCCCAGCGGGGCGCCTCGCCGTGGATCTGCTCGGAGTCGGACTTGCCCAGCATCTGGATGCCGCCGAGGGGGTAGTCCCAGTCGTCGGATCCCAGATACCAGTCGTGCAGCGCCAGGGTCTTCTGGAACTTGGTGTCGTTGGGTTCCTTGGACACGGCCATCAGGGCGAGGTTGTTGTGCCGCATGTAGTGCCGGCCCACCACGTCCGAGCTGTTGCCCAGGCCCTGCGGATGCCGGTCACTGGCCGAACGCAGCAGCAGGGCGGCCGAGTTGACCGCACCACAGGCGACGACCACGATGTCGGCGCTGTACTTCACGGTGGCGGGGTCCCCGTCACCCACCGTCGCGACGACCGAGGTGACACTGCCGCCGGTCCCGTCCGTGTCGAGGCGCCGCACGTCCGCGTGCGTGACCATCTCGACGTTGGCGTGTTCGAGAGCGGGATCGACACAGATGACCTGTGCGTCGGACTTGGCGCCGACCAGGCAGGGGAAACCGTCGACCCGGTCGCAGCGGATGCAGGCACTGGTGTGTGTGGCCCGGCCCCGGTCGTCCTGGGTGAGGTTCACCCCGATCGGGAGGTGGAAGGGGTGCAGTCCCTGCTTCTCCAGATCGTGGCTGAGCTGCTGGATGCGCGGCTCGTGCTGGACCGGCGGGTGGGCGTACTGGGCGCTGGTGGGGCCCTCGGACGGGTCCTCGCCGTGCCTGCCGTGGACGAGGTAGAGGTGTTCGGCCTGCGTGTAGTACGGCTCGAACTCGTCGTAGCTCAGTGGCCAGGCCGGGGAGATGCCGTCGTGGTGCCGGAGTTCGCCGAAGTCCTCGGGGCGCATGCGGAAAAGGGCGGTGCCGTAGAACTTGGTGTTGCCGCCCACGTAGTAATTGACCTCGGGCGGGAACTGGTTTCCGTTCTTGTCGTACCAGAACTCCGGAGCGCGGTATTTGCCTTTGACGAAGACCGCGGTGGATTCCCAGTTGTCGCGTTCTCGGGGCAGATAGTCGCCGCGTTCGAGGAGGAGAATCCGTTTTCCGGTCGGGGCCAGGCGGTGGGCGATGGTGCCGCCGCCCGCACCGGTACCGATGATGATGACGTCGTAGTGGAATTCGTCGGTCATTCCGGCCACCGTCCTCGGAGCATGCTCCGGTCCCGCCGGGTGGAAAGGGCTCCTGATCCACTACCAACGTATCCCCGGGTTACTTTTCCGGCGAGTTGGGCCGAGCGGGTGATCCAAGACGTCGGGCCGCGGCGGGTTCCTGGGCGATGACCGCACCGACGGTGATGGAGACGGCCACCACGACGCAGAGTCCGATCAGCCACGACAGCACGGTGAAGACCGCGCCGAGCGACCCGTACCGGTCAAGGCTGCGGTTGAGCGCGGCCGGCACGTAGAACTTCGCGATCACCGACAGCACGGTCAGGGCGACCCCGGTGAGGACCGCCCCGGGAAGCAGAGGCATCCAGGGAAGGCGACCGGCCAGGAGCAGGTGCTGGGTCCACCACCACACGGCCACCTCCACGGTCAGCAGGAGCGGCACGCCCAGCCACAGTCCGACGCCGAACCCCTCCCGCAACGGCCCCTGCAGAACGACGACGACAAGCCATACCGCGATCCACACAGGCCATCTCCACGCGGCGACACGGGCGCCCGCACTCGGCAACCGCCAGGCCCGCTGGCACAACCGCTGCATCGCGCGGCTGCAGGCGGTCGCGGAGAGCAGCACCATCAGTGCGCTGACGACCCCGGTGCTCTGCTGCAGATCGGCGGGGTTGGCCTGGTAGACCTTCTGCAGCTCGTGGTCGGCGGCGCCGTGGATGCCGAAAAGGTCGTGCACGGAGTCGATGATCTGGTTGCGCAGGCCCTGTGGGGCAAGAGAGGCGACCAGGAAGAGCAGGGGTACGGCGGTCAGGAAGGCCTGGGCCGCCAGCCGCGTCGCGGAGTCCAGCAGGTTCACCGCGATCAGGTGGGCGGTGAGGCGGGTGATCACCGGGAAGCGCTCCTCGGCGGTGCTGCGCAACCTGAGCAGTCGGCCCTTCAGATCCGCCGCCCGTTCGCGCCGTCGGCTCTTCCCGCCGTCCGCGGGCGAGCCGGATTCTCTGTCTGCGCGCATGCTGCTCCCGCTGTCCGGTCCGGGCGTCACGCCCGGGGCGCGACCGCCTCACCAGAGTGCCGCCCCGGGCGGCCGACGATGCCCGCGGCGCGGGCACGACTGTGCCGTACGGGTGAGGCGGGTGGTGGCGGCGTTTCCGGGGGGCCTCGGGCCGAGTCCGGCTGCGCACATGGCGGACCACAGGACCGGACAGTCGCCGTCTGGTGGGCAAAGCGTCCACCAGCTGACCGCCTGAATCCTGGGACGCCGGGCGATCGCCCCTCTGCCCTCTGCCGTCTGCCGTCTGCCGTCTGCCTTCACAGGATCGCGAGGGGGTTGACCGGGGAGCCGGTGGCCGTCGGCAGCCGGAGAGGGGCGATCACACAGAGGAACGTCCAGCGGCCCTCCCCCGCGCAGATCGGCGCGAGGTCCTCGAACCGCAGGTAGTCGAGCAGATGCAGTCCCATCGCGTGGACGGCGAGTACGTGCACGGGAAACGCGACGCCCTCCACCGGACTGGGGGCCGTGTCGCTGTTGCCGTCACTGCCGAGTACGGCCGCCTCTCGCTCGGCCAGGAACTCCATGGCGGTCGGGTGGAGTCCGGCACGGGCGTCGGACACGTCCCAGGGGCCGAGCTCCTCACGGCGTCGGCGGTGCCCGACGCGTACGAGGACGATGTCACCCCGGCCCACCCGGACCTCCTGCCGCGCCTCGGCCGCGGCGAGGTCCTCGGCCGTCACGCTCGTTCCGGGTTCGAGCCAGGGCACGCCGTGCAACCGGGGAACGTCGAGCAGGACCCCGCGCCCGACGATGCCGTCGCGGACCAGGTCGACGGAGAGCACGCTCGCTCCGGCCGGGGACAGGGCGTCCGCCGCCGGTGCACCGCCGTGCAGGGTGCCGTCGTAGATGACGTGGCACAGTGCGTCCAGGTGGCTGTTCACATCACCGTGGATGTTCATGGCGAAGCGGTCCCGCGCGAATTCCAGGCCCTTCTCCGCAGGTTCGGCGTCCGCCGGCGCCGTGAGCCGGTGCTCGGCCGGATCGGGGTCGTCCGGTCCGGGGCGGGTGTTCACCGGGGCCGCGAGCGACAGCGTACGTCCCGACCGCACCTCGCGGACGGCCGCCCGCACCTGTTCCCCGGTGATCGTGTCCAGGGCACCCCTGGAAGTGCCACCGCCGGGGGCCGTGGCACGCAGGCGGCGGTACAGCGACCGGAAATCGCCTTCGCTCAGCTCGTCGGGCGTTCGCATACCCCCACCCTCCGACAGGCGCCGGACACCGGCACGCCGAGTTGCCGGGGCCGGGGACCGCCGTGTTAATGGATGGGCGCCCCGACCGGGGCCGCAGGCCGCCGCACCGAACCGAACCGATCCGCGGAGTCCGGATGGACATGATCCATGTCCGAGCGGTGTGCCCGCCGGACCTCACCGAACGCACCATGGCCCTGCTGAGCGCCGAGACCTGCGTGCTGAATCTGCATCTGCAGACGGGCCGGGTAAGCAACCCCGAGGGCGACGCCATCGAGTGCGACGTGCTGACCGGAGCCGCGAACGAGGTGCTGCGCGGCCTGCGGGACCTCGGCCTGGAACACCGCGGCACCCTCGTGCTCGAGCCGGTGGACACGGTGTTCTCGGACCTCGCGGCCAGGACCGGGACCGAGGAACTCGGGGCCCGCCTGCGTGCGCCGGTGTGGGAGCAGGTGGAGGCCCGGATCCGGGCCGAGGGCAGGTACCCGCCGAGCTTCTACCTGTTCCTGGTCATCGCCGGGCTCATCGGCGCGGTGGGCATCATCACCAACTCGCAGATCCTCATCGTCGCGGCCATGGTGGTCGGACCCGAGTACGGGGCCATCACCAGCATCGCGCTCGGTATCGACCACCGCGCCCGGCCGCCGATCGAGCAGGGCCTGAAGGCGCTGCTCGTCGGCTTCCTGCTGGCCGTCGCCGCGACCTTGCTCTTCGCCCTGTTGGTCCGGGGCTTCGGACTGCAGCCCAAAGCCTTCGAACTGGGGCTCAGGCCCGTGTCGAGCCTGATCGACACCCCCAACTTCTTCTCCGCCGCGGTGGCGGTGCTGGCAGGGATCGTCGGCATCGTCTCCCTGGCCGAGGCCCGCACGAGCGCGCTGCTCGGTGTCTTCATCTCGGTGACCACGATTCCGGCGGCGGCCGACATCGGCGTCTCGACGGCGTTCGCCAGCTGGAACGAGGCCTGGGGCTCACTGCTGCAACTGCTGCTCAACATCGTCGTACTGATCGTGGTCGGGACCGGCACCCTCAAGTGTCAGCGGGCGATCTGGCGCCGGGTGAGCGCACGCCGACGCAAGCGGGCAGCCGGGCCGACGGCAGAGGAGGCCCTCTGATCCGCTCACTTGCCCGCGCGCCTGTCGCTGCGTGCGACAGCGGCCCGCACCCGGCTGAGAAGCTCCGGAAGATCGGCGGTGGCGTCCAGGGTCATGCCCGGCTCGTCCGGTTGCAGCGGTTCCAACGTCGCGAACTGCGACTCGACCAGCACGGCGGGCATGAAGTGACCGGTACGCCGGGACACCCTGTCCCGCGCGGTGGCCCGGTCCAGGGCGAGATACAGACACCACAGCCCGGCACCTGCGGCCGACCGAAGTTCGTCCCGGTAGGCACGCTTGAGCGCCGAACAGGCCATGACCAGCCCTTCGTGGGCCTCGGCGGACTGACGGATGCGCTCGGCAAGGGCGCGCAACCAGGGCTCGCGGTCGGCGTCGTCCAAGGGGTGGCCGGCGCTCATCTTCGCGATGTTCGCTGCCGGATGGAAGTCGTCGCCCTCGAGAAACGGCACTCCGAGCTGCTCGGCGACCGCCTTGCCGACGGTGGTCTTCCCGGAACCCGAGGCCCCCAGGACCACCACGCACGGCGACCCGTGGGCGGTGCGGGTCACAGGTTCACCGGTCCCGGTCACGGGCTCTCCGACTCGCGGCCGGGCGCCGTCTTCGGACCGGCCGGCCGCGGAGCCGCGAGTCCGGATCGCCACACGTCACTTATCACGACATCGCCTTCCGACCCGGTTCAGCGGGATCAGCCGGTGCGGGCCTCTCGGCTCCTTCCGGCGCACAGCGCCCAGATGACGAAGGCGTCCACGGCGATCAGCACGACGGCCCAGACGGGGTAGTACGGCAGCCACATGAAGTTGGCGATCATCGACAGGCCCGCGAGCGCGACGCCGATCACCCTCGCCCAGAGCGCTCCACCGAAGAGGGCGATGCCGGCGGCCAGGACGAGGACGCCGAGGACGAGGTGGATCCAGCCCCAACTCGTCAGAGAGAAGTTGTAGGTGTAGTTGCGAGTGGTGACGAACACGTCGTCCTCGGCGATGGCGGCGATGCCTTCGACAATCGCCATCGCTCCGCCGAAGATCATCATGACCCCGGCGAAAGCGGTCCAACCGGACGCCCACACTCCCCCGGTTCGGTGGTGGTGCATTCCCGCTGTAGTCATTTCTCGGGTCCTCCAGCATCGACCTCACCACTGACCTGCAACCGATCGGTGGCCCGTATTTCAGCGTGCCACGAGAACCGCCGACCGGCAGAACATGCACAGGTGCCTACGGTGTTCGATAAAAGAAATCTGTGCACCGAGAATTGCGCCCTGCTGAAAGTCGGCCGGTATTGCCACTGGTTTCGCACGGCTCGGGGCGAGCGTCGTCGGCCTTACGCTGAGAACAACCACCTGGGCCGGCAGATGACGGGCTCCGAGCGGCCGACGGCCCGATCACCCTTGCGGGCTCTCGCCGGCCCGTCCGCCCGGTGTCAGCAGGACGACCGTGTCTCCTGGCCGGGGCAGCGGTGTGCTGCCTGCCGTGACCGATCGAGGCGGCCGTCCTGCCGCACGAGGAACAGCGGAGCGCTGCCGGGCCGCACGGCGTCGTCGGCCGGCTGCCCGAGCACGGTTGCCCCTTCCGCGTATCTACGGGAGAACGTCGGCCACGTCAGATCCGGGCCGAACAGAACCTCGCCGCCGATGAACGGTGCCACCACGCCCTGGCTGTCGGCCGGTGCGTTCAGGCGGTGGACCGTACCTTCCACGCTGCCCCGCAGAAGCACCGCCGCCAATGCGTTGAAGTCGTCCTCGGCGGTGAGGAAGTACACCGCCGTGATGCCCTCCAGCTCGGCGGCCCCGCCCGTGGCGGCACCCAGCAGCTCACCGGGCGCCAGTTCGATCCCCGCCCGACGGATACGGTCGCGCTGTTCCTCCTCCCCTGCCCACATCAGGACCTCCAGTCCTGCCGCTTTCAGGGCCACGCCCAGGTCGACCACCCAGGGGGCACCTCCGACGAGCAGGGGCCGCGAGCGGGACGGGCGCACGACGCCCAGGCGCCGGGCGACGGGCGAGGCGGTCAGGCCGTAGACCGTCACGGTCGCGACGATGACCACGAAGGAGGCCGGAAGGATCTTCGACGCGCCGTCGATCCCCTTGGCGACGAGGCCCGCCGAGAACGTCGAGGCCGTGGCGGCCGCGACGATGCCGCGCGGGGCCATCCAGCCGACGAAGCCCCGTTCGCCGCGTGTCAGGTCGGTGCCGAGGGTGGACACGGCCGCGACCAGCGGCCTGACGACCACCACCAGAAAGGCGGCGAGGCCGAGCGCGGGCAGCCACACATGGCGCAGTGAGTGCGGGGTGACGGTGGCAGAGATGGAGATGAAGAGCAGGCCGAGGATCAGGCTGACCAGGGTCTCGAAGAACGGCCGGCGTGCGGGTGCGCTCATGCCCGGAAGGTTGGCGACGGCCAGGCCCATCACCACGGCGGCGATGAGTCCCGTGTCGTCCCGCAGCACATCGCACAGCGCCGCCACACCGATCACCGCGGCCAGTTGGGCTGTGGTGCCGAGGACCTCGCCGAGCCGCAGTACCCGGAACAACAGCCACAGCGAGGCCGCCCCGACGGCTCCTCCGGCCGCTCCGACGCCCACGCTGGCCAGGAACTGTGCCGCTCCGCTGCCGAGGTGGCGGGCCGAGCTCGCCAGGACCGCGTGGAAGACCAGTGCTCCCAGTACGCCACCAACCGGGTCGATGAGGGAGCCCTCCCAGGTCAGGATGTGCTGGAGACGGTCCTTCGGTCGCACAAAGCCGAGGAGCGGTCCTACGACCGTCGGTCCCGAGACCACGAGGATCGCGCCGATCATGACGGCCGCACGTCGGGACATCCCGAGCAGGGGCGCGGCGAGGAGCGTGCCGAGCAACCAGGTGATCAGGACACCGATCCAGAGCAGCCGGACGACGACGCGGCGGGTGTGGCCCTTGAGCCTCGCCAGATTCAGCCCGAGGCCCGCGTCGTAGAGGATCACGGCGACGGCCAGCGACACCAGCGGTGAGAACGCCGCCCCGAGCAGCTGCTCGGGATCGACGTCGTCGATCAGCGCGCCCGCGGCGAAGCCGACCGGCAGCAGCAGAATGAGGGCAGGGATGCGCAGGCGGCCTGCCAGGACCTGCGATCCGACGGCCAGGACGAGGATCAGGCCCACGCCGATGAGCACCTGGTCCGTTGTCACAGAAGGGCCTTTCGATGCGTGCTGGACGAGTCGGTGCTCTTGCCGTGGATCGGGTCGGGAGGCTCTGCTCACCGGGGCCGAGGCGGACGAGCAACAGGCTGCGGCGCTACAGGTTGTCCCCCGCTGCTCGGACGGCACCGGTGTCGGCGTCGGTGAGCTCCTCCAGCTCGCCCATCGTGTCGAGCCGGTACAGCACTACCAGCGCCGGACCGACCAGGACGATCGCGATGGCGGTGACGATCACCAGCCAGCGCAGGGTGGGGGCGGCGCCCGCCGCTTCGGCCACCGTCAGCGAGGTGGGCAGCGCATAGGGCCGCTGCGCGCAGCCCCAGGCGCCGACGGTCAGGGCGACACTCGCCACCGAGGTGTAGCGGGTCCAGCCGTGGGACCGGCGCAGCAGAAGCAGCACCGTCGCCAGTCCGCAGACCCCGGCCAGGATGATCAGCAACAGGCCCAGGCCCCCGGTGAGGCCGTCCCAGACGTACCGGGCGTCGTCGTGGGTGACGGGCAGGGCGATGAGCGCGAGGACCACCACGGCGCCGAAGGCGATCAGTGCCCGTACGCGGAAGTAGTCGACGAGATCGTGCGCGCCGAACCGCAGGGCGTCGGAGCAGAGGAAGACCGCCCCGAGGAACGCGGTGGCCGCGACGGCCAGCAGGCCCGTGAGAACGGAGGTTCCATTGGCCCAGGCGTCCGCGGAGGCGGTCGTGCCGACCTCGACCCGGCCCGAGGCGATGCCACCGAGCACCGCCCCCAGGAAGAACGGGGTCACCAGTGACGAGACGGCGAACATCGCCCCGTAGATGCGTCGTTGGGCCAGGCGTCGGGTCGGCTTGCGCAGGGCGAACCCGGCGCCGCGGAGCACCAGGCCGACGGCGGCGAGGGCGAGCGGCAGCCACAGGGCGGAGAAGACGGCTTGGAACACCGTCGGGAAGCCGGTCCACATGATGACCAGGACGAAGATCAACCAGACGTTGTTGGCCTCCCAGACCGGTGCCATCGCGTGGTCGATGAGCCGGCGGGGCCGCTTGCCGCGCTCCGCGCCCCCGGCCAGGAGGTCCCAGAAGCCGGCGCCGTAGTCGGTGCCTCCGGCGCAGGCGTAGGCGGCGATCGCGAGCACCAGTACCCATGCGATGAACTCGGCCATCACGACGCACCGCCTGACGTGTGGCCGGACCCGCCGTCGGGCGCGGCCCCGGTGGCTGCGGGTTCGGGCTCGCTTCGGGGCCCGTACGGGGTGTCGGCCTCCGGGGAAAGATCGGCGCGGGCGACGGCCGAGCCCTCGTCGGCGATGCGCCATCGGGTGCGCATCTTCAGGACGACGGCGAGGAACGCGCCGAACACCAGCGCGTACACGGCCATGACGATGCCGAGCATGGTCCAGAGCCCCGAGGCGTGGGTGCTGGTCACCGCCTCCGAGACCCGCATGTGGTTGTAGACGATCCAGGGCTGACGGCCGACCTCCGTGGTGATCCACCCGCACTCCACGGTGACCAGGCAGGAGACGCCCGCGAGCGCGGCGCAGCGGTAGAACCAGCGGCCACCGGGGTTGTCCCGGTGCCGCCACCAGGACCAGGCGTACCAGAGCGCGAGCAGGATGAGGAGGCTGCCGATGGTGACCATGATGTCGAAGGCCCAGTGGGCGATGGTGGCCTGGACGGCGGTGGGACGGTCGGCAGCCGGCACCGAGGTCAGTCCCGTCACCTGCGTGCTGGGCTTGAAGCCCGCCAGGATCGAGTCCAGTTGGGGGATCCTGAGTCCGCCGGAGATCGTCCCGTCACTGTTCAGCCGTCCGAACATGTACTCGGGCACATGGGTGTCGGTCTTCCAGACGATCTCAGTGGCGGCGAACTTGATCGGCTGCTTGTGGAACACGGCGCGAGCGGCGGAGTCGCCGAGCATGAACTGGACCGGTGTGAGGATCGCGGCCACCGTGAACGGCAACGTGAATCCGAGCCGGTGGTATCGGTCCCGGCGCCCGCGCAGCCAGCCGACCGCGTACACACCGGCGACCACGTAGGCGGCGGTCAGGAGCATCGCGACGACGAAGTGCCAGTACTCCGGGCCGAAGATCGGTGTGAAGATCGCCTGCCGTACGTCGACATGGACCGGCTTGCCCTGGGCGTCGAGGCTGAACCCCTGGGGGGTGTTCATCCAGGAGTTGGCCGCGATGATGCCGAACGCGCCCATCAGGGCGGCGAGCGGCAGCGGTACGGCCAGCCAGAAGTGCGTCCAGGGCTTGAGCCGGCGCCAGCCGTAGAGGTAGATCGCGATCAGTACGGCCTCCAGGAAGAACGCCCACGCCTCGACGCCGAACCCGAGGCCGAAGACGTCGCCCCAGCGGCCCATCATGCCGGGCCACAGCAGGCCGAACTCGAAGGACAGCACGGTGCCGGTGATGATGCCGATGGCGAACTGAACGGCCATCACCGCCGACCAGCGCCGGGCGAGCAGGAGGGCGACGGGATCGTTGCGTCGCAGCCCCCGGTGGTGCATCAGCAGGGTGATGAACGGCAGTGCCACACCGAACGGGACCAGCAGGATGTGTGAGGCCAGGGTGAAGGCCATCAGCTCGCGGGCCGGCAGGAGTTGGTCCGGCGTGTTCGCGAGAAGGACCGCTGAGCGGAACATGTACGCCTCGGAGGTCTGCCCCGTACGTGCAGGCGGGGCTGGGGAAGGACGGGTTCATTGAGGGGGTGGCCCGGCGGCAGGAGCGTCGGAGTCGGTCAGGGTGAAGGCGCGTTCGCGGCGCGAGCCGGTGGCGAAGGCGACGGACCAGCTGAGCACCGCTCCCAGCCTGCTGCGGAAGCCGGTGAGGAAGGCCAGGTGGATGAAGAGCCAGACGAGCCAGCCGCTGAAGCCCGAGAGATGCAGCGGACCGGCCTTGACCACGGCCCGGCCGCGGGCGATGTAGGCGGCGCTGCCGAGATCCACGTACGTGAAGGGCTTCGGCTTCTTCGTCCTGCCTTCGACCTGATGCCGCACCGTCCGGCCCGCGTAGGCGCCCGACTGCATGGCGACCTCGGCCAGGCCCGGCAGATGGTTCAGGCTCATCACGTCGCCCGTGACGCGGATCTCCGGATGGCCGGGAACGGTGAGGTCGGGTTCGACCAGGATGCGTCCGGCCCGGTCCTGTTCGGCACCGGTCGCACGGGCCAGGGCGGTCGCGATCGGCGGCGCCTCGACGCCCGCCGTCCACAGCACGGTGCGCGCGCCGAACCAGGTCGCCTTGCCGTCGTGGTCTCGTACCGTCAGGCCGCGCGCGTCGAGGTCGGTGACCCTCGTGCCCAGGTGGAGTTCCACACCGAGCCCCCGCAGCGTTCGGGCCGCGCGGTGGGCCAGTGCCGGGCCGAACGCGCCCAGTACGGCGTCGGACCCCTCGAAGAGCAGCACCCGCGCCGTGGCGGAGTCGATCTTCTGGAACTCCCGGTCGAGGGTGTGGCCGGCGATCTCGCGGATCTGTCCCGCGAGTTCCACACCGGTCGGCCCGCCACCGACGAGCGCGAAGGTGAGCCAATGCTGCCGTTCGCGGTCGTTCGCCGCCGTTTCGGCCATCTCGAACGCCCGGTAGATCCGTCGGCGGATCTCGAGCGCGTCGTCGAGGGTCTTCATGCCGGGAGCATGCGCGGCGAACTCGTTGCGCCCGAAGTAGGACTGGCGCATCCCCACCGCGAGGATCAGTTCGTCGTACGGCAGCACGAGGACTCCGCCGTCGGGCCGCCGGGCGTGGACCAGCCGGGCGCCGGCATCCACGTCGGTGGCCTCGGCGAGCACGCACCTCACGTTGTGGTGGCGCCGCAGGACCCCGCGCAGCGGCTGGGCGATCTGCCCCTCGGAGAGGATCCCGGAGGCGCACTGGTACAGCAGTGGCTGGAAGAGGTGGTGGGCGCGGCGGTCGACCACGGTCACCGCGACCGGTGACTTCCGCAGGGCACGGGCGGCGAACAGTCCGGCGAACCCCCCGCCGAGGATCACCACCCGGCGGGGCGTGATGTGATCCTGCACCGGAGCTCAGCCTCCGGTGGCGAAGCCGGGGAAGAGCGTCATTCCGCCGTCGACGTAGAGAGTGCTGCCGACCACGTAGTCGAGCAGGTCGGACGCCATGGCGACGACGGCGTTGGCGATGTCGTCCGGATCGCCCACCCGGCGGTACGGGATCAGGCGCAGCAGGTCGGCCTCGGCCTCGGGGGTGTCCCAGGCATCACGGTTGATCGGTGTCCGGATGGCGCCGGGTGCGACGGCGTTGACCCTGATCCGCTTGGGTGCCAGCTCCTGGGCGAGGGTCTGCATCAGCATGCCGACCCCGCCCTTGGAGGAGGCGTAGTTCACGTGGCCCGCCCACGGGACGATCTGGTGGACCGAGCTCATGCAGATGATCTTTCCCGCCGAGCGGGAGACCTCCTCCACCACTCCGCGCCGGATGAACTCCTTGGCCGCCTCCCGCGCGCACAGGAACTGGCCGGTCAGGTTGACGTCGATGACCTTCTGCCACTGGGCGAGCGTCATCTCCGTCACGGCCGCGTCCCGCTGAAGGCCCGCGTTGGCCACCATGATGTCGATGGTGCCGAACTCCTCGACCATCCGCGCGACCATGGCGGTCACCTGGTCCTCGTCGGACACGTCGGCCTCGTGGGCGTAGGCGCGGACGCCGAGGCTCTCGATCTCCTTCACGACCTTCTCGGCCTCGTCCGCACCGACGACGTAGTTCACCACGACGTCCGCTCCGGCCCGGCCCAGGGCAACGGCGGTCGCCAGGCCGATGCCCGAGTTGGCCCCGGTGACCAGTGCTTTCTGGCCCCTGAGAAGTTGTGCGGACGTCGTGCCGCGGCTCTCGACTTTCGTTGTCATCGCGATGTCTCCTCGGACGTTTCGGACGGCACGCCCTCAGGAATCGGGCGGGGCATGAGCTGGGCCGGGCCACGGCCGGCCCACCAGGACAGGCACAGGAGCCGGCCGTCGCACACCCGGCCTCAGACGAAAGCACCCCGCGTCGCGGGCGGCACCGACCGGCACACGGTGCCGCCGATCTGGGCGGGGCATGTCACACCGTCGGGCTACCGGCGGCCGGGCCGTGCCTCGGCCCGCGCGGCAGCCGAAGCGGCCGTCGCGTGCGACGGCCCCGTGGTTGTCGTATTCAGCCCGGTGGCGCCTGCCACGACCATCGGGCGTGGCAGGTCCAGGAGGCGGCGCCGGACCTAGCGGGCGACCGACCCGTTCTGGGCGTCGGACGCGGTCTGCCACGCCCGCGCGCCCGCCAGGGACGCCTCCTTGGCCTGTCGCCACTTCATGGCTGCCTGCTGGGAGGGGGGCACGTCCATCTCACGGATCATGCGCCGGCCGGCCGAGAACACGGCGAAGGCCGCGACGCCCATGCCGGCGCACGCCACCGCGGCACCGGCCGCGGTGAGCACGGCGCCGGTCCTGATGAGCCGGGTGTCGATCTCGATCATCCGCTGAGACTGGCGGTAGTTCTGGTTCATGGCTCCACCTTCCAACGGGGGGAGCCGCCTCGCATCCCGACCAACGGCCCGGCGGTTGCCTGGGGGCTTCACTCCAGGCAACCCCGAATCCGTCAGGTGCGGGTCCAGTGCTGGTTGCTTCCGTTCGAGCAGGAGTAGAGCTGGATCAGGGTGCCGTTGGCGGTGCCGTTCGCGACGGCGTCGAGGCAGAGGCCGGACTGGACGCCGACGATGGAGCCGTCGGAGTCGAGGCGCCATTTCTGGTTGTCGGCGCCCCAGCAGCTGTAGATCTGGACCCTGGTGCCGTTGCCGGTGCCGCCCGCGTCCAGGCACTTGTTGCCGTAGACCCTGAGCTCACCGGCGGCGGTGTACGTCCACTGCTGGTTGGTGCCGTTGTTGCAGTCCCAGAGTTGGAGCTGGGTACCGTCGGTGGTGCTGCTGCTGGGCACGTCCAGGCAGCGGCCCGACCCGACGCCCTTGATCGTTCCGGAACCCGAAGGGGGCGTGGTGGTGCCGCCGTTGAGTGCGTTGAGGACGGCGGTGTAGGCGGGCTTCTTGCTGCCGTCGCCGTTGAAGAGGAGCGGCGTGTCCTGGGATCGCCAGGAGTCGGTGTCGCGCACGCCCCAGACGGTGATGCCGAGGCAGCGCGAGACGGCCAGGCAGTCGTTGGTCACGTTGGCGTACGTCGTGGCCGAGGCACCCTGGATGTCGAGTTCGGTGATGGCCACGTCGACGCCGAGAGCGGCGAAACTCTGCAGGGTGGTGCGGAAGTTGCTGTTGTAGGGGCTGCCGCTGTTGAAGTGCGACTGGAAGCCGACGCAGTCGATCGGCACGCCGCGCTGCTTGAAGTCCCGCACCATGGCGTACACGGCCTGGGTCTTGGCCCAGGTCCAGTCCTCGATGTTGTAGTCGTTGTAGCAGAGCTTGGCCGCCGGATCCGCGGCGCGAGCGGTGCGGAAGGCGGCCTCGATCCAGTCGTTGCCCGTGCGTTGCAGGTTGGAGTCGCGCCGGGCTCCCGAACTGCCGTCGGCGAAGGCCTCGTTCACGACGTCCCATTGCGCGATCTTGCCCTTGTAGTGGGCCATCACGCCGTTGATGTGGTCGTTCATGGCCTGGCGCAGTGTGCTGCCGCTGAGGCTCTGCATCCAGCCGGGCTGCTGGGAGTGCCAGGCAAGGGTGTGGCCGCGCACCTTCTTGCCGTTCTGCACCGCCCAGTTGTAGACGCGGTCGCCAGCGGTGAAGTTGAACTGGCCTCGCTGCGGTTCGGTGGCGTCGATCTTCATCTCGTTCTCGGCCGTCACCATGTTGAACTCGCGGCCGGCGATCGTCGTGTACGCCGAGTCGCCCAGTCTGCCCGAGGCGATGGCGGTGCCGAAGTACCGGCCGCTCTGCGCCGCCGCGGCGCCGAGCGTGTTCTCGGCGGCGTGTGCGGTCGGTGGTGGCGGGGCCAGTGCGGCGACCGCGCCGAGGACACCGACGGCCAGCGCCGGCACCAGGCCGCGGATCTTCCGGCGGATGACGGTTCTGGGAAGGGCAGACGAGCGCATGGCTGTGCCTCCAAGGTGGACATCACGCAAGGACTGAAGCGCAGGGGAATGTGTCGTCCATCAGTCACGGGGCAGACCGGGACGATCGCGACTACGGCCGGCACGGTTCGGTATCTCGAACTGTGGCCGCTTTCTCAGACAGGGATGATTGAGGCATTGACGAGGCATCGTCAATACTCCGCGCAGAAGAAGTTTCCGTTCGTCGCCCGAAAGTTTCCGGAACCCCCTTCGCGTGGGCAGATCGGTGACAGGCCTTGACCGGAGGGCCCCGCATTCCTAGCTTGTGGCGTCGAGCCATCCGGGAATTCTTCGAAACTTTCGGATTGTCCCCGCCCCTCAAAGGAGGCCCCGCGATGTTGTTGCGCCACCCGTCCCCGGTCCGCCTCAGACGATTACTGGCCGTCCTCGCGCCCCTGCTGCTCCTGGCCGCCTTCCTCGGCGCCCAGCCCGCCGAGGCGGCGACCGTAGACCCCAACGCCTCATATGTGCTGGTCAACCGCAACAGCGGCAAGGCCCTGGACGTCTACAACATGGCGACCGAAGACGGCGCCCGCATCACCCAGTGGACCAGGAACGATCAGGCCCAGCAGCAGTGGCAGTTCGTCGATTCCGGGGGCGGCTACTACCGCATCAAGTCCCGCCACTCGGGCAAGGTCCTGGACGTCTACAACTGGTCCACCGCGAACGGCGGCTCGATCGTCCAGTGGGCCGACCTGAACGCCGCCAACCAGCAGTGGCGGCTGGCCGACAGCTCGGACGGCTACGTGCGGTTCATCTCGCGCCACAGCAACAAGGCCCTCGAAGTACAGGGGGCTTCCACCGCCGACAACGCCAACACCGTCCAGTACGACGACTGGGGCGGCGCCAACCAGCAGTGGCAGCTCGTCAAGGTCGGCGACGACTCCAGTGCATGCGATCTTCCGTCGACGTACCGCTGGTCATCGACGGGCGCACTGGCGCAGCCCAAGGCCGGGTGGGTCTCCCTCAAGGACTTCACCGTCGCCCCCTACAACGGCAAGCAACTGGTCTACGCGACGACGCACGACACGGGGACGAGTTGGGGTTCGATGAACTTCAGCCCGTTCACCAACTGGTCGGAGATGGCCTCGGCCGGCCAGAACACGATGTCGTCCTCGACCGTCGCGCCCACGCTCTTCTACTTCGCGCCGAAGAACATCTGGGTACTCGCCTACCAGTGGGGCGGGAGCGCCTTCTCCTACCGGACATCGAGCGATCCCACCAACCCGAACGGCTGGTCGTCTCCGCAGGTGCTCTTCTCCGGAAGCATCTCCGGCTCCGGAACAGGGCCCATCGACCAGACGCTCATCGGTGACGGGACGAACATGTACCTGTTCTTCGCCGGTGACAACGGCAAGATCTACCGGGCCAGCATGCCGATCGGGAACTTCCCGGGCAGTTTCGGCTCGAGCTACACCACGATCATGAGCGATACGACGAACAACCTGTTCGAAGCTCCGCAGGTCTACAAGCTGCAGGGCCAGAACCGCTACCTCATGATCGTCGAGGCTATCGGCTCTCAGGGCCGCTACTTCCGCTCGTTCACGGCCACGAGCCTGAACGGCTCATGGACACCCCAGGCCGCGACGGAGAGCAACCCCTTCGCCGGCAAGGCCAACAGTGGCGCCACCTGGACCAACGACATCAGCCATGGCGAACTGATCCGCACCAGCGCCGATCAGACCTTCACCGTCGATCCCTGCAACCTGCAGTTCCTCTACCAGGGGCGCAGCCCCAGCTCCGGCGGGGACTACGGCCTCCTGCCCTACCGTCCGGGTCTGCTGACACGGCAGCGCTGACGGCGTGGCGGGCTCGGCGAAAGGCCGGGCCCGCCATGGTTCAGCGTGGAGTCAGGCCACGTCGGCGTACACCATGTGGTGGTCCGAGACCGGGCTCGGATGCACTCGCTGCCTGAGGGGGACGTACCCCCGCAGGAACACGTAGTCGAACTTGCTCTGCCAGTCGGTAGTGGGCTCGCAGGTGCCGTCGGACCCGAGGCGGCACTGGGGGTCGGCGTCCTTGGCCAGTGCAAACATCCGGGTGAGCTCATAGGCGTCCGGCACGGCGTTGAAGTCGCCGATGACGATCGCGCGGTCGTGCCGGGCGACCTCCTTGGCGAGGACGGCTACCTGCTCCGCCCGGACCGCCTCCTGACGCCGTTCGGCGAGGTGGGTGTTGAAGACCCGGACCGGGCGGCCGCCCACCGTGGTGGTGACCTCCATGTAGCCACGGTCCTCGGAGCCGCCGTCGGGATATTCCTCGGTGACGACATCGGTCATCGGGGCCGCCGAGAGGATCGCCTCGCCGTAGCCGCCCGGGTTCCAGGGCGCTCCCCCGCAACGGCCCCAGCTCTGCAGAACCGCCCCGTACTCGACGTGGTAGACGAGCCCGTGCAGGTTCTCCAGATACTCCCGGATCTTCTCGACGTCACCCACGCACGCCTCCTGCAGGCCGATGACCTGGGGCGCGAACGCGGCGATCTCCGCCGCCCGGTCGTCGTTGCCCGTCTCGCAGGGGTTGCAGAGGTTCCACGTCATGACCCGGTTCGGTACGGCGTCCCGGACAGACTTGGCGGGCAGTGCTTTGGCGTCGAGGGATCCGCTCGGGGCGCTGGGGCCCGAAAGGACCATCCAGGCCACGACCATGGCGCCCACGAGCAACCACGTGCCCTTTCCGAGCACCATCGCCTCCCCGACGCGGATTCCCCAGGCCAACTGACGTCTGCGTGAACCATGCTAGGCGACGCGGACTCACTCCTCGTCGCGCAGCCGGGCCGCCAGGGAGGCCAGCGTCTCGGTCTCCTCGGTGTGGCCGAGGGCGGTCAGGTGGGCGACCGCCGCGTCGAGGCGGGTGAGGGCGGGGGCCGGGCGTTTCAGGTAGAGGCCCTCCACGGCGCCCGCGAGGCGGACACACTCGGCCCACTCACCGGCCCGGTCGTCCTCCGGTCCGAGTTCGCCGAGCAGGGTCAGCGCCTTGTCCAGGGCGGCCAGCGCGTCCTCGTACGCGCCCGCGTAGGCGTTGACCCGCCCGTGCTCGTAAGCCAGGGCGGTGTCCAGGGAGCGGCCGCGGGCCTCGTACCCGGCGGCGCGGGCCTCGTCGGCGATCCGGCCGGCGTCGGCGAGGAAGGCACGGGCGTCGGCCAGGCCCTCGGGGCCCTGCTGCTGGGCCTGGAGGCGGGCGAGTTCCCGCAGGCAGTTGCTGAGCAACTCGTAGCGCGGGTCCCGGGCGTGGGCGGCGATCGCCTGGTCCGCGGCCTCGCGGGCCGGGCCGAACTCGCCGGACTCGCCGAGGAGTACGGCCGTCTCGGCGGCGATCATCGCGTGGCTGCCCGGGTCGTCGTCCCAGCCGGCGGACTCGGCCGCGAGTGCGGCGAACTCGGCCGTGGCGGCCTTGAGGTCCTCCCCCGTGCGCAGTGCGCGGGCGCGGGTCAGGCGCAGTTGGGCGGCGAGCCGGTCGTCCAGCTCTCCGGAGACGACGTCCGGTTCGGCCAGCAGGGAGTCGAGCAGGGCGATGCAGTCCTCGACACGGCCCAGGTCGAGGCTGAGCTGGGCGGCGTTGCTGTAGGTGCAGAACGCGTCGATCCGGTTGCCGCCGCGGAGGTTCACCTCCGCCGAGCGCGTCAGGTGCCGCAGCGCCTCGTCGGGGCGGCCCAGGTGCATGCAGGCCTCGGCGAGATCACCGTGCAGGCGGCCGGTGTCGACCGTGTCGGCGGGCCAGTCGGCGGCCAGTCGCAGCGCTTCGGTGAGGTTCGCGTGCGCGGTCTGCGTGTCCTGGAGCACGAGCTGGAGCCGGCCGCGCAGCCCGAGGGTGCGGGGCAGGTGCCAGGCCGGGCCGTGCGCCTTCAGCCGGTCCAGGAGGGCGTCGATCTCCGTGACCGCGGCGGGCAGGTCGCCGGAGATGGCGTGGGTGCTCGCCCGCAGCAGCAGGGCACCGGAGATCTGCCCGGCGAGGTCGTGCCGGGTGGCGAAGGCGTGCAGCAGCTCCGTCTCGGCGAAGACCGGTGCGACGTGCTCCTTGCTTCCCGTCGTCTGCAGGCGCAGGCCGAGCGCGGTCGCCCGCAGCCGCAGCAGACGGGCCTCCAGGTAGGGAGCGAGACCGGCCGTCTCCTCGTGCAGGCGGACCACGGACGCGTGGGCGGCACTCAGCGCGGCCGCCTTCGCCTCGGTGTCGTCCCCGTTCTCTTCGGGGATCTGGGCGGTGGCGAGCAGGGCGCAGGCGCGGGCGATCGCCGCGTGACCGGGCTCCGCGGCGTCGTCGTAGAGGGCCGCGGCCTCCTCGTCGAGCGCGGCGGCTTCGGCGAAATCGTCCTTGTTGGCCGCCGAGGTCGCCTCGTCGGCCAGCAGGTCGGCGCGCAGCCGGACCAGCGGGCCCACGGCCGGGTCGTCGGGGTGGGTGTAGCCGCGGGCGGCGACCAGGGTGCGCAGCCGGGCAAAGCAGGCCTGGGCGTCCGGGTGTCCCTGTTCGTCCAACCTCCTTGCCTGAAGGATGAGTTCGGGCAGGGCATCGGGAACCGCAGCGGTCGTACGGGAGGCCGGTGCGGTGACCGGGGCGGCCGGGGCGACGTCGTCGAGGCTGCGGGTGCGCAGGGTCAGTTCGAGCGCGTCGAGGAGCGGGGCCCGGCCGAGGCGGGCCCTGCGGCGGCCGGTGTGGGCCGGAGTTCCGTTGCGGGCGTCGAAGCGGGCGGCGAGATCGTCCGCGCGGCCGCGCACCTCGGCGTGCAGCGCGGACACCGTCCAGGTGCGGCCGGGGTATCCGGAGGCGGGCAGTTCGCCGTGGCCGAGGTGCTCGACGCGCTGGAGGAGGACCTCGACGCCGGTGAGGAAGTCGAGCTGGTCCAGGGGCGAGTCGACCTCGTCGAACAGGTTCCGGTTCTCGGCGAGCAGTTCCAGGCCGCGGGCCTCGTTGCCGGTCAGCGCGCAGAACTCCAGGTGCCGGCCGACCTCCCCGGACATCGAGGGGTTGCGGCGGCAACCGCGGTAGCCGGCGAGGTGCAGTTCGCGGGCCCGGTCGGCGGCACCGGTGCGCAGCAGGGGCAGCAGCGCGTGGGAGAGAGAACGGGCCGGCTCCTCCTGACAGGACTCCTTGCCGTTCAGGACGGGCTCCCAGGTGCGCAGGGCCCGCTCGTCGTCGCCCGCCGCGAGGTGGAACAGGGCGCGCTCGCAGATCTCGCAGGCCTCGCAGTCGCTGAGCCGGGTGCGGGCGCGGCCCGCCCACAGCTCGTAGGCGGCGGTGGTGTCCTCGCCGACGTGGGCGGCGAGTTGATAGGCCTGGCTGTAGTACGGCTGGAGGCCGAGGCCGGCCTTCTCGTAGCGGTCGCGCATCTCGGTCAGCCACTGGCGCAGGCTGGCCAGCGGTATCTCCGGCAGCTGACGCAGGGCGTGGCCCACCCACTTGAACCGCCAGAACAGCAGGTGGCGCAGGCGCTCGTCGAAGATGTCGGGCTGCTCGTCGAAGAGGGTGAGCAGACGGGCGAAGACGACGGGCGACTTACGGGGTTCCGAGCCGTAGGTGTACGCCTCCTGGAGTTCGAGGAGGGCGTGGATCAGCGGTACGGGCTCCTCGAACTGCTCGGCGGCGTCGACGAGTTCCTCGGCCGTGACGGTGCGGGTGCGGCCGTAGGGGCGCTCGTCATTGTCCTGGAGCGCCTGGTACAGCTCGTCGGTGGTCTGGATCGCGGTGGGCATCGTCAGCTGTCCTTGCGGAGGGCGTGGGCGAGGAGGTCGAGGAAGGAGCGGTTGATGAGGCTCGACTCGGCGGGCCTGAGCGGGCGGCGGGACAGCATCGCGGCCTGCCCGTAGAGGGCTTCGGCGCTGGTGCGGGCCAGCTCGGGCTCGTCGATGGTCACCGCGGTGCGCACCAGCGGGTTGAGCTGGTTGAGGATCAGCTGGGCCCGCGGGGCCTCCTGGCGCAGGGCGCCGAGAATGTCGCCCCACACGCCGCCCTGCTGCTCGCGCGCGAGCTGGGAGCGGGTGCGTTCGTGCCGGGCCTCGCGGCTGTCGAGGAGGAGGGCGGGGGCGGAGGCGGGCTGGAAGGTGCGCAGCGCGACATCGCAGTCGAAGACGGCGAGGGCGTCGCGGGCCTGGGCCAGGTAGGCCGCTGCGGCCAGCTCGGTCTCCCGGTCGACGGGGTCGAGGTGGGCGGTGAGGGTCGCCGGATCGAGGTCGGCGACGCTGACCTCGGGCCTGACCTCGGGCAGCCGGTGGACCAGTGCGCGGTCGTAGGTGTAGCCGCCGTTGACGACGCCGAGTCCGGCGGCGGAGGCGATGGCCGCCACCTGGCGGAACTCCTCGACGCTCGAGGTGACGAGCACGGTGCGGTGGGTGCGCGCGAACTCGTCGAGGGTGGCGTGTCCGTCGGTCGTCTCGAACGGCAGCCAGGGCAGCAGCATCCGCATGATCTCGTCGTCGTGCACCGCGAGCGACTTCACGGCCAGGTGGTGGACCTGGAGGAAGCGGCCGAGCAGTTCGGGATCGCTGGCGGCGGCCCGGGCGATCCACGCGCGCAGGTGTTCGGCGAGGGCGTCGCGTACGGCGGCGAGGGTGTCGTCCTCGTACAGGGCCTCGCGGGACGCGGTCGGGCGCAGGCTCTCGGCGTCGATGACGCAGCGGACGAAGAACGCCCAGTCGGGCAGGATCTCCTCGGCCTGCTCGGACAGGAGCATGCCTTTGACGTGGACGCGGTGGCCGTGGCGGCGCCCGGCGGGTACCGCCTCGGGCAGCACGCAGGCGATGCCCTTGAGGCCCACGGCCGGCAGGTCCAGTTCGATGGTGTCCAGCGGCGTGAACCCGAAGACCTGCTCGCCGTAGGCGGCCAGGGCGCGGGAGCGGGCTCCGGGGGTGGGGTGGGTGCGCGCCCAGGGTGCGGGCTCGGGGTTGACGGGTGCTCCCACGGACGCGCCCGGTTTGCCCGGTCCGCCGGTGCCGTCGTCGAAGGTCACCGGGTGGCGCAGCAGGGACCCGAAGTGCCGGGCCAGCGCGTGCACTTGGGGCGGACGGGTCCACTCGCCCGCGTCGGCGCGGGGCGTCAGCGTGACGGTGGTGCCGGGCCGGGGGCGGGCGGTGGTGGGCAGGGTGCGGACGGTGTAGCTGCCGTCGCCGCGCCCGCGCCACTCCACGGCGGGTGCGTCGGGGGTGCGGGCGGAGCGGCTCAGGACGTGGATCTCGTCCGCGACCAGGAAGCAGGAGAGCAGGCCGATGCCGAACTGGCCGATGAAGTCGGCTCGTTGGTCGGCGATCTGCTCGGCGCGCTTGCTGCTGCGGCCGATCGTCGCGAGGAAGGTGTGCACGTCGGCCTCGGTGAGACCGACGCCGTCGTCCTCGACGCGGACCACGGCGCCGTCGGCATACAGGCGGATGCCGAACGCGTCGGCCGGGGCGCCCTGTTCGAGGCCATGGCGGGCGGTCAGCGCGTCCACCGCGTTCTGCAGGAGCTCGCGCAGGTAGACGCGGGGGCTGGAGTAGAGGTGGTGGGAGAGGAGGTCGACGAGGCCGCGCAGGTCCACCTGGAAGGTGCGGTCGGCGGCGGCGTGGTCGGGGGTGTCGTGGCGCAGAGGCATGGGCAGTCCGGGGAGAAGGAACGGCGGGTGGGGGCGATGGTCCGGCCGGGACGGGCGGGGACCGTACGGCCTTCGGCTCAGAAGGCCTTGCGGAAGCGTGCGTAGGCTTTCTGGGGGTCCGCCATGAACGTCCACGGCCACTCGGTGAAGACACCGTCCAGCTCGCGGAAGACATTGGAGGCCTTGCTGCTGCCCGCCAGCGAAAGGGCCATGGCGAAGATGTTGTAGTCGCCCTGCCAGCCCAGGCCGCGTTCGTACGCGTGGTGCAGGATGCTGCGCTCCGCGGCCTCCCTCAACTCGGCCCGGATCCGCGGGTCCTGCAGGCAGTCACGATCCTCGGACTCCACCCACTCCTCGATGTGGGCCATGGCGACCACACAGCCGAGGCGGTGCCCGTCGGGCGCGCCGGCGAAGGCCTCGCGGGCGAACGCCAGCGCCTGGCCCGGCTCGCCGCTCCATCGGGGCTGCAGCTGGGACACCCACTCGATGTGGGTCTCCAGGTCCAGCGGGTCGCGGCGCAGGGCGGCGTCGCGCCGGGTCTCGTTGACGGCGGGGCCCAGCGACATGCCACGCCCCGAGGTGAGGAGGCGGCGCCACGGGGTGACCCAGTCGGGCCGCAGCTCGGCGGCTTCGAGCAACTGCTCCTCGGCGATCTCGAGTCGCTCGTGGAAGATCCGCCACTGCTCCTGTGTGACGTCCACGGCGCGTGCGGAGGTGCGGGCCTCCCAGCCCCAACTGATGTGGCGCGCCCCGGATATCAGCAGGGCCGTGGCCCGGTGCTCCTTGTCCTCCTCGACGGCCCGCCCGATCCAGTCCTGCAGACCGTCCAACTCGGCGAGTTCGCTCAGCACCGCGTGGTCACGGCCGAGATCGAAGGGAGCCAGGGCCGACTTGACCGCCTCCCAGTCACCGGTGTCGGCCGCTTCCACCAGCGCGAGCACCCGGGTGTCCCCGAGGGCGCGCAGCCGGTACGTCCCGTTCTTCTGTCTGCGCGGGACGGGCAGGGCGTACGGATTCGCCCCCGGTCTCTCCGCATCCTTTCCGAACAGCTTGCCGAACATGCCGCGCCCTCCCCTGGTCCCGCGTGATCGTTGGTGCAGCATAAACGGCCCCACCGACACCGCCGTCCGGGCCGCTGAGCTGCTGGGTCACCGCCGGGTTACCCGGTCACGGAAAAGTGCGTTCTTCCATGTCAGCGGACGCTCTCCTACGGTTTTCCAGTAACCACAAGAGACTACGGGCGTGCAGCGCCCGACGATGGAGGCACAGAGGATGGCCATCACCTTGCTGAATCCCGAGGGACTGCCGAAGATCGACGTCTACCGGCAGGTGTCGATCGCGTCCGGCACGAGGCTGGTCTTCGTCGCCGGGCAGGTCTCCTGGGACGCCGAGGGCCGCACGGTCGGCGAGGGCGACCTCGCCGCGCAGGTCGAGCAGTGCTACCTCAACGTCGGCACGGCCCTGGCGGAAGCCGGCGGTTCCTTCGACGACGTGGCGAAACTGAACGTCCACGTCGTCGACTGGACGCCCGACAAGATGCCCCAACTCCTGGAGGGGATCTCACGGGCGGCCGCGAAACTGGGAGTCACCCCGGTTGCGCCGGCCACACTCCTGGGCGTCGCGGCACTGGACGTCCCCGACCACCTGGTCGAGGTCGAGGCCACCGCGGTCCTCGACTGAGCGAGGCGCCCGTACCGTTCTCACCGGCCGTCCCGTTGTGCGTGTGCCTCGGCGAGGAGGAGGTAGGCGGCGGCCGTCCAGGTGTAGGCGCGGTCGCGCAGGCCCGTGCCGGCCAGGGCGTCGAAGTTCTCCGCGAAGCCGTGGTTCTCGCACAGCGCGCGGAAGCGGGTGCTGATCTCGTCCGCCAGCCGGTGGTGGCCGCCGCGGCGCAGGCCGTCCTCGACGAGGATCGTGGCGGGGGCCCAGATCGGGCCGCGCCAGTAGCCGTCGGGAAGGTAGTGCGGCGAGGTAGGCAGCTCGGTGGCCAGGCCGTACGGGGTCAGATGGGCCTCGATGCGTTCGGCGAGCACGCCACTGATCTCGCGCGGCAGGTGCTCGCCCAGGACGATGGGCATCAGGTCGAGCAGACTGGACGTGCTCCAGGTGTCGCCGCTGTCGACGCCCCGGGTGACGAACCGGTCGCCGGTCCAGAGCTGGTCGAGCATCGCCCGCTGTGTCTCCTCGGCGGCCCGCGTCCACCGACGGGCGTCGTCCGGTCTCTCCAAGTACGCTGCCAGGTCGGCGAGTTCATGCAGCTGGAGGGTGAGGAAGGCGGCCAGGTCCGCGGTGACGACCACGCGCTCGGGGTCGAAGGTGGTGGCGTTGTCCCAGCCGCTGTCGTTGCCGTGCTGGTAGTGCGGCAGGGCGGCGCCGGGAGCGCGCCGGGCGGTGAGCCAGAACTCCGTCCAGCGTTCCAGCCGGTCGTACGTCCCGGTCAGCTCCGCCCGCTCCAGGGGGGTGGGCAGCCGGCGGCGCAGATGGCCGAACGCCCAGCCGTGGATGGGCGGTTTGACGAAGTTGCGGAGCACCTCGGAGTGGGTGACGGAGTCGGGCAGGGCACCGCTGTCGTCCTGGTGGTCGAAGGGCAGCTGGAACTGGTCCCGGGCCAGTTCGGGGCAACCGGACGCCAGGGCGAGGGCGTTGAAGCAGTGGTCCCAGCTCCAGACCTTGTCCATCCAGTGCTTGGACATCAGGACGCCGGGCCGGGTGACCAGACCGGCCGGGCGTACGGTCGCCGACCACAGGACGTAGGCGGCGAGTTCGGCGGCCGGGGTGGTGGACGAGCGCCAGGGGGCCACGGAGTCGACGAAGTCCGCGAAGGCGTTCCGCGTGGCCTCGACGACCTTGCCGAAGGCCGCCGACGACGCGTAGGGCGGGCGTGCGGTGTCGAGTTCCTCGAGGGCGATCTCCCATCCGCCGTCCGCGCCGGCGGCGACGGTGACGCCCCGGTCGGCGCTGCCCAGGGCCTGGCTGCCGAACACCTCGGACACCGTGCCGGACAGCAGGGTGATCCGGTAGCGGCGTCCGGTCTCGTACGAGGTGAACACGTACGCGTCGGCGGCCGCTTCGCGGTAGAAGTACGTCCCGCTGAACGGGGTCAGGGTCCGGGCCGCCGCCGAGATCCGCAGCGGGGCGCCCGCACCGCGCAGCCGTACGGTGTCCGGCGTCTCGTATGCGAGATCCACCCGCCCGGCCGGGCCGGTCCAGCTCAGCAGGGCCGGTGTTGCCTCGACCAGGGTCTCGGCCCGCTCGCCCGTGGCTGCGTCGAGGGGCACGAGGCTCAGGACGGCGTGCATGCCGTTCTGGTGCGAGACGAGGTGGAGGTCCTCGGCGCGCGTCTTCTCCGCAAGCACGGGGGAGATGCCGAACCAGGAGCCGTGCGTGCTGAACGGAATGTCCTGGACGGAGAAGGCCGGGCCGGAGCGGTCGGCGGTCATGAAGAGGCACTCGTTTCTCGAGCAGGGATCGTCAGGGGGGAAGGCCGCGCCGCGCAGGTCAGTCCTTGACGGCGCCCGCGGTGACGCCGGCGGCGACATAGCGCTGGGCGAGGACGAGGATGACCGCGGCCGGCAGGGAGGCGACGACGGCGGTGGCCATGATGGCGTTCCACTGTTGGTTGTTGTTGCCGATGTAGTGGTAGATGCCGAGGGTGATCGGCTCGTGGGCGCCGCCGCCCGCGAGGGTGCTGGCGAAGATGAAGTCGGACCAGGACCACAGGAACGCGAACAGCGACACGGTGACGACGGAGTTGCGGCTCATCGGCAGTACGACGGACCAGAAGGTGCGCAGGGCCCGCGCTCCGTCCACCTGCGCGGCCTGGAGGAGTTCGCCGGGGATGCCGGACATGAACGCGGTGAAGATGAGCACCGCGAAGGGCACGGCGAGGGTGGAGTCGGCGACGATCAGGCCGGGCACGGACTGGAGCAGGCCGAGTTGGAGGTAGATGGCGTAGAAGCCCATCGCCATGATGATGCCGGGGATCATCTGGGCGGCCAGGAGGACGAAGCTGAGGATGCCGCCGCCGCGCGGGCGCAGTTTGGCCAGTGCGTAGCCGGCCGGGGCGGCCAGGGCCACGGTCAGGGCGACGGTGCCGAGGCCGATGACGAGGCTGGTGCCCAGGTAGGGCAACTGCTGGTCGATGACGGCCCGGTAGCCCTCCAGGGTGGGGTGGGCGGGGAACAGGTCCGGCGGGCTCTTGCGCATGTCCTGGTCGCGAGTGAGGGACACGTTGAGCATCCAGTACACCGGGAAGAGCATGATCCCGGTCAGCAGCAGGCCGAGGGCGGTCTTCAGGCGGGTGGTCATGACAGCGCCTGCTTTCGCTGGAGGCGCACGTAGATGAGGCCGAAGACCAGGGCGGCGAGCACGAGCAGGTTGCCGACGGCCGCGCCGGGGCCGAAGGCGGGCAGCAGGTTGCCGAAGCCGAGCTGGTAGGACCAGGTGGCGAAGGTGGTGGAGGAGTCGGCCGGGCCGCCCTTGGTCATGATCCAGATGATGTCGAAGACCTTGAGGGTGTAGACGAGACCCAGCAGGAGGGTAATGGCGGAGACCGGGCGCAGCAGCGGGAAGGTGATGCGCCAGAAGCGCTGCCAGGCGTTCGCCCCGTCCAGGGCCGCCGCCTCGTACAGGCTGGCCGGGATGGACTGCAGGCCGCTGTGGAGTACGACCAGGTTGAACGGGACGCCGATCCAGATGTTCGCGATGATCACCGAGGTCAGCGACCAGGTCGGCGAGGTCAGCCAGTTCACCGGGTCGACGCCGACCGCGTGCAGGACGGCGTTGACGATGCCGGAGTCGCTGTTGAGCATCCACGACCAGGTCGACGCCGACACGATCAGCGGCAGCAGCCAGGGCACCAGGAACAGGGCCCGCAGGGTGGCCGAGAGCCGGAAGTGCTGGCTGAAGAAGACCGCCAGCGCCAGACCGACCGCGTACTGGAAGACCAGGCACACGGCGGTGAACACCACGGTGTGCAGCAGCGCCGGGGCGAAGGTCGGGTCGTCGAAGACCGTGCGGTAGTTCGCCAGGCCGGTGAACGGGGCGTCGCCCCGCACGAAGGAGCGCACGGTGTAGTTGCGCAGGCTCAGGTCGAGGTTGCGGTACAGCGGATAGGCGTAGAAGAGGACGAGGTAGAGGGTGACCGGGGCGAGGAAGGCCCAGGCGGCCCACTGCGGGGAGGCGGGCCGGCGCCGCGCCTCGGGGGCCGCGCCCTTGGAGTCGGTCCGCGGGCGCGGCACTTGTGTCGTCTGGCTCATCAACTGGCCCTGGGATGCGCTCACTTGACGGCGGACTGGGCGTCGGTCAGCGCGTCCTCCGGGGACTTCGAGCCGCTGAGCGCGGACTGGACGGCCTTCCACATCTGCTCGGAGATCTTGGGGTACTTGGTGCCCAGGTCGTCACTGGTGCGTCCCTTGGCCGCCTTGACCGCGGCGACCCAGGGCGTCAGCTCCGCGTTCGCGGCCACCTGCTTGTCCTGGACCTCGGCGGTGGGCGCCACGTAGGACAGCGTGGTGTCGGTGTCGTACAGGTTCTGGGTGCTGGTCAGGCAGGTCGCCAGCTTCTGTGCGGTGGCGTAGCGGCCGGTGTCGTCCTGCACCGGGAGGGTGACGAACTCGCCGCCGGTCGGGGCGGCCGCGCTGCCGCCGGAGGCGCCGGGTATCGGGAGCACGCCGTAGTCGAGGCCGGCCTTCTTGGCGTTGCCGAGCTGCCAGGTGCCGTTCTCGGCGAAGGCGTAGTCGCCGGTGGCGAACTCCTGCCAGCTGGTCGTCTGGGTGTTGTTGAGGACCGAGTTGGGGGCGTAGCCGGCCTTGACCCAGTCCTTCCACAGGGAGAGCGCCGACTCGCCCTGGGCGGAGTCGAGTTGCGTCAGCTTCGCGCCCGCGCCCCAGAACCACGGCAGGAACTGGAAGCTGCCCTCCTCGGTGCCGATCGCGGAGAACGTGATGCCCTTCTTGCCGGCCTTCTTCACCTTCTCCAGCGCCGCCGTCAAGGACGTCCAGTCCTTCACCGAGGCGATGTCGACGCCGGCTTCCTTCAGGACCTTCTTGTTGTAGTAGAGGGCGAGGGTGTTGGCGCCGATCGGGGTGCCGTACGTCTTGCCGCCCGACTGGCCGGCCGCGAGGAGGTTGGGGTCGACCTTCGAGGTGTCCAGCTTGTTCTCGTCGGTCGTGGTGAGGACGCCCCCCTCGGCCAGGGTGGAGACGACCGGGTTGTCGACGATGAGGATGTCCGGGGAGTTGCCCTGCTGGGCCGCCAGCAGGGCCTTGTTCGTCAGGTCGCTGGTGTCGAAGCCCGTGCGCTTGATCTTCACGCCCGCCGCGGTGCCGCACTTGTCGAGCAGCTTCGTCCAGGCCGAGCCCTTGGCGAACTGCGGGTACGGGTCCCAGACGGTGTACGTGCCGCTGTCGGCGCCCTTGGTGCCGCTGCTGCCCGAGCCGGAGCCACAGGCGGTGACGCCGGTGGCGACGGCCAGGGAGATCAGGACCGCGGCGGTCGGACGGTGCCGTCTGGAGAAGCTGTTCATGGCGGGTTCCTTCGGTCTGAGGCATGCGGGTGCCGCGGCGGTGGGTCGCGCGGAGAAAAGGGCACCGCGAACGACGCCGTCGAGGGTTCGGGCGTCAGCGGTGTGACGGGTGACGAGTACGTGAGGGACTGATCAGGTCTGCGGGGTCCCTGCGGGGCCGGTGCTGGCCCGCAGGGAGATCGGTGGGGTCAGGAGGTGTTGCCGGGGTGGCGCGTCGGAGTGGTCCAGCCGCTCCACGAGCAGGTCGACGGCGAGCCGGCCCATCTCGGCCGCCGGTACGTCGGCCGCGGTGAGCTGCGGGGTCACCGTCTCCGCCCAGCGGTTGGCGACGACACCGGTGACGGAGAAGTCGCGCGGCACATGGCGGCCCGCGTGGGCGAGCCCCCGGTAGAGGCCGCCCAGAGCGGCCTCGTTGAGGGTGACCAGAGCCGTGGTGGCCGGGTCGTCGTGCAGGATCCGTTCCAGGCAGGCCTGGCCCGCGGCGGCGTCGTCCCCGCAGCAGTACGTGCGCACCGTCAGCCCGCGTTCGGCAGCGGCTTTGGTGAAGCCGTCCAGGCCGCGGTGCGCGGACTCGTACCCGGTCCTCAGGAGTTGTTCGGGCCGGTTGACGAAGGCGATGCGGCGGTGACCGAGGTCCGCGAGATGGTGGACGCAGGCCGCGGCCAGCGCGGTGTGGTCCAGGGCGACGTACCAGCCGTCCTCCGGGTGGGCGGTGCGGCCGATGGCAACGGAGGGGAAGCCGAGGGCGGCCAGGTGATCGGCCCGGTCGTCCGCCAGCCTGATCTCCATCAGGATCGCGCCGTCGACCCGCCGTTCCCCCAGCAGCCGCTGGAAGGAACGGTCGCTGTCGACGCCGCTGGGCGAGAGCAGCACGTCGTAGTCGTAGGCCGCGGCGGCCTCCACCACGCTGCCGATGAAGTCCAGTTGCATGCCCGTGTAGTGGTTCCCGGCGGGCGGGAACACCAGGCCGAGGGTGCTGGTGCGGCCGTTGGCCAGGGCGCGGGCGCTGGCGCTGGGCTGGTAACCCAGTTCGTCGACGATCCGCTGGATCTTCCGGCGCGTGTCCTCCGACACGGGGCGCTTGCCGCTCAGCGCGTAGGACACGGTGCTGCGCGAGACACCGGCCCGCCGGGCGATCTCACCGATGTTCACGGCGACTCCTCGGGGCAGGGCGACCGGCTGTCGAACCGGTTCGCGTGGAAGTGAACGTAGGAACTGCCCGGGCCGGTGTCAATACTCGTGCGGCAATCCCTGGTGGGAACCGAGCAGTGGCGAGATCTCTGCGTCGAGGGGATTGCTGGCCGGATGGCCCGGTGCTAGCTTCGCCGAACCGGTTCGGCGCAGTCGCCCCGTGGCGACTCCCCCGCCACGCCGTCACAGAGCCGCCCCACCCGCCTCCCTCTCCACGTGTCTTGTCCCCCCACGCCCGCTCGGATCGAATCGGTTCGACGGCGACCGAGGCGGGCCGACCCGAACCCGTTACTCGACGATGAGGACGAATCCATGTCATCCGCTGACAGAGCCGCCCGCCGCCGCGCGCCGGCCGCCATGGCACTGGCCCTCGGCGCGGGCCTGCTGGCCGCGCCCGCCGTGCCCGCCCACGCGGCCGAGGCGCCCGGGCCCGCCGCCCGCTACACCTTCGACCAGGACGACCTCGCGTCCGGAAACATCACCGACAGCTCCGGCAACGGCCTGACAGCGAGCCTGGTGAACGCCGCGACGGCCCAGTCCGTGGCGGGCACGGACGGCGGCAAGGCGCTGGCCCTGCCCGGCGGGGCCCCCACCTCCGACGGTGCCTACGTCCGTCTGCCCCGCGAAGTGGTCGGCGACGCGAGCGACCTGACCGTCTCCGCCCGGGTGAAGTGGAGCGGCGACACGTCGTCCTGGCAGCGCATCTTCGATCTGGGCACCGACACCAGCAGGTACCTCTTCAGCACGCCGTACAACGGCAACGGGCTCTTCCAGACCTCCGTGACGACCGGCGGAGGCGGCGCGGAGACCCAGGTCCGCGGCTACGCGGCGCTGCCCGCGGACGCGTGGCGCACGGTCACCGTCACCCTCGACACCACCGCGGGGCGGCTCACCACCTACCTCGACGGTGTGGCCGTCTCCTCCGCCGCGACCGCCATCAAGGCCAAGGACCTGCTGAGCGGTTCGGCGACCGCCGCCGGCTACATAGGCAAGTCCCTCTATCCGGACCCGCTCCTCAAGGGCGCCGTCGACGACTTCGCCGTGTGGCACTCGGCACTCAGTGCCGAGCAGGTGGCCGGCCTGGTCGGGACCGTGCCGACCCTCCAGGGCCTCTCGAAGACGTCCTTCGACGTCCGTACGACCGACGGAACCGCCCCGGCCCTCCCGGCCGCCGTCCGCGCCACCTACTCCGACGGCTACGACCGCGACACGCCCGTCACCTGGGACGCCGTACCGCCCGAGAAGTACGCCCAGCCGGGGACCTTCACGGTGGCCGGAACCGCGGCCGGACGGGCGGTGAAGGCGAACGTCACCGTGGTCCGCGAGGGACAGCTCACCGTCGACCTCGGTTCGGACACCGGCGCCTTCCACGGCGGCGCCTCCGGCACCCTGTACGGCGTGTACGGGCCGGACGTGCCCACCAACAACCTCATCGAGGGCATGGGCCTGCGCACCGTCTCCACCAAGGCGCAGGACGGTCCGCAGCACCCCGGCGCCGACGCACTGGACGTGGTCAAGCCGCTCGCCGACTCCACCGACGGCGATGTGTACATATACATGACCGACATCCACCGCGGCTTCCCGTACGAGTGGCCCGGCAGCACTCCGCAGGAGAAGCTCAAGCTCTACGAGGCGAAGATCGCCAAGCAGGTCGACCAGGTGCTCCAGTTGCCGAAGCAGTACCAGGACAACATCGTCTTCGTGCCGTTCAACGAGCCCGAGGGCAACATGTTCGGCACCGGCGAGTGGAGCTACGACAAGGTCAGCTGGCTGAGCGACCCCAAGGACTACTTCGCCGCCTGGGACGAGGCCTACAAGCTCATCAAGGGCAGGATGCCCAGCGCCCGCATCGCCGGTCCCAACACCAGTGTCCTGTACGACCAGGTGAAGGGCTTCCTCACCCACGCCCTGGCCGCCGGCACCCTCCCGGACGTCATCACCTGGCACGAGCTGAGCCACCCGGAGGCGGTGCGCACCAGCGTCGCCAAGTACCGGGTCTGGGAGAAGGACCTGTTCAAGGGGACCGACCGCGAGGGCACCCAACTGCCCGTCAACGTCAACGAGTACGCCTTCAACTACCACACCTCGGTGCCCGGCCAGATGATCCAGTGGGTCTCCGCGATCGAGGAGTCCAAGGTGGACGCCGACATCGCCTACTGGAACATCGACGGCAACCTCTCCGACTCCGCGGTGCAGTCCAACCGCGGCAACGGCCAGTGGTGGCTGCTGAACTCGTACGCCTCGATGAGCGGGCACACCGTGACGGTGAACCCGCCGTTCCCCGGCGAGAACTACACCATGCAGGGCGTGGCCACGCTGGACGAGAAGAAGAAGCAGGCCCGGCTGCTCTTCGGCGGCTCCACCGGCAAGGGGCACATCACCTTCTCGGGCGTCCCGAAGAAGCTCTTCGGGACGAACGTGCACGCCTGGGTGAGGGAGATCGAGTGGAGCGGCCAGGTCGGTGACTCCTCCGGCCCGAAGCTGCTCACGGAGACGAACCTGAAGGTCGCGGACGACGGCACGGTCGCCGTCGACTTCGGTGCCGGCGCGCTGCCGAAGCTGAAGGAGTCCTCGGCGTACGAGATCGTCCTCAGCCCGGCCGGGAAGGCGGCGAAGACCCAGTCCCCGCCGGTGCGTTGGCAGGGCTCCTACGAGGCGGAGGACGCGGCGCACACCGGGTCCGGCTACTCGAAGAACGGCCCGGAGGGCTCCACCTCCGACGTGTCGAAGTTCTACACCTCGGGCGGCTACGACGTGGGCGGGCTGCGCACCGGCTCGGACGTCACGCTCGACTTCACCGTGGACGTGCCCGAGGACGGCACCTACGACCTGAGCGTCTTCGCCAACTCCCTCAACACCTTCGACAAGGTGAAGGAGCAGGGGCCCACCAACGTCTTCCTGCGCGTGGACGGCCAGGCCGGCACCGAGCAGCAGTTGTATCTGCCGCTCGGCTACAAGTGGGTGGTGTGGGACCACACCGACACCAAGGTGAAGCTCACCAAGGGCAAGCACACCCTGACGCTCGCCGCGAAGAGCCTGGACGGCACGCGCGTGACGAAGGGCGACGCCATCGTCGACCGCCTCACCCTCGCCCTGCCGGGTGCCTCGGCCGGCACGCAGGTGCACGAAGGCGAGTTGGCCTGGCTGTCCGGCGGAGCGCAGCCGGTCTACAACCTGCCGGGCTCGGGCTCGGGCGCGGCCCGGGTTGCCAAGGGCCAGAGCGCCACGTTCTGGGTCTACTCCCCCGCCGACCGTGAGGCCACCCTCCGGGTCGACACCCTCGGCGGCACCGGCGCCCGGCTCTCCGTCAACGGGCACGACGTGCTGCGCCTGGCCAAGGACAGGAACAGCGTCGCCGTCTCCCTCTCCGGAGGCGTCAACAAGGTGACGCTGACGGGCGGTTCGTCCGCCACCCTCGTCGACCGCCTCACGGTCACGCCGAGCGAGGGCGCGCTCAAGGCGCGTACGTACGAGGCCCAGAGCGCCGTACTGGCGGGCTCGGCCACGCTCACCCCGCTGTCACTCGCCACCGACGGCACGGCGATCACCGGCATCGGCGGAGACCCGGGCAACGGCAACACCGCGACGTTCACCGTCACCGCGGACAAGGCGGGCCTGTACGCGCTGCGCGTCCGCTACTCCAACCCGGAGCAGTCCGAGGCCACCCACTACAACCCGGACCCGCTGGCCCGGCACGCCGACATCAGCGTCAACGGCGGCGAGACGCGGCGCGTCGGCTTCCCGCACAGCTTCCACGAGAACAACTTCTGGGAGCTGACCATCCCCGTCACCCTGAAGAAGGGACAGAACACGATCCTCTTCCGCTCCGAGGAACTGCCGAACTTCGACGGCACGACCTACGCCTCGGACACCTTCCCGGGCGTCCTGCTCCGCTCCCGGTACGCGCCGCTGATCGACCGGATCACCGTGGCGCCGTACGCACGCGAGGTGCGGTGAGGTGATCCCTGGCCCCGGCGGCGCGGTGAGGCGCCGCCGGGGCCCGGCCTGTGTTCAAGGTCAGCGGGACACCCGGTAGTCGTCGCCCCTCCTGACAAGGTTCCAGCTCCCGCTCACACAACCGTTCCCAGCCTCAGCAGTACCGCCGTGTCCGTGCGCGGCAAGCACACGGTGAGCGTTCCCTCGGTCGCGTCCCACTCCGCCGTGGCGTCGGCCGTCGTGGGCTGGAGCACCTCCGGGCGCAGTGCGAGGCCCCGCAGGTGGGGAAGCGGGAGCGTACGGCTCGACGGGGCGTCGGCTCCCTCCCGTCGCCACACCGCGAGGTAGGTCGCGTCGCGCCCCCGCAGACCGTGGGCGATCCAGGCGTCCTCCCAGTCCGGCAGGCCCAGCGGCCAGAAGGGGCGGGCGTCGGCGATCTGCGGCCGGATGTCCTTGTACACGCGGATCGCCGACCGTACGAGGTCGAACTGCTCCTCGTTCATGCGGTCGAGGAAGCCCGAGAGATGGACACGGCCCAACAGCGCGCCGGTGAGGGTGAAGGCGATCCGGTCGGTGGTGTGGTCGGGCTGGGGGTAGGCCCACACCGCGGCCTGCTCGGGGGCCACGGCGGTGGCGGCGGACGCGGCGATGGGCGGGTAGCGCAGGGGGTCCTGCTGGTCGCTGGTGGACTGGAGCTGGGCGACGGCGAGTTGGGCGTAGTCCATGCGCAGACCGCCCGAGCCGCAGCTCTCCAGGACCAGGCCGGGATGCCGGTCGAGCAGGCCGGACATCCAGTCGAGGTGGGCGCGGTGATGGCCGAGCAGGCCGGCGCCGGGGCTCTCCGGGCCGCTCTCCGTGCCGGGTCCGATGTTGATGTTGTAGTCGAGCTTGAGGTACCCGACGCCCCACTCGCCGACCAGCCGGTCCACGACCGCGTCGAGGTGGGCCCGGGCGGCCGGGTGACGCAGGTCCAGGTGGTGGCGGCCGTGTTCCGTCACCCGCAGGCCGCCGCGCCGGAAGAACGCCTCGGGCGGCAGGGTGTGGGCCAACGGGCTGCGGACGCCCACGACTTCGGGCTCGAGCCACAGTCCCGGGACCATGCCGAGGTGCCGGATCGCGTCCAGCACCTCCTGGATGCCGCCGGGGAAACGCCCCCGGGCGGGCTCCCAGGCACCGACGGCGTCCCACCAGCCCTGCGCGTCGTCGTCGTACCACCCCGCGTCGATGACGAAGATCTCGGCACCGGCCCTCGCCGCCGCGTCGACCAGCGGCAGCAGCTTCTCGGTGGTCGGGTCGCCCATGAGGGTGTTCATGTAGTCGTTGTAGATCACCGGCAGGGCACGGTGGTCGGGGTGGTCGCGGCGGATCAGCCTGCGGTAGTCGGTGAGTTCACCGAAGGCCGCGTCGAGGCCGCCCGTCGCGCCGCCGACGAGGACGGCGGGAACGGTGTGGAAGTCCTCGCCGGGCGCGAGGGTGTGCTGCCACTGGTGGTGGGCGTCGTCGGGGCCGAACAGGGCGACATAGGCGGCGCCCTCACGTTCGCCGGTCTCGAAGCGCCAGCCCGCGCTGGACTCGATCTGCCACAGCCAGGTCCGCCCGGCACGGTCGGTGAGCGCTCCGATCGGCAGATGGCGGCCGGTGGACCAGCTCCCCTGCGAGAAGCGCTCGAAGCAGCCGCGTCCCTCGTGACCGTGCGCGAACCGGCTCAGTTGGACGACGTGGTCACGGAAGGGGGCCTGGCGCCAACGGCACTCGGCGAGCCAGTCGTTGTCCGCCCAATGCAGGGTCAGTCCGTCGAGCCCGCCGCCCGCGTCGGTGATGCCGCCGACGGTCAGGGTGCTCACGCTCTCCAGCCGCAGCGGTGCGTCGCCCTCGTTGACCAGCCGCACCCGTGAGCGCAGGAAACCGGCGCCAGGAGCCGTCTCCAGGACCACCTCGGCGGCCAGGCCGGTCTCGGGGTCCGCGAGCCGGATCGTCGTACGCTCGCGGCCCGCCTCCCGGACCGTCTCGTGGTCGCGGTAGGTCAGGCGCTCGCCGATCGCGGTCTCGATGAAGCGCTCCCCCGACCACAGGCGTCCGTGCCCGGTGGCGATGACCTCGACGAGCGGCACCAGAGCGGCCGGGTCCTGACCGGGCGCCCCCAGCCGGACCGATCCCGTGGCGTCCAGGACGGCGTGCAGCCCGAGTTCCGGGTGCGACCAGAGACGGGATCTCTCGAGTGTTCCGACGACTGCGGTCAACGCAATTTCCCCTTCCGGGATGGTTCGGTACTGCCACGGTCTCACCGGGCTGAGCTGGGAATTCGCGCTCGGCGGGAGAGAGTTGGCCGCGTCGGCGGTTGTGTTTGAAAGGTAAATCCCCAGTTACGGTCTCTTGACGCCCGCGATGTGACCGCTCACAATCCTCGCATGCATGTGACCGGTCACACAAGCTTCGGCGGCCAGACCGCCCCCTCCCCGGGGCAGCGCAGGCCCGCCAGCATCCGCGATGTCGCCCAGGCGGCAGGCGTCTCCTACCAGACCGTTTCGAGGGTCATCAACGGCCGCCCGAACGTGAAGGAGGAGACCCGCGGACGTGTCGAAGCGGCTGTGCGAGCCCTGGGGTTCAGGCGCAACGCCACCGCGTTCGCCCTGGCCAGCGGGGTGACCCGAGCAGTCACGGTCCTCACCTCGAACACCGTCCTCCATGGCTACGCGGCCACCCTGCAGGGTCTGGAGGAGGCGTCCCGCGCCGCCGGGTACGCGCTCGGCGTGCGGGTGGTGACACCGGAGAACGACCTGGACCGTACGGTCGCCGCGGCCGCCGACACCGGTGGCGGCCTGGTGGTCATCGGCTACGACCGTCTCGGCGCCGCCGTCCTGGACCGCGTACCGGCGCATGTGCCGTGCGCGGCCCTGGTGGAGGCGCCGCCGCCCGGCCGGACCCCCCGCAGGCCGGCCGTGTGGGCCGACGACCGGGAGGCGGCCCGGACCGCCACCGCGCACCTCCTCGCGCTCGGGCACGCGACCGTGCACTACGTGGCGCTGCCCGCCTCGACCGGAACCCGGGGCACGGCATCACCGCGCGCCGAGGGCTGGCGTCGGGCCCTCAGGGCGGCCGGTGTGGCTCCTCCCCCGCCGTCCGGGCGGGGCTGGGACGCGCAGGCCGGATACGAGGCGGGCAACAAGCTCGCCCGGGACCCGGCCGTCACCGCGATCCTGTGCGGCAACGACGACCTGGCCCTGGGTGTCCTGCGGGCCCTGCACCACGCCGGCCGGCGGGTACCGCAGGACGTCAGCGTCATCGGCTTCGACGACGCCCCGCACTCCGCCTTCCTCACTCCGTCCCTCAGCACGGTCCGCATGGACTTCCACGGCCTGGGCCGCGCCGCCTTCGGTCTGCTGCGGGCCCAACTCGACACCGACCGACAGGAGCCCGCGCACGTGCCGGCCGAACCCACCCTCGTGCACCGCGAGAGCGCCGGCCCGCCCGGTTCCTGAACCGGACCGGCATCCGGCCTCCCTCCCGTCCCCTCCCCGACAGCCCCCGCTCTCCGCCGTACCCCCGCGGCTGCTGAACCCGACCGACACCCGACCACCCGCCCTCCGCCGCACCGCACGCCTCCCGACTCCGACCGGCACCCGGCCTCACGCCCCCGACAGTCACCCGCCCCGACCGGCACCCGGCCTCACGCCCCGACAGTCACCCACCCTCCGCCGTACCCCCGCGGCTGCTGAACCCGACCGACACCCGACCACCCCCCCCTCCGCCGCACCGCACGCCTCCCGACTCCAACCGGCACCCGACCTCCCGACTCCGACCGGCACCCGACCTCACGCCCCCGACAGTCACCCGCCCTCCGCCGTACCGCATCGCAGACACCCACCGCAGCACCGCACCGCGATCTCCGCCGCACCGCCTCTGACCCTCACCCTCACCCTCCGCACGACCAAGGATCCCGCCATGAGAAGAGCCGTCTCCGTCCTCGCCACCGCCTGTGTCATCGGGCTGACCGCCACCGCGTGCAGCGACAGCACCGCCGGCGGCAGCGGCGCCGCACCCACCGGGTCGGTCGACGCCACCGCCTCCCTCAAGGGCGTCAAGCTCACGATGTGGGTCGCCCAGAACAGCGTCTCCGAGCCCAAGCAGGCCATCGAGGCGTTCGAGAAGGCCACCGGGGCCAAGATCTCCACCGAGGTGATCCCCGACCCGTACGAGTCCAACGTGCCGACCAAGCTCGCCTCGGGCACCAAGCCGGACCTGATGTTCTGGCAGCCCACCGGCAGCACACTGCCCTTCATCCAGCCGGCCCAGAACCTGCTCCAGCTCGACAAGGAGGACTGGGTCTCCAAGCTCGGCAAGACCGAGCAGAGCCTCGGCCAGGTCGACGGCCACCGCTACGCCGCCATCGTCACCAGCCCCGCGGTGCTCGGCGTCTACTACAACAAGGCCGTCTTCAAGAAGGCCGGCATCACGAAGATGCCCACCAGTTACGACGAGCTGCTCGCCGACGCGAAGACCATCAAGGAGAAGGCGGGCGTCGCCCCCTTCTTCGAGGTCGGCGGCGACAAGTGGCCGCTGCAGTGGCAGGTGCAGCTCCAGATGACGGACCTGTCGCAGACGTTCTGGGACAGCCTCAACAAGAACAAGGACTCCTGGACGAACAAGACCATCGTCGACGCCATCACCAAGTACAAGACGAAGGTCCTCGACGGCGGGCTCGCGCAGAAGAACTACAAGACCGCGACCTTCGTCGACCAGGGCAAGGCGATCATGGACGGCAGCGCCGCGATGGCCGTCAACGTCACCTCGCTCCAGTCCGAGATCCAGGCGACCTTCGACACCGCGGACATGGACGAGAAGCTGGGCTGGTTCCCCCTGTCCAACAGCGCCGCCAAGGCCGAGTACTCGCCGGACCAGACCAACGGCGTGGTCGCGTTCAACACCGGTGACGACAAGCGCCAGAACGCCGCCCGGCAGTTCCTGTCCTTCTGGCTCGGCAAGGACTACCCGGCCTACATCAAGGCCAACAAGCTCGTCTCGGTGCAGCCGTCCGTGCCCAACCCCGCCGGACTGCCGCAGACCGCGATCGCCCAGGCCGAGGCGCTCTCCACCGCCACCGGTGTCTTCCAGGTCAAGGCGCTGACCGCCCCCGACATCCACCTCGCCCTCGCCGACATGATCTACGGCAAGAAGAGCCCGAAGCAGGTCGCCCAGGCCGCCGAGGACCAGTTCGACCAGGTCCTCAAGGCCCGCGGCGTCTCCGGCTTCTGACCGGCACCATCCCCTGGCGGGTGCCTTGCGGGTCGCTCCGGTGGCAGGGGGCCCGGCGGACGAGCTCCAACCGCTCGGGCGGACTGTGCTCCTCAGCCGCGTCGTCGCCGGTCGTCCCGGAGCGGAAGGCGTCTCGGCATCCCCCGCTCCGCGTCCGGGCGCAGCGCATCGCACCCCGCTCGGCCCGGCCCGCCTCCCTCGCGGCGCCGGTCGGAGCGGACCCGGTCCCAGGACACCCTCAGCCAGCCCCATCCCCGGGCCGCCCGTCGGCGGCGAGCCCGGGGCCCCGTACCGGAGGTTGAATCGTGGCGGACACAGCCACCCTCGGCGTCGGTGACGCCACGCGCACGCAGGAAACGGACCGGGCCGCGCGTCCCGGCCGGCGCGGGCGGTCCCGTCGCGGGGCCAGCCAGCCGTGGTGGTTCGCGGTGCCCGCGCTCGCCGTGTTCGGGGTGTTCTTCCTGCTGCCGAACCTGCTGAACTTCGTCTACCCGTTCACCGACTGGTCGGCGTTCCACCCGCAGATCGGCTTCGTGGGCTTCTCGAACTTCTCCACGATCCTGCACGACGGGTCGATGGTCCGCGACATCCGCATCACCCTGGAGTACGCGGTCCTCGTGGCCGTCTTCCAGAACGGCTTCGGTCTCGGGCTCGCGCTGCTCCTGGAGCGCGACACCCGCTTCAACCGCTTCTTCCGCGCGGTGTTCTTCCTGCCCGTGCTGATCTCCGCCCTGGCGGTGGGCTACATCTTCCGGGCCCTGCTGGCCCAGGACGGGGCGCTCAACGGCGTGCTGTCCTCGCTCGCGGGTCACCCCGTCGACACGCCCTGGCTCGGCTCGACCACCTGGACGCTGGTCGTCGTCACGCTCATCCACGGCTGGAAGTGGATGGGGCTGGCCATGCTGATCTATCTGGCGGGGCTGAAGAGCATGCCCGGTGATGTGCTGGAGGCGGCCCGGATCGACGGGGCCGGTGGCTGGCGGACCTTCTGGTCGATCAGGTTCCCGCTGCTGGCACCGGCGGTGACGTTCAACGTGACCACCGCGCTCATCGGCTCCATGAACACCTTCGACATCGTCCAGGCCACCACGGCGGGCGGACCCGGCAGCGAGACCGAGGTGTTCAACATCTACATGTTCCGCATCTTCGGTCAGGGGCTCTACGCGCAGGCCTCGGCGATGAGCCTGGTGCTGTTCCTCATCGTCGTGGTCCTCGCCGTGCCCGTCATCGTCGGTCTGCGCCGCAGGGAGAACAACCAGTGACCACCGTCGGCGCGTTCGCGCCCGTCCACCGGCGCCCGTGGCGCTGGGTCCAGCCCGTCGTCGTGCTGCTGATCGCCGCCGTGACCATCGGCATCCCGCTGTGGCTGGTCGCGGTCACCTCGGTCAAGCCGCAGGCCGAGGCCATCAAGCCCAACCTGTCCCTGCCCCACCACGCCCAGGCCGCCGCGAACTACCAGCAGACCTTCGACGAGGGCAAGATCGTCCAGGGCTTCGTCAACAGCCTTCTGGTGGTGGCCCCTTCGGTCGTCCTGGTCCTGCTCCTCGGGGCCGGTGCCGCCTGGGTGTTCGCCCGTCGCAAGGGGCGGCTGGTCAACGCCCTGTACGCGCTGAGCATCAGCGGACTGCTGCTGCCCCCCGCGGTGATCACCATCGTCATGGAGCTGCGCCAGCTCGGCCTGGCCGGCACCCGGCCCGGCATGATCGGCGTCTACGCCGGGATGTACCTGTCCACCTCGATCTTCTTCATGACCGGGTTCATCCGCGCGCTCCCCGAGGAGTTGGAGGAGGCGGCGCGCATGGACGGGGCCGGTCCGGTGCGGGTCTTCTGGCGCATCATCCTGCCGCTGCTGCGGCCGGTCATCGCCACCGCGACGATCATGGTGATGCTGTTCGCCTGGAGCGACATCTTCTACGCGTTCTTCGTGCTCGGCGGCGGGGACAGGGCGACCCTGCCGCTCAACCTCTACCAGGTCGCCAGTGCCCAGCTGTACCTCAACAACTGGCATCTGATCTTCGCCTACGTCGTGATGATGAGCCTTCCCATGGTGCTCGTCTTCGTCATCGCCCAGCGCCGCATCGTCTCCGGCATCACCAGCGGCGCCGTCAAGTAATCCCACCCCCGAAGCCGTCCGAGCCTCCCGCAACGGTGCGGGAGGAGGAGGTCCGTCATGCCCCGTACGTCAGCCCTACCTCGTACATCCGCCCTGCCCGACAAGCCCCGCAGAACCCGGCGCCTCGTCGGCCTCGTCGGCGCGGCCGCCGTGTCCGCACTCGTCGGCTCCTTCCTCGCCTCGCCCGCCGCCGAGGCCGCAGCCCCCCAGCTCAAGGTCGACCTGGGCACCACCACCGGCGCGGTCATGCACGGCGCCAACGGCGCCCTGTACGGCCTCAGCGACGACGGTGTGCCCGGGGACAGCGTGGTCGCGCCCCTGCATCTGAGGACGATCGCCACGAAGGCGCCGGACGGGGCCCAGCACCCCAACGGCGACGCGCTGGTCGTCCAGTCCCAGTTCGCCCGTACGGGGGGCGGCGACAACCTGATCTACATGCAGGACGTGTACGCCAACTGGCCTTACGAGAACAACGGGTTGAGCGACTACCTGGCCAAGGTCGACACCATGGTCCGCAAGGTGGCGGCCCGTCCGGACGCCTCCGCGTTCGTGTGGGTGCCGTTCAACGAGCCGGACGGCAACTGGTACACCGGGCTCGGCAGTTCGGACGCCACGACCTACGCGAAGGCGCTGAGCAGCTTCGAGAGCGACTGGGCGACCGTCTACGCCAAGATCAGGTCGATCATCCCGAACGCCCGGATCGCCGGCCCCAACGAGACCCACTACGACTCCCGGCTCATGGGCGACTTCTACCCGTGGGCCAAGGCGCACCACGTCCTGCCGGACATCACCACCTGGCACGAACTGGACCCCGGTTCCCTGGCGCACTTCGAGTCCACCCTCGCCGCCTACCGGACCCTCGAGACCAAGACGGGCATCAGCCCCCGGCCGGTCAACATCAACGAGTACGCCGACCGCCGTGACCTGTCCGTGCCGGGGCAGATGGTCCAGTGGATGTCGATGTTCGAGCGGAACAAGGTCGACGCCGACCTCGCCTACTGGGACATCGCCGGGAACCTGGACGACAACGTCGCCCAGACCAACATCCCGAACGGCAACTGGTGGCTGATGCGCTGGTACGCGGGCCTGAGCGGCAAGACCGCCAAGGTGACCCCGCCGCAGGCCAACACCACCGACACGCTCCAGGGCATCGCCTCCCTCGACACCGGCCGCAAGCAGGCCCAGGTGCTCCTCGGCGGCGGCACCTCCGGCGCGGCCGACACCGTGATCCAGCACATCCCGTCCTCCTTCGGCCGCAAGGTCGACGTCTCGGTCGAGCGCACCGCCTGGAGCGGTTACGAGGGCGGAGCGCCCGCGCCCAGGGTCCTGGCCCGCAGCACCTACAAGGTCGCCGCCGACGGCAGCATCACCGTGCCCCTGACCGGCCTCGACCCGATGTCGGCCTACCGCGTCACCGTCAACCCGGCCGGCAAGGACGCGCCCGCTCCGCCCTCCGTCCCCTGGTCGGCGTCGTACGAGGCCGAGAACGCCGCCATCACCGGCGGGACGGTCTACACCCAGGGCTCGGTGTCCAACGCCTACGGCTACGCCACCTCGGGCACCAAGGACGTCGGCAGCCTCAACCAGCCGACCAGCAAGGTCGCCTTCACGGTCGACGTCCCCACCACGGGCACCTATGACCTCGACGTCTTCTACGGCAACCAGTCCGGCGCCCCGGCGACCCAGACCCTCACCGTGGACGGCGGCGCGGCCCAGACCGTCACCTACGGTCCGACCCTGAACTGGACCTACCGCGCCACCGCCCGCGCCTCGCTGTCACTGACCGCGGGCAGCCACACCATCGCCCTCGCCAAGGGCACGAACGAGGTCACCCTCGACAAGGTCGACCTCACCGCCGCCTCCACCGCGGACACCCTCTACCCGGCCACCTACACCGACGTCACCGGCACGCCTGGCTACGGCTACTCCGTGTCCGGCATCACCGGCGCCGGTGCCCTGACCCTGGACCGCGCGGACTCGGCGACCTTCGACGTGTACGCCCCGACCGACGGCTACTACACGGTCCGCACCGACTACGCCGCCAACGGCATCGGCACGCTCTCCCTGGACGGCGCCACCGCCGTGAAGCTGGCCTCCACCGGCGGCAAGGCCACCACCAGGACCTCACGGCTGTACCTGTCGGCGGGCAACAACCGCGTCACCGCCGCCGCGTCGGGCTCCGCCACCCTGACCCTGCGCGACCTCCGCGTCGCCGCGAGCGCCGACACCACCGGCGTGACCGCCTACCAGGCCGAGGACGCCACCCTCGCCGGGACCGCCGTGGTCACCTCGGACACCTGGGCCTCCGGCGGCAAGTACGTCGGCTACATCGGCAACGGCGCGGACAACACGCTCACCTTCAAGGTCAGCGCGGCGAGCGCCGGGCGTTACGTCATGAACGTCCGCTACGCCAACAACCAGGTCGCCGGCTCCGGGAACTACAACACCAACGTGGTCTCCCGCGCGGCCCGGATCAGCGTCAACGGGACCGACCGGACGGTCATGTTCCGCAACAACTACAGCTGGAACAACTACTGGGAGCTGCCGGTGCCGGTGACCCTCTCCGCGGGCACCAACACCGTCACCCTGGCCAACCCCACGGCGTACGCGCCCAACGTCGACCGGATCACGGTCGCACCGCTCACCCGCTGACGGCCGCGCGCCGTGCGGGGCCCGGTGCCGGACACCGGGCCCCGCACGGCTGACCTGTTCGCATATGGTTCCGCCATGAGCAACAACGGCACCGAGTCCGGGGGCGCGTCCGGCGGCGGGGTGCAGTCCGTCGACCGGGCCGTCACCGTGCTGGAGATCCTCGCCCAGCGCGGCGAGGCAGGCGTCAGTGAGGTCGCCGAGGCGATCGACGTCCACAAGTCCACCGCGTTCCGTCTGCTCGGCGCGCTGGAGGCGCACGGGATGGTGGAGCAGGAGGGCGAGCGCGGGAAGTACCGGCTCGGCTTCGGCATCGTGCGGCTGGCCGGCGCGGTCACCGGGCGCATCGACGTCACCAAGTACGGCCGCGGGATCTGCGAGCGCCTCGCCGACAAACTGGGCGAGACGATGAACATCGCGGTCCTGGAGTCCCACCATGTGATCAACCTCGACCAGGTGCGCGGCCGGTCCGCCATCACCGCGCAGAACTGGGTCGGCCGGCTGACGCCGATGCACTGCACCTCCAGCGGCAAGGTCCTGCTCGCCCATCTCACGGACGAGCGCCGGGGCGAGCTCGTCGCCACGGCCGGTCTAGAACGGATGACGGCCCGCACACTGACCTCGCCGCAGACGCTGGAGGCGGAGCTGGTCCGGGTCCGAGAGCAGGGCTACGCCATGACGGTGGAGGAGTACGAGGAGGGCCTCAACGCCATGGCGGCGCCGGTGCGTTCGGGCGACGGCAAGGTCGTCGCCGCCCTCACCGCCTCGGGTCCCGCCTTCCGCCTCACCGAGGAGCGGATGCACGAGCTGGCACCGGTGCTGGTGGCGGGCGCCGACGAACTCAGCCGCCGGCTCGGCTACGTGGGCTGACGCCCGCTCACCCCCGGAGCCGGGACATCGCCGGGTCGAACAGCGGCTCCTCGGCCACGACCGCCTCCACGCGCCGGTCGAAGTAGCCGATGTGCAGGGACCGGCCGGCCACCGCGAGCTCCGCCGGCAGCCAGGAGTAGGCGATGCCCTTGCCGATCGTGTGGCCGAAGGCCGCGCTGGTGACGTAGCCGACCGCTCGCTGCCCGTCGTACACCGGCTCCTTGCCCATGACGACGGACCGCGGGTCGTCGATCGTCAGGCAGGTCAGCTTCCGGCGTACGTCGGCCCTGCGGCGCTCCAGTGCCGCCTTGCCGACGAAGTCCTCCTTGTCGGCCTTGACGGCGAAGGCGACTCCGGCCTCGTAGGGGTCGTGCTCGTAGGTCATGTCGGTGCCGAAGGAGCGGTACCCCTTCTCCAGGCGGAGGGTGTTGAAGGCGCCCCGGCCGGCGGCGATCCCGCCCAGCGGCCGGGCCGCCCGCCACAGGGTGTCCCACAGCTTCTGGCCGAGGTCGGCGGTGGTGTACAGCTCCCAGCCGAGCTCGCCGACGTACGACAGGCGCATGGCCGTGACCGGGACGGGCCCGATGTGGGCGCGCTTGGCGCGGAAGTACTTCAGGCCGGTCGCCGAGAAGTCCTCGTCCGTGAGCGGCTGGAGGACGTCCCGGGCGAGCGGTCCCCACAGTCCGATGCAACAGGTGCCGGGGGTGATGTCGCGGACCTGGACGGTGCCGTCGGCGGGCAGGTGGCGGGTGAACCAGTCGAGGTCGAGGTTGCCGTTGGCGCCGACCTGGAAGAGGTCGGGGGCCAGCCGCGCGACGGTGATGTCGCTGCGGATGCCTCCGTCGTGGTCCAGCAGCAAGGTGTACGTCACCGAGCCGACGGACTTGGCGACCTTGCCGGTGCACAGCCGCTCCAGGAAGTCGGCCGCTCCCCGCCCGCTCACCTCCAGGCGCTTGAGGGCCGTCATGTCGTACATGGCGACGGTCTCGCGGGTGGCCTGGGCCTCGGCGCCGACGATGGGCGACCAGTACCGCGCGGCCCAGTCGTCGGGGGTGACGATCGAACGGCCTTCCACCAGGTGTGCGTTGGCCTCGTACCAGTGCGGCCGCTCCCAGCCGTTCGCCTCAAGGAAGAAGGCGCCCAGCTCCTGCTGGCGGGCGTGGAAGGGGCTGGTGCGGATCGGGCGGGGATCGCCGGAGGGCTGGAGCGGGTGGAGGATGTCGTAGACCTCGACGAAGTTCTGGCAGTCGCGGGCCAGGACGTACTCCGGGGAGAGCTGGTGCGGTTCGAAGCGGTTGACGTCGCACTCGTGGAGATCGAAGGAGGAGCAGTGGCCGTCGACCAGCCACTCGGCGACGGCCCGGCCGACGCCGGCGGAGTGGGTGACCCAGACGGCCTCGGCGACCCAGAAGCCCTTGACGTCCGGGGACTCGCCGAGGAGGGGCAGCCCGTCGGTGGTGAAGGAGAACAGGCCGTTGATGGCCTCCTCGACCTTGGCCTCGCGGGTGGCGGGGAGCAGTGACTGGGTCTCGGTCCAGGCGTCCGCGAAGTCGTCCTCGGTGAACTTCAGGACCGACGGCATTCCATCGGCCTCGTCGACGGAGAGGATCTCGTCGGCGGTGATGGGCATGGGGCGGTGGCCGTAGTAGCCGATGCCGAGGGTGTCATGGCGGTCGCGGTAGTAGAGGTCGGCGTCCTGGTGCCGCAGGATCGGGCGCACCGCCTCCTCGGTCTGACCGGCGAGCGCCGGGACCGGGCCGGTCCAGGCGAGCTGGTGGGCGAGCGGGGTGAGCGGGAGGTTCATGCCGGCCATGCGGGCGATCTTCGGGCCCCAGATGCCGGCGCAGCACACGACGATGTCGGCCTGCAGGTCGCCCTGGTCGGTGCGGACGCCCGTCACTTCCCCGTCGGCCTGGAGGACGTCGAGGACCTCGTGGCGGGCCAGGAAGGTCACTCCGCGCTCGGTGGCGCGGCGGATCTGGGCCTCGACGGCGAGGACGGCCTTGGCGAGGCCGTCGGTGGGGATGTGGAGGCCGGCGAGGACCCGGTCGCGGTTGACCAGGGGGTGCAGGTCGACGCACTCGTCGGCGGTCACGATCCGCGACTCCACGCCCCAGGAGGTGAGCCAGCCCTGCCGGCGGTGGAGTTCGGTGACGCGTTCCGGGGTGGTCGCCACCTCCAGGCCGCCGACCTGGAGGAAGCAGGGCTGTCCGTCGACGTCGAGGGAGCTGAGCTTCTCGACGGTGTAGCGGGCCAGCTCGGTCATGGTCTTGGAGGAGTTGGCCTGGAAGACCAGGCCCGGGGCGTGCGAGGACGATCCGCCGGTGGCCGGGAGGGGGCCCTGGTCGACCACGGTCACCTCGGTCCAGCCGCGTGTGGAGATCTCGTCGGCCAGTGCCGCGCCGACGACGCCCGCTCCGATGATGACCACTCGGGGTCCCGCCATCGCCGCACCTCCGGTTAAGTTGCTTTGTACGCAACACGATTCAGGCTGCGCAACTCAATGTGCCTGCCGTTCAGGTGGGTGTCAAGAGGGCTGTGACCTCGTGGAAAGACCTCGAAAACGGCAATGCCCGGTGGGCGGTGCGCACTGTGCGCACCGCCCACCAGGCACCGTGAACGCCCTACTTGATCCAGGCGTCGACCTTGGCGCGGTTGGCGTCGACCCACTTCTTGGCCGCCGCGTCCGGCGTCATCTTGTCCACCGCGATGTACTTGGCCACGGTGTTCTGGTCGTCGTTGGTCCAGTTGAACTTCTTCACCAGGTCGTAGGCCGGGCTGCCCGACTTGGCGAACTTCGCGCTGACGATCTTGTCGAGGTCGTAGACCGGGTAGTCGCAGGCGACCTTGGCCGCATCGGCGTCACAGCCCGTCTTGTACGCGGGCAGGTCGACCTTGACCAGCGGCACCTCGGACAGGAACCACTGCGGCTCGTAGAAGTAGCCGATCACCCACTCCTTGTTCTTCTCGGCGTTGCGGTACGCCTGGATCAGCGCGGTCTCGCTGCCCGCGTACACCACCTTGAAGTCCAGCTTCAGGTTCTTCACCAGCGCCTCGTCGTTGGTGACGTACGACGGGTCGCCGTCCAGGAGCTGGCCCTTGCCGCCGGACTCCGAGGTCTTGAACTGCGCGGCGTACTTGTTGAGGTTCTTCCAGTTCTTGATGTCCGGGTGGGCCTTGGCCAGCCACGGCGGCACGTACCAGCCGATGATGCCCTTGTTGCCGGTCGAGCCGGCCTCCACTGCGGTCTTCTGCTGGGTGATGTACTTCTTCTTCAGGTCGTCGTGGCCCCAGTTCTCCAGGACGGCGTCGACCTCGCCGGTCCCGAAGCCCTGCCAGGCGATCTCCTCCTTGAGGTCCTTCTTGGTGACCTTGCACTTCAGGTCGTGCTCGGCGACGTACGCGACGACCGCCGCGTCGGCCTCGTAGCCCACCCACGGGTTGACCGCGAGGTTGAAGGTGCCGCACGTGCCGGAGCTGCCCGAGCCGCCGGCCTCCGAGGAGTCACCGACCTTCGCGCCGCCGCAGGCCGTGAGGGAAAGGCCGAGGACGGCCAGGCCGGCCGCGCCGGCTCGCCAGTGTCTTGCCATCGTGTCGTGCTCCTCAGTTACTGGTGCGGCGAGCCGCTGCTTGAGTGATCCGGTCGAACATGACGCCGAGCAGGACGATGGCGAGTCCGGCCGCCAGGCCCTTGCCGTACAGCTGTCCCTGCGAGAAGCCGGCCACCACGTCGTAGCCGAGCGCGCCGGCGCCCACCAGGCCGCCGACGACGACCATCGACAGCACGTAGATCAGGCCCTGGTTGGTCGCGAGCGTCAGGGCGCTGCGGGCCATCGGCAGCTGGACCTTGGTGATGATCTGCCAGGTGTTGCACCCGGTGGAGGTCGCCGCCTCGACGGTGGCCGCGGGCACGGTCCGCACCCCGTCGGCGATGATCTTGATGGCGACCGGGGCCGCGTAGACGATCGCGGCGACGATGGCCGTGAATCGGGTCGCCCCGAACAGGGCGAGGAACGGCACGAGATAGACGAAGGGCGGCATGACCTGGGCCGCGTCGAGGGTGGGCCGTACCAGCCGGTCCACCAGCGCGCTGCGGCCCATCCACACCCCGACGACCATGCCGAGCAGCATGACCAGGACGGTGGCCACGACGGTCGAGGCCAGGGTCGTCATGCCGTCCGACCACACGCCGGTGGCGACCAGGAGTCCCACGCACACGGCGGTGGTGACGCCGGCGCGCCAGCCGCCGAGCACTACGGCGATCCCGATGAGGGCGGCGCCGACGAGCCACCACGGGGAGTCGGTCAGCAGCGTCTGGAACGGGTTGAGCAGGCCGTTGGTGATGACGTCGCGGAAGCCGTTGGTGAGCCCCGACAGGTTGTCCTGGGCCCAGGTGGTCACGTCGTCGGCTGCCTTGGCGATGTTGCTGCCGGTGGTGCCGTCGCCGGGGAACTCGGCCGCCCACACGTAGGTGTGCGACAGATACACGAGTACGGCCGCCACCACTCCCCCGGCGGCGAGCAGGTGCCGCCGCCACTTGAGGAGCGGGTTACCGGAGCGCCGGGCCGCCTCCGCGCGTCCGCTCGCCGCGGTGGTGACGCGGTCCAGGACGATCGCCATGACGACGATGGCGAGGCCCGCGTTGAAGGCCGTACCGACGTCGAGGGACTGCAGGGCCTGGACCACGGTCTTGCCGAGTCCGGGGGCGTCGATCAGGGCCGCGATGGTCACCATGGCCAGGGCGGCCATGATGGTCTGGTTGACGCCCATCACCACGGTCCGCTTGGACATCGGCAGCAGGACCTTCAGCAGCGACTGTCTGCGGGTGGCTCCCATGGAGGCGGCGGCCTCGACCGTCGTCGCGGGCACGGAACGGATGGCGTGCGCGGTGATGCGGATGGCCGGTGGTGCCGCGTAGATGACGGTGGCGATGGTCGCGGAAGCCCCGCCGATGAGGAAGAACAGGGTCAGCGGCGCCAGGTAGACGAAGGTCGGCATCGTCTGCATGAAGTCCAGGAAGGGGGTGACGATCCGGTTGACCCGCTCGGACAGGCCCGCCCACACGCCCAGCGGGAGGGCGAACAGCAGCGCCACCAGGACCGCGGAGAGGGTCAGGGCCAGGGTGTCCATGCTCTCCTGCCACAGGCCCTGGAGCCCGAGGAAGGTGAAGCCGGCCACGGCCAGCAGCGCGACCCGCCAGTTGGCCACCGCCCAGGAGACGTAGCCGGCGAGGCCGACGACGCCGAGCCAGCCGATCTGCGGGAGCGGCCGGTCGCCGGACGGCTGGGAGATCAGGTCCTGCACGAAGGTCACCAGGTTGTCGATGACCAGCCGGATCTCGTTGAAGCCGTACAGGAAGAGCGGGTTGGAGTTGCGGTCGGCGCCGATGGAGTCGTTGACGTCGTTGAGCCGGCGGTGCAGATCGGTGAGGTCGGCCGCGGCCAGCGACAGGGTCTGCTTTCCGCGCAGTACGGCGAACAGGAGGAGCCAGACGACCAGGATCGCGCCGACCACCATGGACCGGCTGATCCTGCGTACGGGGGTGGCGGGCGGAGGGGGTTCGGCCTGCTTCGTCTGCCCCGGTTTCCCGGGTTTCTCGATGGCGACGGTCATCACGCGTCGCCTTCCTGCCCGGCGACCACCGCGAGGATCTCCTCGTCGCCGACGATGCCGATCAGTTTGCCGTTCTCGACGACCTTGACGGGTCTGTCGGCGGCGAGGACGGCCCGGGTGGCCTCCTTCACCACGACGTCCGGGCCCAACTCGGGTCCGTCCAGAGGGTCTTCGGGAGTGGCCGGACGCATGATCCAGCGCAGGGTCAGCACATCGCCGCGCGGCACGTCCTTGACGAAGTCGCGTACGTAGTCGTCGGCGGGAGCACCGACGAGTTCGTCGCCGGTGCCGCACTGGACGGTCTTTCCGTCCCGCATGATGAGGATGCGGTCGCCGAGCTTCAGCGCCTCGGAGAGGTCGTGGGTGATGAACACCATCGTCTTGCCGACCTCGTGGTGCAGCCGGATGACCTCGCTCTGCATGTCCCGGCGGATCAGCGGGTCGAGTGCCGAGAACGGCTCGTCGAAGAGGAGGACGTCCGGGTCGCCGGCCAACGCCCTTGCCAGGCCCACGCGTTGCTGCATACCGCCGGAGAGCTGGTCGGGGTAGGAGTTCTCGTACCCCGACAGGCCCACGAGTTCGACGACCTCCAGCGCCCGCCTGGTGCGCTCGGCCCGGCCCAGGCCGCGGATCTCCAGGCCGAACGCCACGTTGTCGACGACGCGGCGGTGGGGCAGCAGACCGAAGTGCTGGAAGACCATGGAGAACTTGCTGCGCCGCAGTTCGCGCAGTCGCCGCTCGTCGGCGTCCCGGATGTCCTCGCCCTCGAAGACGATCTCGCCGGCGGTGGGCTCGATCAGCCGGGTCAGACAGCGCACCAGGGTGGACTTGCCGGAGCCGGACAGCCCCATGACGACGAAGACCTCGCCGGGCGCGACGTCGAAGCCCACGTCCCGCACGGCGGCGGTACAGCCGGTGCGGTCCATGAGTTCGCGGCGGGTGAGCCCGCGCAGCTCCTCGGAGTCGGGTACCTGGTCCGCCTTCGGCCCGAACACCTTCCACAGCCCGCGTACGGATATGACGGGCGTGGGCGCCGCGTCCTCAGGGGTGCCGCGGCGCGGCGGCACCTCGGTCTGGGTTGGGGTCATGGTCGACCTCTTCTCGGCGTTCAGCCGCGGAACCAGTGCTGCGGCCGGGGTTGGATGTTCTGCCAGATGTGCTTGGGCTCGCGGTACTCGTCCAGGCCGGTCGGTCCCAGTTCCCGGCCCACACCGGAGTGCCCGAAGCCACCCCACTCGGCCTGCGGCACATAGGGGTGGTAGTCGTTGATCCACACCGTGCCGTGCCGCAGCCGGCGGGCGACCCGCTGGGCCTTGCCGGCGTCCTGCGTCCAGACGGCACCGGCGAGGCCGTACTCGGTGTCGTTGGCGATGCGTACGGCGTCGTCCTCACCGGAGAACCGCTCCACGGTCAGCACCGGCCCGAAGGACTCCTCGTGCACCACCCGCATGTCCTGCCGGCACTCGTCGAGCACGGTGGGCGGGTAGTAGTGGCCGTTCGCGAGGGCGGGGTCGGCGGGACGCTCACCACCGCAGCGCAGTACGGCACCTTCGGCGAGCCCGGCGGCGACGTACGCCTCGACCTTCTCCAGGTGCTGTGCCGAGATCAGCGCCCCGGTCTCGGCCTCGGGGTCGAAGGGCCCGCCGAGGCGGATCTGCCGGGCCCGGCGGACCACCTCGTCGACGAACCGGTCGTGCAGCGAGTCCTCGACGATCAGCCGGGCACCGGCCGAGCAGACCTGCCCCGAATGCAGGAAGACGGCCGTGAGCGCGAAGTCCACGGCCGTCTCGAAGTCGGCGTCGGCGAAGACGACATTGGGATTCTTGCCGCCGAGTTCCAGCGCGACCTTCTTCACGCTCGCGGCGGCCGTCGCCATGATCCGTTTGCCGGTCTCCACGCCTCCGGTGAAGGAGACCATGTCGACCCGGGGATCCTCCGAGAGCGGCGCGCCCACCTCGGGCCCGGTGCCGAGGACGAGGTTGGCCGCACCGGCGGGCAGTCCGGCCTCCTCCAGGGCCCTCATCAGCAGGATTGCGGTGGAGGGGGTGAGCTCACTGGGCTTGAGGACGATGGTGTTGCCGGCGAGAAGGGCCGGGGCCACCTTCCAACTCGCTTGCAGAAGTGGGTAGTTCCACGGTGTGATCAGACCGCACACCCCGATCGGCTCGTAGACCACGCGGCTGACGGCGTCGTCCCGGCCGGTGTCGATCACACGGCCGGCGTCGGTGCCGCCGAGCCCGCCGTAGTAACGCAGACAGGAGACGACGTCGGCGATGTCGTACTCGCTCTCGACCAGCCGCTTGCCGGTGTCCAGCGACTCGGCGCGGGCGAACTCCTTGGCGTCGCGCTCGATCAGGTCTGCGGTGCGCAGCAGCAGGGCGCCCCGCTCTCGCTCGGGGGTGCGCGGCCAGGGCCCTTCGTCGAAGGCCCGGCGGGCGGCCGCGACGGCCGCCTCGGTGTCGGCGCGGGTGCCTTCCGACACGGTCGCGGAAAGCGTGCCGTCGGCGGGACAGCGGATCTCCCGACGGCCTCCGGCCACCGGCTCCCGCCACTTCCCGTCCACATACAGGTCTGCCACGTCGGGAGCCCTTCGAGCGAATCTCGTTGCGCATCGCGCACCGCATTGCTTGTGGTGGAACACTCTGGAGAATGCGTGAACCCACGTCAAGGGGTTGGGGATGACGGTTTGGGCACGCGGACGCCCTGCGCGCACCCCGGAGACAGCCGGTTTCCGGGACAAGCGGTCCCGCGAAAATACTGCGTTACCCCGCCTGGGTCCGGGAGTCCCGGTGCCGGTAGTAGACGGCTTCGGACGGCGCGAGCGGCGCCTTGCCGAGGATGAGGTCGGCCGCCTTCTCCGCGATCATCATCACCGGCGCGTAGATGTTTCCGTTGGTGACATAGGGCATCACCGACGCGTCGACGACCCGCAGCCCCTCGACCCCGTGCACGCGCAGGCTCGTAGGGTCCACGACGGCCATCTCGTCGGTGCCCATCTTGCAGGTGCAGGAGGGGTGCAGGGCGGTCTCGCCGTCCTTGGCGACCCAGGCGAGGATCTCCTCGTCGCTCTCGACGGACGGGCCGGGCGAGATCTCCCCGCCGTTGTAGGGGGCGAGGGCGGGCTGGTTGAGCAGCCTGCGCGCGACACGGATCGCCTCGACCCACTCGCGGCGGTCCTGCTCGGTGGACAGGTAGTTGAAGCGCAGCGCCGGGTGCTCCTGCGGATCCCTGCTCCTGATCTTCACCGAGCCTAGGGCGTCGGAGTACATGGGCCCCACGTGCACCTGGTAGCCGTGTCCGCCGGCGGGCACGGAGCCGTCGTAGCGGACCGCGATGGGCAGGAAGTGGAACATCAGGTTGGGGTAGTCCACGTCCTCGTTGCTGCGGGCGAACCCGCCGGCCTCGAAGTGGTTGGTCGCGGCGGGGCCCTTGCCGAAGAGCCACTGCAGGCCGATGAAGGGGGCGCGCCACTTCGCGAGGTACGGCTGCATGGAGACGGGCTGCTTGCAGGCGTACTGGATGTACACCTCCAGGTGGTCCTGCATGTTCTCGCCGACGCCCGGCAGGTCGTGCACGACGTCGATGCCCAGGGCGCGCAGTTCCCCGGCGTTGCCGACGCCGGAGAGCTGGAGCAGCTGCGGGGAGTTGATCGCGCCGCCGCAGAGGATGACCTCCTTGGCGCGCACCTGCTGCGGCGCGCCCTTGCCGTGCCGGTACTCAACCCCGACCGCCCGCTTGCCCTCGAACAGGACGCGGGTGACGAGGGCGCGGGTGGTGACGGTGAGGTTGGGGCGCCTCCTGGCGGGCTTCAGATAGGCCTTGGAGGCCGACAGCCGGCGTCCGCGGTGGACGTTGCGGTCGAACTTGGCGAAGCCTTCCTGCCGGTACCCGTTGACGTCGCCGGTCGGCGCGTACCCCGCCTCCTCGGTGGCCTTGAGGAAGGCGCCGAAGAGCGGGTTGGTGGCCGGGCCGCGCTCCAGGACGAGCGGGCCGTCGTGACCGCGGAACTCGTCGTCGGGGTCGGCCGCGAGGCAGTTCTCCATGCGCTTGAAGTACGGCAGACAGTGCGCGTAGTCCCAGGTCTGCATGCCGGGATCGGCGGCCCAGCGCTCGTAGTCCATGGGGTTGCCGCGCTGGAAGATCATGCCGTTGATGCTGCTGGAGCCGCCCAGCACCTTGCCGCGGGCGTGGTAGACGCGTCGGCCGCCCATGTGCGGTTCGGGCTCGGACTCGTACTTCCAGTCGTAGAAGCGGCTGCCGATCGGGTAGGTCAGGGCCGCGGGCATGTGGATGAAGACGTCCCACGGGTAGTCGGGACGGCCGGCCTCCAGGACCAGCACGCGGTTGCCGGGGTCGGCGGAGAGCCGGTTGGCCAGTGCGCTGCCGGCCGATCCACCACCGACGATGACGAAGTCGTACTGCTGAGGAGCCATGGTGCCTCGTCTCGCTCGCGCCGTCGATATGCGCGGCATGGTAGTACGGGTAGCGCGATACGCACCAGGTTGCGAAGCGCGCAACCTGCACGACATGTGCACGGGGTCCCCGAAACACCTCCCACCCTTGTTTTTTACCCGCCGTATAGTTGCGTTGTGAGCAACTACAACCCGGATAACGAAACGACAGGGTCGTCGAGCGGCGGGGTGCAGTCCGTCGACCGGGCCATTCACGTGATGGAGATCCTGGCCCAGCGCGGCGAGGCGGGCGTGAGCGAGGTGGCCGCCGAGATCGACGTTCACAAGTCCACGGCGTTCCGGCTCCTCGGCGCCCTGGAAGCGCGCGGCCTGGTGGAACAGGCGGGTGAACGCGGCAAGTACCGCCTCGGTTTCGGCATCGTGCGCCTGGCCGGCGCGGTCACCGGACGCATCGACATCACCCAGCAGAGCCGCCCGGTCTGCGAGGACCTCGCCGAGGAGCTCGGCGAGACCGTGAACGTCGCCGTGATGCAGGAGCGCTACGCGGTCAACCTCTACCAGGTGCGCGGCCCGGGCGCCGTCACCGCGCAGAACTGGGTCGGCCAGCTGACCCCGTTGCACGCCACGTCGAGCGGCAAGATCCTGCTGGCCCACCTGCCCGCCGAGCAGCGCGCCGCGCTCCTGACGGAGACCGGCCTGAAGAAGGTCACCCCGCGCACCATCACCGCGAAGACGAAGCTCGAGAAGAACCTCGCCGAGGCCCGTGAGCGCGGTTACGCCTGGGCCCTGGAGGAGTTGGAGCTGGGTCTGCACGCCATGGCCGCGCCGGTCCGCGACCGGGACGGGGAGGTCATCGCGGCGCTCAGCGCCTCGGGACCCGCGTACCGGCTCTCCGAGGAGCGGCTCCACGAGCTCGCCCCGGTCCTGGTCAAGGGCGCCGAGGAGATCAGCCACCGCATGGGCTACCTGGGCTGAGCCCCGTCAACCGGACCGACCCCGACTCCCAGCCGGGCCTGGACCCAGTCGTGGAACTCGCCGATGTGGTGCTCGCTGGGCACCAGCACCCCGCCCTTGGCGTACAACCGTGAGCGCATCCCGGGCTGGGTGCGCTCGCACGCGTCGAAGTCCTGCCGGTTGACCCGGTCGAACAGCTCCACCGACCGGCTGACGTCCTTGCCGCTCGCCACGACCTGGGGCAGATACAGCCAGTCGCACTCGACGATCGTGCGGTCGGCGGCCACCGGGTACATGCGGTGGAAGATCACATGGTCGGGCACGAGGTTGATGAAGACCTGCGGCCGCACGGTGATCGCGTAGTAGCGGCGGTCCTGGTCCTCGGAGACTCCGGGAATCCGGTCCAGCCCCTCCGAGCCGTCGACGGTGAACCCCCTGACGTCCTCGCCGAACTCCGCGCCGTGCCCCACGTAGTACTGGGCCGCGTATCCGTCGGCGAACTCCGGGAGCACCTCGGTGAGTTCGGGGTGGATCGTCGCGCAGTGGTAGCACTCCATGAAGTTCTCGACGATCAGCTTCCAGTTGGCCTTCACGTCATAGACGATCCGCCGGCCGACCTCCAGCTCCCCGATGCCGTAGTGCTCGATCGACTCGGTGTCGCCGAGGCGCGCGATCACGTCCTGGACGACCTCGTCGAAGGGCGGCGGGTCCTCCGCGAGGCACACCCACACATAGCCCAGCCACTCGCGCACCGCCACGCTCGCCAGGCCGTACTCGGTGCGGCCCACGTCCGGCATCTTCGTCAGGTTGGGCGCGGCCACGAGCTTGCCGGTCAGGTCGTACGTCCAGGCGTGGTACGGGCATTGGAAGGCCCGCTTGACCTCGCCGGACTCCTCGGTGCACAGCTTGGCGCCCCGGTGCCGGCACACATTGAAGTAGGCGCGGATCGAGTTGTCCCGGGCCCGCGTGATGAGGATGCTCTCGCGGCCCACCTCAACCGTCCTGAAGGCACCGGGTTTCGGCAGGTCCACGGCGCGGACGGCGCAGAACCACATCGCTTCGAAGATGCGCTCCTGCTCCTGGGCGAAGATCCCGGGATCCGTGTAGGAGGCGCCGGGGAGGGTGGCGATCAGGCTGTCCGGCAGGCTGGTCGAGGTCACAGTGCACTCCTCGGGGAACGTCGTGGGCCGGTGGTGCACGCCGGGAAGAGCGGACGGCGTGGTGAACGCGGCGACAGCGGCGGTGCTGTCAGGCCGCGGCGGCGAGCTGCTTGCGCCAGCGCGTGAACAGCCGCGGCTGGTTCATTCCGAGCACGGCGACCGGCTGCCCGGAACGCCGGTAGACGGCCAGGACGTTGCGGTCGTCCCGGGCGCCCTCCTCGATCGTCACGCTGTCGGCGGCGGCCGCGTGACCGGCGAACTGGATCTTCACGCCGTACTGGTCCGACCAGAAATACGGCGGCCTCGGCGCGCTCGGTTCCACCGCGCCGCCCGCCAGCAGCGCGGTCACGGCCGCCTCGGGCCGCTCCCGGGCGCCGGTCCAGTGCTCGACGCGGCGGTGCAGTCCCGCGCGCGGGTCGTACCAGGAGGCGCAGTCCCCGACCGCGACCACCCCGGGCAGGTTGGTGCGGCCGTCGGCGCCGCACCTGACGCCGTCGTCGAGCTCGATGCCGGAGCCCACGAGCCACTCGACGCACGGACGGGCGCCGACCCCCACGACCACGATGTCGGCGGGGACGCTGCGGCCGTCCGCCAGCAGGACGGCCTGGACCCGGCTCGCGCCGCGCAGTCCCTTGACGCCCACTCCGCACAACAGCCGTACGCCGTGGTCCGCGTGGAGGGCGGAGACGATGCCGCCCATGGTCTCGCCGAGCGGTCCCGCCAGCGGGGTCGGGGCCGCTTCCACGACGGTCACGTCGAGTCCGAGGGCGTAGGCGGTGGAGGCGACCTCGGCGCCGATGAAGCCGCCGCCGATCACCACCAGCCTGCCCCCGAGGGCCAGTTCGTCGCGCAGGGCGCGGGCGTCGTCCAGGGTGCGCAGGGTGTGCACCCCGGCCAGGGCGTCCGCGCCGGGCAGGGTCCGGGCGGCGGCGCCGGTCGCGATGACGACACCGTCCGCCCGTACCTCGCTGCCGTCGGCGAGCCGTACGGCGCGCTGCGGGCCATCGAGACCGACGGCGCGGACGCCGAGCAGCCACTCGGCCCGCAAGTCCTCGTCGTCCGGCTCCAGCGCGAGGTCCGCCTCGGCCAGGGAGCCGGCCAGGAACTCCTTGGACAACGGGGGCCGGTCGTACGGGCGGTGGGGTTCGTCGCCGATGACGACGAGCCGCCCGTCGTAGCCCTGCTTGCGCAGCGAGCGCGCCGCCGAGAGACCGGCGAGCGAGGCGCCGACCACGGCGACCGTTCTCACGCGGGTCCGCCGGCGAGCCGGGCCGTGACGCAGGGCGGCAGGTTGGGCGCGTCCAGGGACAGCCGGACGTAGATCATGCCGTCCTCGACGTGGACCTCGTGGGTGCGGACCGGGCGCTTGGCCGGCGGGGCGTCGACGGCCCCCGTGCGCAGGTCGAACTTCGAGGCGTGCAGCGGGCATTCCACCTCGCAGCCCTCCAGCCAGCCGTCGGCGAGCGAGGCGTCCTGATGGGTGCAGGTGTCGTCGATGGCGAAGACCTCGCCGTCGTCGGTGTGGAACACCGAGACCGGCGGATCGATGTCGAGCCGGTAGGCCTCGCCTCGGGGGAGATCCACGAGACGGCACGCGGGAATCATCATGACACCTCGGTGCGTATAGCGAAACGGATTGCGTTGAACGCAACGTCAGTTTGAGGGCGCCCGCAAACCCTTGTCAAGGAGTCCAGGAGAGGGACCCTCGCGGGAATTTCTGTTGCCTCAGATGCAACGCTGTGCGCAGTACACAACCCCGAGAGGCGGTTCACAGCACCACCACGGAGCGCAGCACCTCGCCGCGGTGCATCTTCTCGAACGCCTTCTCCACGTCCCCGAGGCCGATGGTCTCGGAGACGAACGCGTCCAGGTCGAAGCGGCCGTCCAGGTAGAGGTCGATGAGGGCCGGGAAGTCGCGCGAGGGCAGGCAGTCGCCGTACCAGCTGGACTTCAGGGCGCCACCGCGTCCAAAGACGTCGAGCAGCGGCAGTTCCAGCTTCATCTCCGGGGTCGGCACCCCGACCAGGACGACGGTGCCGGCGAGGTCGCGGGCGTAGAATGCCTGCCGGTAGGTCTCGGGGCGGCCGACCGCCTCCACGACGACGTCGGCGCCGAAGCCGCCGGTCAGTTCGCGGATCGCCGCCACCGGGTCGTCCTCACGCGAGTCGACGGTGTGGGTGGCTCCCATCGCCCTGGCCCGCTCCAGCTTGCGCGGGTCGATGTCGACGGCGATGACCTTGGTGGCGCCGGCGAGCCGTGCCCCCGCGACGGCGGCCGTGCCGACCCCGCCGCAGCCGATGACGGCGACGGAGTCCCCGCGGCCGACGGCGCCGGTGTTCACGGCCGCGCCGAAGCCCGCCATGACCCCGCAGCCGAGCAGTCCCGCGGCCGTCGCCGGGGCCGCCGGATCCACCTTGGTGCACTGCCCGGCGGCGACCAGGGTCTTCTCAGCGAAGGCCCCGATGCCGAGGGCGGGCGAGAGAGGGGTGCCGTCGAGCAGGGTCATCGGCTGCACCGCGTTGTGGGTGTCGAAGCAGTACCAGGGCCTGCCCTTGGCACACGCCCGGCACTTTCCGCAGACGGCACGCCAGTTGAGGATGACGAAGTCACCGGGCTCGACACCGGTGACGCCCTCCCCGACGGCTTCGACGCGACCGGCCGCCTCGTGCCCCAGCAGGAAGGGGAAGTCGTCGTTGATCCCGCCCTCCCGGTAGTGGAGATCGGTGTGGCAGACCCCGCACGCCTCGACCTTCACCAGTGCCTCGCCGGGACCGGGGTCCGGGACCACGATCGTCTCGACGGAGACGGGGGCGCCCTTCGCGCGGGCGACGACAGCACGAACCTCATGAGCCATGGGTCACTCCTCCGACCTACCTATGGGTTGCCCCATCCGGTACACGCATCACCATGCGCAACTGAGCATCGTGGAGGGCGGGCCACGGGTCAAGAGGCCGGATCCGGCCGGATCGCCCGGGGCGGGGCCGCCACCGCCCTGCCGCCCTCCTTCAGCGGCGCGAGGGCCGAGGACTGGGTCCCGGCAGAGATCTCCTTCACCGTGAGCACGACCCACAGTTGCCCGCGGTGGTGGAGGCCGCGGCGTGGGACGGGAAGGGGCATGTGCCGGTCGAGGGCGCCTCCGTCGCCTGGGCCACCGCCTCCGGCGAACCGAGCGTGATCACCTTCGACGCCGGATCGGCGTGGCTCACGCCGAAGCCGTGAACCACGCCGACCGGAGAGTCAGGGGACCTGGGACCGGGAACGCCCCGTCACTTGCCCACGTACGCCGCCAGATGCTTCGCCGTGAGCGTGCCCCCGGTGGCGACGAGTTCCGCCGGTGTCCCCTCGAACACGACCCGTCCGCCGTCGTGGCCCGCGCCCGGGCCGAGGTCGATGATCCAGTCGGCGTGGGCCATGACCGCCTGGTGATGCTCGACGACGATGACGGACTTGCCGGAGTCGACCAGCCGGTCCAGCAGGCCGAGGAGCTGCTCGACATCGGCGAGGTGGAGACCGGTGGTCGGCTCGTCGAGGATGTAGATCCCGCCCTTCTCCCCCATGTGGGTCGCCAGCTTCAGCCGCTGCCGCTCACCGCCGGACAGCGTGGTGAGCGGCTGGCCGAGGGTGAGATAGCCGAGCCCGACGTCCGCGAGGCGCTCCAGGATCCGGTGCGCGGCAGGCGTACTCGCCTCACCGGTACCGAAGAACTCCGCCGCCTCCGTCACCGGCATCGCGAGCACCTCGCTGATGTCCCGCCCGCCGAGGTGGTACTCCAGTACCGAGGCCTGGAACCGCTTCCCCTCGCACTCCTCGCAGGTCGTGGCGACCCCGGCCATCATCGCCAGGTCGGTGTAGACGACCCCGGCGCCGTTGCAGGTCGGACAGGCCCCCTCGGAGTTGGCGCTGAACAGTGCCGGCTTCACCCCGTTGGCCTTCGCGAACGCCTTGCGGACCGGTTCGAGGAGTCCGGTGTACGTCGCCGGGTTGCTGCGCCGCGAGCCCCGGATGGCGCCCTGGTCCACGGACACCACCCCCTCCGTGGCGGGGATCGACCCGTGCACGAGCGAGCTCTTGCCGGAGCCCGCGACCCCGGTGATGACGGTCAGCACCCCGAGCGGGATGTCGACATCGACGTCCTGGAGGTTGTGCGTGCTCGCGCCGCGGATCTCCAGCGCGCCCGTCGCCTCACGGACGGTGTCCTTGAGCCCGGCCCGGTCGTCGAAGTGCCGGCCGGTGACGGTACCGCTGGTGCGCAGCCCCTCGACGCTGCCCTCGAAGCAGACCGAGCCGCCCGCCGTACCGGCACCGGGGCCGAGGTCGACGACATGGTCGGCGATCACGATCGTCTCCGGCTTGTGCTCCACGACCAGCACCGTGTTGCCCTTGTCCCGCAGGCGCAGCAGCAGGTTGTTCATGCGCTGGATGTCATGGGGATGCAGCCCGATGGTCGGCTCGTCGAAGACGTAGGTGACATCGGTGAGCGAGGACCCTAGATGCCGGATCATCTTGGTGCGCTGCGCCTCGCCGCCTGACAGCGTGCCCGAGGACCGGTCGAGGGAGAGATAGCCGAGCCCGATCTCCACGAAGGAGTCGAGGGTCTCCCCCAGCGCCGTCAGCAGCGGCCCGACCGACGGCTCGTCCAGGGCCCGCACCCACTCGGCGAGGTCGCTGATCTGCATCGCGCAGGCGTCGGCGATGCTGATCCCCTTGATCTTCGAGGACCGGGCACCCTCGCTCAGCCGGGTCCCCTCGCACTCGGGGCAGACCATGAAGGTGATCGCCCGGTCCACGAACTCACGGATGTGCGGCTGCATCGACTCGCGATCCTTGGCGAGCATCGACTTCTGGATGCGCGGGACGAGACCCTCGTAGGTCATGTTGATGCCCGCGATCTTCATCCTGACCGGCTCGCGGTACAGGAAGTCCTGGAGCTCGCGCTTGGTGAACTTCCGGATCGGCTTGTCCGCGTCGAAGAAGCCGGACTCGCTGTAGAGGCGGTAGTTCCAGCCGCCGGCCTTGTAGCCGGGGATGGTCAGCGCGCCCTCGCTGAGCGACTTGGAGTCGTCGTAGAGCTGGGTCAGGTCGATGTCGTTGACCGTGCCCCGGCCCTCGCAGCGCGGGCACATGCCGCCGACGATGCTGAAGCTGCGGCGCTCCTTCACGGTCTGTCCGCCACGCTCCATGGTCACCGCGCCCGCGCCGCTGATCGAGGCGACGTTGAAGGAGAACGCCTTGGGCGAGCCGATGTGCGGCGTCCCGAGTCTGCTGAAGAGGATCCGCAGCATCGCGTTGGTGTCGGTGACGGTGCCGACGGTGGAGCGCGGGTCGCCGCCGAGGCGCTGCTGGTCGACGGTGATGGCGGTGGTCAGGCCGTCGAGGACGTCCACGTCGGGCCGCGCCAGGGTGGGCATGAAGCCCTGCACGAAGGCGCTGTACGTCTCGTTGATCATCCGCTGCGACTCGGCGGCGATGGTGTCGAACACCAGTGAGCTCTTGCCGGAGCCGGAGACCCCGGTGAAGACCGTGAGCCGGCGCTTCGGGATCTCGATGCTGACGTCCTTGAGGTTGTTCTCGCGCGCCCCGTGCACGCGGATCAGGTCGTGACTGTCAGCGGCGTGCCGGTCGCCCGCGGTGGCCTTGCCCATGGTGATGTCCTCCCGTTTTTCGCCGGCTTCGAACACTACGACGACGCGCTCGCCTCAGCGCGGCTCCTGGACGCGGATCAGGTTGCCCGCGGGGTCCAGGAAGGCGCAGTCCCGGATGCCGTCCCGCTGCTCGATCGGCTCCTGGATCACCTCGGCGCGGGTCTGGAGGCGCTCGAAGACGAAGTCGAGGTCGGGGGTGGCGAGCAGGAGCCCGGGGTCCTCGCCCACCGGGTGCAGCACCACCGCGACACCGGCCTGGCCCGCGGGCCCGACGGTGAGCCGGCGCGTCCTGCCCCGGCCCACGTCACCGCGCACCTCGAAGCCCAGCAGGTCCCGGTAGAAGGCCAGGGCGGCCTCCGGGTCGTGGTGCGGGAGGAAGCTCGCCCGAATGCGGATGTCCATGTCCGTCACGCTAGCCACGGGCCCCGGCCAGCGCTTCTCGAATCCTGACCGGTCTCAGCGCACCAGGCCCGCGATGTGCGCCGTGACCGTGTCGAGGATGTCCTCCCAGGCGGCCGCGTCGCCGAGGACGAGGTAGTTCAGCGTGAGGCCGTCGGTCATGGCCGCGAGATAGCGGGCCAGCACGGAGACGGGCACCTTCAGCTCCAGATCCATGCCCCGGCGGAGCTGCTCGATCAGCTCGGCGTACGCCTCGCCGTACAGCTCGTACTGGCGCCTGGCCAGGTGCTCGAACCCGGGCTCGCGCAAGGCGTACTGGGTGAGCTCGTAGGTGAGCATGTGGGCCTCGGGGTGGGCGCGGACGTGGTCCCAGTACGCCCGGAACCCGGCGGCGACGGTCTCCTCCAGGGTGTCCTTGGGACGCAGCGCCTCCTGGACCACGCTCACCGAGTGACCGGTGAGCGTGGTGATCACGGCCTCGACGAGGGCCTGCTTGGAGTCGAAGCAGTAGTGGAAGACGCTGAGGGACACACCGGCCTCGGCGGCGATGGACCGGGTCGTCGTCTTCGCGACGCCGTCCCGGGCCATCGCCCTGATCGCCGCTTCCGTCAGCTGTCTGCGCCGCTCGGCCGACGGCATGCGTGCCATGTGTATCCCCCGCTGTCGAAAGAATCAGCCGCTGTGGACTCCCACCTCGTAGAGCGAGTATCCCCAGTCGGTCCCGCGGCCGAGACCGTGGACCCGGACGTAACGGGCGGGAGTGCCGGTGAACTTGGCGGTGTCCAGGCCGCCGTCCCCGGAGGTGGTCGACCAGACGGTCTGCCAGTTCGTCCCGTCCGTCGACAGCTCGATCCGGTACGACTTCCCGTACGCCCGCTCCCAGTCGAGCGTGACCTTGGAGACCCGGTTCGTGGAGCCCAGGTCGACCTGCCACCACTGGTCGTCGCTCCAGTCACCGGCCCAGCGGCTGGAGTCGTCCCCGTCCACGGCCCGGCCCGGCTGGTAGCTGGTGAACGGGTTGGACTCCCACGAACTGGCCGTCGCTGTCCTGCCGTTGGCGAGATTCACGGACGCCTGGTGCTGCTCGGCGGCGCCCCAGGTGTCGAGGTAGGACTCGGCGCCCCGGAAGAGGTCGTCGACCACGCCCTGCCCGCCGACGAGCCGGATGTCCTCGATCCAGTCGGGGATCATGCCGACGTGGGCGGCCCCGTCGGTGTTGAGGTCGAAGGTGCGCTGCCCGGACGTCTGCTTGTCGATGACCGAGCCGCCGTCGACGCTCTTGAAGGGGTACGTCACCTTGTTCGCGGCGTTGGCTCCGCGCGGTGCGGGGTGGTCTCCGATGCCGTTGAAGTCGGTGCCGTAGCCGTAGCCCACGCCGTACTTGTCGCGCAGCGCGTCGGTGCGCCTGGCCTCCGCGGCGAACCCCTCCGAGCCGTGCATGTACTGGGCGACGAAACCGCCGAGGGCATAGACCCGCTCGGTCCAGTTGAGGTCCATCCAGCTGTGCGAGGACAGCACGCCCGGGTAGTTCGCGGCCTCGAAGATGTCGAGAACCTGGCCGGTGGCCTTGACGCTCATGTGGTCGATCTCGAGCATCATCTTGCGTTTCATCATGCCGCGCACCGCGTACTCGCCGAGATCGGTGAGCCCGCGGACGTTGCACTGCGCGGCCTTGTCGTACTCCGGGACCTCGGTGCCGGCCGGCAGGTCGTCCTCCGCCGCCGAGGCGGCCGTACCGATGGGGTTGTCGTGCTGCGGGCCCTTGCAGGTCTCGGTCTTCCAGAAGGTGCCGGTGGACAGGAACTGCCCGACGTTGATGGCGGTTCCGAGGCCGCCCTCGTCGAAGCGGACACCGCACAGGGCGTTGTCGAACTTGTGGCACAGGAACATCGAGCGCACGCCAAGGCCGTACAGCTCGTCCAGCCCCTTGTCGATGTCCGCCTTGCTGCACTGCCCGATGTCGAGGATCTGCTTGCAGCCGAACGGCTCTGAGGTCTCGACGCCGAGGACGACCGCCAGCTTGCCCTGCTGGATGACCTGCCGTGCCTGCGCGCTGTCGGTGACGATCCGGAACCAGCCCTTGCCGGTGCCGCCGTACATCTTGTCGATGAAGGCCTGGAGGTCGTAGGTCATCTTCGCCTGCAGGCGGATCGAGGTCATCTCGTCACAACTGCGGTCCTTGAAGGGGTAGACCGAGCAGATCATCCCGTTGGTGACGAGGTCGTTGACCAGCACCCGCTGGCCACCGCGCCAGGCCCGCTCCACCCAGGCGTAGTAGTTCGCCTGATGGGTCATCGAGTCGTACGCCGGCCAGTCCTTGAAGGTCGGCCAGCCGGTCGGGTCGTGCTTGCCGTCGCCGCCGTGGGTGATGTAGTCGAAGAGCGCGAGGGAGCCGTCGGGGTAGTGCTCGGGACAGTCCTTGAGCGCGTCGGCGACTCCGGACTCGGAGAACACCTTGCCGCAGATCAGCCGGCCGCCGAAGGCCTCGTTGGACAAGAGGTGGTTGTGGGCGTCGATGAACCCCCGCACCTCTCCCGCCGAGTTGGTCCCGGTGAAGGGCGCTCCGGTGACATTGACCTGGGCGTCGGGGGTGGGCCTGGCCGTCGGAGTCCACCAGTCGGTGGCCGCCGAACTCTGCGTGGGGCCCAGGATCGTGGCCAGCACCAGGAGAAGCAGGGAGGTGATGGTGATGTTCTTGCGTCTGCGGCAGGTGCGTCCGGCCATGGCCCACGTCCCTCGGTCGGCGGGAGGCGCCGTCGACCGAGGGCGTTTTGACTGCCCTTGGATTTGTCATGACCGGCGCAATAGATGCGTCGAGGATCGCGACCCAGCGCGCTCCGAGTCAAGAGTCCGGGACAGTTGACCTGATACCTGGGGTACATCAACCGTTCACGCAGGCCGCTCCGTTGAGGGTGAAAGCGGCCGGCGCGGTGTTCGTGGCGCCCTTGCTGCCGATGAAGCCAAGGGTGACCGAGCCCCCGGCCGGGATGGTGTTGGTGTAGGAGGCGGGCGTCACGGTCACCGAGCCACCGCTCTGCGCGGGCGTCCCGCCCCACATGGTGGAGACGGTCTGCCCGTCGGCGAAGACGAAGCCGAGCTTCCAGCCGCTGAGCGAGGCGGTGCCGGTGTTGCGGATGACGATCTCGCCCTGGAAACCGCCCTGCCACTCGCCGACCACGCGGTAGCCGACGGAGCAGCTCCCGGCGGGCGTGGTGGCGGTGATGAGGCTCACCGTCGCCGAACGGGCCGACCTGTTGCCGGCCGCGTCGCGGGCGTACACGGCGAAGGAGTACGCCGTGTTGGCGGTCAGGCCGGTCACGGTCACCGAGTTCGCCGTCGCGGACGCGACCTTCGTCTCGGTACCGCCGCCGACCCGGACGACGTCGTACCCGGCGACGCCAACGTTGTCAGTGGACGCCGTCCAGGTCAGGTGGGCGGAGGTCGCGGTCACCGCGGAGGCGGTCGGGGCACCCGGGGCGGTAGGGGCCTGGGTGTCACTGGAACCCCCACCGAAGACGGTGGCTTCCTTCGCGGTCTGCGCGATGCCGTTGGCGCCGTGGAAGATGCGCTGACCCCATGACGTCATCTGCGCCGGGTCGAAGTTGAGCACGAGGTCGAGGATCGGATCGGTGTTGCCGCTCCAGGACCAGGCCAGGTACCCGATGTCGAGCTGCTCGGCGGTGGCCATCATGGTGTCCTCGTCAGGATCGCCCCACTGGTCGGCGGGGCCGCCGAACTCCCCGATCACGATGGGCAGTTTGGCGCTCACGAAGGCGTTCAGATAGTCGGTGACCTCGGCCGCGGTGTCGAAGACGCTGTACATGTGGATCGAGAAGAGCAGGTTGCCGGTGGTGTCGGCGGCGTAGACCGACTGGGCGTTGGTGCGCATGACCTGCTGCCAGTCCTGGCCCCAGTTGGGCGCGTCCACCATGATCGTGTGCTCGAAGCCGGCGCCCCGCAGTTTCTGGATCGCGGCGACGGTCGGGGCGGTCCAGCCGGCCGGGTCGGTGTTGCCCCAGGGCTCGTTGCCGATATTGATGATGATGTAGTTCTCCTGGCCGACGAGCACACTCTTCAGGCCGATCCAGTAGTCGGCGGCCTGGTCGAGGGTGCCGGCGGCGCTGTCCTCGCCGTATCCGGTGGTGTCGTGCACCTCCAGGACGCAGATGAGCTTGTTGGCCTTGCACTGCGCGACAACGTTGGCCACGTCCGAGGCGCTGTTGGCGGTCCAGCGGTGGCCGTCCGCGAGGACCACGCGGACGGTGTTGGCGCCCTGCGCCTTGATGTCGGCCAGCGACCCCGACTCGTCGGGGTACCAGGTGTGGGCGTGGTTGACGCCACGCATGACGAAGTCGTTGCCGTTGCCCTCGACCAGCCGGCCGTTGCTGATGTGCAGACCGGTGGCCTGGGTGCCGGGCTCCTGGGCGGCCTGGGCCGTGCCGGGACACAGGACGCCGAGCAGCACCAGCCCGACGAGGGCGGTCAGCCGGGCCAGAAGGGTACTTAAGGGGCTCTTTCTTGTTCGTCTCACTGCGGCTCCAGAGGTGGGTGAGGGGCCGAACAGGGCATGGGAGCGCTCCCATGGAAGCCGCCATGCCAAGTACACGTCAAGACAGCTGACGGAAATGGGCCGTGCTCCTGGCCAACTCGGCGGGAGCGGCGCTCACATAGGCTTCCGAGCCACGACCACCGCACCCGGGAGACACGTTGACCACGCGCCCCCTCGACCCCGACTCCGCCAACGCCGAGGCCTGGCACGCCTACGGCGACCACCATCTGCGACACGGCACCGTGCTTCCGGAGCTGGAGCGGTTTGACTGGGGTTTGCGCGGCACCGGCCCGGGCGCCGAGATCCTCGGTGAGCTCGCCGGGCGGCGGGTGCTGGACCTCGGCTGCGGCCCGGGCCGGCACGCCGCGCACCTTGTCCGGGCGTACGGCGCCCAGGTGGACGCGGTCGACTCCTCCCCCACCCAGCACGAACGCGCCCACGCCCGCTACGACGCCCTGCCCGGCCTGCGCCTGATCAGGGCTGACGCCGTCGAGCACCTCGGCACGGCGGAGCCGTACGACGTCGTCTACTCCGTCAACGCGGTGCCGTACCTCGATCCCCGCCGGCTGCTGCCCGCCCTCGCCACGGCACTCAGGCCCGGCGGGACGCTGTGCTTCACCGTGCTGCACACCAACTCGCGCGGCGACGGACCCTCCTCCGTCGTCGAGTCCCGGCCCGAGATTTTGCGGCTCGCCGGGGGCGGGGAGGCGACCGTGCGGATGTGGGTGCTGACCCCGGAGCTCTGGACGGACCTGCTCGGCGAGTACGGCCTGCGGGTCGAGGGCGTCGATGTCCTCGACACGCCTGAGGAGGGCAACCGTGCCTCGTACCGGCTCTTCCGGGTGACCCGGCCGGTCCGGGTCTCCTCCCGCGAGCGCAGCGCCCGCGGCCCCGTACCGCACGCGGCGATCGGCGTCGGCGCCATCCTGTACGGGCGCCGGGGACTGCTTCTCGGCCGGCACCGGCGCGGCACCTGGGAGCTGCCCGGCGGCACGGTGGAGCCCGGGGAGTCTCTGGCGGAGACGGTCGTGCGGGAACTGCGCGAGGAGACCGGGATCGAGGCCCGCCCGGCCGACGTCCGGCTTCTGGGCACGCTCCTCGACGATGTCGCCGGCGTGGTGCGGATGACCGTGGCGGCCCAGGTCACGGCGTGGCGGGGCGAGCCGTCGGACCAGCCGGACGAACGCGTCGGCGACTGGCGCTGGTTCCCTCTGGACCGGCTCCCGGAAAACCTCTTCGTGTGCAGCGCCCAGGGCCTGACCGCCTGGCGCCCGGACCTGCCGATCGACCACACTCCGGCCCACTTCACGCCGTTCGCCGGCTAGGAGGGGAGCGCCTCAGGGTGCCCGCGGTGGCGGTGGGCGGGGCCTGCCGGACCTGCCGGGCGCGGCCAGGCCTGCCGGGCGCGGCCGGACCTGCCGGGCGCGGCCGGGAGACAACCGTCTCCCGGCCGCACCGGCAGTCAGAGGCGCTCGGCCGGTGTCACAGCAGTTGTCTGTTCAGAGCGTCGGCCTCCTCGGGCGTGAGCGCGTAGTTCCAGGCTTGGACGTGACTGACGGCGCCGGGCACGAAGTCGGTGGCCACGCCGTCGTACTGGCCCCGGCCGACGGTGAAGGGACCCGAGGAGCCCCAGGAGACGGCACCGGTGGTGGTGGCGGCGAGGGCGCCGTTGACGTACAGCCTGGCCGTCCGGGTGGTGGCGTCGTAGGTGCCGACGAGATTCGTCCAGGTGCCCGCGGTGACACCTGAGGCGTAGGCGTTCCAGAACCCGGCGTCGGCGGTGTCGCTCTTGCTGAGGCTGAACGACCAGCCGGAGGTGCCGCCGCCGGCGTTGTACTGGAGCATGAAGGGGCTGGTCTGGCTGCCGTCCTGGGCGGCGATGGTGGCGTTGTGGGCGGGCAGGGAGGACAGCTTGACCCACGCGGAGACGGAGTAGCTGTGGCTGGTGTCCAGCGCGCTGCTCCCGGATGCGGCGCAGCCGCTGGTCCCGTCGAGGCTCAGCACCTCCCCGCGGGTCGTGTCGTTGGTCCAGGTGGCGCCTCCGCTCAGGGTCAGCGGATTGTTGCCCACCGTGGCGTCGGGCATCGCGTAGGCGGTGTCGGTGGGCGCGGTGTCGTTGGCGAAGGTGTAGCCGTCGCCGTCGTCCAGGTTCCAGCTGTGGTGCGGTGAGTCGTACACGCCGACAATGGCCCCGAAGCCCGCCGACTTGGGGTTGAGGTGGTCCCAGCTGTCCGCGCCGGGCGCGAGCTTCTCCTCACCGTTCGTGGTGTCGATCATGGACAGGGTCGTGTCGATGTCGGTGACGAAGACGGGCGGGGTGTCCCACCACCCGCCGAGGTTGTAGCTGCGCAGCCAGTCGTTGACCGCCGAGCGGTACTGGTCGACGGTCGTGGTGCACGGGTCGTTGACCGGGGACGTCGTCGAGGTGCCGCCGCCGGTGTAGCCGTCGCAGGGGGTGAGCGTGCTCACCGTCGTGCCGATCCCCCAGCCGGAGAGCTGCTGGACGAGGGCGGTGTAGCCGTTGGTCTCCAGGTCGACGTCGGTGCGTCCGCCTTCCAGCACGTCTTCGAGTCCTTCGTAGACGACGACGCTGTTCACTCCCGGCTGGTCGAGTACGTCACGGTCTATACGGGACAGGAGTGAGGGGCCGGACGCGGGGAAGGCGCCGTCGGCGTAGTCGCTCATGACCTGGTTCGCGGAGATGCTCTCGGTGATCTCGCCGAAGGCCTGGTCGGTGGAGGCGTCGGCGCGTTGCAGCACGTCGTCGATCTGAGTGCCGCTCGGCAAGGACTCGGGGCGCGAGGTGTCGAACTCGCCGTCCCCGATGATGGCGCGCGTGGGAGCGCCGGCGGTCGTGACGTCGACATCGGTGAGCAGGTGCGTGATCGGCGTCCCTTCCCACTTGGAGCTGGTGAACGGGACCCCCGTGGTGTCGGTGGTCTTGTCGCCGGTGCCGGGGTCGGCCAGATACTCCAGGCCGGTGTTGGCAGCGCTGTGCCAGACGATCGCGCTGACCGAGTTCGTCAGGTAGTACGAGACGAGCAGAAATCTGTTGCGGGTCACGGGGAAGGGCAGCGGATCGCTGTAGATCATGCCGCCGGCGGGCACGGTGACGCTCTGGCTGCCCGAGAAGGTCAGCGAGGTCGGGGTGCCTGCGGGAACCGAGGAGGGCTCGGCGGGATCGGGAGCGGTGTCGGACGACGTGGCGACGGTGGCGTGTCCGAGGGTCAACTTCGAGGAACCCAGCGCGTTGTCCAGCTTGATGCGCACGGTGCTGCCGGACACGGAGGGACGCAGCGCGACCCGGAAGGTCTGGTTGCCGAACGGTCCCATCCCGCCGTCCTCGCCCTCGCTGGGGCTGCCCCAGGCGCCGGTCCATGTCTGGCCGCTCGGTGCGGCCACATTGGTGCCGTTGGACTCCGTCGTACGTACGGTGGTGTTGCGTGTGGCCAGGGAGAAGACGTGCAGCGAGGGCGTGTGGTTGCCGATCTTGTTGCCGACGTCGGGCAGGGTGACCGACGCGATGGTCCTGGACGGGTCCAGGGGGACGGAGAACGCGTACAGCCGCCGCTTGCTGGCGGTCTGGCCGCTCGCGTTGTTGCGGTGCGGAAGGATCACCGCGGCGATCGAGTCGTCGGTGACGGTCCAGCCGGGCACCGTCAGGGCGTACGAAGTGGACGTGCCGTCGGTGTAGTTGACCGTGCCGGTGGCCGCGCACGGCCCGTCGGGCGTGGTGCCGGTGAAGCAGTAGGTACCGGTCACGGAGCTCCCGGCGGGCACATACGGCGCGGTCGCCTGGCCGTTGACGGCGCCGGGGTCGGTGAAGTTGGAGTACGAGGACGAGGCCAGGAACTCCAGCGCGTTGCCGGAACCGCTGTAGGTGACGGTCTGATTGGCGGCCAGCACGTTGTCCTTCTGCCCGGATCCGAAGGCGGGCAGCGCGAACGTGGCGCCGTCGATGGTGACCTTGCCGCCCGAGGTCCAGCCGACGTTGTTCAGGTCGGTGGCGGAGTAACTGCTGCCGGTGCCGTCCATGTCGGCCTGCGACGGCGTGGCGTCGGCGCTGATGCCGGTGTTGTTGTAACAGGCGGTCAGGCTCGCGCAGGTGGTGGCGGTGTGACCGGTGGCCAGGAAGCGGTACGGGTGGGTGGCGGAGAAGTCGCCGGCCGCGTCGATGGCGTACACGTACAGGGTGTGCGGGCCGGGGGCGTACGGAGTGACGGTCACCTTCGCCGCGTTGCTGATGGCCGGGACGGTCTGGGAGGCCAAGGGGCTGACGGTGGGGTCGAGACCGACGTCGAGCGAGTAGACGAACTTCGTGGCGCCGGCGCCGCCGCTGGTCGCCACGTCGAACGTGCCCGCGGTACCCGCCACCGCACCGACCCCACCCCCGTTGTCGGTGTCGGGGTAGAGGCTGTTCTCCGAGGTGACGGTCGGCTCGTCGGGGGCGGTGGGCTGGGCGACGAAGTGGCAGATCGAGGAGTAGGTGGTGGTGTCCTCCCCGTCGGTGACCTTGGCCTGCCAGTCGACGATCTTGCCGTTGGTCAGGGCGCTGGTGAAGCTCGCGGGCAAAGAGGCGGTGGCGTAGCTGCCGCTGGCCAGGTTGTCGCCGCTGAGCACGGTGGCCTTGGTGGTGGAGCCGTCCACCCAGTACTGGAAGGTGGCCTGCAGCTTGTCGCCGTCGCCGTCGCTGATCTTGGCCTTGAGCACCGGCGGGGTGGAGGCGATGGTCTTGCCCATGTACGGGTACGGGGCGGTGGTGTCGCAACCCGCCGAGTGCGCGCCGGAGACCGCGGACATGGTGCTGACGGCCGGTGTGTTCGGGATCGTGTTGTAGAAGATCTCCAGGCTGGGATTGTCGGCGAAGCGGGAGAAGCCGGACGCGTTGTGGGCGTCCTCGGCCGAGTCCTCCTTGAGCGTGACGGCGAAGGTGGAGGAGCGCCCGAGGGCGTCGGCCTTGATGGGGGTGAGCACGTTCAGCCCGTGCGTGACATCACCGTTGGAGGGGCAGTAAGTGGGGTTCCAGGCACGGGCGTACGACGCCGAGGTGGAGTAGCTGTTGAAGCCGGGCCGGTTCGACCAGTCGGTGCCCTTGCCGAAGCCGCCGGACCAGTGCAGGTTGACGGTGTAGCTGCTGGAGCAGGAGGCGGAGTAGACCTCGGTGGCGTTCACGGTCGCGGTGTTGATGTGTGCCCCGTACAGGGTGGAGGACAACTTCCACTGGTACAGGGCGTGTTCCAGGCCGGCCGCGCAGTCGCCCTCCGACCAGCCGTTGTAGCCCACACCGAGCCGGCCCGAGTCGGACAGCGCGTCGGTCTTGTCGTAGAACGAGGTGTTGGGGCAGCCCTGCTTGATCTCGTCGAAGTGGGGCGCGGCCGGGTCGTACGGATGCCAGTTGAACGTCGGATCCACGTACAGCGGGAACACCGTCCCACGGCCCGTCAGCAACCGCGTGTCCGGTGTCAGGGTGAGCGACCTGGCGGAGGTCTTCAGCCCGACCGGGGCCAGGCGGGCGGCGAGCCCCGGGTGGCCGGCGTCCGAGGCGTCGGCCGCGACCTTGGCGCCCGGCGTCACACGGGTCGAGTGTGCGGGTCGCAGGATGGTGTTGGAGTCCCACATCTGCGCGGCCGGGGCGTCCATCACGTCGCGGCCGTGGGTGTCCAGCAGGCTCAACCCGCCGTCCGGGGCACGACGCAGTCCGCCCCCGGTGACCGTGGTGCCCAGTCTCAGGGCTTTCACCGAGGGATCGTCGGCCGCCGCCCTGTTCTTGACCACCAGGGTGTCGGTGAAGCCGCCGGCCGCGGTCGCCGCCACCACCAGGTCCACGCCGGGCAGCGCGTCACGGTAGGTGGCTGTCGCGCCCTTCACGACCGGGGCGGGCAGCCGCCGGGGCCACGCGACGGACACGGTCGCGCGCCCGTAACCGGTGCTGACGAGAGGCGCGTTGCCACCCGCGGAGAACGAGACGCTGCCGTACGCGGTCGCGGTCGGGGCCAGGCGCCCGCTCGCGGCGGGCTGCAGCCGCAGGTCGATCGGCACCCAGCGGCCGTGCTGCCTGGTGCGCACCGGCTTGGGGTTGCTGTCCAGCTCGAAGCCGCCCTGAGGGAGCGCTCTCACCTGCTGCACCGGAGTGGTCAGGGCGGTGACCGTGACCTTGGTCCCGGAGCTCCGCGCGGTGGCGCCGGCTCGCTCCATGGCCCGGCGCTCCGCCGGGGTGGGACCGAACCCGTCCGGGAGCTCAGGCAGGTTTGGGTCCCTCGCGGGATGACTGGCTCGCGCCGTTTGCGTCCTGCCTGAGGAGATCGGGGCCGAGGAGTCGCCGACCCGTCCCTGACCGGCGGTGAGCGCTTGCGCGGGCGCGACCCCGACCGCCAGGGCCAACGCCACCAGGCCGGTCAGCGCGGCCCGTCTCGCGCGCCATGACCCGTGACGGCCGCCGCGCATGCGGTGAAGGTGCATGAAGGATCCTTTGCTCGCTGCTCCCGGGTGACAGCAGACGAACGTAGGAAGTGCGGCGCCTTCCGGCCAGATGAGATGAGGCAGGATTTGAGCGACCTTGCCAGGAATCCTGCCCATATTCGATCACATAACTTTCGCAAAGATATGCCCACGAACTGGTTCTCGCGGACCGGCCGCCGGTGCCGCCGGGATACGTTCCCGCTCGTTTCGAACACAGCGGCAGCACAGTCAACTTGTGGGGGGCGCGACCGTGGCGGTCACCGGAGCGAGCGCAAGTCGGGCCATGAGACCCGGAGTCGGGAAGCGGTTCAGGAGCGGCCGGATCACGGCGCGCTGGCCCGTGGTGCTCGTGCTCGCCCTCCTGGCACCGGCGTTTCCGGGCACCGGTCCCGCCGCGACCGCCGCCACCCTTCGCCACGCCCCGACTCCCGTGCACAGCAAGCCCATTGCCGTCCACGAGGTGCGCTCGCACTACCGCGCCCCCCGTCGGATGCCTGCCTACAGGACCCCGCACGTCGGCTGGCCCACCGGAACCGCGTCCCTCACCGTTCCGCGGGCGGCCGGCAGGACCGCGAGCGCCGGCTCCCTGCCTGTCAGGATCGGACGCGCCGACCACAGCGGGGCCCCGGACCGGCTGCGCGTACAGCTGCTTCCGCACCGGTCCGCCACCGCCGCGGGCGTCCACGGAGTGCTCCTGAACCTCACCGGTACGCCGTCCACCGGTGCAACGGCGCGACCGGCGGGCGGCAAGGTCACGGTGAGCCTGGACTACTCCGCGTACGCGGGAGCCTTCGGCGGTGACTACGCCTCCCGCCTGCACCTGGTGCGGCTGCCCGCCTGTGCCCTCACCACACCCGACGTCCGTTCGTGCCGCACCCAGACGCCACTGGTCTCCCGCAACGACACCCGCGACCACACCCTGCACGCCGACGTGCCCCTGCCCGGCACGCAGTCGTCAGGCCCACGGCAGACCGCCGTGTCCGGCACCGAGTCGGCCATGCTGCAGACCGCGAGCACGGCGGTGGTCGCGGCGACCTCGGACAGCGGTGGCGGAGGCGGTGACTTCTCGGCCACCTCCCTGAGCCCGTCCGGTTCGTGGCAGGCGGGCGGCAGCTCCGACGCCTTCGAGTGGTCGTATCCGATGTCCGTCCCCGGCGTTCCCGGCGGGATGGCGCCGAAGCTCGGGCTGAGCTACAACTCCCAGGCCGTCGACGGCCTCATCTCCTCCACCAACAACCAGGCGTCCGTCGTCGGCGATGGTTTCGGCCTCCCGGCCAGCTTCGTCGAGCGGTCGTACAAGTCCTGCAACGAGAACCCGGCGGGCACCACCAGGACCCGGGACTACTGCTGGTCGGACGACAACCAGCTGACGCTCTCCCTCAACGGCCAGACGTCCACGCTCGTCAAGGACGACAAGACGGGCACATACCACCCGCTGAGCGACTCCGACGAGAAGGTCGAATACCTCACCGGCGCCGCCAACGGCGCCCAGAACGGCGAGTACTTCCGGGTCACCACCGACGACGGCACGCAGTACACCTTCGGCCTCGACGAACTGCCGGGCTGGGCCTCGGGCAACACGAAGACCAACTCCGTACTCACCGAGCCCGTCTACGCCACCGCGTCGGGCCAGCCGTGCTACAACGCGACCTTCTCCAGCTCCTGGTGCCAGCAGGCGTACCGCTGGAACCTGGACTACGTGAAGGACACACACGGTGACGTGATGTCCTCCTTCTACACGGTCGACACCGCCTACTACGCCCGCGACCTCGGCACCACCGCGAACACCCCGTACAGCAGGGACTCCCGCCTCGCCCGCATCCAGTACGGCCAGCGCGACGGCTCCGTCTATTCGACCAGCCCCGTCGCACAGATCACCTTCAGCTACAACGGCCGCTGCAAGACGTCCGCCACGGGCTGCGCGACCTCCACGCTGTCCTCCTCGACGGCCGCGGACTGGCCGGACATCCCCTACGACCTGAACTGCTCCAACGGCTCCTCCTGCAACGTCAACTCGCCCACCTTCTGGTCCGAGTACGAGCTGAGCACGGTGCAGACCCAGGAGCTGTCCGGCACCACCGAGACCAACGTCGACAAGTGGGACCTCACATACTCCTTCCCGGCGACAGGCGACTCGACCTCACCCGCACTGTGGCTGTCCACCCTGGTGCACACCGGCCAGGACACCACCGGCGGCGGTTCCACCGCACCGATCGCCATGAAGCCCGTCACCTTCTCCGGCACCCCGCTGTCGAACCGGGTGAACGTCACCAACGGCTACGCGCCCATCACGCGCCACCGGCTCACCACGATCACCACCGAGACCGGCGCGATCATCAACGTCAACTACTCGGCGCCCGACTGCGCTTCCGGCACACCGTCCGACCCGAGCACCAACACCAAACGGTGCTTCCCGCAGTACTGGACGCCCACCGGGCAGACCAGCCCGATCATGGACTGGTTCAACAAGTTCATCGTCACCGGCGTCACCCAGCAGGACCCCACCGGCGGCGGTGTCAACGACACCGTCTCCACCCACTACGCGCCGATCGGCGGCGGTGCCTGGCACTACGACACCAACCCGCTGACGAAGTCCTCGCAGCGCACCTGGAACCAGTGGCGCGGCTACCAGGGCATGACGGTCACCACGGGTACCGCTCCCGATCCGGTCACGCAGACCGACACCACCTTCTTCCGCGGCATGGACGGCGACACCCTGCCCGGCGGCGCGACCCGCTCGGTGAGCATCACGGACTCCCGCGGCGACACCCCGGTCAAGGACTCCAACCAGTTCGCCGGCCAGACGTACGAGTCGATCACGTACAACGGCAGCGGCAGCGGCAAGGTGGTCAGCGACGCCGTCACCACCCCGTGGACGTCGGCCGCCACCGCCCTCCACGCGGTCTCCGGGCTGCCCGACCAGCAGGCGTTCCTGACCGGCGCCGCGGACAGCAAGGTCTACACCCCGCTCACCGCCGGCGGCACCCAGGTGACCGAGACCGCCTTCACCCATGACGCGTACGGTCGCGTCACCAGGACCGACGACCGCGGCGACGTCTCCACCACGGCCGACGACCTGTGCACGACGACCAGTTACGCGGACAACACGGCAAAGTGGATCCTGGACACCGCCGACGAGGTCCGCACGGTGTCCGTCGACTGCGACACCACGCCGACCCTGCCGAAGGACGCCGTCTCCGACACCCTGACCTTCTACGACCTCTCCACCACCCTGGGGGCGGCCCCGAGCGTCGGTGACCCCACCTCGACGCAGAAGGCCACCTCCTACACCGGTTCCACCCCCGTCTACACGACGATGGCCAGCAGCACCGTCGACCAGTACGGGCGCCCCGTCACCTCGACCGACGCCGACAAGCGCACGGTCCGCACCACCTACGCCCCGACGACCGGTGCCGAACCGACCTCCATCACCGAGACCGACCCACTCGGCTACGCCACCGTCAGGACCTACGACCAGCTGCGCAACCTCCCGCTGTCGGTGACCGACCCGGCCGGCTACAAGGCCTCCGGTACTTTCGACGCGCTGGGCCGCCTCACCCAGGTCTTCAACCCCGGCATCACGTCGCCGGTCACCAAGTACGTCTACACACTGAGCAACACCGCCCCGTCGACGATCACCACCCAGTCGCTCAACGACGACGGCACCTACCGCAGCGCGACCATGCTCTACGACGCGCTGTTGCGGGTGCGGGAGACCCAGACCCCCACGCCCGACGGCAGCCGGGAGGTCAGCGACACCGTCTACAACACCATCGGCCAGGTGGCCAAGACGGCCGGCCCGTACAACGCCAGCGGCGCCCCGGACAGCACCCTGGTCCAGGCGCAGGACGGCCAGATCCCCTCGGAGACCGGCTACACCTACGACGGAGCCGGCCGCAGGACGGCCGCCACCGCCTACAAGCTCGGGTCCGAGACCTGGCACACGAACACCGTCTACGGCGGCAACTTCACCACCACCATCCCGCCGTCCGGCGCCACGGCCCAGAGCCTGCTGACCGACGCCCGCGGCCGTGTCACACACCTGTACGAGTACCACACCGGTGCGGCCGCCGATCCGGTGAACGACACCGCCTCGGACTACTCGGACACGAAGTACACCTACTACCCGGACGGGAACCAGGCCTCGGAGACCGACGCCGCCGGCAACACCTGGTCCTGGAAGTATGACCTGCTCGGCCGGCGGATTTCCGCCTCCGACCCCGACAGCGGCACGGGCACCACGGCCTACGACGACGGCGGACTGGTGCTCAACACCACCGACGTGCGCGGGAAACAGGTCTCGTACAGCTACGACGGCGACGGACGCAAGACCGGCGCGTACGACACCACCGGAGGCGTCGCCCAGTCGACCGCGAACCAGATCGGCGCGTGGACGTACGACACCCTCAAGAAGGGCATGCCCACCGCCAGTACCTCCTACCAGATGGGCACCGGCAGCCCCTCGGCCACCACAACGGCCCTGGCGTACAACTCGCTGGGCAAGGTCGCCGCGGAGAAGACCACCCTGGCCAACCTGCCGGCCGACGAGGCGGCGCTGGCCCCAGCGGCCGGGTACACCACCAGCTACACGTACAGGCCGACCGGGGCACCGGCCACCGAGTCCGATCCAGCCGAAGGCGGTCTGCCGGCCGAGACGCTCACCACCGGCTACGACGCCCTCGGTGAACCGACCAGCCTCAGCAGCAGCGGCACCAATGCCTGGACCTACGTGAGCGCCATCGGCTACTCCGAGTCCGGCCAGCTGCTGCAGTACACCTTCGGCCCGTCCACCAACTGGGTCGCCCTCTCCCTCGGTTACGACGAGCAGACGGGCGCGCTGACGGATGCGCAGACCACGGACTCCACCAGCAGCACCGTGGTGGACCACGCCCGCTACACCTGGGGCGACACACGCATCTCCAAGGGCGCGGGTCTGCTCACCGCGGTCAGCGACGCACAGGACGGCGGAGCCGTCACCGACACCCAGTGCTACACCTACGACTACGCCGACCGGCTGAGCAGCGCCTGGACCGCCACCGACGGCTGCGCCGCCGTCCCCACCGCAGGCGCGAGCAGCACCGTCGGCGGCCCTGACCCGTACTGGCAGAGCTGGACCTACACCGCCGACGGTCTGCGCAGGACACAGACCGACCACGCCACCACCGGCACCACCGCCGACGACACCACGACCACCTACAACTACCCGCCCGCCGGTTCGTCGACCGACCAGCCGCACACCCTCACCAGCACCACCGCCACCGGCCCCGGCGCCGCCGCCAACACCGCCTCGTACACGTACGACACGGCGGGCGACACCCAGACCATCAGCGGCGGGGCGGCCGGGAAGCAGGACCTCACCTTCAACGACCAGGGCAAGCTCGCCACCGACACCGCCAGCAGCGGCACGACCAGCTATCTGTACGACGCGGCCGGCGGTCTCCTCCTGCGCACCGACCCCGGCAAGGCCACGCTGTTCATCGCGAACGCCCAGATCGTCGAGGACACGGCGACCCACACCCTCTCGGGCACCCGCTATTACTCGGTCGCCGGCCACACCATCGCGCAGCGCTCCAGCTCGGGCGACATCCAGTACCTCATCCCGAACCGGCAGGGGACCGACACCCTCGCCGTCGACTACCAGACCCAGTCCGTCACCCGCCGCCAGTACCTGCCCTTCGGCCAGACTCGCGGCGGCTCCGCGAGCACTTTCCCGAACGGCACGGGCTTCGTGGGAGGCACCCCGGACCCGGCGACCTCGCTGGTCAACCTCGGGGCCCGGGAGTACGACCCGTATACCGGCCGGTTCCTGTCGGACGACCCGGTGTTCGAGTCCATGGACACGAACGAGCTGCCCGGCTACGACTACGCGGGCAACGACCCCGTGACCCTGTCCGACCCGACCGGCGAGGACAACTGGTGGGCCGACCCCACCATGAATGTGCCGGTCACGCCGGACGCTCCGCCGATCTCGCAGAGCCTCGCCGACGAGCAGGGCTTCGGCGGCCTGTGCAACGCGCACAACTGCTCGAACTATCACCCGCATCCCGTCTTCATCTCGCCCCACTTCGGCTTCAGCGCGAACACCCCGAACATCAAGCAGCTGGCCGCTGCGTTCGCGAAGGAACTGAAGACGCACTACGACAAGATGTTCGACCCCCGTGCGGCGACGTACAAAATGCCCGACAAGATGCTCGCCTACGGCACCGAGGTCGGCACCTGGGACGACGTGTGCAAGGGGAAACCGGGCCTGTGCTCCAAGTCGTTCGCCGATGAGGTGAGCGGGCTGCACGCTGCACTCGACAAACAGGCCAAGGCGAATGAACGCGGCACCATGTGCATGTTCTTCGGCGAGTGCCACTGGTGGAAGGTGACGGCGGCCGGTGCCATCTACTTCCGCACGATGCGTGCCGGGGCGGACGGAAAGCCGATGCTGGGCAACTCCGGACGCACCCTGGGAGGCCGGACAGCGGACTATGAGGACAATCTGGACGAGGACGGGAACATCGTCGTCGAAGGAGACACGCCCCCGGGTCTCTCGACCACCCAGGATAATCTGGCGAAGATGCACCCTTCGAGACGGCCGAACTGGCTCCCGGGCGGTCAGTCCAAGGATCCGCTCTGGGCCATCAAGGGCAATGTGCTCTCCTCGCGCGGGCTGGCCGCGCGGCCGGAACGCGGAAACAGGTTCCACGTCATGCTCGGGCCGGACGAGAACGGCGTGTCACCCGACGACTACAACGGCCGGATCCAGTCCACCCAGGGCGACTGGATGGCCGTCGACGCCGAGTCCATGGAGGAGTTCCAGGGGTTCCTGGCGGAAGTCGAAGGCATGGAAGAGTAGCGGCGCCGGGCAGACCGCCCGGTCGGACCCATTGGTGGTGAGGACTTGGTATGGAGACTGGAGGACGGCATGGAGCTCAAGGATGTGCTGGCCGACTGGCTCGACGATGACGTCGCGGCGTTCCGGCTCGGTGTCTTTCTGGGCGTCTTCCCGCGTGACCAGAAGTTCTCCTCGGTGAAGCGGATGTTCTGGATCGACGGATATCCCCTGGGAGACATGCTGTTGGAGATTCTTGACCGCATGGCGCAGGCCGGAGTTCTCCTCAAGGACGAGGACGACGCCCGGTACAAGTGGAACCCGGCGCCCATCGACCTGTCCTGAGGCCGGCCGACAAAGCACCGGAGCTGCAACCCCCTCGCAACCTTTCCCGTGCTGCACTCGACGACCATGGACGACGATTCCGCACGTGCCGGGTACGACGAAGTGCCGCGAGTCGAGCTGACGCCCGCGGCGGCTGAGCTGCTGCGGCGGTTGCGGGAGACGCACGGGCCGCTGATGTTCCATCAGTCGGGCGGCTGCTGCGACGGCAGTGCGCCGATGTGCTTCCCGGCGGGCGAGTTCCGCACCGGCGGCTCGGACGTGCTGCTCGCCGAGCTCGACGTGGCAGGGGTCGGGGAACCGGTGACCTTCTGGATGTCGAGGAGCCAGTACGAGGTGTGGGCCCACACCCGGCTGATCGTCGATGTCGTCGAGGGCCGGGGCAGCGGGTTCTCTCTTGAGGCACCCGAGGGGGTGCGTTTCCTCGTCCGTTCGCGTGTGGTCGGCGCCGAGTAGCCCCTCGGGTCGCCGTCGTCTGGTGCACTTCCTCTGAGTTCTGGGACAGTTGACAAGACCTCAGGGAGAGCTGTGACGCACCGTCAAAGACGTTTGGGCGCAGGCAGATCGGTACTCACGTTTCTCGCGGCACTCGGCACGCTGGCCGGTGCGGCCCTGGTGGGAGCGGCACCGGCCGGCGCCGCGCCGGGGTGGACCCAGCTCGCGACGGGCGTGCACTACGAGCAGTTCGACGTCTCCGCGGCCGCAGGAGTGGCCCACGCCCATGTGATCCGCGTGGACCTGAGCGATCCGCGGGTGCGGGTGGAGCTGCTGTACCCGGGGGCGGTGGCCGCGCGGGCCACGGTGTCCCGGCTGGCCACCGCGCAGGGCGCCCTCGCGGGGGTGAACGGCGACTTCTTCAACATCTCGGAGAGCCAGCACCCCGGCGTCGAGGCCACCGGCGCGAGCGTGGGCCCGGCGATCGGGCAGGGCCGCGCGCTGAAGGCGGCGGTGCCGAACGGCCAGCGTTTCGGGCCGGCGCTGCCGCCCGGCACCAGCACCAAGGACGTGTTCGGTGTGGGCACCGACCGCCTGGCCCGCCTCGACGCCCTGGCGCTCGACGGGTCGGCGCGCACACCCGAGGGGCAACTGCCGCTGCGCGGGCTGAACCAGTACGCGCTGCCCGTCGGTTCGGTCGGGGCCTTCACCTCGGACTGGGGCAGCGCGTCCCGGGTGCGGGCGACGTGCGGGACGGACCGGGACCGGGCCGCCCCGTGCAGCGAGGACACCCAGGAGGTCACGGTCCGCAACGGGCAGGTCGTCGCCACGGCCGACACCCCGGGCAGCGGGCCGATCGCCGACGGCACCACCGTGCTCGTGGGCCGGGAGGCGGGCGCGCAACAACTGCGGAAGCTCTCGGTCGGCTCGGCGGTGACGGTGCAGCACCGACTGGTCGCGGCCTCGGCGGGGACCCCGTACCGCTTCGCACTCGGCGGCTACCCGGTGCTCGACGGCGGCCGCCCGCTGCCCGGCCTCGACGACACGACCTCGGCCGTGCGCACGGCGGTGGGCATCGCGGACGGCGGACGGCGGCTGTATCTTCTCGCGCTGGACGGCGCGCCGGACTATCGCGGCGGGCTGACGATCGCCGAAGTCGCGGACGCCATGCGGACGTTGGGCTCGGTGGACGCCTTCAGCCTGGACGGGGGCGGGTCCACGACGATGGCCGCCCGAAAGCCGGGCGCCGGTGCTGTCAGCGTCCTCAACCACCCGTCGGGCGGCGCCGAGCGGCCCGTGGCGAACGGCATCGGGGTCTTCTCGACGACCTGACGCGGCGCCGGTCAGGGGCGCAGACCGCTGACGATGTCCGCCGTCGCCGCGACGGTGCTGTGAATGGTGGGCGCGAGGCCCGTACTGGCCAGGTAGAAGCCGAGCAGCGCGCACACCAGCGCGTGGGAGACCTTGAGTCCGCCGCTGCGCACGAAGATCACCGCCAGGATCAGCAACAGCACCAGTACAGAAAGGGAAATCGCCATGACCGGTCTCCTCCGCCACGCCGACGAGTCCGTTTCGCGGCGTTGGGCCGCAAGTGTGGCGTAGCGAAGGGTTCGTCCGGGCGGCTGAGGTGTCCTCCGAACGAGTGGTGTTCAGGCCCGCTCGAAGGCGCCTAGCGGTGGGCGTCCAGGAAGGCCTCCAGGCCCGCCAGGTCATCGGTGTTGAAGTAGTCGACACCGGCGGCAAGGAGTTCGGTCCACAGCGCGTCCCGAGCAGGGCCGGCCAAGTCCGGGGTGGCCCAGAACCGCACCTTCTGCCCGTGCGCGTGGGCCTGCTGGACGAGGTTCCGCAGCTTCAGCCGCTCGGCGTCGGGGAAGGGGCCCTCGCCGAGCCAGGTGAAGTTGAGCGTCCAGTTGTCGCTGATCAGCGGGATCAGGGAGGCGGGCGCCGAGGTGCCGAGGTCGGCGAGCCGGCCGTCGTAGAAGGCCCGCCGGACGCTCTGCGCCTCCATGGGAATGCGGGCGGCCCGGTCGCCGGAGATGACGGCGGTCACAGGTCCCGGAATGACCTTGCCGTGCACGTACGTCGTGAACAGGTGCCGGTAGCGGCGCAGATGACGGTCGAGTTCGAGGTAGGTCGAGGAGCCCTCGGTCTTGATGTCGACGAGCAGTTGGAGGGGCCGGCGGTGACCGCGGTACACGGAACCGCGGTTGGCCTTGACGATCCTGGCCAGCGGGTCGAGGTAGAGGGACTCCAGGGTGCGCGTCGGGTCGAGGTCGTCCGGGGTGTGACCGACGAGGAGCTGGTCGCCGACGAGGAAGATGTCGGCCTCGACGCTGCCGAAACGGTGGTCGAGGGCGTCGAGGAGGGGGCGCGGATGCTCGTAGTCGTTGTGGGCGTGGGCCCGCCACAACGGACGGGGCCGGTGCCGGTGGCCGTCGGCCCATGCGCCGGCCACGGGCGGGGCGAGGGTCGCCGCGGCCGTGGCGCCGAGGGTGGTGAGGGCTCTGCGGCGGGTGATGAGGGCCATGTTCTGCCTCCCTGTGGGGCGGGTCGCAACCACAGGGAGTATGGGGCCCTTCGGCCGTCAAGGGACCTGTACGTGCCAGGAGTTGGCCGGACTGCCGCCGCCCGTTCACTCCTTCCGTGCAGGCGCACGGAAAAGCCCGCCCCAGGTGGGGCGGGCTTCGCCGGCGTTCACCGGGTGACGCTCAGGGCGCCTGGAGGTCGACGAGTTCGGCCAACCGGGCGCGATGGGTCCCCGCTGTGCCGTAGGCGATCGAGTCGGCCTTGGCCCGCTTGAGGTACAGATGGACCGGGTGCTCCCACGTCATGCCGATCCCCGCGTGCAGCTGGAGCGCCTCCTCGGCGGCGTGCACGGCGACGGACGCCGCGTAGGCCTGCGCGACGGCGACCGCCACGTCGGTGTCCTCACCCGTGGCCAGCGCGTCGGCGGCGTTGCGGGCGGCGGCGCGGAGGTTGACGACCTCCAGCCACAGCTGGGCGAGCCGGTGCTTGAGCGCCTGGAAGCCGCCGACGGGCCGGTTGAACTGCTTGCGCTCCTTGAGGTAGCGCACGGTCTCGGTCAACGTCCACTCGGCGAGGCCGAGTTGCTCGGAGGCGAGCAGTCCGGCGCCGGCCCGCAGTGCCCGGTGCACGGCGACTTCGGCATCGCCCAGCAGGCGGCCCTGCGCCCCGTCGAGGGTGACGGTCGCGAGCGGGCGGGTCAGGTCGAAGGTGACCTGCGGGGTGACGGTCGCGGCGGAGGCGTCCACCGCGTACAGACCGCCGTCGTCCGCGGGCACGAGCAGCACGTCGGCCGCCCGCGCGTCCGCGATCGCGGTCAACTCCCCGTGCAGGGCCCCGCCTTCGTGGCGTACGACCTTGTAGGCGCCGCCGGGAGCGACGTTCAGGGCGACGGCGAGGGCGCCGATCCTCCGCCCGGACGCGAGCTCGGCGAGGAGGCCGTCGGCGTCGCAGGCGAGCAGGGCCTCGGTGGCGACGACCGCACTGGTGAGGTAGGGCACGGGAGCGACCGCGCGGCCCAACTCCTCCAGGACGACGGCGACTTCGCGGTGCGAGGCACCCTGGCCGCCCTTGTCCTCCGGGACCAGGAGCCCCGCGAGGCCCATGCCGTCGGCGAGGGCCTTCCAGGCCGCGAGGTCGTGCGGGGTGTCCGACTCGGTGCGGGCGATCACGCCCGGCGCGTCGCAGTGGTCGGCGAGCAGGTCCCGCACGGCGGCCCGCAGCGCCTCTTCCTCCTCCGAGTACAGCAGGTCCGTCATCGAGCGAGGTCCTTCCAGGCGACGTCCTTGTCGGTGCGCGGCTCGGCCGGCAGGCCCAGGACGCGCTCGGCGACGATGTTCAGCAGGACCTCGCTGGTCCCGCCCTCGATGCTGTTGCCCTTGGAGCGCAGGTAGCGGTAACCGGCGTCACGGCCGGTGAAGTCCACCAGTTCGGGGCGGCGCAGGGTCCAGTCGTCGTACAACAGGCCCTCCTCTCCGCGCAGTTCGACCTCCAGGCCGCTGATCTCCTGGTTGAGGCGGGCGAAGGCGAGCTTCATGCCGGCGCCCTCGGGACCGGGCTGTCCGGCGACGAGCTGCTGGCGCAGTCGCTCGGCGGTGAGCCGGGCGACCTCGGAGTCGACCCAGAGCTTCAGCAGCCGCTGGTGCAGGTCCTGGGTGCGCAGTTCGGGGCGCTCGCGCCAGGTCTTGGAGACCGGGCCGATCATGCCGCCCTCGCGGGGCAGCCGCATACCGCCGATGGCGACGCGTTCGTTGTTCAGCGTGGTCTGCGCGACCCGCCAGCCGTCGCCGACCTCGCCGAGGCGGCGGGAGTCGGGGATGCGGACGTCGGTGAGGAAGACCTCGTTGAACTCGGCCTCGCCGGTGATCTGCCGCAGCGGGCGGACGTCGACGCCGGGGTCGGTCATGTCGCAGATGAAGTAGGTGATGCCCGCGTGCTTGGGCACGTCCGGGTCGGTGCGGGCGATGAGGATGGCCCAGCGGGAGTTGTGGGCGCCGGACGTCCACACCTTCTGCCCGTTGACCACCCAGCTGTCGCCCTCGCGCACGGCCCGGGTGCCGAGCGCGGCGAGGTCGGATCCGGCGCCGGGCTCGCTGAACAGCTGGCACCAGATCTCCTCCCCCACCCACAGGGGCCGCAGATAGCGCTGCTTCTGCTCCTCGGTGCCGTACTTGAGGATCGTCGGCGCGGCCATGCCGAGGCCGATGCCGTTGCGCCGGGGGTCGTTGTCGGGGGCGCCCGCGGCCTCCAGCTCGGCGTCCACGACGGCCTGGAGGGAGCGGGGCGCGTTCAGGCCGCCGAGACCCTCCGGATAGTGCACCCAGGCGAGCCCCGCGTCGAAGCGGGCCTTGAGGAAGTCGATCCGGTCCGTGGTCGCGGGCGGGTGTGCGGCCAGCAATTCGGCCGTGCGGCGCCCCAGTTCTGCTGCGTCGGTCATGCCTGTGCTCCCGTGGGTACGACGGCGATGCGGCCCGTGGTCACCCCGTCACCGAGGCGCTGCACGGCGTCCGCGGCCCCGGCCAGCGGCACCCGCTCGCTCACCAGCGGCTTGATGGCACCCCGGGCGGCCAGTTCGGTGAGCTGTTCGTGGCAGTGCTGGACCAGCTTGGGGTTCTTGGTGTTGTACAGGCCCCAGTGCAGGCCCAGGATCGCGTAGTTCTTCACCAGGGCGTGGTTGAGCGACGGGCTGGGGATCGTGCCGCTCGCGAAGCCGACCACGACGATCCGGCCCTCGAAGGCGACGACCTTGGTCGACTGCGTGTAGGCCTCGCCGCCCACGGGGTCGTAGATCACGTCGGCGCCCCGGCCGCCGGTGGCCTCCTTGACGGCGCCGATGACGTCCTCGCTCCGCCGGTCGACCACCACGTCACAGCCCAGCTCCCGGGCCACGGCGGCCTTGTCGGCACCGCCGACGACACCGATGACGGTGGCTCCGGCCGCCTTGCCGAGCTGCACGGCCGCGCTGCCGACCCCTCCGGCGGCAGCGTGGACGAGCAGCGTCTCACCGGCTTCCAGGCGGGCCCGGCGGTGCAGACCGAACCAGCCCGTCTGGTAGCCGATGTGCAGCGCGGCGGCCTCGGCGTCGTCCAGCGAGTCCGGTGCGGACAGCAGAGCGGAGGCGTCCGCGACGGCGTACTCGGCGAAACCGCCGTGCGGCAGCGCGGGGTTGGCGATCACGCGCCGACCGTCCTCGGTCTCGCCGCAGATCTCCACGCCCGGCGTGAAGGGCAGCGGCGGGCGGACCTGGTAGTGGCCGCGGCACATCAGCACGTCCGGGAAGTTGATGTTCGCGGCGCGCACCTTCAGCAGGACCTGGCCGTCGCCGGGCACGGGCCGCGCCACGTCCGCGAGGCGCATCACCTCGCTCGGCTCACCGTTCTCGTGCACTTGCCAAGCCTGCATGGGGGGGCCTCCACGGGACTGCGTCGTCATGCCGGGGTCTGACCGGAGTCCTCCGCATACTAAGCGGTCGCTTGCCGATCAGGGAACAGTCGGCCGGGGAAAGTGTCGGCATCCACACGTGCCGCGGCCACCGCACGGCCGACCGCCGGCTGATCGTGGATCGAGGGGATGTCGAGGGGGCCGGGTCGGAACTGCTCGGCGACGCCCTGCGTTGCACGATCGCATCCGTCGTCGTGCCCACGGTCGGCGTGATCCTGGGCGACCGCCCGCACGGCGGGGCCTCCCGGCTCGATCAGGCACCGCCGGTGCAGAGCCGGTCGCAGGTGATCGCCGCCGACGCGCCACCGGCGCGTCCTGTCGCCGCGACCGTGTTCAGTGCTCCAGCCGGTGCGGGTGGGCCGGGTACACGCCCAGGATGCGCACCTCGGTGGAGAAGAACCGCAGTTCGTGCAGGGCGAGGGCGATGCGCTCCTCGTCGGGGTGGCCCTCGATCTCGACGTAGAAGCGGCTGGCGTTCAGGCCCGCGCCGATCTGGTAGCTCTCGATCTTCGTGAGGTTCACCCCGCTGGTGGCGAACCCGCCGAGCGCCTTGAACAGGGCGCTGGGGATGTTGCGCACGGAGAAGAACAGGCTCGTCATCGTCGGCTGCCCGGTGTCCGGGGCCACGGCGGCCTCGCGGGACAGGACGACGAACCGGGTGGTGTTGTCGGGGTCGTCCTCGACCCCGGAGCGCAGCACGTCCAGGCCGTACAGCCCGGCCGCCGCGGGCGGGGCGAGCGCCGCGTGCCGCGGATCCCCCAGCTCGGCCACCTCACGCGCCGCTCCGGCCGTGTCGTCGGTGACGAGGGTGCGCCAGCCGCCCTCCCGCAGCACCTTGCGGCACTGCCCGAGGGCGTGCACATGGCTGCGTACGCACTCCACCTGATCCGCTGTCGCCCCAGGCACGCCCATGAGGTCGAAGCGGATGGCGAGGAAGTGCTCGGCGATGATGAAGAGCCCCGACTCGGGCAGCAGATGGTGGACGTCCGCCACCCGCCCCGCCGCGGAGTTGTCCACCGGGATCACGGCGACGTCGGCCGTGCCGAGCGTCACCGCGTCCAGCGCCTGCTCGAAACCCGTGCAGGGCTGCTCGGCGCACCCGGGGTACAGGGTGTGCGCGGCGGTCGCCGAGTTGGATCCGGGTTCACCTTGGTAAGCGACGGTCGTCACGGGGCTCGGTCTCTTGTCGTCCGGTGGCAGAAGCTCCGTAACGTATCAGGGCTGCTCCGTCCTCAGATCCAGGTGTCCAGCCACATCCGGGAGTGCCAGTCGGCGTACGGGATGGTCTCCCCGGTGTAGAGCGGGAAGAAGTACACGAAGTTCCAGGCGATGAGCAGGACGAGGGCGCCCGCGGCCACCGCGCCTCGGGTGCGCCGTCTGCGGTCCGCCCCCGGCGGTCCCAGGATCGCGCCCACCGTCATCGCCACGGCCAGGCACAGGTACGGCACGAAGACGACCGCGTAGAAGGAGTAGACCGTGCGGTCCTGGTAGAGGAACCAGGGCAGATAGCCGGCGCCCACCGCGCACAGGACGGCCCCGGCCCGCCAGTCACGGCGCAGCGCCCAGCGGAAGAGCAGGTAGAGCAGGGCGCCGCACGCCGACCACCACAGGAGCGGGGTGCCGAGGGCGAGGACCGTCCGGGAGCAGTCGACCGCCGTACCGCAGCCGTCCTGTCCGGGTTTCGCGGACTGGTAGTCGAACAGCACGGGGCGGCCCTGGACGAGCCAGCTCCAGGGATTTGACTGGTACTTGTGCGGGGTGTGCAGGCCCACGTTGAAGTCGTACACGGCGGACTCGTAGTGCCACAGGCTGCGCAGCGGGGCGGGGATCCAGGACCAGGTGCCGCCGCGGCCGTCGGCCCAGTGGCGGTCGTAGCCGTCGTCGGACAGGAACCAGCCGGTCCAGGTCGTCAGATAGGTCGCCGCCGCGACCGGGACCATTGACAGGAGGGACCAGCCGAGACCCCTGTTCAGCACCGCCAGGTAGGGGCGGGGGGAACCGGCCACGCGACGGGAGCCGACGTCCCACAGCACGGTCAGGACCACGAAGAAGACCAGGACGTACAGGCCGTTCCACTTGGTGGAGGCCGCCAGCCCCAGGAAGACGCCGGCGGCGAGCCGCCAGGGACGCCATCCGGTGCCGGTGTGGTCGCCGGTGTGCTCGTCCGGGCGCGCGCGGCCGTCCTCGCCGACCGGCAGGGCGGCCGCGAGCCGGGCGCGCGCGTGGTCCCGGTCGGCCAGCAGGCAGCCGAACGCGGCCAGGACGAAGAACATGACGACGAGGTCGAGCAGGGCGGTACGGCTCATCACCACATGCAGGCCATCCACCGCGAGGAGCGCGCCGGCCAGGCAGCCCAGGAGCGTCGAACGGAACAGCCGGCGTCCGATGCGGCACAGCATGAGCACCGACAGGGTGCCGAGGGCCGCCGTCATGAAACGCCAGCCGAACGGCGTGAGGCCGAACATCCACTCACCGAGGGCGATCACCCACTTGCCCGTCGGCGGGTGCGCGACGAACGCCCCCGTGTCGGAGAGGGAGACGACCTGCGGGTGGGCGAGGACCTGCGGGTCGGCGATCTTGCGGTCCGGCCACGTGCCCTCGTAGCCGAGCCGCAGCAGCGACCAGGCGTCCTTGGCGTAGTAGGTCTCGTCGAAGATCACGGCCCGCGGCCGGCCGAGGTGCCAAAAACGGATCGCCCCGGCCAGGACGGCGACGAGCACCGGACCCAGCCAGTCCCACACCGACGGCTTCGGAAAACGCGGAACGAGACGCTCGCGGAGGTCCGGCCCCGGACGGGCCGCGTACCCGAACCGTCGAAGGCGCGCCTCCCAGTCCCGGGGCGCTGTCGTCGGACGGCCGTCCACGACGGGGGAACGGCTCGTCACGTCGCTGCTCGTCACCGGGCGACCTGCCGTGCCGTCAGGTGCGCCCGGGTCGGTATTTCGTCCATCCGGTGAACCTACCTGCCGGCAGGCGGAGTTCCTCACGCCTTCCGGGGACGGGCCCGCACGTGCATCCGCTCGCCCTGCGGCCCGAAGAGACTGAGGAACTCCGCGGGACCCTCCCCCGTCGACCCGAACCAGTGCGGCACCCGGGTGTCGAACTCGGCTGCCTCCCCCGCGCTCATCACCACGTCGTGGTCCCCCAGCACCACCCGCAGCCGCCCCGCCAGCACGTACAGCCACTCGTAGCCCTCGTGGGTGCGCGGCTCCGGCTCCTCGTCGCGGCGCGGCACCAGCACCTTGAAGGCCTGGAGGCCGCCGGGCTGCCGGGTGAGCGGCCAGAAGGTACGCCCGTGCCGTTCCAGCGGCGCCGACCGCACCCGGGGATCGCCGACCGGCGGGGCGCCGACCAGTTCGTCCAGCGGCACCTGGTGGGCCTGGGCGATCGGCAGCAGCAGCTCCAGGCTGGGCTTGCGCAGGCCGGACTCCAGCCGGGAGAGCGTGCTCACCGAGATGCCGGTCGTCTCCGAGAGGGCCGCGAGGGTGACCTCCCGGTCCTTGCGCAGCCGCCTGAGCCTGGGTCCCACTTCGGCGAGAACGTCGTCGGTACTCATACCCGTATTGCAGAATCGGCAAAGTTGTTTGTCAATCCCGCATCCACGGAGCGACCGTGGCGGCATGACCGAGACATACGACGAGACCTACGAAGTGATCGTGATCGGTGGCGGCGCGGCGGGCCTGTCCGCGGCCCTGGTCCTGGGCCGGGCCCGGCGCCGCACCCTGGTCGTCGACGCGGGCGAACCACGCAACGCGCCCGCCGCCCACATGCAGGGCTTCCTCACCCGGGACGGCATGCCGCCCGCCGAGTTCCTGGCCATCGGCCGCGAGGAGATCAAGGGCTACGGCGTCGAGCTGGTCCAGGATCTGGTGACCGAGGTCGCCCCGGGCTTCGCCGTGGCCCTGGCGAGCGGACGCGTGGTCCGGGCCCGCCGCCTGGTCGTCGCGACCGGCCTCAAGGACGAGCTCCCGGACGTGCCCGGCGTCGCCGAGCGCTTCGGCAAGGACGTCCTGCACTGTCCTTACTGTCACGGCTGGGAGGTCCGCGACCGGGCCTTCGGCGTGCTCGCCACGACCCCGCTGAGCGTGCACCAGGCGCTGATGGTCTCCCAGTGGTCGAAGGATGTGACCCTGTTCCTTCACAAGGTCACGGAGGACGCGCTGACGGACGACGACCTGCGCAGACTGGCCGCGGCCGGTGTCCGGGTGGTGCCGGGCGAGGTCGCCGAGCTGGTGGTGACCGAGGACCGGCTCACCGCCGTACGGCTGAAGGACGGCACCACGCACGCGCGTGAGGTCGTCTTCACCGCGCCCCGGGCCGTCCCCCGGACCGGCCTGCTGGAGCGGCTCGGCGCCGAGCTCCAGGAGACGCCCTTCGGCAGCTACCCCGTGGTCGACGGGAACTGGCAGACGACCGTGCCCGGCGTGTACGCCGTGGGCAACGCGGCCGGCTTCGCCGAGCAGGTGATCAACGCGGCGAGCGCGGGTTACCGGGCGGCGGCCACGATCAACGGAGAGCTGCTGATGAGCGACCTCGACGCGGCCGTCGGGGTGTAGACCCGCCCCCTCCGGTGCACCCTGGTTGCATGCTGCTTGCCCGGCTGGCCCATGTGTCCCAGGAGGTCGCCGCCACCTCGGCGCGGTCCCGGAAGATCGCGCTCCTCGCCGAGCTGTTCCGGGACGCCGAGGCGGACGACGTGCCGATCGTCATCCCGTACCTGGCGGGACGGCTCCCGCAGGGCCGGCTCGGCGTCGGCTGGAAGGTGCTGAGCCGGCCGGTCACCCCGGCCGCCGAGCCGACCCTGACCGTGCGCGAGGTGAACGCCCTGCTGAGTGAACTGGGCAAGGTCGCGGGCGCCGGCTCACAGGCCGAACGCGCCCGGCTGGTCGGTGAGTTGCTGGGCGCGGCCACCGAGGACGAGCAGCGGTTCCTGTTCGGGCTGATCAGCGGGGAGGTACGGCAGGGGGCTCTGGACGCCGTCGCCACCGAGGGGCTCGCCCAGGCCACGGGGGCGCCTCCCGCCGACGTACGCCGTGCCGTGATGCTCGCGGGCTCGCTCCAGACGGTCGCCGACGCCCTGCTCACCGACGGGCCGTCCGCCCTGGACCGCTTCCGCCTCACCGTCGGCCGCCCGGTCCTGCCGATGCTGGCGCACAGCGCCTCCTCGGTGGCCGAGGCGGTCGAGAAGCTCGGCACCTGCGCGGTCGAGGAGAAGCTGGACGGCATCCGCGTGCAGATCCACCGGGACGGCGACGTCGTACGGCTGTACACGCGCACCCTCGACGACATCACCGACCGGCTGCCCGAACTGACGGCTGCCGCGCGGGAATTGAGGGGCGAGCGGTTCATCCTGGACGGTGAGGTGATCGCCTTCGACGAGGACGGGCGGCCGCGTTCCTTCCAGGAGACCGCGGGTCGGGTCGGCTCCCGCGTGGACGTGACGACGGCCGCCGAGGCGGTCCCCGTCTCCCCCGTCTTCTTCGACGCCCTGTCCGTCGACGACCGCGACCTCCTCGACCTGCCCTTCGCCGAACGGCACGCGGAGCTGGCCCGGCTGGTGCCCGAGCCGATGCGGGTGCGGCGCACCCTGGTGTCGGGACCCCAGGACATCCCGGCGGCCGAGGAGTTCCTCGCCGAGACCCTGAAACGCGGCCACGAGGGCGTCGTCGTGAAGTCCCTGGACGCCCCCTACAGCGCGGGCCGGCGCGGCGCGTCCTGGCTCAAGGTCAAGCCCGTGCACACCCTCGACCTGGTGGTGCTGGCCGCCGAGTGGGGCCACGGCCGCCGTACCGGCAAGCTCTCCAACCTGCACCTCGGCGCCCGCACGGCCGACGGCGGCTTCGCCATGCTCGGCAAGACCTTCAAGGGCATGACCGACGCGATGCTCACCTGGCAGACCGAACGCCTCCAGGAGCTGGCCGTCGACAGCAGCGGTTACGTGGTGACCGTACGCCCCGAGCTCGTCGTCGAGATCGCCTACGACGGCCTCCAGCGGTCGACCCGCTATCCGGCCGGCGTCACCCTCCGCTTCGCCCGTGTGGTCCGCTACCGCGAGGACAAGCGGCCCGAGGACGCCGACACGGTGGAGACGCTGCTGGCCGCCCACCCCGAGGTGAGGCCGTGAGGACGAGCGCGGGCCTGCTGTTGTTCCGGCACACCGGCGACGGCCTGGAGGTGTTGCTGGGCCATATGGGCGGCCCGTTCTTCGTCCGGCGGGACGCCGGGGCGTGGACGGTCCCGAAGGGCGAGTACGAGCCGGACGCGGAGTCGGCCTGGGCCGCGGCCCGCCGCGAGTTCCAGGAGGAGCTGGGGCTGCCGCCGCCCGACGGGGAGGCCGTACCGCTGGGTGAGGTCCGGCAGACGAACGGGAAGGTCGTCACGGCGTGGGCGATCGAGGCGGACCTCGATCCGTCGACCGTGGTCCCGGGGGTGTTCGCCATGGAGTGGCCGCCGAAGTCCGGGCGGACCCAGGAGTTCCCGGAGCTGGACCGGGTGCAGTGGTTCGGCCTCGACCGGGCCCGGACGGTGATCGTGAAGGCGCAGGCCGCGTTTCTCGACCGGCTGGCTGAGCACTCGGCCTGACGTCCACGCGTTGCGGTCGCCCCCGCCGCGCGGGAAGGTCGAAGCACAGTCAGCTCTTCAGGAGGTCGGTCATGCCCATCGCGACGGTGAACCCGGCGAACGGCGAGACGCTCAAGACGTACGAGGCCATGGGCGAGGAGGAGATCGAGCGCAGGCTCCAGCTCGCCCAGGCCACGTTCCGCACCTACCGCACCACGTCCTTCGCCGAGCGCGCCGGTCTGCTGAACCGGGCCGCCGAGCTCCTCGACGACGCCACGCAGGACATCGCCCGGGTCATGACCACCGAGATGGGCAAGCCGGTCAAGCAGGCCCGCGCGGAGGCCGCCAAGTGCGCCAAGGCGATGCGCTGGTACGCCGAGCACGCGGAGTCGCTGCTGGCCGACGAGGAGCCCGCCGCGTACGACGTCAAGGACTCCGGCGCCTCCCGCGCCCTGGTCCGCTACCGGCCGCTCGGGCCCGTGCTCGCGGTGATGCCGTGGAACTTCCCGCTGTGGCAGGTGATCCGCTTCGCCGCGCCCGCACTGATGGCGGGCAACGTCGGCCTGCTCAAGCACGCCTCGAACGTGCCGCAGACCGCCCTGTTCCTGGAGGACCTCTTCCATCAGGCGGGCTACCCCGAGGGCTGTTTCCAGACGCTGCTCGTCGGGTCCGGGGCCATCGACGACATCCTGCGTGACGAACGCGTCAAGGCGGCCACGCTCACCGGGAGCGAGCCCGCGGGCCGGGCGGTCGCCTCCACCGCCGGGGACATGGTGAAGAAGACCGTGCTGGAGCTCGGCGGCAGCGACCCGTACATCGTGATGCCGTCGGCGGACGTCGACCGGGCCGCCGAGATCGCGGTGACCGCGCGTGTGCAGAACAACGGGCAGTCCTGCATCGCCGCCAAGCGGTTCATCGTGCACACGGACGTCTACGACCGGTTCGCCGAGCGGTTCGTCGAGGGCATGAAGGCCCTCAAGGTCGGCGACCCGCTGGAGGAGGACACCGAGGTCGGGCCGATCTCCAGCGAGCAAGGACGGACCGATCTGGAGGAACTCGTCGACGACGCCAGGCGCAGTGGGGCGAGTGTGCTGTGCGGCGGGGAACGGCCCGACGGGCCCGGCTGGTACTACCCACCGACCGTCGTCGCCGACGTGAGCCGCGAGATGCGCATCCACCGCGAGGAGACCTTCGGTCCGGTGGCCACGCTGTACCGGGCGGCCGACCTGGACGAGGCGGTGCTGATCGCCAACGACTCGGCCTTCGGGCTGAGTTCCAACGTCTGGACCCGCGACGAGGCCGAGGTCGACCGCTTCGTGCGGGATCTGGAGGCCGGCGGAGTGTTCGTCAACGGGATGACCGCCTCGCATCCGGCGTTCCCGTTCGGCGGGGTGAAGCGGTCCGGGTACGGGCGTGAGCTGTCCGGGCACGGAATCAGGGAGTTCTGCAACATCACGACGGTTTGGCACGGAGCGTGACACTTGCGCGGTTACCATCCCCGGTGTGAACCGCGAAGTGACTCTGCCTCTGATCGTCGACGACCGCGGGACCCTGCAGGTGGCCGCGGCCGATGTGAGCAAGCTGCTCCGCAGCCTCGGCGGGCGGTGGCTGCACCTGGTCGAGGCCGGCGCCGACGGGCTGGACGAGGACACGGTCGCCGCCCTGACGATCGAGCTCGCGAAGCTCGCCGATCGGATCGACGTGGCCTGCATCGCGCACAGCAGCGGCGGAGCGCCCTAGGAGCTGTCGGCCGCTTCGGCCCGCACTGCGGCCGGGGCGCCCGGGCCCCGGCCCAGCGCCGTCAGCGGATGGACATGCCGGACAGGGTCCGGGCGATGACCAGGCGCTGGATCTCGCTCGTGCCCTCGAAGATCGTGTAGATCGCGGCGTCGCGGTGCATGCGCTCCACCGGGTACTCCCGGGTGTAGCCGTTGCCGCCGAGGATCTGGACCGCCTGCGCGGTGACCTTCTTCGCCGTCTCGCTGGCGAAGAGCTTCGACATCGAGCCCTCGGCGGCGGTGAACTGCTTGCCGTTGATCGCCATCCAGGAGGCACGCCAGACCAGGAGCCGGGCCGCGTCGATGGAGGTGCGCATGTCCGCGAGCTGGAAGGCCACGCCCTGGTTGTCGATGATCGGCCGCCCGAACTGCTCACGCGTCTTGGCGTAGTCGAGGGCGACCTCGTACGCGGCCCGGGCGGTGCCCACGGCCATGGCGCCGACGGCCGGACGGGACGCCTCGAACGTGGCCATCGCCGCGTTCTTCACGCGCTCGCCGCCGCTCTTCGCCCGCTCCCGGGCCCGGGCGAGGCGCTGGTCGAGCTTCTCCTTGCCGCCGAGGAGGCAGGAGCCGGGCACCCGGACGTTGTCCAGCACGACCTCGGCGGTGTGCGAGGCGCGGATGCCGTGCTTCTTGAACTTCTGGCCCTGGGACAGGCCCGGCGTGTTCGGCGGCACGATGAAGGAGGCGTGGCCCTTGGAGCCGAGCTCCGGGTCGACGACCGCGACGACGACGTGGACGTTGGCGATACCGCCGTTGGTCGCCCAGGTCTTCGTGCCGTTGAGCACCCACTCGTCCTTGGCCTCGTCGTACACGGCACGCGTGCGCATGGAGGCCACATCGGAACCGGCGTCCGGCTCGGACGAGCAGAACGCGGCGACCTTGACGTCGTTGGCGTCGCCGTACATCTGGGGGATCCAGGTGCCGATCTGCTCCTCGGTACCGTTGGCGAGGACGCCGACCGCGGCGAGACCGGTGCCCACGATCGACAGGGCGATGCCCGCGTCGCCCCAGAACAGTTCCTCCATCGCCATCGGGATACCGAGCCCGGTGGGGTCGAAGTACTGCTGGGCGTAGAAGTCGAGGGAGTAGATGCCTACCTTCGCGGCCTCCTGGATGACCGGCCAGGGAGTCTCCTCACGCTCGTCCCATTCGGCGGCCGCGGGGCGGATGACGTCGGCGGCGAAGCCGTGCAGCCAGTCCCGGACCTCCTTCTGTTCGTCGTTGAGCTCCATGGTGAACTCGGCCATGTCCCCTCCAGCGGCGACGCACGTGCATGTTACTTGCGGTAACCCGAGTCTGTTACCCACGGGTAGTAAAAGTCAACTCCCCATGACCAGTCAGCAACCTGTTCGATGCCGAGCACCGGTCGAGTGTTAGTTTGCGCAGGCGTTACCGATTCAGCACGGGTGGGGAGAGCTCATGGACACCACACAGCGGACCGATCAGCAGCGGTCCGCCGACCGCCGTCGGCGCGAGCTGCTGGAGGCCGCGGACAGAGTGGTGCTGCGCGACGGCCCGCATGCCTCCATGAACGCCATCGCCGCGGAAGCCGGCATCACCAAGCCGATTCTGTATCGGCACTTCGGCGACAAGGGAGGACTTTACGCTGCGCTTGCCAAGCGGCACACCGACGCCCTGCTGGACTCGCTACGGGCGGCGCTGGACGCTCCGGCGGAGCGGCGTGAGCGGGTCGAGGCCACGTTGGACACGTACCTGGCCGCGATCGAGGCCCGGCCCCAGGTGTACCGGTTCCTGATGCACCCCGCCGAGGGGGGCCAGGCCGGGGACCAGGGGTTCGACGTCGGTCAGCATTCCGCGCCCCTGCTGCGGAGGATGGGTGAAGAGTTGGGGCAGGTCATCGAGGAGCGGCTGGACCTCGGGCCGGGAAGTCAGCTGCTGGCCCGGGTGTGGGGGCACGGGATCGTCGGGATGATGTACGCGGCGGGTGACTGGTGGCTGGGGGAACGGCCCTGCCCGCGGGCGGAGTTGGTGCGGAGTCTGGCGGATCTGTTGTGGGGGCGGCTGGCGGCCGTGAGGGACAAGGTCGGGGGTCCGGGGTTCTGATCGTCGTGTGACGCCTGCGGGGCAGTGGGGGCTGGTCGCGCAGTTCCCCGCGCCCCTAAGTGGGATCAGGCCCCGTGTGCCAAGCGGCTCGCCCAACCTGTCGTAGCAGTCGGCCACGGCGCCAACCCTTCACACGGTCCGCGTAGACCGTGCCGTCCAAGTGGTCCGTCTCGTGTTGCAGGCACCTTGCGAAGAAGCCCGTGCCGTCGATCGTCACGGGCTCGCCCGTCATCGTGAAACCCTCCACGACCGCGTGGTCGTGACGTTCCGTTCCCGCCTCCAGGCCCGGCAACGACAGGCAGCCCTCGGGGCCCCTCAGCACCACACCGTCCGTCTCGACCAGGCGGGGGTTCACCACATGTCCCAGGTGGCGGACCTCCTCGTCGTCCGGGCAGTCGTAGACGAAGACGCGCAACGGCACCCCGATCTGGTTGGCGGCGAGGCCCACGCCCTCGGCCGCGTACATCGTCGCGAACAAGTCCTCCACCAGGGTCGCCAGTTCGGGGCCGAAGTCCGTGACGTCCTCGCAGGGTGTGTGCAACACCGGGGTGCCGAGCAGGGTGACCGCGCGGACGCGCCCCCGCGTGCCCGGAATGGAGCCGTTTCGCATGGCCGCAAGGGTACGGCGATTCGGGAGTGCCTACGGATCTCGAATAGGCTGAGGTCCACACCACGTGGCCGGAGGCTGAGGCGCGGCGCGTACGCAAGGAGGATCGAGATCTGATGACAGGCAACTCGGACCCGCTCTCGCCGCGGGCCAAGCTGGCCGTGACGGCGGGCAAGGCCGTCGCGGCGGCATCCCGGGCCGCGGGTCGCGGCAGCGGTTCGGTCATCGGCGGCAAGGTGGCCCTCAAACTCGACCCCGACCTCCTCGCCCGGCTCGCCCAGCACCTGGACGTCGTCCTCGTCTCGGCGACCAACGGGAAGACGACCACGACTCGTCTGATCGCGGAGGCGCTGGGCGCCGCCGGACCCGTCGTCTCCAACGCCCTCGGCGCCAACATGCCCGCCGGTATCACCTCGGCGCTCGCCGGTGGCTCGGACGCCCGGTACGGCGTCATCGAGGTCGACGAGAAGTACCTGGCGGGCGTGGCCCGGGACACCGACCCCAAGTGCATCGCCCTGCTGAACCTCTCCCGCGACCAGCTCGACCGTGCCGCCGAGACCCGCATGCTCGCCGAGAACTGGCGCGAGGGCCTCGCGGGTTCGAAGGCCGTCGTCGTCGCCAACGCCGACGACCCGCTCGTCGTATGGGCCGCCTCCTCCTCCCCCAACGTCATCTGGGTCGCCGCCGGGCAGATGTGGAAGGACGACGCCTGGTCCTGCCCGTCCTGCGGTGGCGTGATGCAGCGCCCGGGCGACGACTGGTTCTGCGGCGAGTGCGGGTTCCGGCGGCCGACGCCCAGTTGGGCCCTGTCCGGTGACCATGTGCTCGACCCGCACGGCTCCGCCTGGCCGATCCACCTCCAGCTGCCCGGCCGCGCCAACAAGGCCAACGCCGCCTCCTCCGCGGCCGTCGCCGCCGTCTTCGGTGTGCCGCCGCAGGTCGCCCTGGAACGCATGTACCAGGTGCAGGCCGTGGCCGGCCGCTACGACGTGGTCCAGTTCCAGCAGCGCGACCTGCGGCTGCTGCTCGCGAAGAACCCGGCCGGCTGGCTCGAGACGTTCAGCCTGATCGACCCGCCGCCGACCCCGGTGATCCTCTCCGTCAACGCCCGCGGCGCCGACGGCACCGACACCTCCTGGCTGTGGGACGTCGACTACACCCGGCTCACCGGCCACCCGATCTGCGTGATCGGTGACCGGAAGCTGGACCTCGCGGTGCGCCTGGAGGTCGCGAACCAGAACTTCCAGGTCTGCGACAACCTCGACCAGGCCGTGTCGATGAGCCCGCCGGGCCGCATCGAGGTCATCGCGAACTACACCGCCTTCCAGGACCTGCGCCGCCGCGTCGGCAACTGACTCAGGGGACTTTTGTGAGCGACAACCAACTGCGGATCGTCTGGATCTACCCCGACCTGCTCAGCACCTACGGCGACCAGGGCAACGCCCTCGTCATCGAGCGCCGGGCCCGCCAGCGCGGCCTCGACGTGGCCCGTCTGGACGTGCGCAGCGACCAGCCGATCCCCACCTCCGGCGACATCTACCTGATCGGCGGCGGCGAGGACCGGCCCCAGCGGCTGGCGGCCGAGCGGCTGCGCCGGGACGGCGGTCTGCACCGGGCCGTCGGCAACGGCGCGATCGTCTTCTCGGTGTGCGCCGGCTACCAGATCCTCGGCCACGAGTTCATCAACGACCTCGGCCAGCGCGAGCCCGGCCTCGGCCTGCTCGACGTGGTCTCGGTGCGCGGCGAGGGCGAGCGCTGCGTCGGTGACGTGCTCGCCGACATCGACCAGCGCCTCGGCCTGCCCCCGCTGACCGGCTTCGAGAACCACCAGGGCGTCACCCACCTCGGCCCCACCGCCCGCCCCTTCGCCAACGTCCGCCTCGGCAAGGGCAACGGCACCGGGGACGGTACGGAGGGGGCGTACAACGACACGGTCTTCGGTACGTACATGCACGGACCCGTGCTGGCACGGAACCCGCAGATCGCGGACCTGCTGCTCAAGCTGGCCCTCGACGTGAACGCGCTGCCGCCGACCGACGACCGCTGGTACGAGGCCCTGCGCAACGAGCGCATCACGGCCGCTCAGCAGCCCGCCTGAGAGGAAGTTCACCTGGGTTCCAGGCGTTCGTCACCAGCCCGTCTGACGACGAGTCCGCACAGGTGAGCGGGGCCGTCCAGCAGGCGGACGCGTTCTTCGGCCCCGCCCCCTCCTGCCGCTAGGGTGGCGGGGTTCGAGCCGGACAGCGTGGTCCGGACCCGTGCCACGTCCCCTCGCTGAGAAGGTTCCCGCGGCTATGCGCATTGGTGTCCTCACGTCCGGCGGCGACTGCCCCGGCCTGAACGCCGTCATCCGGTCCGTCGTGCACCGTGCCGTCGCCGACCACGGCGACGAGGTCATCGGCTTCCGGGACGGCTGGAAGGGCCTCCTGGAGTGCGACTACCTCAAGCTCGACCTCGACGCGGTGGGCGGCATCCTGGCCCGCGGCGGCACGATCCTCGGCTCCTCCCGGGTCCAGCCCTCGCATCTGCGGGACGGCGTGGAGCGGGCCAGGGGCCATGTCGAGGAGCTCGGGCTCGACGCGATCATCCCCATCGGCGGTGAGGGCACGCTCAAGGCGGCCCGGCTGATGTCTGATGCCGGGCTGCCGATCGTGGGCGTGCCCAAGACGATCGACAACGACATCGCGGTCACGGACGTCACCTTCGGGTTCGACACGGCCGTCGGTGTCGCGACCGAGGCGCTCGACCGGCTGAAGACCACCGCCGAGTCCCACCAGCGGGTGCTCGTCGTCGAGGTCATGGGGCGGCACACCGGCTGGATAGCGCTGCACTCCGGGATGGCGGCCGGCGCGCACGCCATCGTCGTACCGGAGCGTCCCTTCGACATCGAGGAGCTGGCCCGGCGGGTCGGTGAGCGGTTCGCGGCCGGGAAGCGGTTCGCGATCGTCGTCGCCGCGGAGGGCGCCAAGCCGGCGCCCGGCTCCATGGCCTTCGACGAGGGCGCCAAGGACATCTACGGGCACGAGCGCTTCGCCGGGATCGCCCGACAGCTGTCGATCGAGCTGGAGGAGCGGCTGGGGAAGGAAGCCCGGCCGGTCATCCTCGGGCATGTGCAGCGCGGCGGCACGCCGACCGCCTACGACAGGGTGCTGGCCACCCGGTTCGGCTGGCACGCGGTGGAGGCCGTGCACCGCGGGGAGTTCGGTCACATGACCGCTCTGCGGGGGACCGACATCGTGATGGTGTCGCTCGCGGAGGCGGTCGAGACGTTGAAGACGGTGCCGGAGGACCGGTACGCCGAGGCGGAGTGCGTGCTGTAGGCCGCAGCGCGGTGGTGGGCCCCGGTCCCGGAGGCGACCGGGGGCGGTCTTAGTCTGGGTGCGGACAGACTTGCACAACCCCCACGAATCAGGAGCCGCCGCGATGGACCACAGCGGGCACGGCATGACGCACGACCTGCCGCCGTTCACGCTGGGACGAGGGCTGCAGTGGTCGGCCGACCCCTTCTTCCTCGTCGCCTGCCTCCTCGCGCTCGGTCTGTACGCGTGGGGGGTCGTGCGGCTGCGCCGGCGGGGCGACTCGTGGTCGGTGGGGCGGACCGTTTCCTATGTGGTCGGTGTGCTCACCATCGGGCTGATGATGTGCACCGGGCTGAACGACTACGGGATGGTCATGTTCAGCGTGCACATGGTGCAGCACATGGTCATCAGCATGCTGTCGCCGATCCTCATCCTGCTCGGCGCCCCGGTCACCCTGGCCCTGCGGGCACTGCCCGTCGCGGGCAGGGGGCACAAGGGGCCCCGTGAGCTGCTGCTCGCGCTGCTGCACAGCCGGTACATGCGGATCATCACGCATCCGGCGTTCACGATCCCGCTGTTCATCGCGAGTCTGTACGGCCTCTATTTCACGCCGATCTTCGACTTCCTGATGGGGTCGAAGACCGGGCACGTCGCGATGATGGTGCACTTCCTCGCCGTGGGTGTCGTCTTCTTCTGGCCGATCATCGGCGTGGATCCGGGGCCGCAGCGGCCCGGGTATCTGATGCGGATGCTGGAGCTGTTCGCGGGGATGCCGTTCCACGCGTTCTTCGGCATCGCGCTGATGATGGCGTCCGAGCCCATGGTGGAGACGTTCAAGAACCCGCCCGCCTCGCTCGGCATCGACGCGCTCTCCGACCAGAACTACGCCGGCGGTATCGCCTGGGCGTTCAGTGAGATTCCCTCCGTACTCGTGCTGATCGCCCTGCTGTTCCAGTGGTACGGCTCCGAACAGCGGCAGGCCAAACGGTCGGACCGGGCCGCCGACCGGGACGGCGACAAGGAACTCGAGGCATACAACGCGTATTTGGCCTCATTGAGCACCCGCGAGCGTTGAAGGGCTTCGTCTTTCCGGAGCATTCAGTAGCATGAAGCGCGTTGGGGGAACCGCCGGGGGGAGCGGTCATGACACTTCGCGCATTTATGCACAGGATCGCCTTGCCGGCGATTTTCTCGCTGCTGCTGAGCGGCTGCGACAAGGGAAATCCACTGACCGTGGTCAAGGCGGCCGCCGTCGGCGTGCCCTCGCTCGCTCCGTTCTTCGAGGAGAGCAACGGACTGGGCGAGGACGCGGCGACCGTGCGGTCGCAACCCGTCCAGGGAAGTCTCCAGCAGGGGGACACGCCCGGCCTGTACGGCGGCAGCAAGCAACCGACCATCTGTGACGTCGTCAAGCTCGAGCGATTCCTCACCGATCCCAGGAATCACCAAAAGGCACAGGCGTGGGCCGACGTCCTGAACATCGGCACGGACGGCATACCAAAATATCTGGATCGGCTCACACCGGTTCTGTTGCGTCACGACACTCTCGTCGAGAACCACGACTACAAGAAGGAAAAGGCCGTCCCGTACAACTCCTTGCTCCAGGCGGGAATCGCGATTCTCGTCGATGAACAAGGGCTTCCGGCTGTGAAGTGCTCGTGTGGAAATCCACTGCGCCCCTTCCAGGGTGACACCGGCCGGATTTCCGTCCAGTTCGAGGACGGCAACAAGAAGTGGGCGGGATACGAGCGGGAATCGGTGGTGGCCGTGAAGCCCGCGCCGCGGAAACTGGAACGGGTCGCTCTCGTGGACGTCCAGGAACCCGCCCGCGGCATCGACCGTCCGGTCGGCACCACCGGTGAGAAGGACACCGCCTTCGACGCCGAGAAGCGGCGCACGGTGCCGCACCTCGCCGGGAGGAGCTTCGCCCAGGCCCGTCGAGAGCTGATCGGCGCCGGGTTGGCGGCCGGGTACGCCGGGCAGGGGGTGCCGCCCGAGGGCGCGAAGGTCACGGCGACCGATCCGCCCGCGGGGACGGAGCTGCCGTTCGGGCGGTACGTGATGCTGTCCGTGGCCGGGGGCGGCACGAGTGGGTCCGGCGGGACGAGCGGGCCCACGACACCCACGACCACTCCCCCGCCGACGTCCTCCGGGCCGAGGACTCCGCCCACGAGCACACCACCGTCGTCGGGTTCGTCCAGCGGCCGGCCCGGGACGTCCTCCTCACCACCGCGGTCGTCACCGCCGTCGTCGAGTACGGCGTCGAGTACGGCTCCCGGCTCGCCGTCGCCCGGGAAGTCGAGCAGCCGGCCGAGCCCACCGCCCTCGACCGGTTCGCCGTCGACCGGCGCCCCGGTCACCAGCAGCGCGCCCGCTCCGCCACCTCCGCCGCCTCCGTCGACGACCAGTGCGCCCGCGACATCGGGGCCGGCCACCGGTCAGCCGGCGACGAGCGGGCCCGCCACCAGTGAGCCCGCCGATGACGGACCGAGCACCGCCGTCGCCACGTAGCGTCCCGCAGAACCGGGGAGTCACCGGATGCCTTCAGGATCACCGACGTCGGGAGTGGGCCGGATCATCGCCGGCCGGTATCTGCTGCTGAACCCGCTCGGCAGCGGCGGCATGGGCCATGTGTGGCTCGCCCACGACCAGAGACTCGCCTGCGAGGTCGCGCTCAAGGAGATCGTGTTCCGGGACCCGCTGGAGGCGGGTGAACGGGAGGCCCGGGTGGCGCGGGCCCGCGCGGAGGCCCGGCACGCGGCGGGGCTGCGCGGCCACCCGCACGTGGTGACCGTGCACGACGTGCTGGAGCACGAGGGGCTGCCCTGGATCGTCATGGAGTACGTGGCGGACGCGGTGGACCTGCGTGACCTGGTCGACTCCCGGGGACCGCTCGCCCCGGCCGAGTGCGCCCGCGTCGGCCTCGCCGTGCTGGACGCGCTGACCGCCGGGCACCAGCGGGGCGTGCTGCACCGGGACGTGAAGCCGGCGAACATCCTGCTGGCGCCGGACCGCGCGGGATCGCCGTACGGACGCGTCCTGCTCACCGACTACGGCATCTCCGTGCAGCCGGACGCCGGGGAGACCCGGTACACGCTGGCGTCGGTGCTGGTGGGCACGGCGGGCTATCTGGCGCCGGAGCGGGCCACGGGCGGCACGCCCACCCCGGCCGCCGACCTGTTCTCACTGGGCTGCACGCTCTACCACGCGGTGGAGGGCGTGGGTCCCTTCGAGCGGGACTCGCATCTGGCCGAGGTGACCGCGGTGGTCATGGAGGAGCCGCGGCCCGCGCTGCGCGCAGGTGCGCTGGGTCCCGTAGTGCAGGCGCTGCTCGCGAAGGACCCCGGGCGGCGGCTGTCGGCGGCGCAGGCGGAGGCCGCACTGTCGCGGATCGTGACACCGCAGCCCGAGCCGTACGTCCGGACGCAGACCGACCTCGGTTCCCAGCCACCCTGGGCGGAGGCGCGGGTGCCGCCGCCCGGGCCGCCTCCGAACGGACACCGGCCGCCGCCGGGCGGCCGCAGGCGGCGGGAGCATTCGCACGCCCTGCGGGCCGTCCTCGCCTGCGGTCTCGGGCTGCTGCTGGCCCTGGGCGGTGTGTGGTACGCCATGGCCGACCGGTCCCCGGACGGCGGGGGCGGTCACCAGGGCTCGCGGCAGCCGTACGGCGAGACGGTCGGGCTGACGAAGCCGCTGCGGGACGGTGACTGCGTGATCGCCGCCTGGCCGGGGTCGGAACGGTTCCGGGGGACACCCCGGCTGCGGCTGGACCCCAACTGCGGCACGGCCCCGGACGGTCAGGTGGTGGCGTTCGCCGCGGCCGCGTCGGCGGACGAGGCACGGCGGACGGGGGCGGCCAAGTGCGAGGAGCGGACGCGGGAGGTCCGGGAGCGGCTCGCGGACGTCCGCAGCCAGGCCGTCGTACCGACCGACGGGGGGTTCGAGGCCGCGGGACGGCGTACCGCGTGTCTGGTGCTGGGCGGGAACGGGCCGGTGTACGGGCCGATCGGCACCCGTCGCAGGCCGGGCTCGGGGTTCACGGACACGGCGACCATGCAGCGGCGGGACTGCCTGGACGTACGCACCAACCGGGACGCCCGGCTGGTCTCCTGCGAGGGCTCCCACGACGAGGAAGTGCTCGGATTCACCCGACTGGACCCCGACGTCACACTGTCCGAGGCGCGGACCGAGTCGGACACGGCGTGCGCGCGTGACGTGCCGCCGGCCGACTACGGCTTCGATCCGTCCGTGTACACGGCGGGCTCCTGGACCAGTGAGGGGCCCTGGAAGAACGGCACACATTTCGTCGTCTGCACCGTGCGCAGGCAGAACGGGGGCACCATGGAGGGGGACGAATCCTGAGGAGGGTGTTGCGATGCCCGGTACCGGTTCCACGGATGGCTCGACCCGGACGATGGGGGTGCTCACCGTCGGCGGTCTCGTCGCGGTGACCGCCTACACGGTGGCGCTCGGCAGCAACGGCTGGCTGTGGTTCGGCTGGGTCGTGCTGGGCCTGATCACCCTCGGCATGGTGGCCACCAGCAGTACCTGACCTTCAGCCGTCCGTGAGACGGCCCGCCGAGTGCACGCCCGGCTGGTACTTGGGCAGCCGGGCGGTGATCTTCATGCCCGCGCCGACGGCCGTCTCGATGACGAGGCCGTAGGAGTCGCCGTACACCTGGCGGAGCCGGTCGTCGACGTTGGACAGTCCGATGCCGCCCGAGGGGCTGACCTCGCCGGCGAGAATACGGCGGAGCAGGGCCGGGTCCATTCCGGCGCCGTCGTCCTCGATGACGACCAGGGCCTCGGCACCGGTGTCCTGCGCGGTGATCTGGAGCCGGCACTTGTCGGTCTTGCCCTCCAGGCCGTGCTTGATGGCGTTCTCGACGAGCGGCTGCAGGCACAGGAACGGCAGGGCGACCGGCAGTACCTCCGGGGCGATCTGCAGGGTGACGGAGAGGCGGTCGCCGAAGCGTGCCCTGACGAGCGCCAAGTAGTGGTCGATGGCGTGGAGTTCGTCGGCGAGGGTGGTGAAGTCGCCGTGCCTGCGGAACGAGTAGCGGGTGAAGTCGGCGAATTCGAGGAGTAGTTCGCGGGCCCGCTCGGGGTCGGTGCGGACGAACGAGGCGATCACCGCGAGCGAGTTGAAGATGAAGTGCGGGGAGATCTGGGCCCGTAGTGCCTTGATCTCGGCCTCGATCAGCCGGGTGCGGGACTGGTCCAGGTCCGCCAACTCCAACTGGACGCTCACCCACCGGGCGACCTCCCCTGCCGCGCGGACCAGGACGGCCGACTCACGGGGCGCGCAGACGACCAGGGTGCCGTGGACGCGGTCGTCGACGGTGAGCGGGGCGACGACCGCCCAGCGGACCGGGCAGTCCGGGGTGTCGCAGGTGAGCGGGAATGCCTCGCCGCGGCCGGTCTCCAGCGGGCCCGCGAGGCGTTCCATGATCTCGGTGCGGTGGTGGCCGCCCACGCCGTCCCAGACCAGGACCTGTTTCTGGTCGGTGAGGCACAGCGCGTCCGTACCGAGCAGTGAGCGCAGCCTGCGGGCCGACTTGCGGGCGGTCTCCTCCGTCAGGCCTGCCCGCAGCGGGGGCGCGGCCAGGGAGGCGGTGTGCAGGGTCTCGAAGGTGGCGTGTTCGACGGGGGTGCCGAGGCCGCCCAGGTTCTGCGGGCGGGCCGTGCGCCGGCCGAGCCAGAAGCCGGCGGCCAGCAGCGGGAGGATCGCCACGCACAGCCCGGCCAGGAATCCGCTCATGTCTTCACCTCCGCCCGCAGCTCTTCGGGCAGGTGGAAGCGGGCCAGGATCGCCGCCGTGCCCGCCGGTACCCGGCCCGCGGTGGCCAGGGACACCAGCACCATGGTGAGGAAGCCGAGCGGCACCGACCAGAGCGCGGGCCAGGCCAGCAGGGCGTGCAGCGCGCCGCCGGCCGGGAAGCCGGCCATGGTCGCGGCCACGGCGAGGAAGGCGGAGCCGCCGCCGACCAGCATGCCCGCGGCGGCGCCGGGCGGGGTCAGGCGCCGCCACCAGATGCCGAGCACGAGCAGCGGGCAGAAGGAGGACGCGGAGACGGCGAAGGCGAGCCCGACCGCGTCGGCGACGGGCAGCCCGCCGACCAGGACGCTCGCGGCGAGCGGCACGCACATCGCGAGGACCGTGCCGAGCCGGAAGTGCCGTACGCCGCGCGCGGGCAGGACGTCCTGGGTGAGGACGCCCGCCACGGCCATGGTGAGTCCGGAGGCCGTGGACAGGAACGCGGCGAAGGCCCCGCCCGCCACCAGCGCCCCCAGCAGGTCGCCGCCGAGGCCGCCGATCATCCGCTCGGGAAGCAGCAGGACGGCTGCGTCGGCGTCGCCGGTGAGGGTGAGCTCGGGGGCGTACAGGCGGCCGAGGGCGCCGTAGACCGGGGGCAGGAGGTAGAAGCAGCCGATCAGACCGAGGACGGCGACGGTGGTGCGGCGGGCGGCGACGCCGTGCGGGCTGGTGTAGAAGCGGACGACGACGTGCGGCAGGCCCATGGTGCCGAGGAAGGTGGCGAGGATCAGTCCGTACGTGGCGTAGAGGGGCCGGTCCTCGCGGCCCGCGGCGAGGGAGGTCGACATGCCGTCGCTGGTGCCGCGGTCGGCGGTGGGGACCGTGGTGCCCTTGGCGAAGGTGAGGCGGGTGCCCCGCTCGATGTGGTGGGTGCCGGTGGGGAGTCGGAGCTTCTGGTCGTCGTGCGGGCGGCCGTCGACCGTGCCGGTGACCGTGACGGTCAGGGGGCTGTCCAGTTCGAGGTCGAGGGTGGAGTCGACGCGGACGACCCGTTGTTCGCGGAAGGCCGCCGGTTCCTCGAAGGCGTGGCTGGGGGCGCCGTCGCCCTGCCAGGCGAGGATGAGGAAGAGGGCGGGGACGAGCAGGGCGGTGAGTTTGAGCCAGTACTGGAAGGCCTGGACGAAGGTGATGCTGCGCATGCCGCCCGCGGCGACGGTGGCGACCACGACGGCCGCGACGATCACCCCGCCGAGCCACTGGGGCGCCCCCGTCAGCACGGTCAACGTCAGCCCGGCGCCCTGGAGTTGGGGCAGCAGATAGAGCCAGCCGACGCCGACGACGAAGGCGCCCGCGAGCCGTCGTACGGCCTGCGAGGCGAGCCGGGCCTCGGCGAAGTCGGGCAGCGTGTAGGCGCCGGAGCGGCGCAGCGGGGCGGCGACGAACAGGAGCAGGACGAGATAGCCGGCCGTGTAGCCGACCGGGTACCAGAGCATGTCGGGGCCCTGGACGAGGACCAGGCCCGCGATGCCGAGGAAGGAGGCGGCGGAGAGGTACTCGCCGCTGATGGCGGCCGCGTTGAGGCGGGGGCCGACGGTGCGGGAGGCGACGTAGAAGTCGGACGTCGTGCGGGAGATGCGCAGGCCGAAGGCGCCGACGAGGACGGTCGCCACGACCACCAGGGCGACGGCCGGTACCGAGTAGCTGGAGTTCATCGGTCCTCGACCAGGCGCACGAAGTCCCGTTCGTTGCGCTCCGCGCGGCGCACGTACCAGCGGGCCAGCAGGACCATCGGGACGTAGAGGCCGAAGCCGAGGACGGCCCATTCGAGACGGTGGGCGTCCGGCATGGCCGCGAAGAGCAGCGGGAGCGGGCCGATGAGCAGTCCGAGGAAAGCGAACACCGCGAGGGCGGCGCGCAGTTGGGTGCGCATCAGGGAGCGGACGTAGGTGTGGCCGAGGGTGGTCTGTTCGTCGATCTCGGTGCGCGGCCGGTAGTAGCCGGAGGCCGGGCGGCCGCGGCGGGGCGGGCCGGTGACGACGACCCGGCGCTCCACGGGGTCCTGGGCCATGGCTACGGCCTCCTCATCAGCAGGTCCCGCAGCTCGCGCGTGTGCCGACGGCTGACCTGGAGCTCCTCGCCGCCGACGAGGACGCTCACCGTGCCCGCGTCCAGGCGGAGTTCCCCGACGTGGCGCAGGGCGACCAGATGGCGGCGGTGGATGCGGACGAAGCCGCGGGAGCGCCAGCGGTCCTCCAGCGTGGACAGCGGGATCCGCACGAGGTGGCTGCCCTTGTCGGTGTGCAGCCGGGCGTAGTCGCCCTGGGCCTCGACGTGGGTGATGTCGTCGACGGCGACGAAGCGGGTCACGCCGCCCAGTTCGACGGGTATGTGGTCGGGGTCGGGTTCGTGCACGGGGATGCGGGGCGCGGCGTCGAGGCGTTCGGCGGCGCGGCGGACGGCTTCGGCGAGGCGTTCCTTGCGGACCGGTTTGAGGACGTAGTCGACGGCCTTGAGGTCGAAGGCCTGGACGGCGAAGTCCTCGTGGGCGGTGACGAAGACGACCAGCGGCGGCTTGGCGAAGCCGGTCAGCAGCCGGGCGAGGTCGAGGCCGTCGAGGCCGGGCATGTTGATGTCGAGGAAGACGACGTCGATCGCCTCGGGCCCGTCCGGCCCGGACTCCAGCGCGCGGTTGATGCGGCGCAGCGCCTCGGTGGCGTCACCGGCCCCTTCCACACTGCCGATCCGGGGGTCGGCGCTCAGCAGGTAGAGCAGTTCCTCCAGCGAGGGGCGTTCGTCGTCGACAGCCAGGGCGCGCAGCATGAACCCGGAGTGTAGGAGTAATTCGTACGACTGGACACGTGCACAGGTGGGGTGCCGCCGCTGGATACAGTGCCGACATGAACAGCAGGACCGTCGCCTTCGACGAGCTGGACCGGAAGATCATCACCGCGCTGATGGCAAACGCGCGGACGTCCTTCGCGGAGATCGGTTCGGCGATCGGGCTGTCCTCCACGGCGGTGAAGCGGCGCGTGGACCGGCTGCGGGAGACCGGGGTGATCACCGGGTTCACGGCCACGGTGGAGCCGTCGGCGCTGGGCTGGCGTACGGAGGCGTACGTCGAGGTGTACTGCGAGGGCGCGGCCCCGCCGCGGCGGCTCGCGGAGGTGGTGCGCAACCATCCGGAGATCACCGCGGCGATGACGGTGACCGGGGGCGCGGACGCGCTGCTGCACGTGCGGGCGCGGGACGTGGAGCACTTCGAGGAGGTGCTGGAGCGCATCCGCGTGGAGCCGTTCATCCGGAAGACGATCAGCGTGATGGTGCTGTCCCACCTCATCCCGGAAAGCCCCGAGGCGGGGGCGAGCCAGCCTGCGCCGGAGGCATAGCCGCTAAACGCACCAACCATGCGTTTCACCGGAAGAACACGCAGCGTTCCTGCACAGACACGCAATTCTTGTTGCTTGTCGGGCCTGCCGCCCGTTTTCTACCGTGGTGTCAACCCTCAGTCGACACCGCAGGAAGCGGAGGAACCCCTCTGTGTCCGACCCCCGTGTGCCGCGCCGGCGGCGATTCCTCGTCTGCGAACCCAGACACTTCGCCGTGCAGTACGCGATCAATCCCTGGATGCATCCCGACACCCATGTCGACGTGGACCTCGCGCAGGAGCAGTGGCGGACCCTGATCCGCGCCTACGAGGACCACGGGCACAGCGTCGACGCCGTGGAGCCGGTTGCCGGTCTCCCGGACATGGTCTTCGCGGCGAACTCGGCGGTCGTCGTCGGCGGCCGCGTCTTCGGCTCCCTCTTCCACGCGCCGCAGCGGCGCCCCGAGTCCACGCACTACGACCTGTGGTTCAAGAAGGCGGGCTACGAGGTCCGGCGCCCCGGGTCGGTCTGCGAGGGCGAGGGCGATCTCGTCTGGACGGGCCGGTACGTGCTGGCCGGCACCGGGTTCCGCACGACCCGGGAGGCGCACCGCGAGGTCCAGGAGTTCTTCGGGCACCCGGTGATCAGCCTGACGCTGGTGGACCCGCACTTCTACCACCTGGACACCGCGCTGTTCGTCCTCGACGACTCCGAGGGCGGCAACAACATCGTCTATTACCCCGAGGCCTTTTCGCCGGGCAGCCGCGCGGTACTCGCCCAGCTGTACCCGGACGCGGTGCTCGCGACCCGCGACGACGCGATGGCGTTCGGTCTGAACTCCGTGTCCGACGGCCGGCACGTCTTCATCGCCCCGCAGGCCGAGGCCCTCGCCCTGCGCCTCGACGACCACGGTTATGTCCCCGTCCCCGTCGACCTCTCCGAGTTCCACAAGGCCGGCGGTGGCATCAAGTGCTGCACCCAGGAGATCCGCTCATGACCGCACCCGTAGGCACGCGTTCCTCCGCCGATCTCATCAGCGCCGAGGAACCGGTCCTCGCGCACAACTACCACCCGCTGCCCGTGGTCGTCGCCCGGGCCGAGGGCAGCTGGGTCGAGGACGTGGAGGGCCGCCGCTACCTCGACATGCTGGCCGGGTACTCCGCCCTGAACTTCGGCCACCGCCACCCGGCGCTGATCGAGGCCGCGCACCGGCAGCTGGACCGCCTGACGCTGACCTCCCGGGCCTTCCACAACGACCGCCTCGCCGAGTTCGCGGAGCGCCTGGCCGAGCTGACCGGCCTGGACATGGTGCTGCCGATGAACACCGGCGCGGAGGCGGTGGAGAGCGGCATCAAGGTGGCCCGCAAGTGGGCGTACGAGGTCAAGGGCGTCCCGGCCGACCGGGCGACGATCGTGGTGGCGGCGGAGAACTTCCACGGCCGTACGACGACGATCGTGTCGTTCTCCACCGACGAGACCGCGAGGGCCGGCTTCGGCCCCTTCACCCCGGGTTTCCGGATCGTCCCCTACAACGACCTCGCGGCGCTGGAAGCGGCGATCGACGAGACGACGGCCGCGGTCCTCCTCGAACCCATCCAGGGCGAGGCGGGCGTGGTCATCCCGGACGACGGCTATCTGACCGGCGTCCGCGAGCTCACCCGCCGCAAGGGCTGCCTGTTCATCGCCGACGAGATCCAGTCGGGCCTCGGCCGCACGGGCCGCACGCTGGCCGTCGAGCACGAGGGGGTCGTCCCCGACGTCCTGCTCCTGGGCAAGGCGCTGGGCGGCGGCATCGTCCCGGTCTCGGCGGTGGTCGCCCGCCGGGACGTCCTCGGCGTACTGCGCCCGGGCGAACACGGCTCGACCTTCGGCGGCAACCCGCTGGCGGCGGCGGTGGGCACGGCGGTGGTCGAGCTCCTGGAGACGGGCGAGTTCCAGCGCCGGGCGGCCGAGCTGGGGGCGGTCCTGCGGGACGGTCTGGCGGACCTGGTCGGCAAGGGGGTCGTCGGCTTCCGTGCCCGGGGTCTGTGGGCCGGCGTGGACATCGACCCGTCCCTCGGCACGGGCCGCGAGGTGAGCAAGCTGCTGATGCACGAGGGTGTTCTGGTCAAGGACACCCACGGCTCGACGATCCGCCTGGCACCCCCGCTGACGATCACGGCGGAGGAACTGCGATCGGCACTGGGAGTGCTGGAAGGGGTACTGAGGCGGTAGGTTCACCCGCTTCTCCCCGGCCGCGCACTCCACCACACCGGGTGAAGATGTGACGAAGAGGTGATAGACCACTCTCAGCGACAGAGAGGTCGGCCGTGGGCGCTCAGGAGGAGCACGACACCGCGCGGCACCGGTTCGACGTGGCCGATGCCGCGCCCCTGCTGCTCGACGCCCACGGCACGGTGACCGGCTGGACCAGGGACGCCGAGCGCCTGCTGGACTACCCCGCCACCGAGGCCGTGGGACAGAGCGTCGCGGCCCTTCTCGCCCCCGAGGACGCCCGCCGGCTGCCGGAGATCACCGAGCGCTGCCGGGCCGACGGCAGCTGGGCGGGGCTGCTGACCGCCCTGCACAAACACGGCCGGCCGGTCCCGGTCATGGTCCGGATCACGGTGGCCGAGAACTCCGACGACTCAGACCACTCGGAACGCTGGCTGGTCCTGCTCTCCGAGATGGCGCAGGCACCCGGCTGGGACATGAGCCGCCGCGTCCTGGAACAGATGGTCACCCGGTCGCCCATCGGCATCGCGATCGTGGACACGGACCTGCGCTGCGTGTGGTCCAACCCGGCGCTGGAGCAGTTCGGCAGCGCCCCGGCCCAGCGGCGCCTCGGACTGCGGTTCGCGGAGATCCAGCCGGGTCTGGACGCCGAGGCGATAGAGGCGCAGATGCGGCGCGTGCTGGAGACCGGTGAGCCGATCGTTGAGTACGAGCACGTCGGTCGGGTGCGCTCGGCCCCGCACCGCGAGACCGCGCACACGATGTCGTTCACCAGGATCGACGACGACCGGGGTCACCCGATGGGCGTCTACTACACGGTCGTCGACATCACCGAGCGGCACCGGGCCCGGCAGCGCCTCGCCCTGCTCGACCGGGCCGGCGAGTACATCGGCCGCAGCCTGGACATCCGGCGCACCGCGCAGGAGCTGGCCGACGTGGCCGTACCGGCGCTCGCCGACTACCTCACCGTGGACCTGCTGGAGTCGGTGCTGCGGGGAGCGGAACCCACCGCGGACGTGACACTGCTGCGGGCCGGGCAGCAGTCGGTGAACGAGGGCGTCCCCGAGGCCGTCGTCGAGATCGGCGAGGTGGCCGCCTACCGGCCCGGGTCGCCCCCGCTGCGGTGTCTGGCCGAGGGCACGCCCTGGCGGGAGGAGCGACTGGACCCGCTGGCCGCGGAGTGGGCGACCGGGATCCCGGGCGACCGCCGGGCGACCTTCCTGGAGCTGGGCCTGCACAGCGTGCTGGTCGTGCCGATCCGCGCGCGGGGCGTCACCCTGGGCGTCGCCACCTTCTTCCGCAGGCGCCGCCAGGAACCCTTCGACGAGGACGATCTGAACCTCGCCGAGGACCTCGTCTCCAGGGCCGCCGTCTGCGTCGACAACGCCTGGCGCTACACACGGGAACGCGAGGCGGCGCTCGTCCTGCAGCGCAGTCTGCTCCCCCACCGGCTGCCCGAGCAGGACGCCGTCGAGGTGACCGCCTGCTACCGCCCCGCCGACGAGCTGACCGGCCTCGGCGGGGACTGGTACGACCTCATCCCGCTCTCCGGCGCCCGGGTCGCCCTCGTGGTCGGCGAGGCGCCCGGGCACGGGATCGGCGCCGCCGCGGCCATGGGCCGGCTGCGGACCGCCGTTCGGACGCTGGCGGCGCTGGATCTGCCGCCCGAGGAGGTGCTGGGTCATCTGGACGACCTGGTCGCCCGGGCGGCGCGTGAGGAGGGGGCGGGGCCGGAGACGGAGGACACCGACAGCGCCCGGGGCTCCGGGTGCGTGTACGTCGTCTACGACCCGGTCGACGGGCAGTGCACGATGGCCGCCGCCGGCCATCCCGGGCCCGCCGTGATCCTGCCCGACGGCACGGTCGCCTTCGTGGACCTGCCGCAGGGGCCCTCGCTCGGCGTCGGCGGTCCGCCCTTCGAGTCGGTCGAGGTGGCCCTGGCCGAGGGCAGCACCCTGGCGCTGCACACCGACGGGCTGCTCGCCCGCGGCGAGGAGTGGGCCGTGGACGCGGGCCGCAACCGGCTGCGCGAGGCCCTGGAGAGGCCCGCGTCCTCGCTCGACCTGCGCTGCCGCTCCGTGGTCGACGCCCTGGCCCCGGACCGGCCGTACGACGACGTGGCCCTGCTCATGGCCCGCACCCGGCTGCTGGGCCCCGACCAGGTCGCGGACTGGGACGTGCCCGTCGACCCGGCCCGGGTCGCCGAGGCCCGCAAGACGGCGTCCCGGCAGCTGACGGAGTGGGGCCTGGAGGAGTTCGCCTTCACCACGGAGCTGGTCGTCAGCGAACTGGTCACCAACGCCATCCGCTACGCCGTCGGCCCGATCCGGCTCCGGCTGATCCGTGAGCGGTCCCTGATCTGCGAGGTGTTCGACAGCGGGGACACCGCGCCCCATCTGCGCCATCCGCGCACCACCGACGAGGGCGGCCGGGGACTGCTGCTGGTCTCCCAGTTCGCCCGGCGCTGGGGCACCCGGTTCGTACCCGACGGAAAGATCATCTGGGCCGAGCAGTCCCTCGCGGATCCGCCGGACTGACCGCCGGACCCCGCATACCGTGGGAAAATAGGGCAGTCCCGGCAGGGAGGCGGCAGCCATGAGCGACATACCCAGCGACACCGACTCCATCGACTACCCAGCCGTGTTCCAGGCCCTGCCCGGCATGGTCGCGCTGCTCACGCCCGACCTGGTGTACGCGGACGTCAACGAGGAGTTCCTGCGCACGACCGGGCGCCGGCGCGAACAGGTCGTGGGCCACTACCTCTTCGACGTCTTCCCGGACAACCCGAACGAACCCGCGTCGACCGGCATGCGCAATCTGGCCACCTCCCTGCGCCGGGTGCTGGAGACCGGGGAGCGCGACTCCATGGCCCTGCAGCGCTACGACGTCGAGGCGCCTGGTCGGCCGGGGGCGTGGGAGGAGCGCTACTGGAGCCCCTGCAACGCGCCGGTGCTCGACACGGACGGCAAGGTCCGGCTGCTCGTGCACCGGGTCGAGGAGGTCACCGAGCTGATCCGGGCCCGCGGCGGCCCGAGCACCGGCCAGAACCGCGTCCTGGAGGCCGAGCTCTACACCCGCGCCCGTGAACTCCAGGACGTCAACGACCGCTTGCGGCAGGCCCACGCCCGTGACCGCGAGGTCGCCCTCGCCCTTCAGGACGCCATGCTGCCCACCGGCAGGCAGACCTTGCACCACCGGGCCGCCGTGCGCTACCGGCCGGCGGTCGGCGCGCTGCACGTGTGCGGGGACTGGTACGACCTGGTCGACCTGGTGGGCGGGCACCGCGTCGGTGTCTCGGTCGGTGACGTGGTGGGCCACGGTCTCGCGGCCGCCGGGGTGATGGGGCAGCTGCGCAGCGCCCTGAGCGCCGCCTCCCGGGTCGCCGCGGGGCCCGGTCAGGCCCTGGACGTGCTGGGCCGGTACGCCCATGTCGTCGACGGTGCCGAGTCGGCCACGGCGGTCACCACCTTCATCGACCTCGACCACCGCACCATCACCTACAGCAGCGCGGGGCACCCGCCGCCGATGCTGGTGCACCCCGACGGCCGGGTGGAGTGCCTGGACAGGGCGACCGACCCGCCGCTCGACGCCCGCCCCGATCCGATGCCCCGGCCGCAGGCCGCGACCAGCTTCACCAGCGGCGCCACCCTCGCGCTGTACACCGACGGCCTGGTGGAGCGGCGCCGCGAGGACATCGACACGGGGCTCGCCCGGCTCGCCGACTCCCTCGCCCGGCACCGCGAGGACGACCCCGAGACCCTCGCCGACGCGGTCCTGCTGGAGCTGCTCCCGCCCGGCGGCGCCACGGACGACACGGCGTTGGTGATCGTACGGCTGTGAACAGGCCAAGGTCCGGTGAGACCTCTCCTCGTCCTGTTCCGGGCGTCGCCGCCTGCGCCTACACTGACAGCCCCGCCTCACGCCGGTTGACCAGCCAGAACGCGGAGTTGAGCCGTCCGCCCGACCGAGGAGCGCCCCCTCTTGTTCTACTACCTGCTCAAATACGTGCTGTTGGGGCCGTTGCTGAGACTGGTCTTCCGGCCCCGAATAGAAGGTCTGGAGCACATCCCGGAGTCGGGTGCGGCCATCGTTGCCGGGAACCACCTCTCCTTCTCCGACCACTTCCTGATGCCCGCGGTGCTCAAGCGGCGCATCACCTTCCTGGCGAAGGCCGAGTACTTCACCGGCCCCGGCGTCAAGGGCCGGCTGACCGCCTTCTTCTTCCGCAGCGCCGGGCAGATCCCGGTCGACCGCTCCGGCAAGGAAGCGGGTCAGGCCGCCATCCGCGAGGGGCTCGGTGTGCTGAGCAAGGACGAACTGCTCGGCATCTACCCGGAGGGCACCCGCTCCCACGACGGCCGTCTCTACAAGGGCAAGGTCGGCGTCGCGGTGATGGCGCTCAGGGCGCAGGTTCCGGTCATCCCCTGCGCGATGATCGGCACCTTCGAGGCCCAGCCGCCCGGCAAGGTCATCCCCAACATCCATCCCGTGGTGATCCGCTTCGGCAAGCCGCTGGACTTCTCCCGCTACGCCGGGATGGAGAACGAGAAGGCGATCCTTCGGGCGATCACCGACGAGATCATGTACGCCATCCTGAAGCTGTCCGGCCAGGAGTACGTCGACCAGTACGCGGCCGTGGTGAAGGCCGAGGAGACCGCCGCGGCCAAGGAGCGCAAGTTCCCGCGGCTGCCGTTGGGTTGAGGTCTGCCGTCGGCAGAACCCCCTGGAGGACGAGGGGGTGAGCGCCGTACGGTCGCCGCATGACACGACGTGCTGTGGTGGTCGGAGCGACGGGACAGATCGGGCGGGCGGCCGTGGGCGCGCTGGCCCGGGACGGCTGGGAGGTGACGGCCGTCTCCCGGGGCGGCGGACGGGACGAGAGCTGGCCCGCCGAGGTGCGTACCGCGCGGGCCGACCGGGCCGACGAGGCCGCGCTGGCCGCCGCGGTGGGCGAGGGCTGCGAGGTCCTGGTGGACATGGTCGCCTACGGCCCCGCGCACGCACGGCAGTTGGTGTCGCTGGCCGGCCGTGTGGGCTCGGCCGTGGTGATCTCCAGTGTGTCGGTGTACGAGGACGACAAGGGCCGGGGCTTCGACACCCAGGAGGAGCCGGACGGCTTCCCGGAGTATCCGGTGCCCCTGACCGAGGACCAGCGGACCGTCACGCCGGGCGACACCTCGTACAGCACCCGCAAGGCGGGGCTCGAGCGTGAACTCCTCGCGGCCGGGGAGCGGTTGCCCACCACGCTGCTGCGGGCCGGCGCGATCCACGGACCGCACTGCCGGACACCGCGCGAGCTCTACTTCGTCAAACGCAACCTGGACGGCCGGACCCGGCGCGTTCTCCCCTTCGGCGGCAAGAGCCGCTTCCATACCGCGGGCGTCCACAACATCGCGGAGCTGATCCGGCTCGCGGCCGAGAGGCCGGGGACCCGGGCCCTGAACGCCGTCGATCCGGACGCCCCGACGGTGGCGGAGATCGCCGCCGCGATCGACGCCGTCATGGGCGTGCAGACCGAGACGGTCCTGCTGGACGGGCCGCCACCGTCGTCGGCCGTGGGCGACACTCCGTGGTCGGTGCCGGTGCCAGTCGTCTGCGACATGTCCGCCGCGGAACGGGAGTTGGGCTACCGGGCCGTGGTGCGGTACGCGGACCGGCTGCCGGAGACCGTCGCCTGGATCGAGGCGCAGCTGGCCGGGCGGGACTGGCGGGAGGCGTACCCGAAGATGTTCCAGACGTACGGCGACCTCTTCGACTACGCGGCGGAGGACGCGTATCTCGACTCGCTCGGCGCATGAGAATCAGCGCATGAGAAAAGGCGGCCGGTGGCTCCGGCCGCCTTGCCCCGTGGTGCGTGCTACGTGCTACGTGCTACGGCTTGGGTGTGGCGTGCGGCGCGCACGTCACGTCGGTCTTGTCCAGCTTGCCGGTGAGCAGGTAGGCGTCCACCCGCGGGTTGATGCACGGGTTGACCAGGCCGGTCACACCGTGCGAGCCCGCGTCCTTCTCGGTGATCAGGCGGGAGCCCTTGAAGCGCTTGTGCAGTTCGACGCCGCCGTCGTACGGGGTGGCCGCGTCACGCTCGGACTGCACGATCAGCACGCCGGGCAGCCCCTTGCCGGTCCTGACGTTCACCGGGGTCTGCTGCTTGACCGGCCAGGTGGCGCAGGGCAGGTTCAGCCAGGCGTTGGCCCAGGTCATGAACGGGTACTTCTTGTGGAGCGCGGTGTTGTCGCGGTCCCACTTCTTCCAGCTGGTGGGCCACTTGGCGTCGGTGCACTCGACGGCCGTGTAGACGGCGGTGCCGTTCTCCGAGGAGATGTTGCCCGCGGTGTCGGTGAGGTCCGGGGCGGCCGCGTCGACGAGCGCCTGGGTGTCACCGGCGACGTACTTGCTGAACACCGTCGCGACCGGCACCCACGAGGAGTCGTAGTACGGGGCGCTCTGGAAGAAGCCGATCAGCTCGGCCGGGCCGACGACCCCGCCGATGGGGTTCTTCTTGGCGGTGGCGCGCAGTTCGAGCCACTTCGCCTCGACCGCGGCCCGGGTGGTGCCGAGGTGGAAGGCGGCGTCGTTGGCGGCGACCCAGTCCTCCCAGTCCTTCCAGCGGCCCTCGAAGGCGATGTCCTGGTCGAGGTTGGCCTCGTACCAGACCTTCTCCTTCGACGGGTTGACGACGCTGTCGACGACCATGCGGCGGACGTGGCCCGGGAACATCGTGCCGTAGACGGCGCCGATGTAGGTGCCGTAGGAGACGCCCAGGTAGTTGAGCTTCTTCTCGCCCAGCGCGGCACGGATGACGTCCAGGTCGCGCACGGTGTTGGGCGTGGTCATCTGCTGGAGCATCGCCTTGCCGGTGCGCTCGGCGCAGCCCTCGGCGTACTCACGGGCCAGCTTGCGCTGGGCGCGCTTGTCGGCCTCGGAGTCCGGCACCGGGTCGGCCTTGGGCGCCTTCACGAACTCCTGCGGGTCCATGCAGGAGATGGGCGCGGAGTGGCCGACGCCGCGCGGGTCGAAGCCCACGAAGTCGTACGCCTTGGCCGCGTTGGCCCAGATCGGGTTCTTGTTGGTGACACGGAGCGGGAAGCGCATGCCCGAGCCACCGGGTCCGCCCGGGTTGTAGACGAGGGCGCCCTGGCGCTCCGCCGCGGTGCCGGTGTTGCCGATGTGATCGACGGCGAGCTTGATCTGCTTGCCGTTCGGCTTGGCGTAGTCCAGCGGCACGCTGACCCAGCCGCACTGGACCGGCTTGGCGATCCCCCAGTCGGCGGGGCAGTCCGCCCAGTCGATACCGGCCTTCGCGGCGCGGGCGGCGGCGATCGCGGTGCCGACGGCCTCCCGGTCCTGTCCGTGCCGGGCCGTCGTGTCGGACGTGTTGGCGCCGGACGCGGGTGCCGCGACGGCACCGGATATCAGTGTGGCCGTGATGAGCACTCCGGCCGAACCGAGTGCCGTCGTGCGCCACTTCGGTCTCGTCTCCCTCAAGAGGGATCCCTCCCCGTACGTCGTTTCGAATTCGTACGGGGATCCTCGTCGTTGTGAAGTCTCTGTGAACAGGGTTTGCCGGGCTTCTTTGCCAATCCGATAAACGGAAGAAGCTGTTCGCTCGGCGGACTAGGGGGCGAGCGTCAGCAGCGCCGCGTCCAGCACCCGGCGCAGCAGCAGGGCGTCCGGGGCCACGGCGGTGACGAGCGCGGCGGGTCCGGCGAGCGGCACGACGGCGGCGCCCTCGCCGAGGACCTGCGCCGGGACCGGCTCGTCGGCGAACTCCGGCCGTACGACGAGGAGCTGACCGACCGCCCGGTGCCCCGCGAGCACGGCCGGGCCGTCCCAGCCGCCGGGCGCCCCCGGGCCGCAGGACAGCTCCTGATCGAGCACGGTCCGGCCCGCGACGCGCAGTACGAGCCGGCTGCTGAGCCGCCCGGGCTCCTCCCCCACCCGCCCGAGGACCTGCTCCTCCCGCAGCACGAGCCGGCCCGTCGCCGCGAGGTCGATCCGCGTGGTGACGTACAGGTCACTGCCGCCCGCGGAGATCAACTGCTCGGGCAGCCAGCGCAGTTCGCCGCCGTCGGCGACGGTGAGCCGTACGTCGTAGCGAGCCTCGCCCTTGGTCTGGCCCGGCAGGGCGATGGTGGCGGCGGCCGATCCGACACGCAGCCGGGCGCCTTGCTGGATGTCGGCCGTCACGGTGAAGTGGTCGCCGCCCAGAGGCCCGCTCATCGCGCCGACGAGCATGACCCGCGTCTCGGCGCCGCTCCCCCGGGTCCGCCGCAGCGCCAGTGGCCCGTCGCTCTCCAGTACGGGCAGGGCCGTGCCGCCGCGGCCGTCGTCCCGCGCGACCATCCGCGCGGTGGCCCGCACCCCGGTCACGGCCGCGGTCATGCCGTCCACGCGGCGAGCCGCGCCCGCACCCAGTCGGCGACGGCCGTGACGCCCGCCTCGCTGCGCAGGGACTGGAAGACGACGGGCAGTTCGGCGCGCTGGGCCTTGGCGTCGGCGGCCATCCGCGCGAGGTCGGAGCCGACGTACGGGGCCAGGTCGGTCTTGTTGACGATGAGCAGGTCGGCGGTGGTGACGCCGGGACCGCCCTTCCTGGGGATGTCGTCTCCTCCGGCCACGTCGATGACGAAGATCTGGGCGTCCACCAGGCCCTTGGAGAAGGTGGCGGTGAGGTTGTCGCCGCCGCTCTCCACGAGGATGAGGTCCAGGGGTCCGACCTCGTCCTCCAGGTCCTCGACGGCTTCCAGATTGGCGGAGATGTCGTCCCTGATCGCGGTGTGCGGACAGGCGCCGGTCTCCACCGCGGTGATCCGCTCCGGGGGCAGCACGGCTTCCCTGAGCAGGAACTCGGCGTCCTCGCGGGTGTAGATGTCGTTGGTGACGACGGCGAGGGACAACTCGTCGCGCAGGGCCCGGCAGAGGGCGGCGACGGTGGCGGTCTTGCCGGAGCCGACGGGGCCGCCCAAGCCGATACGCAGGGCTCGGTGGGAGCCGTCGGGTCGGTGGGCGTCGGCGCTTACGGCGGCGGGGCCGTCGTGGTGGTGGTCCAAGTGCATGTACGGCTCCTCTGGTTTCGTGGTCGGGTGCGGGTCAGTGGGGGCTGGTCGCGCCCACGCGGCGGAGCCGCATATCGATGCAGCCCCGCGCCCCTGAGTGGGTCACCTGAGCGCCCCTATGACGCGAACAGGCGTACTGGCCATGCCGCGTGTACCTCCGCTCCGATTTCCAGCAGCGGCGCCGACGCCGACGGCAATGCGTCGACCCCCTCGTCGGTAACCCTCCGCGCTGCCTCCAGCGCCCTATCCGCAACCCGGTCCAACTCCGGTGCCAACCGGGCGAGTACGGCCGTGGCGTCAAAGGGGTCGAGGCTCAGCAGCCGGACCGTCGCACTGGAAGGCCCGCTCACGCTCTCGTACACCGCGCAGTACGCCGCGTCCGCGGCCTCAAGGCCCGCCGCCCGTGCCGCCAGCCCCAACACGACGGGCTGGTGGGCGCCCTTGGGGAACTCCCGTGCCACCGCGTCGAGTTCGTCCGACGGCCAGGTCGCCCGGGCCGCCCGCATCAGCTGTCGCCCCAGTTTCCGCGCGGCGGCCCGCAGAGCGGGCGACGGTGTGCGGGCGTCCGCCGCCGCGTCCAACTCCCGCGGGTCCGCACCGAGTACGGCCGCCGCGGCCAGCGCCGCCGACACCAGCCCCGTGGTGTGCAGCCGGCCCCGGCAGAAGGACTCCAGGCTCTCCGCCCCGGTGATCCGCCCCGCCTTGACGGCCGCCTCGGCCCCGCCGGAGTGTGCGTGGCCCCCGGCGGGGAAGCGGCCGTCGGCCAGGACGAGCAACGCAGCCCTGGACATCAGAAGAGGAAGTAACGCTGGGCCATGGGCAGTTCGGCCGCCGGTGTGGCCTCCACCAGCTCCCCGTCGATGTGCACGGCGAAGCTGTCGGGGTCCACCCGTACGTCGGGCCGCGCGTCGTTCTCCCGCATGTCGGCCTTGGTGACCCCGCGCGTCGACTCGATGGCCACGAACCGCTTCCCGAGCTGGAGCCGCTCCGGAAGCCCGTCGTCTATGGCGAGCGGCGCCACGAAGTTGAAGGAGTTCGAGGAGGGTGCCCGCCCGATCGCCCCGTACATCGGCCGGGGAAGGATCGGCTGCGGGGTCGGGATGGAGGCGTTCGCGTCGCCCATCTGCGCGTAGGCGATCTGCCCGCCCTTGATCACGAGATGCGGCTTGACCCCGAAGAACGCGGGCTCCCAGAGCACCAGGTCGGCCAGCTTGCCCGTCTCCACCGACCCCACCTCGTGCGCGAGCCCCTGAGCGACGGCGGGGTTGATCGTGTACTTGGCGACATAGCGCCGTACGCGGTGGTTGTCCGCCCGGCCGTCGCCCGGCAGGGTGCCCCGGCGTCGCTTCATGACGTGGGCGGTCTGCCAGGTCCGCATGATGACCTCGCCCACGCGCCCCATGGCCTGGGAGTCGGAGGAGATGATCGAGATGGCGCCCAGGTCGTGCAGGATGTCCTCGGCGCCGATGGTCGTGGGGCGGATGCGGGACTCGGCGAAGGCGAGGTCCTCCGGCACCGCCGCGTTGAGGTGGTGGCACACCATCAGCATGTCGAGGTGTTCCTCGGCGGTGTTGACGGTGAACGGCCGGGTCGGGTTGGTCGAGCTCGGCAGCACGTGCGGCTGGGAGACCACGGTCATGATGTCCGGCGCGTGCCCGCCGCCCGCACCCTCGGTGTGGTAGGCGTGGATGCCCCGGCCGGCGATCGCGGCAAGCGTGTCGCCGACGAAACCGGCCTCGTTGAGGGTGTCCGTGTGGATGGCGACCTGGATGCCGGTCCGCTCGGCGACGGTCAGCGAGGCGTCGATGACGGCCGGGGTCGAGCCCCAGTCCTCGTGCAGTTTCAGCCCGAGGGCGCCCCCGCGGATCTGCGACAGCATCGCCTCGTGGGAGACGGTGTTGCCCTTGCCGAGGAAGCCGATGTTGAGGGGGTACTGCTCCATCGCCTCCAGCATCCGGGCGAGGTGCCAGGGGCCGGGGGTGACGGTGGTGGCCTTGGAGCCCTCGGCGGGTCCGGTACCGCCGCCCACCAGGGTGGTCACGCCGGACGCCAGCGCCTCGTCGGCGATCTGCGGGCAGATGAAGTGGACGTGAGCGTCGATGGCGCCCGCGGTCAGGATCCGGCCGTTGCCCGCGATGATCTCGGTCTCGGGGCCGATCACCAGGTCCGGGTGGACCCCGTCCATGGTGTCGGGGTTGCCCGCCTTGCCGATCCCGGTGATCCGGCCGTCACGGATGCCGACGTCGGCCTTGACGACACCCCAGTGGTCGACGACGACCACGCCTGTGATGACGGTGTCGGGGGTGCCTTCTGCGCGCGTGGCACGCGACTGGCCCATCGACTCGCGGATGACCTTGCCGCCGCCGAACACGGCCTCGTCACCGGCGAGCCCGGGGCCGCCGGACCGGTCCTCCTCGACCTCGATCAGCAGATCGGTGTCGGCGAGCCGGATGCGGTCGCCGGTGGTGGGGCCGAACAGGTCGGCGTAGGCGGCACGAGAGATCTCAGGCATCGAGGGCACCTCCGGTCTCCCCGCGCAGACCCGGCACCACGCGGGCGCCGCTGAGCGGGACGAGTTCCACGTCGACCGGGATGCCGGGCTCGAAGCGCACGGCGGTGCCGGCGGCGATGTTCAGCCGCTTGCCGCGGGCCGCGGCCCGGTCGAACTCCAGGCCGGGGTTGGCCTCGGCGAAGTGGTAGTGGGAGCCGACCTGGACGGGCCGGTCGGCGGCGTTGAGGACGGTCAGCCGGGTGACCTCGCGGCCCTCGTTGTAGGCGATCGGCCCGTCGGCGAAGAGGATCTCTCCGGGAATCATCGGTGCCCCTAGACGATCGGGTCGTGGACGGTGACGAGCTTGGTGCCGTCCGGGAAGGTCGCCTCGACCTGAACGTCGTGGATCATCTCGGGGATGCCCTCCATGACGTCGTCGCGGGACAGCAACGTCCGCCCGGAGGCCATGAGTTCGGCGACGGTACGGCCGTCACGCGCGCCTTCGAGGATGTGTGACGTGATGAGGGCGACCGCCTCGGGGTGGTTGAGCCTGAGCCCGCGGGCCCGGCGCTTCTCGGCCACGTCGGCCGCCACGTGGATGAGCAGCCTCTCTTGCTCGTGCGGGGTCAGTTGCACGTCCCACCTCACAGTCCTCGCTCCGGACCGTGCGGGGCCCGGTTGCCTCAGCCCCGGGGCAAAGTCCCTGGTGGCGTGGATCCGCAGGCTAATTGGATCCGGTTTCAGGCACGTTAACCGAGCTGTGATCCATCAGCGCGTGTCGGCTTCGTCCCGCATGCTCATCAGCGCCCGCAGACCGTCGCTCAGTACCTCGGCGGGCGTCGGTCCGAACAGGGCCTGCTGGGCGAGGAAGCCCATCGCGGTCGCCATCATGGTGCGGGCCACGTGCTCCGGGGGGACGTCCGAGCGCATCGTCCCGGCGTCCTGGTACGCCCCGACGATCCGCGTCCAGGTCTCGCGCACGGCGCCGTAGCCCTCGCGCAGAAGGGCCGCGAGCTCCTCGTTGCGGAGGGTCTCGGTCCACACCTGGACGACCAGCCGCGGGAACGCCGGCCGCCCGTCCACGGTCAGGGACTCCTTGGCGGCGAGGACACGGCCTAGCACGGACGCCACCAGGACGTCCGGGGGCGGGGGCGGGCTGCTGCGGGCCGCCTCCTCGAAACCCTCGTGGACCTGGCCGAGCACTTCCCCGACGATCGCGCCGATCAGCTCCTCCTTGCCGCTGAAGTAGCGGTACACGGCCCCGGCCGAGAGATCGGCCTCCTTCAGGACGTCCTGCATCGACGTGGCATGGAAGCCGTTACGGGCGAAGCAGACCGCCGCACCGTCGAGGATCTGCCGGCGCCGGGCGTCGAGGTGGGCCTGGGATACGCGAGCCATGCCGCCAACGTAGAACGAACATTCCTTCTTGACAAGGCGGGGGGACGGCGGGACGGTGGGAGCAATCCCAAAACGAACGATCCTTCTTTTTGGAGACTCTCATGTCCACCCGTCGTCTGCTCGGGGTCGTCGTCCTCGTGCCGCTGCTCGCCGCCCTGGCCCTGTGGGCGTTCGCCTGGCCCGCCGCCCGTACCGCCCCTCGCGACCTGCCGCTCGGCGTGGCCGGCCCGGCCGCCGCGACCGCACAGGTGGAGAAACAGCTCCGGCAGCACGCGGGCGCCTTCGAGATCCACCGCTACGCCGACGAGCGGGCCGCACGGGCGGCGATCGAGGACCGGACCGTATACGGCGCCGTCGTCGCCACCGCACAGGGCCCCGAGCTCCTCACCGCGTCGGCCGCGAGCCCGGTCGTGGCCCAGCTTCTCCAGCAGGCCGTGACCCGGCAGGCCGGGGCGAGCGGCGCCGAGGTGACGACCGTGGACGTCGTCCCGACGCCGGCGTCCGACCCGCGGGGGGCGGCCCTGAGCTCGTCCGTGCTGCCGCTGGCACTGAGCGGGATCGTCGCGGGCGCGGTCGTGACCCTGCTCGGACTGCGCGGCGTGCGCGCCGTGACCGCGCTGATCCTCAGCGCCGCTCTGGTGGGCGTCGTCGCGGCCGCCCTGGCCCACAGCTGGCTCGGCGCGCTCACCGGGAACTGGTGGGCGGAGGCGGGGGCGCTGGGCCTGGCGACGCTGGCGGTGAGCGCGGCCGTCGCGGGACTCGCCGCCCTGGTCGGCCCCGCGGGGATCGGCGCCGTCGGGTTCCTGGTGATGTTCCTCGGCAACCCGTTCTCCGGTGCCGCCTCGGCCCCCCACCTGCTGCCCGAGCCGGTGGGCACGATCGGCCAGTGCCTGCCGCCGGGGGCGAGCGCGACCCTGCTGCGCTCGGTGTCGTTCTTCGACGGCGCGGCGACGACCGGTCCGGTCCTGACGCTCACCTGGTGGGCCGCGCTGGGTCTGGGTGCCGTGGTGCTGGGGAACGCGCTGAAGACCCGTTCGAAAGGCACCACGCCCACCGCCGGCGAACGCGAACTCGCTCACGTCGACTGACCGGACCCGCGCTCCCGACCCCACGGCCGGAGTCACCCGCGTCCCTACGAGCCGCGGCGCCGGCGACGCCGCTCGTAGGCGTCACGCCCAACACCGAGCAGACGCGAACTCACCCCATCGGCTGACCAGATCCACTCCCCCGCGTCCCCGGCCCAGACGCCGGGCGCACCCGCCTCTTCACGAGGCACCGCACCCGCCCCCGGCAGGCGTGAACCCGCCCCCTCCCACCGGCCGACCGAACCCGATCCCCGTGCCCTCCGGCCCCGACGGCCGGGGGCATCCGCGTCCCTACGAGGCGGCACCCCCGCCATCGGCGAACGCGAACTCACCCCGTCGGCCGACCGCACCCGCCCGCCGTGTCCCGGCCCGGCCCGTCACGGGCACCCGCCTCTCTACGACGCGCCGCGCCCCCGGTGATGCGCCGTGATGCCGAACCGCTGCTGTTCGCGAGGAGCGGACGCGACCTCCCGCACGGTGGAGACCGCGCTGATCACCGGCGCCTCGACGGGCTCCTGCGACTCCTCCAGCCGTTCGAGGTCGGCGGCCGAGACCAGGGCGACCAGCGGCTTTCCGTGCCGTGTGACGACGACGCGCTCACCGCCGTACACCACCCGGTTGATCAGGTCGGCGAGTTCAGCCCTGGCTTGCGTCACCGGAATCTCATACGCCATACCCCCATCATAACGTCACGTACGTCCTGTACATTTTTTACAGACAGCCTGCCGCGAGGAGGGGTACGCGATGACCCGACCCACCGCACGTCACGTCCTGCCCGAGTTCCATGAGCGCACGAGCTACGGGCACACGACGACGGATCCGTACTCGAAGCTGCTGGAGGAGCGGATCGTCTTCCTCGGGACGCCGATCGACGACACCTCGGCGAACGACCTGATGGCGCAGTTCATGTACCTCGAGTACCAGGCCCCCGACCGGGACATCTCGCTGTACATCAACTCCCCCGGCGGCTCGTTCGGCGCGATGTCGGCGATCTACGACACGATGCAGTACGTCAGTTGTGACGTGGAGACGACATGCCTCGGCCAGGCCGGCTCCTCCGCGGCGGTGCTGCTGGCGGCGGGCACGCCGGGCAAGCGGTCCGTCCTGCCGGGCGCCCGGGTGGTGATCCACCAGCCCGCGCTGAGCGAGCCGGTGCAGGGGCAGGCCGGCGATCTGGCCATTCAGGCCGACGAGTTGGTCCGGGTGCGGGCCCGCCTGGAGGAGATGCTGGTCCGGCACACCGGCCGCAGCCCCGAGCAGGTGAGCGCGGACATCGAGCGCGACAAGGTCCTGGACGCGCGGGGCGCCGTGGACTACGGCCTGGCGGACGCGATCGTCCCGAGCCGCAGGCCCTCCCGTACCGCGCCGGGCGCGAGGTGAGCCGTCGATGGTGCCTGACCTTCCACCGCTGCCCGCGCTCACGCGCGCCGAGGGTGAACTGATCGACCGTTATCTCGACGTGGTCGACCTGCTGGGCCGGATCAACCCGGCCCGGCGCGAGGACACCTACGGCGGACTGCGCGCGGCGCAGGCGCTGGTGAGCAGGGCGACCGAGCTGCGCGACGCGCTCGTGCTGATGCACAGCAGGGGTGAGCGCGAACTGCACGCCGCGACGCTGGCGCGGGCGCTGCGGGTCCTGGACGGCGAGCGGCGTACGGCCCGGGTCACCGTGCCTCCGGGGCCCGACAGTTGACGAGGCGTCCGGAGCTGAGTCGAAACGGACCAAACGACGTACCCCCTATTGGAGGAGGCGCGGCTCCTTTTTTGCGAGCGTCGGAGTTGCACAACGCGCCTGTTTCGGGACCGGAATGAGACCCTTCCGTGCTGGTCCGGGGGTCTGTGAACCCCTCGACACCCCTTCCTTCGAAGGGGTGTCCACCCAAACGGGTGAGTGGTGAGTAACACCACAAATCAACGGTTCCGTTGGGCTTTTCGCACTTCCGTGCGCCAAGATCCCTGTCTGACGACAAGCCCCCGCCGCAGTGGCGGGGCGATCCGGGCGGACGCCGAGTCCTGCCGCCGCCCGGATGACCGGTCGACAGAAGTGGATCGGCAGGAGTGGAGGACCCAAGCACGACGGGTCGCCGGAACGGTCACGCCATGACCGCGCCGAGTGTCCCTTGGGGTGAAGCCGCGTCAGCGGCCGGGCAACTTCGCCAGCCCGAATCCGACAGGTCATCCTTCACAGGCGGCTGACGAAGGGTTGCGCATGACTGCGCTCAATCGTGTCCCGTCGCTGATGGTCCGGGCCGGTACGGCCTCGGCCTTCGCCATCGCCGCCGTGGGCGGCTCCGTCGTGGTCCCGGGCCTCGCGCCCGACGCCGCGGCCGCGACACCTGCGACGAAGGCACTCAAGGTAGCGGCCTCCAAGAAGGGCTCGCCGTACAAGTACGGCGCCACAGGGCCCCGCCGCTTCGACTGCTCAGGGCTCACGCTGTACTCGTTCAAGAAGGCGGGCAAGAAGCTCCCGCGCACGGCGGCCCAGCAGTACAACAAGACCCGCCACATCGGCGTGGGCAGCCGCAAGGCCGGCGACCTGGTGTTCTTCCACTCGGGTTCGAACGTGTACCACGTCGGCATTTACGCCGGGAAGGGAAAGATCTGGCACGCCCCGAAGACCGGGGACGTGGTGCGACTGCAGAAGATCTGGACGAAGAGCGTCTGGTACGGCCGGGTCAAGTGACCCCGAGGGGGCGGCGGCGACCTGACCTCCCGCCGCCCCCTCGGGCTTCCGAAGCGCAGGACGGCACAGCCGCCCCGATGCCTCCGTCGGCGCAAAGCGAGGTGGTCAGACCGCGAGCAGCGGCTCGGCCAGGAGCATCACGCCGAGAACCGTCAACGCGCCTCCGGTGACCCCGCCGACGGCCCGGGCCGCCCGCGGCCGGCGCAGCCACCGCCCCAGCCGGTCCACGAGCACGGCTACCGCCGGGAACCACACCAGCGCGAGAGCGACCACGATCAGCGCGAGCAGCAGCGTCCTGGGCAGCGTGGAGCTCCCCTGGGGCACGAACTGCGGCAACAGGCTGAGGAAGGTGATGGGGACCTTGGGGTTGAGCGCGTTGGTGACGAAGCCCTGCCGCAGGGGACGTACCGCCACGTCGGCCTCGACGACGGTCTGCGTGCCGGTCCGCCGCAGCTCCAGCAGGGTCCGTACACCCAGGTACAGCACATAACCCCCGCCCAGCAGTTGAAGCGCCCGGAACAGCGCGGGCACGGCCGTGAGCACCGCGGCGACCCCGGCCACCGCGAGCGCCGTGTGGACCAGTAGCCCGGCCACGACGCCGAGCGCACAGACGACCCCGGCCCGGCGGGAGACCAGGGCGTTGCGTACGACGACGGTGAAGTCGGCGCCCGGCATGGCGACCATGCCGGCGGCGATCCCGGTGAAGGCGACGATCTGTCCGTTCATGCGGACCAGCCTGCCGCGCCGGAGCCTTCAGCAGGTATGTCGAATAACCTGGGTTTCCCTTAAGCACTCCTTTAGGCAGGCCTCGCCATGTACGACCCGGTCCGCCTCGCCGCCCTGGTCGCCGTCGCGGAGGCGGGCTCGATCACCCGGGCCGCCGAGCGCCTCGGCTACACCCCGCCCGCCCTCTCCCAGCAGCTGGCCAAGCTGGAGCGGGAGGCGGGTACCGCTCTTCTCGTACGGCATCACCGCGGCACGCGGCTCACCGGTGCGGGCGAGTTGCTGGTGGCGCGGGCCAGGCGGGTGCTGGACGAGCTGGACCGGGCCCGGCACGAACTCGCCCGGCTGACCGGCCTGTCGGGCGGCACGCTCAGGCTGGGCACCTTCCAGACGGCGGGCATTCAGCTGCTGCCGCCAGTGCTGAGCACGTTCCGCCGGGCGTACCCGGACGTGGAGCTGTCGGTCGCCTTCCACGAACCCACGGCCGGGATCACCGCGGTGGCGGCCGGTGAGATCGACCTGGCGCTGACGCACGCCTATGAGCCGGGCGAGCCCCCCGCCCTCCCGGCCACCCTGAGCGCGGAACCGCTGCTGACCGAGGAGCTGGTCCTCGTGACTGCCCCCGGGCATGCCCTGGCGGGCGGCTCGACGCGGCTGCCGCTGGCGGAGCTCGCCGGTGAGCCGCTGATCAGCATGGCGCCGGATCATCCGGCCCGGCGGGAGGTGGAGGCGGTGCTGGCCCGGATCGGGACCACACCGTCGGTGCTGGTGGCGACCCCGGGATACGCCCTGGTGTGCGCGCTGGCCAGCGCGGGGCTGGGGGTCGGGGTGGTGCCGGAGATGGTGGCTCGGACGGCGGCCACTCCGGTGGGCACGCGGCTGCTGGAGGCCGGCGCGTTGCGCCGTACGATCTCGGTCGTCCACCGGACCGGCGAGGCGGCACCCGCGGCGGACGCCTTCCGGGCGCTGCTGCGGGGAGCGTTCGGCCGCGCGCGGCCGGTATGAGCTCTCCTACGGCTCCTGCTGCCCCGCCGCCGTGACCGGCTGCACCGGAACCGTCCACGGGAGTTCGACGGAGACGGTCTTGCCGCCTTCCCGGGTGGGCCTGACCCTCAGCTTGCCGCCGTACTCGGCGGCGAGCCAGCGGATGATCACCATCCCCCGCCCGTTGTCCTGCTGGACCGCGGCCGGCAGCCGCTTGGGGAAACGGGGGTGGCTGTCGGTGACCCCGATGCGCAGTTGTTCGTCACGGTCCAGCTCGATGTCCACCGTGAAGGTGGGTGACTGCCCGAAGGTGTGCTGTACGGCGTTGGTGGTGAGTTCGGAGACGATGAGCCGGACGGTCTCGGCGGTGTCCGTGGTGGACGGCAGCCCCCACTCCGCCAGTGTGCTCAGGACATAGGTGCGGGCCGCGGAGACCGAGGCGGGTTCGCTCGGCAGAGTGACGGATGCTTCCAGGTGGTCTGCCATGGCGACGTCGTCCCTTTCCCACGGGACCGGAGTCCGACACGGTGCGGATGGTTCGAGTACGGTCCCGGACTGGTGGTTCATCGTCAGAGTGCCATCACCGCGGCTGCGACGGGTGCCGATCCACCAAGATGTGCATATATCTGTCGCTCGAAGCGGTGAACTCTGCGACGCGAGACCGTATTCGGGCGGCTCGTAGGGAGTAAGGAGTAGCGCCATGCAGCACGGCCCCGCGGTGCGCCGGCGGAAACTGGGCGCCGAACTGCGTGCGCTGCGCGCGAGTGCGGGGCTCACCAGCGGTGAGGCCGCCCGGCTCGTGGGCTGGCACCAGTCGAAGGTGAGCCGCATCGAGACCGGTGCCAGCGGGGTGAAACCGGCCGATGTGCGGTTACTTCTCGACGCCTACCGCGTCGGGGACGCGAATCTGCGGGAGCTGCTGATGGTATTGGCGGGCTCCGAGGAGAGCGGCGGCCGGCACCACTGGTGGCACGCGTACCGGGGTGTCCTGCCGCCGACGTACCGGGACTTCATCAGTCTGGAGGCCCAGGCGAGCGCGATGCGCACGCTGGAGACCTCGGTCGTGCCCGGGCTGCTGCAGACGCCCGAGTACGCCCGCGCGGTGACCCGGGCCGCGGTCGACGGCCTCGACGACGAACGTCTCGACGCACTGGTCAAGGTACGGCTGGCCCGGCAGGACATCCTTCGCGCCCAGCCGCCTCTGGAGTTGAGCGCCGTCCTGGACGAGGCGGTGCTGCGGCGGGAGGTGGGCGGCCCCGAGGTGATGGCCCGGCAGCTGAGGAGACTTCTGGAGGCGGCGCGGCTGCCCCAAGTGCGGCTGCAGGTACTGCCGTTCACTGCCGGGGCGCATGTGGGTATCACCGGGCCTTTCGTAATCTTCTCATTTTCGCGCACTTCTGATCTGGACGTGGTTGTTCTCGACCACTTGACGAGTAGCCTCTACCTCGAACGGAAAGAAGACCTCCAGGCCTACACCGAGGCCTTCAACACCCTTCAGGCCCACGCCCTTTCGCCCGAGGAGTCGTTGGATTACCTCGCCGGGATGGGTGACGGCGCGTAAGGAGGCACCATGTCCGCACTGCCTCGGAACGTAACCACCGCTACGGAACTGCCCGAAGTGCGCTGGCTGCGCAGCAGCTACAGCACCGGGGCGAACAACTGCGTCGAGACGGCGAGGCCGTCGGCCGGGCCCTGTGCCGGGCTGCTCGCCGTACGCGACTCCAAGAATCCGGAGGGACCCGCGCTGCTCTTCTCCCCCGAGAGCTGGGCGGGCTTCACAGCCGCGTTCTGACCGTCGGTCCACCGGGAGCACGGCCGTGTCACGCCGACTCATGGTCGTGTTTCACCGATCACCCGCACAGCGCGTTCGATCTGCTCCTCGGAGAGGTCCGCGCGGGCGGTCAGCCTGAGCCGTGAGATGCCGTCGGGCACGGACGGGGGCCGGAAGCAGCCCACGAAGAGCCCGGCGGCACGGCAGTCGGCCGCCCACTGAACGGCCTCCTCCGGGGAGGGCGCGCGCACCGAGACCACCGCGGCGTCCGGAGGTACCGCTTCCAGACCCGCGGCGGTCAGGCGTGCGTGCAGTCCGGTCGCCACCTCGCGCGCGCGTGCGGCCCGCTCGGGCTCACGGCCGAGCAGCCGCAGGGCAGCGAGGGCGGCTCCCGCCGACGCGGGTGCCAGACCGGTGTCGAAGATGAACGTCCGTGCCGCGTTGACCAGGTGTGCGACGACCCGTGCGGGGCCGAGGACGGCACCACCCTGGCTGCCGAGCGACTTGGACAGCGTGACCGTGACGACCACGTCGTCGGCGCCCGCGAGTCCCGCCGCCTGCGGGGCGCCGCGGCCGCCGGTACCGAGCACACCCAGGCCGTGGGCGTCGTCGACGACCAGGCCCGCGCCGTGCTCCCGGCATGCCTCGGCGAGGCCGGCCAGGGGCGCCGCGTCGCCGTCCACCGAGAAGACCGTGTCGGACACGGCGATGGCCGGGCCGTCGTGCGTGCCGAGCGCCTTGCGCACCGCGTCCGGGTCGGCGTGCGCGACGACCTGGGCCGTGCCGCGGGCCAGCCGGCAGCCGTCGATGAGCGAGGCGTGGTTGCCCGCGTCGGAGACGATCAGCGAGCCGTGCGGCGCGAGCGCGGTGACGGCGGCCAGGTTCGCGGCGTATCCGGAGGAGAAGACGAGCGCGGCCTCGAAGCCGCAGAATTCGGCCAGTTCGCGCTCGAGTTCGGTGTGCAGCTCGGTGGTTCCGGTGACGAGCCGGGATCCGGTGGCGCCACCGCCCCAGGTCCGCGCGGCCGCCCCGGCCCCTTCCACGACCTCGGGATGGCGGGCCAGGCCCAGGTAGTCGTTGCTCGCGAGATCCAGCAACGGCGAGTCGGCCGGACGCGGCCGCAGGGTCCGTACGAGTCCGGCCCGCCGGCGCGCCGCCGCCTGCTCGTCGATCCAGCCGAACGCCATGGGTCCTCCGGGGCTTTTGTAGACAACGGACAGACCCTAGCGGCAGGAAACGCTACCTACGGTGTGGCAATACCCACACGTCACAGCGGGTGTGTTGTGCGATCCCTACCTTGGCCCGGAGCGGGTTCGTAGGACAGGATCGGCTCTCATGGACCTGCTGAACACGCTGGTGGACAAGGGGCTTCGGCGCGAGCTGCCGACCCGCGAGGAGGCGCTGGCCGTGCTGGCCACCTCCGACGACGACCTGCTCGACGTGGTGGCCGCGGCCGGAAAGGTGCGCCGGCACTGGTTCGGGCGCCGGGTGAAACTCAACTATCTCGTCAACCTGAAGTCCGGGCTGTGCCCCGAGGACTGCTCGTACTGCTCGCAGCGGCTCGGCTCCGAGGCCGGCATCCTGAAGTACACCTGGCTGAAGCCGGAGCAGGCCTCCCAGGCCGCGGCGGCCGGTCTGGCGGGCGGTGCCAAGCGGGTCTGCCTGGTGGCCTCCGGGCGCGGTCCGACCGACCGTGACGTGGACCGGGTCGCGGGCACCATCAAGGCGATCAAGGACCAGAACGAGGGCGTCGAGGTGTGCGCCTGCCTGGGTCTGCTCTCCGACGGCCAGGCCGAGCGGCTGCGCGAGGCCGGCGCGGACGCCTACAACCACAACCTCAACACCTCCGAGTCGACCTACGGCGACATCACGACCACGCACACCTACGCCGACCGGGTCGACACCGTGAACAAGGCGCACGCGGCCGGGCTCTCCGCCTGCTCGGGCCTGATCGCCGGCATGGGCGAGAGCGACGAGGACCTGGTCGACGTCGTCTACTCGCTGCGCGAGCTGGACCCCGACTCCGTTCCGGTGAACTTCCTGATCCCGGTCGAGGGCACCCCGCTGGCCAAGGAGTGGAACCTCACCCCGCAGCGCTGCCTGCGCATTCTGGCGATGGTCCGCTTCGTCTGCCCGGACGTCGAGGTCCGCATCGCCGGCGGCCGTGAGGTCCATCTGCGCACGATGCAGCCCCTCGCCCTCAACCTCGCCAACTCGATCTTCCTGGGCGACTACCTCACCACCGAGGGCCAGGCCGGCAAGGCCGACCTGGAGATGATCGCGGACGCCGGGTTCGAGGTGGAGGGCGCGGGCGAGGTGACGCTGCCGGAGCACCGGGTGAACGGCGGTTGCCAGGAGAGCGCGGACTGCGGGTCGCACGAGAGCGCCGGCTGCGGGTCGCACGCGGGCGGCGGGGCCTGCGGTACGGCCGCCTCGGCCGCGCCGACGGTGAGCGAACCCCGTACGGATCTGGTCGCCGTACGCCGCCGAGGTGCCGGAACGGATCTCGCGCCCAATGCCTGATCTGCCCGGTCTGCCGGTGCCGGAACTGCTGGCGCTCGACCGGCGGCACGTGTGGCATCCGTACGGTCCGATGCCCGGCCGGGTCGACCCGCTCGTCGTGGAGTCGGCGAGCGGGGTGCGGCTGAAGCTCGCCGAGGGCCCGGAGCTGGTCGACGGGATGTCCTCCTGGTGGTCGGCGATCCACGGCTACAACCACCCGGTGCTGAACGAGGCCGCGCGCGAGCAGCTCGGGCGGATGAGCCATGTGATGTTCGGCGGGCTCACCCACGAGCCCGCCGTCCGGCTCGCGAAGCTCCTTGTCGACATGTCTCCCGACGGCCTCGAGCATGTCTTCCTCACCGACTCGGGGTCGGTGTCGGTCGAGGTCGCGGTGAAGATGTGTCTGCAGTACTGGCGCTCGCTGGGCCGTCCGGGCAAGCGGCGTCTGCTGACCTGGCGCGGCGGCTACCACGGCGACACCTGGCAGCCCATGTCGGTGTGCGACCCCGAGGGCGGGATGCACGAGCTGTGGTCCGGGGTGCTGCCCCGCCAGGTGTTCGTGGACTCACCTCCGGTCGAGTACGAGGAGTCGTACGCCGACGAGCTGCGCGCGGCGGTCGAGCGGCACGCGGACGAGCTGGCCGCGGTGATCGTGGAGCCGGTGGTGCAGGGTGCGGGCGGGATGCGGTTCCACTCACCCGCGTATCTGCGGGTGCTGCGCGAGGCGTGCGACGCGCACGACGTGCTGCTGGTGTTCGACGAGATCGCCACCGGGTTCGGCCGTACGGGCGCCCTGTTCGCCGCGGATCACGCCGCGGTCACGCCGGACGTGATGTGCGTGGGCAAGGCGCTGACCGGCGGTTACCTCACGATGGCGGCGACCCTGTGCACGCCTCGCGTGGCCGACGGCATCTCGCGGGGCGAGGTCCCGGTGCTCGCGCACGGCCCCACCTTCATGGGCAACCCGCTGGCCGCGTCGGTGGCCTGCGCGTCGATCGGGCTGCTGCTCGGGCAGGACTGGCTCGCCGAGGTCAAGCGGATCGAGGCGGGGTTGCGGGAGGGGCTGGCGCCGGCTCGTGAGCTGCCGGGTGTGAAGGACGTACGGGTTCTCGGCGCCATCGGGGTCGTACAGCTGGACCACGAGGTCGACATGAAGGCCGCGACGGAGGCCGCCGTGCGCGAGGGCGTATGGCTGCGGCCGTTCCGCGACCTCGTCTACACGATGCCGCCGTACGTCACGGGTGACGAGGACGTGGCACGGATCGCGCGTGCGGTGTGTGCCGCCGCGCTGGAGGGATGACATGCCGGTACTGGTGATCACGGGCACGGGCACGGAGGTCGGCAAGACCGTCACCACGGCCGCGGTGGCCGCCGCCGCGCTCGCCGCCGGACGGACGGTCGCCGTCCTGAAGGCCGCGCAGACGGGCGTACGGCCGGACGAGCCCGGGGACGCCGAGGAGGTGGCGCGGCTCGCGGGTGCCGTGACGAAGGCCGAAGTCGCCCGCTATCCCGAGCCGTTGGCGCCGGCGACGGCCGCGCGGCGGGCCGCTCTCGAGCCGGTGCGCCCGCATCAGGTCGCCGAGGCCGCCGCCAAGCTGGCCGTCGAGCACGACCTGGTCCTGGTGGAGGGGGCGGGCGGGCTGCTCGTCCGCTTCGACGACGAGGGCGGGACGCTGGCCGACGCGGCGGAGCTCCTGCGGGCACCGGTCCTGGTGGTGGCGGCGGCGGGCCTGGGCACGCTCAACACCACGGAGTTGACGGCCCGTGAACTTGGGCGCCGCCGACTGGAGTTGGCGGGTGTGGTGATCGGCAGCTGGCCGGACTCCCCCGATCTCGCCTCGCGCTGCAACCTCGCGGATCTGCCGGACGTGTCCGGGGCTCCGCTGCTCGGGGCGCTGCCGGCCGGGGCAGGTGGGCTGGCGCCCGCCGACTTCCGTGCCGCGGCGCCGGGTTGGCTGGCACCGCGGCTGGACGGGACGTGGGACGCGGCGGCGTTCGGGGTGCCCGACTTCGCCCGGTGAGCCTCAGCAGGGGTGCGACGGGGTCCCGCGGGGGACAATGGCGGTGAGGTCAGTCCTGTCCTGCGAGGGAGGCTGCCATGGCGCCGCGGCTCGCCGGTTCCGGCAAGGTGTCCCGGGACCCCGTCCACCATCCGCTGTTCGCCCGGTACTACGCCCGGGTCAGTGTCACCGCCGAGAGCAGATGGGGCATGGCCGGGGTGCGTGAGCGGCTGCTCGCCGGGCTGTCGGGGCGGGTGATCGAGATCGGCGCGGGCAACGGCCTGAACTTCTCGCACTATCCCGGCGCGGTCTCCGAGGTGGTGGCAATCGAACCGGAGCGCCGGCTGCGGCGGTTGGCGGTGAAGGCCGCCCTGCGCGCGGAGGTGCCGGTCGACGTGGTGCCCGGGGCCGCGGAGGCGCTGCCCGTCAAGAGCGAGGCCTTCGACGCCGTGGTGATCTCGCTGGTGTTGTGCAGTGTGCGCGATGTCCGGCGGGCGCTCGGCGAGGTGCGCCGGGTGCTGCGGCCCGGCGGGGTGGTGCGGTTCTTCGAGCACGGCAGGGGTGGCGGCCCGGCGATGCGCTTCACCCAGCGCGCCCTGGACCGCACGGTGTGGCCCCCGCTCAACGGCGGCTGTCATCTGGCCCGCGACCCGGTCGCGGCCCTGCGGGAGGCCGGCTTCGAACTCGGCCCGTACCGGCGGGTGTTGATGCCGGAGAAGGGGCCGACGATGCCTACGTCCTTCTGTGTGCTGGGCACCGCCTGGCGGCCGCCGCTTGAAGAGCCCTGATCACAGGGTCCACCTGCGCAGCTCGCGCGCGATGTCGTGCACCGAGGCGTCGCCCTTCTTGGCCACCTTGGCGAGGTCCCGGACGAGTTCGGGCGAGGTGACGACCCGCAGTCCGCTCGCGACGAGATAGGCGTACCCGACCGCGCAGGCGAACAGCACGTTGGTGCGCTCCAACGCCGGGACGTGGATGAGGAGTTGCAGCAGTGCGGCGGCGCGCAGATGCGGGCTGTCGTAGACGGGGATGTCGAAGATCTCGGCCTGGTGGCGTGCCACGGCGGCGACCAGGGCGCCCCAGTCGGCGACCTGGGGATCGCCCGGGGTCTTCTGCTCGGCGAGCATCAGGAGCCAGGCGAGATCGATGTGCAGATCGCTCAACGAGTCTCGTGGTCCTTGCCGAACTCCTCCGCGAACACGGATTCGTACTGCTTCATGAAGTCGGCCGCGGCCTCCACGAAGGCCTGGCCCGCCTCGCCGGTGTCCTTCATGACCAGTTCCTCGATGTAGCGGTTGACGCTCACGCCGCGGGCGAGGGCACGTTCTCGGGCGGCGCGGGCGGTGCCCTCGTCCACCCGCACGTTCAACTGAGTCTTCGCCATACCTCGAAGCTAGCGCCGAAGTGCTAGCAACGGCAAGGGGTGCCCGCGACGGGTGGAGAATGTCCCTTACATCGATATCGGGGGCCCGACCTGCGGTGGAGACCGCCTCGGCCCCACGGGGGATATCCGGTGTGGGGTGGGTCACATTACCCTCGGCCGGATAGGGACCGCCCGGTCCGCGAGCGACGTCACGAGCGAGGAGAGAGTCTTGTCCACAGCTGCTGCGGAGCACGCCCCGGCCGACACGATCGCGGCCCGCGCCCGCGGTCTGACGAAGGCCTACGGCTCGGGCGAGACGGCCGTGCTCGCCCTGGACTCGGTGGACGTCGACATCGCGCGGGGCCGCTTCACCGCGGTCATGGGGCCCTCGGGCTCCGGGAAGTCGACCCTGATGCACTGTCTGGCGGGACTCGACACCGTCTCGGCCGGCCAGGTGTGGCTCGGCGACACCGAGATCACGGGACTCAAGGAGCGTGAGCTGACCCGGCTGCGCCGGGACCGGATCGGGTTCATGTTCCAGTCGTTCAACCTGATCCCGACGCTGAACGCGGCCGAGAACATCACCCTGCCCATGGACATCGCCGGCAAGAAGCCCGACGAGAAGTGGCTGGACCAGGTCATCGACACGCTGGGCCTGCGGGATCGCCTCAAGCACCGGCCCTCGCAGCTCTCGGGCGGTCAGCAGCAGCGCGTCGCCTGCGCCCGTGCGCTCGCCTCCCGGCCCGAGCTGATCTTCGCGGACGAACCGACCGGCAACCTCGACTCACGGGCGGGCCTTGAGGTCCTCGGGTTCCTGCGCGAGGCCGTCGACCAGCTCGGGCAGACCGTCGTCATGGTCACCCACGACCCGGGCGCCGCCACCCACTCCGACCTGGTGCTCTTCCTCGGGGACGGACGGATCGTGGACCGGATGGAGCGGCCCACCGCGGAGGCCGTGCTGGAACGCATGAAGCGGTTCGACGTGATCCGCGGCCAGTACGACGGCGACCGCGACACCGAGCCCGGGCCCAAGGCCGGTCCCGACGCCGGTCCCGACACCGGTCCCGACGAGGGATGACCCCGTGCTGAAGGCGACCCTCCGCAGTTTCCTCGCCCACAAGGGACGGCTGCTGCTCTCCGCGCTGGCCGTGGTCCTGTCCGTGGCGTTCGTCTCGGGCAGCCTGATCTTCTCCGACACCCTGAGCCACACCTTCGACCGGCTCTTCGCCTCGACCGCGCCCGACCTCACGATCAGCCCGAAGAAAGATCTGAAGGAGGCCATCCCGTCGGGCACGACGGCCACCCTGCCGGCCTCGCTCGCGGACCGGGTCGCCCGCGTCGACGGGGTCGGCGCCGCACGCTTCGACGCGGAGGACGACGGGATCACCGTCGCCGACTCCGAGAACGAGTCGGTGGGCTCGACCACCGGCGCCCCCACCATCGGCACCGACTGGAACCCGACCTCGCGCAGCCCGGTCAAGCTCACCTCCGGCCATGCCCCGCACGGCCCGTCCGAGGCACTGCTCGACTCGGAGACCGCCGACCGCAAGGACCTGCGCATCGGCGACCCGCTGACCGTGATCGCGGGGCCCGGCTCGTTCAAGGTGCGGATCGTCGGGATCGTCACCTTCACCACCACCAACCCCGGCGCCACACTGCTCTACCTCGACCCGCCGACCGCGCAGGCGAAGCTGCTCGGCTCCTCCGAGGCCGCCACCAGCATCTCGGTCGACGCCGCCGAGGGCGTGACCAACGACCGGCTCAAGCAGCGCGTGGCCGCCGCGCTCGGCACGGGCACCTACGAGTACCGGACCGCCGAGGAGCAGGCGAAGTCGGACGTCGACCAACTGGGCGGATTCCTCGACGTCATCAAGTACGTCATGCTCGGCTTCGCGGGTATCGCCGTCCTGGTCGGCATCTTCCTGATCGTCAACACCTTCTCCATGCTGATCGCCCAGCGCACCCGTGAACTGGGCCTGTTGCGCGCGCTCGGCGCCGACCGGCGCCAGGTCCGCCGCTCGGTGCTCACCGAGGCCACGCTGCTCGGCCTGGTCGGCTCCACGGTCGGGCTGGGCACGGGCATCGGGCTCGCCGTCGGTCTCATCGCGCTGATGAACGCCTTCGGCATGAACATCCGGACGAGCGAGATGGTCATCGGCTGGGCCACCCCCGTGGCGGCGTACGTCGTCGGCGTGGGCGTCACCTTCGTCGCGGCCTATCTCCCGGCCCGCCGCGCGGCGGGCGTCTCCCCCATGGCGGCCCTCTCGGACGCCGAGATCGCCGGGATCGGACGGCCGCTCAAGGTCCGCGCCATCGTGGGCGGCCTGGTGGGCGCGGCGGGCACGGCCGCGCTCGTCGGCTGCACCCTGTCGTCCAGGACCGCCTCCGCGGCCTCCCTCCTCGGCCTCGGCGTCGTCCTGACACTCCTGGCCACCGTCATCGCCGGGCCACTGCTGGTGCGTCCCGTGATCCGGGTGCTGGGCGGCGCCTTCCCGGCCCTCTTCGGCCCGGTCGGGCGGATGAGCCAGCGCAACGCCCTGCGCAACCCCCGCCGCACCGGCGCCACCGCGGCCGCCCTGATGGTCGGCCTCGCCCTGGTCGGCGGAATGTCCGTGGCCAGCGCCTCCATGTCCAAGTCCTTCGACGACCAGATCGACAAGACCCTGGGCGCCGACTTCGTCGTGCAGAACGGCAACTTCCTGCCGTTCCCGCAGGAGGTCACGGACGCGGTGCGCAGGACCGACGGGGCCGGGCTCGTCGTACGGTCGAGGTTCGCACCCATCGCCGTACGGCTGCCCGACGGCAAGCGCGTCGAGACCACCGCCGCCGGGTACGACCCGCAGCTCGACGAGGTCGCCCACATCACCTACGCGCAGGGCGACACCGCGGCCGCGCTCGCCTCCGGACACCTGGCCATGGACCTGGACTTCGCGCGCGACCACGACGTGAGGGTCGGCAGCAGGGTTCCCGTCGAGTTCCAGGGCGGGCGCCGGACCGAGCTGACCGTGGGCGCCCTCACCGACCAGGACTCGGCCGACGGGTTCGGGACGCAGGGCGGCATCTACTTCGGCCTGGACACGCTGGAGCGGTTCACGCCGGGCGGCCAGGACTCCGCGCTGTACGTCAACGCCGCCTCCGGCACCGGCAGCGACCGGCTGCGCGCGGGCCTGGAGAAGACCCTCGACCCGTATCCGCAGGTCCAGGTGCGCGACCTCGCCGACTACAAGGACCTGGTCCACGACCAGATCGCGGTCCTGCTCTATCTCGTGTACGCGCTGCTCGGGCTCGCGATCGTCATCGCGGTGCTCGGCGTGGTCAACACCCTCGCCCTGTCGGTCGTGGAGCGCACCCGGGAGATCGGGCTGCTGCGTGCCATCGGGCTCGCCCGGCGGCAGCTTCGGCGGATGATCCGGCTCGAGTCGGTGGTCATCGCGGTGTTCGGCGCGGTCCTGGGGCTCGCGCTCGGGCTGGTGTGGGGGGTGTGCACCCAGCAGGTGCTGGCCCTGCAGGGCCTCAACGCGCTGGCGATCCCCTGGGGCACGATCGTCGCGGTCGTCGTCGGCTCGGCGGTGGTGGGCATCGTGGCGGCGCTGCTGCCTGCGTTGCGTGCATCGCGCATGAACGTACTGGCGGCGATCGCGCACGAGTGATGCAATCGCGGGGCAGACAACTCAAGTCGCTTGTCGCTGAGGAGAGTTCATGCCCCGCCCCGATCAGCCCCGCCCCTTTCGCTTCGCCGTCAACCTGACCGCCGCCGCCACCGACGCCGACTGGCGTGCCAAGTGCCGACGGGCCGAGGAACTCGGTTACGACGTGATCCTGGTCCCCGACCATCTCGGCAAGGTCGCGCCCTTCCCCGCGCTGGTCGCTGCGGCGGCGGTCACCGAGCGGCCGCGGCTCGGCACGTTCGTCCTCAACGCGGGGTTCTGGAACCCGGCACTGCTCGCCCGTGAGGTGGCCACGGTGGACGCCCTGACCGGCGGCCGCCTCGAACTGGGCCTGGGCACCGGCTATGTGCAGTCCGAGCACGACAGGGCGGGGCTGCCCTTCGGCTCGCCCGGTGAGCGGGTGGACCATCTGCGGCGCACGGTCGAGGAGTTGGAGCGGTTGCTGTCCTCGCCGGACCATGTGCCGCAGCCGGTGCAGCGGCCCCGGGTGCCCCTGCTGATCGGCGGCACAGGCAACCGGATGCTGGAGCTGTCCGCCGAGCACGCCGACATCGCGGCCTTCACCGGGGCGACCCTGGTGCCGGGGAACACGACCGGCAAGCTGGCCCCGACCACCGCCGGGCAACTCGACGAGCGTGTCGCGCGCTATCGGCGACTGGCCGAGGGACGCAAGGAACCGGCCGAACTGAACCTGCTCATCCAGACGGTGGTCGTCACCGACGACCGCGAGGCCGTCGCCACCCCGTTCCTGCACCGGCTGCCGGACCTGACCCTCCAGGAGGCGCTGGAGCTGCCCATCATGCTGATCGGCACGGTCGAGGAGATCGTCGCGCAGGTGCGGGCACAGCGCGAGCGGTACGGCTTCACCTATCTGACGGTGCTGGAGGCGTCCATGGAGGCGTTCGCACCGGTGATGGCGGAGCTGCGCGGCGGCCGGTAGCCGTCCGCATCGTGGAATTTCCCGTCCGGTGGGAAACGGGGGTGATGGGATCGCCCTATGACCGATCTGCGGATACGGGCCGCGACGCCCGACGACCTCGACACCCTGCTGGCCTTCTGGAAGCGGGCCGCCGAGGGCACGAGCATCAGTGACGACCGGGACGGTGTGGAGCGGCTGGTCACGCGGGACCCCGAGGCGCTGATCCTCGCCGAACTCGACGGCGAACTCGTCGGCACGGTGATCGCCGGCTTCGACGGCTGGCGGTGCCATCTGTACCGGCTCGCGGTGCACCCGGAGCGCCGGCGGCGCGGGATCGGGACTGCACTGCTCGCGGCCGCGGAGGAGCGGTTCGTACGGCTCGGGGGGCGGCGCGGGGACGCGATGGTGCTGGTGCGCAACGAGACGGCACAGCACGCATGGCGTGCGGCGGGGTATGCGCCCGAGGAGAAGTGGCGGCGCTGGGTGAAACCCCTCGCCGGGTAGGACGGGCGATCCTGGGGACCCTGTCCGATCATGGGACGGAGGTGACCCGATGACCGAAGTGCTCCTCCTGCTGCTGGCGATCCTGCTCTCGCTGGCCTGCGGTGCCTTCGTGGCGGCGGAGTTCTCGCTGACCACGGTGGAGCGCGGACAGCTGGAACGCGCGGCGGAGCGGGGTGAGCGGGGCGCGTCCGGCGCCCTGAAGGCCGTACGGAATCTGACGTTCCAGCTGTCCGGGGCGCAGCTCGGGATCACCGTGACCAACCTGGTCGTCGGTATGCTCGCGGAACCGTCGATCGCCGCGCTGATCGCGGGGCCCCTGGAGTCGCTCGGGATCTCGCCGTCCACGTCCCGGTCGCTGGCCCTGGTACTGGGCACCGCGCTGTCGACCGTCTTCCTGATGGTCGTCGGCGAGCTGGTGCCCAAGAACTGGGCGATCTCCTCGCCGTTGGCCATGGCCAAGCGGGTGGGCACCGCGCAGAGCTGGTTCAGCGCGGCCTTCCGTCCCTTCATCACGCACCTCAACAACATGGCCAACCGGGTGGTGCGCCGCTTCGGGCTGGAGCCCGCCGAGGAGCTGGCCTCGGCGCGCGGTCCGCAGGAGCTGGCCGCGCTGGCCCGGCACTCGGCCCGGGCAGGCGCGCTGGAGGCGGACACCGCCGAGCTGTTCGTGCGGACGCTCAACCTCGCCGACCTCACCGCGGAGAACGTGATGACCCCGCGGGTGCAGGTGATCGCCCTGGACGTCCAGGCGACCTGCGAGGACGTGGCGAACGCGACGCGCGCGACCGGGCTGTCGCGGTTCCCCGTCTACCGCGGCAGCCTCGACTCGGTCGTGGGCATCGCACACATCAAGGACATCCTGGCGGTACCGGCCGAACGCCGGCCCCGCGCCTCGGTCGCCGAGCTGCTGCGCGAGCCGCTGCTGGTGCCCGAGTCGCTCACCGTGGACCGGCTCCTGGACCGGCTCTCCGGCAAGCGCACGATGGCGGTCGTCATCGACGAGTACGGCGGTACGGCGGGCGTGGCCACGCTGGAGGACATCGTCGAGGAGGTCGTCGGCGAGGTGCGCGACGAGCACGACCCGCACGAGACGCCCGACCTGGACCCCGCGGGCACCGACGAGGAGGGCAGGGAGCTCTTCCGGGCCGACGGCTCGCTGCGTGTGGACCAGCTGGCGCGCGTGGGCCTGCGGACCCCCGAGGGACCGTACGAAACGCTGGCCGGGCTCCTGGCGACGGAACTCGGCCGGATCCCGGCCGTCGGCGACTCGGTGGAGGTCACCGGCTGGCAACTCGACGTCCTGGACGCACAGGGCCGCCGCGCGGCACGAGTACTGCTGCACGCGCCGTTGTCCGCGGAAGGGGCCGAGTGATGACGGCCGTCCGGTCGACACGGGCGCCGACACGGACGGTGGCACCCCACACAAAGCTCGCCGTCCAGGCACCCCAAGAGGAGGCACGAGCCGAACCCGCCGCCCCGGCACCGCAAGAGACGCCCCAAGCCAGAACCACCGCCCCGCCGCCTCACCAGAGAAGGATTCAGCGATGACCGCCGTCCAGTTGCTCATCGGTCTGGCGACGCTTGTCGTGAATGCCTTCTTCGTGGGGGCCGAGTTCGCGCTGATCTCCGTGCGGCGCAGTCAGATCGAGCCCTATGCCGATCAGGGGGACCGGCGTGCGAAGGGCGTGCTGTGGGGGCTGGAGCACGTGTCCGCGCTGATGGCGGCCGCGCAGCTCGGGATCACGTTGTGCACGCTGGTGCTGGGTGTGGTCGCGGAGCCCGCGATCGCGCATCTGCTGGAGCCGGTGTTCCACGCGGTGGGCGTGCCGGAGGGCGCGGGGCACGCCGTGTCCTTCGTCATCGCGCTGACCCTGGCGACCTATCTGCACATGCTGCTCGGTGAGATGGTCCCGAAGAACATCGCGCTCGCGGAGCCGGTGCGCAGTGCCCTGCTGCTCGGGCCCCCGCTGGTCGCCCTGGCGCGCGGACTGCGCCCGGTGATCTTCGCGGTCAACGCCTTCGCGAACGCCCTGCTGAAGCTGCTGCGCGTGGAGACCAAGGACGAGGTCACGGCCACCTTCTCGGACGCCGAGCTGGCACGGATCGTGCGGGACTCCGGCGAGGCGGGACTGATCGACGAGCGCGCGCGGGAGCGGCTGCACGACGCGCTGGAGCTCGGCCGGCGGCCGGTACGGGACGTGGTGCTGCCCCTGGAAGGGGTGGTCTACGCGCGCGTGGGCGTCACCCCCGAGCAGTTGGAGGCACTCTCGAACGAGTCCGGGTTCTCACGGTTCCCCGTGGTCGACGAGGGGCGCCGGATCGTCGGCTACCTCCACGTCAAGGACGCCCTGGACGCCTCACCGCGGGATCTGCCGTTCCCGGTGCGGGACATGCGGCCGATCGCACGGATCCGGGAGAGCACACCGCTGGACGACGTGCTGACGGCGATGCGGCGCAGCCGGACGCATCTGGCCGCGGTGCTCGGCGCCGACGGCCGGCTGGCCGGACTGGTGACGATGGAGGACGTGCTGCGGGAGCTGTTCGGGCGGCAGTCGTGACAACCCGAACCCACCGACCGGCAGGTATGTGACCGCGATACCATTTCTTCCGCCATGCAGACGAATCCCACTTACTCCAGCCTGGTCGCGGTCGGCGACTCCTTCACCGAGGGCATGTCGGACCTGCTTCCGGACGGCTCCTACCGGGGCTGGGCCGACCTCCTGGCCGGCCGGATGGCCGCCGTGACGCCCGGTTTCCGGTACGCCAACCTCGCCGTGCGCGGCAAGCTGATCCAGCAGATCGTCGACGAGCAGGTCGACGTGGCGGCGGCGATGCAGGCGGACGTGATCACGCTGGTGGGTGGCCTCAACGACACCCTGCGGCCCAAGTGCGACATGGTCCGGGTGCGCGACCTGCTGACGGAGGCCGTGGAGCGGCTGGCCCCCTCCTGCAAGCAGCTCGTCCTGATGCGCAGTCCCGGCCGCCAGGGGCCGGTTCTGGAGCGCTTCCGGCCGCGCATGGAGGAACTGTTCACGGTCGTCGACGAGCTCGGCGCCCGGCACGGCGCGGTGGTCGTCGACCTGTACGGCGCTCCCTCGCTCTCCGACCCGCGCCTGTGGGACGTGGACCGGCTGCACCTGTCGGCCGAGGGCCACCGCCGCGTCGCCGAGGCCGTGTGGCAGACCCTCGGCTACGACCCCGAGGACACGGAGTGGCGTACGCCGATCCCGGCAACGGTCCCCCCGAGGTGGCTCGCCCGGCGCATCGCGGACGCGCGCTTCGCCCGGCAGCATCTGCTGCCGTGGATCGGACGGCGCCTGACGGGCCGCTCCTCGGGTGACGGCCTGCCGCCGAAGCGGCCCGACCTGCTGCCGTACGAGCACTAGTACGGGCACTGGGACGTCGTGCACACGCGCGTGGTCAACGTCAGGGGCCGTATCCACGAGTACGGCCGGCGCCTCGAACACGCGCCCGCCGACCTCGTCTACGTCGGCCGCCGCTGGACCATGGGCGGCTGGGACCTGCCGAAGCACCCGCTGTACAACCCCTTCGCCTACGACACCCCCACGCGCCGCAGGGACGGCACGCGGGCCGAGGTGATGGCGAAGTACCGGGCGTATCTGCTGGAGCGGCCGGATCTGCTCGCTCTGCTGCCCGGTCTTCGCGGCAGGGCCCTGGCCTGCTGGTGCGCGCCCGAACCGTGCCATGCCGAGGTCCTGGCGGAGCTCGCGGAAGCGCTCTCGTAGGTTCCGACGAACGGGGCCCGGGCGCTGACCTGCACGAATCGCCAGTAGAATCCGCAGGCGGATTCTACTGATCAATCCGAATGCCCAGGTCGGAGGGTCTTTACTGCTCCCTGCGGGGGCTCGCGTCTCACATTCCTGTCACCGTTCGACGGCTCGATGGCAGGAGCGTTGTTGCCCGGTGCGTTCGGCAATTAGCCAGTGGTCCTCCCCATGGCCACCCTCTGGTGACACAGGCCGCGATGAACGTCGTCATGGACTTCGAGGACACCGGCTGCCGGGCACGGTTCCTCATCCGGGACCGCGACGGCAAGTTCCCCGCCCTGTTCGACACGGTCCTCAAGGGCGCGCGGATCGACGTCGTGCTGACCGGCGTCCGGATGCCGCGCATGAACGCGCTCACGGAACGCCGGGTACAAACCTGCCGGCACGAGCTGCTGGACCGCACCCTGATCTGGAACCAGCACCATCTGCTTCACGTCCTGCGCGAGTTCGAGCAGCACGACAACTCCCACCGGCCCCACCAAGGCATCGCAGACGCCCGCCCGCTGCACCCCCTGCCTCCGCCGATCACCGACTCGGACGCCTTCACCCACTTGACGTACGACGGCGCGACCGCCTCGGCGGCACCCTCCACGAGTACCAGCATGCGGCCTGACCTGCACAGACGAGATTCTCGGACGGGACAGGGAACAGTTCACCGAACGCGACCGCACCGGGCAGCGGGCACGGAGCTCGAACTGCGTGAGGATCAGGCGGCCTTGAGGCGCGCCGCGATCGTCAGTGCGCGCTGCGCCGGCCAGCGGTCATGGCCCGTTCCAGGTCGCATGCCGTCGTGGGCAGGGCCAAGAAAGTCCCGTGACTGACGCGGGCGTTGCCCTTTCACCTTGTCCTTGGCGTTCCCAGGCCTCGCCTGCGCCGTTCAGGCTGATGCAGGTGCCGGGAAGTGCGTTCGCGGAACTCGGCGAGGGTCTGCTCCACACCGGCGATGGTCAGACGCCAGAAATCCCAGCCGTCGATCTTGTTGCTGCCGGTCGCGGCCCTGGCGGCGGTGGTCGGGGTGCGCCAGGGGCGGCCCCGGACGTTGATCTGGCCCTCGCGGTTCAGGACCGCCTGTGGACCTTCTGCCCGTGAGGGTGATGCCGGCCTTCAGGTCGTCCGGGTCCAGATGTTCCAGCAGGTCTTGCAGGTCGACTCGGGAGCATGCCGGGTCGACGGCGGGTGTGGGCGTCGCTGCGGCTGTGGTGGGCACGACGGCGGGCCGGTCGCAGGCGCGCTGCAGGGCCAGGGCGGCTGCCGAGCTGTACGGCGCCTTGGGCCCCACCTTGTCGTCGATCAGAGGCTGGATGGCGGGATCGTCCCCGTAGCGGGCGCGCATGCCGACACCTCCCGCACGAGGCGGCTGCGGAGAACAAGGTCGTAAAGATTGCTGGATATTTGGCGCGTTCATGTGGAGATACGGCGTGGGCGGGTGGTTGATGCGAGGGAGGCAGAGGCGGGTTTCGCTGCTGTCGTAGGGTCGGTGGTCGAGGACTGGGCGCTGGGACCGGTTCCGTCGCGAAGGACAGGAGCTGAGCGATGGCAGGTGTCCCTGAGGCTTCGCCGGGTGAGCCGCGGCTGAGGCGGGTGCCGCCGGACTGGGTGGAGGCGGCGCGGATGGAGGCGGTGCGCCGCTACGACATCCTCGACACCCCGCCCGACGGGGCGTTCGACCGGGTCGCGGCGATGGCCGCCCGCCTGTTCGATGTCCCGGTGGCCAGCGTGACGATCGTCGATGCCGATCGGATCTGGTTCAAGGCCGTCCACGGCCTGGAAGGGGTCGCGGAGATCGGCCGGGACCCGGGATTGTGCGGGTCGGCGATCCTGCGCGATGACGCGCTGGTGATCCCCGACACCCTCACCGATCCGACCGCCTGCACCAATCCGCTGGTCACGGGCCCTCTGGGGGTGCGGTTCTACGCGGCGGCGCCGATCATCACCGCCGACGGCCACCGGCTGGGCACGGTCAACGTCCTGGACACCAAACCGCGTCTGATCACCGAGGCCGACACCGAAACCCTGGCCGACCTGGCCGCGGTGGTCCTGGACGCCATGGAGCTGCGACTGTCGGGTCTGCGGCTGCTGCGCGAGGAACAGGAACGCCGCAAGACGCAGGAGGAGGCGCGCACGCGTGCCGAGCGGGACACGGAGGCGATCACCGCGTTCGCCACCACCCTCCAGCGCACCCTGTTGCCTCCCGTGCTGCCGCCGATTCCGGGGCTGGAGCTGGCTTGCCATTATCAGACCGACTCGCCCCGGGACGTCGGCGGTGACTTCTACGACGTCTTCTCCCTGGGCGGACAGCGGTGGGCGTTCTTCCTCGGGGACGTGTGCGGCAAGGGCGCCGAAGCCGCCGCAGTGACCTCGCTGACCCGCTACACGCTGCGCGCAGCCGCCCAGCACCACGACGACCCCACCGAAGTCCTCGACGCCCTCAACAGCGCCCTGCTGCTCGATCCCTCGATGGGCAGCCGGTTCTGCACCTGTGTCTTCGGCACCCTGCAACCCGCCCGGGGCGGCGGTTTCACCGTGAGCGTGGCCACGGGAGGTCATCCCCCCGCCCTCCACATACAGCACGGCGATGACGGCGCGATGGTGGTGAACGGGGTACGCCCCAAGGGCGGCATGCTCGTGGGCGCACTGGAAGGCGCCCGGTTCGCCTCCCACACCTTCCACCTCGCCCCGGGCGAGGGCCTGCTGCTCTACACCGACGGGCTCACCGAGGGCCGCCTGCCGGACGGGACCATGCTGGGTGAGGAAGGCGTGGCCGCCTTCCTCACCACCCGCACCACCCCGGACGCCGGCCGCCTGATCGAGGACACCATCGCCCTCATCGCCGGCCTGCCCACCGGTCCCGGTGACGACGTCGCCCTGCTCGCGCTGTCCGTACCCCTGGCACCGGCCACTGAGCAGACGGCCGCCGTATCGACGGCCGGTACTCTGGCCACGCCCGTCGCCGGCGCCGCCCGCGCCGACCAGGAGCGCTGACCCGTGACCGACGACCTCACCCTCACCACCACCCACACCGACGGACACCTGGCGGCCCTCTGCGTCGGCGGAGCCATCGACACACAGACCGCTCCCGCCTTGCGCAAAGAAGCACTGGACCTCATCGCCCAAGGACACCCGCACCTGATCCTGGACCTGACCGGGACCACCTTCTGCGACTCCTCCGGCTTCAACGCCCTGATCGGCATCATGCGCTGCGCGATGGCCGCAAACGGCTCGCTGACCCTGGCCGCAGTCCCCGACCGCCTGTCCCGAATGCTCGATCTCACCGGCCTGAGCACCCTCATGCCGTCCTACCCCAGCACCGAGGCCGCGATGAACGCCCGCCTCCCCACCACGCCCGAGCCCGCCTGACCCGTCCAATCCAGCCGCCCGATCCAACTTCGCTGACAAACCGTCCACGTTCAACGGCAGAGGACAGCCGCGCAGAGCTCGGAGACGATCTCGAAAGAGGTGTAACGGACCAGGTCAAGGTTGTGGCCAGGGTTTGCGGTTGACCGTTGACCACTTCCTCAGCCGCGCCGGACTGAGCCGGGGCCTGCCCACACTCGGTCTGCGTCTGCGCCGCCTCGACGTCGCGAGACCCCTGAGCGACGCCCCTTCAGCTTTGTGACCCATGCCACATGCCCTTCCTGTCAGCAATCGGGGCGCTGTTCCGCTCAAGTCACCGAGAGCAGCGAACAGACAGGAGCGACACATGAAGCACCGCATCGTCGTCCTCGGTGCCGGTTATGCCGGGGCCTACGTGGCCGGGACCCTGGCCCGCCGGCTGTCCCCGCAGGACGCCGGGATCACCGTGGTCAACGCCGAGCCGGACTTCGTCCAGCGGCTGCGGCTGCACCAACTCGCAGCCGGCCAGGCGATCGACGCTCCGGAACTCGCCGACGTCTTCGCGGGCACGGGGATACGGCTGCGCTTGGCCCGTGTCACCGCCGTCGACCCCGAGCGCCAGGTCGTCGCCGTGGCCGACGCCGACGGCGGCGGCGAACTCGGCTACGACACGCTCCTCTACGCGCTCGGCAGCCACGCCGCCGACCACGGTGTTCCCGGAGTGGCCGAGCACGCCTTCGACGTCAGCAGTCGTCCGGCGGCGCTGCGCCTGCGCGAGCGCCTGGACAGCCTGAGCAGGAGGGACGAGGACGGGAGTGTGCTGGTCGTCGGCGACGGGTTGACCGGCATCGAGACCGCCGCCGAGATCGCCGAATCCAGGCCCGGTCTGTCGGTAGCGCTGATCGCGCGCGGCGAGCTGGGCGCCCCGCTCTCCGCCGGAGCCCGCAGCCACCTGCGCCGGGCCTGCGACCGGCTGGGCATCACCGTCCTGGAGCACATCAGCGTCGAAACCGTCGAAGCGACGCGGGTGCTGTGCTCCGACGGCATGGCCCTGGCGTCCGACGCGACCGTGTGGACGGCCGGGTTCGCGGTCAGCCCCATCGCCGCCGCCGGCGGGCTGGTGGTCACCGAGAACGGTCGGATCGTCGTCGATCGCACCATGCGGTCGGTCTCGCACCCGAACGTCTACGCCGTCGGCGACAGTGCCTACGCCATCGGCGACAACGGCCGCCCGCTGCCGATGTCCTGCGCCTCGGCCGGCTACACCGGCATGCAGGCCACGGCCGCGATCGTGGGGCGCTTGACCGGCCGCAAGATCCCGGACACCAAGCTGGAGTACTTGGGCAACCACATCAGCCTCGGGCGGCGGGACGGGATCCTGCAGATGGTCGATGACCAAGGGCAGGCGAAGCCGAAGTATGTGGGCGGCCGGAAGGCCGCGCGGATCAAGGCGGGCATCCTCAAGATGTCGCTGTGGACCACCTCGCACCCGACCTTCGGCCTGCCCAAGCGCAAGCACCACCTGGCCGCCGTACCGGATGCATCAGCCGAGAGGATGGTCGCGTAGCCGCCTGATGAGGATGGTCCGCGTGGACAGCACCGCCACTGATCGCTTTGACACCAGCCGGTTCGAGGCCAGCCGGAACCGGCTGGCCTCGCTGGCGTACCGGCTGCTGGGCTCCGCCGCCGATGCCGAAGACGCCGTGCAGGACGCGTTCTTGCACTGGCAGGCCGCCGACCGGCAGCTGATCAAAGTGCCGGAAGCATGGCTGACCAAGGTCGTCACCAACTTGTGCCTCGACCGGCTCCGCTCGGCACAGGCCCGCCGCGAACGCACCGTCGGCGCCTGGCTGCCCGAACCGCTCCTGGACGGCGACCCGATGCTCGGGCCGGCCGACACTTTCGAGCAGCGCGAATCGGTCTCCCTGGCCGTGCTGACTCTCATGGAACGCTTGTCACCGCTTGAGCGGGCCGTCTACGTCCTCCGCGAAGCGTTCTCCCACCGCCACGCCGAGATCGCCGAGATCCTCGACATCACCGAGTCCGCGAGCCAGCAGCACCTCCACCGGGCCCGGCACCGCATCACTGCCGGGCGCCCCAGCGGCGGCGAAGCCGACCCGGCATCCGCCCGCAGGATCGTCGAGGAATTCCTCGCCGCTGCCTCCTCGGGCCGCACCGAACGCCTGGTGGCGCTGCTCACCGCCGACGCGACCGCGATCGCCGACTCCAACGCCGCCGGCCCGGCCAAGACGCTGCTGCAGTACGACACTCCGCAGCGCATCGCCGCCATCGCACGAGCCGGTTTCAGACCCACACCCGCGAAACGGCGACTCGCCGGCGGCACGCCCGCCGTCCACTACGCGCTCGTCAACGGCGGGCCCGCCATCCTCTTCGTGCTCGGCGATCAGGTCATAGGCGCCGTGACGTTCGACGTCACCGACGGCAGGATCTCAATCGTGCGCGGCATCGCCGCCCCCACCCGCCTCGTCCGCCTGACCGAAGTCTGGCGGCACCGCGGACCGGACATCCCACTCATCACCCAGTGGTGACCCAACACCGACCGCGGCCAGGCACAGTGCCCAGGTTTCCTAGGTGGTCACTGACCCCCTGTAGACAAGGGTGCGAGTAGTTGCGGTACAGAAGGTGCCGCCGCGATTGATCTTGCTGGAGCCGGCCCACCTCATCGGCGCTTCGAACTGACGGGGCACGGCACCAGCGCGCAGCTCGCGCAGGTCCGGGATGTGGTTGTAGAGGGTGCCCGGCGCGACGCCCAGCAGCTTGGCGACCGAGGTGATCGAGCGGCTGGGGTCGGACAGTAGATCGCATGCGGCGCGGATGACTTCCTCGGCGGCGACGCTCGGGCGCCCGCCGACCCGGCCGCACTCGCGGGCGGCCGCCAGGCCCTCGTTGGTGCCGACGACGATGAGCTCGCGGATGAACTCGGCGAGGGCTGCGAAGACGTGGAACTGGGTTTCTGTGACCCGCCCGCCGCGGTCCCGGGCTCCGAGGTGGTCGGCCATACCGCGGTTCCCCCGGCCTGGGCGGAGTGGGTGGAGCGGTGGCACGCCACCACGACCATGACCGTGTGCAGGAGCAGGGTCTGGCTGGGTGACACGATGTTGTCGGCGCTGCCCTGCGCCAGCATGAAGGCGGGATCCGCGCTGTCAATATAAGTGACCGGATTGGCGGCCTTGGCGGCGGCAGGGTCGTCGGCGATGGTCTTGCCGCTGTTCTTGCCGTTGACGAACTGTGCCTCGGTGATCGTGGCGGTCCGGTGCTCCTTCTGGGCCGCCTCGTCGAAGTCGGCGGCGACCTTGGGTAGGTCGGACAGGCCGTACTCGTCGACGACAGCTTGCACGTCACTGCTCTGGTCGAGGTCGGCACCCTTGTCGAACTCCTTCACCCCGTTGGTGGTGCCGACCATCGCCGCGAGCCAGCGTCCGGCGGACTGACCCCCACGGCTACGTTCGCGGCGTCGTAGCCGTACGCGTGTGCGCGCAGGAACCGGATCGCGGACTTGGCGTCGACGACCGCGTCGGAACAGATGCCGTCCTCCAGGCCCCGATAGACGATGCTCGCCACCGCGTACCCCTGCTGCGCGAGGTACGTCTGCACGCCGGTCGCGCCGCCGCCCTTCATGGGGGTGTGGAAGCCGCCGCCGGGAATGTTAACGACCAGCGGCTTGTCGCCGCTGCCCTGCGGGATCAGCAGGTCGACGGGGTCACTCCTTGGCGGATGTTCCACACCCTGCGCCATCAGGACCCGGTCTCCGCCGACTTCCCCATCAACGTCCACGCCCGTCTCACAGACCCCACGGAAGAGCGCAGGTCGGAGTGCATCCGACCTGCGCTCTCCGGACTCTATGGACGTTTCAGAGCCCCCACGGACGGCAGGTAAACTCCGTACACGTGACTTCCGCTCCCGCCAAGCCCCGCATCCCCAACGTCCTCGCCGGACGCTACGCCTCCGCCGAGCTCGCCACGCTCTGGTCGCCCGAGCAGAAGGTGAAGCTCGAGCGTCAGCTCTGGCTCGCCGTGCTGCGGGCCCAGAAGGACCTCGGGATCGAGGTGCCCGAGGAGGCCCTCGCCGACTACGAGCGGGTCCTGGACACCGTCGACCTGGCCTCCATCGCCGAGCGCGAGAAGGTCACGCGGCACGACGTGAAGGCGCGGATCGAGGAGTTCAACGACCTCGCCGGGCACGAGCAGGTCCACAAGGGCATGACCTCCCGGGACCTCACGGAGAACGTCGAGCAGCTCCAGATCCGGCTCTCCCTGGAACTGATCCGCGACCGCAGCGTGGCCGTCCTGGCGCGCCTGGGCAAGCTGGCCGGCGAGTACGGCGAGCTGGTCATGGCCGGCCGCTCCCACAACGTGGCCGCGCAGGCCACCACCCTCGGCAAGCGTTTCGCGACCGCGGCGGACGAGCTGTTCGTGGCGTACGGCCGGGTCGAGGAGCTACTGGCCCGCTACCCGCTGCGCGGCATCAAGGGCCCGGTCGGCACCGCGCAGGACATGCTGGACCTGCTGGGCGGGGACGCGTCGAAGCTGGCGGAGCTGGAGCAGCGCATCGCCTCTCACCTGGGCTTCTCGCAGGCGTTCACCTCGGTCGGCCAGGTCTACCCGCGCTCGCTGGACTACGAGGTCGTCACCGCGCTGGTGCAGGTGGCCGCGGCCCCGTCCTCGCTGGCGAAGACGATCCGGCTGATGGCCGGGCACGAGCTGGTGACCGAGGGGTTCAAGCCGGGCCAGGTCGGCTCCTCCGCGATGCCGCACAAGATGAACACGCGGTCCTGTGAGCGCGTCAACGGCCTGATGGTCATCCTGCGCGGCTACGCCTCGATGACCGGCGAGCTGGCGGGCGACCAGTGGAACGAGGGCGACGTGTCCTGCTCGGTGGTGCGCCGGGTCGCGCTGCCGGACGCGTTCTTCGCGCTCGACGGTCTCCTGGAGACCTTCCTCACCGTGCTCGACGAGTTCGGCGCGTTCCCGGCCGTCGTCGCGCGCGAGCTGGACCGCTACCTGCCCTTCCTCGCCACCACCAAGGTGCTGATGGGCGCGGTGCGCGCGGGCGTCGGCCGTGAGGTCGCGCACGAGGCGATCAAGGAGAACGCCGTGGCCTCCGCTCTCGCGATGCGCGAGCAGGGCGCCGAGCGCAACGAACTCCTCGACAAGCTGGCCGCGGACGAGCGCATTCCGCTCGACCGGGCCGGACTGGATGCGCTGATGGCCGACAAGCTGTCCTTCACGGGCGCCGCGGCCGACCAGGTCGCCGTCGTCGTGGGCCGGATCGAGGAGATCGTCAAGCAGCACCCGGCGGCCGCGGGCTACGCGCCGGGGGCGATCCTCTGACCCGGTTCACCCCGGCGGACCTGGAGGCCGCCCGCGACCGGCTCGTGCCGGATGTCGTCGCGGACGGCCTCCGCGTGCTGTTCTGCGGCATCAACCCCGGGCTGATGACGGCGGCGACGGGCCATCACTTCGCCCGCCCCGGCAACCGGTTCTGGCCGGTGCTCCATCTGTCCGGCTTCACGCCGAGGCTCCTGAAGCCGTCGGAGCAGCAGGAGTTGCTGTCGTACGGGCTCGGGATCACCAATGTCGTGGCCCGGGCGTCCGCGCGGGCGGACGAGCTGAGCGCCGAGGAGTACCGCGAGGGCGGGCGGCTGCTGGCGGAGAAGGTGGCGCGGCTCGGGCCCCGCTGGCTGGCCGTGGTGGGAGTCACCGCCTACCGCGCGGCCTTCGACGACAGGAAGGCCCAGGTCGGCCCGCAGGAGCGGACGATCGGGAACTCGCGTGTATGGGTGCTGCCCAATCCGAGCGGACTCAACGCGCACTGGACCGCGGCGACGATGGCGGAGGAGTTCGCCCGGCTGCGGGTGGCGGCGGAGCGCGGCTAGCGGGTCACACCGGGTCGATGTCCGAGGCCACGGCGAGGACGTGGACCTCGTCGGTCTCGTCCCGGTAGCCCACGGCGAGGGCGATCCAGCGGTCCGAGCCGGGGGGCTGCCACAGGTCCAGGTCGTCCGCCACGGAACTCGTCGTGGCCCAGGGTTCGGGTATCTCGTCGCCGCGCTCGCCGTGCACCCGGAGCGTGCCCATCCCCCAGAGCGGCTGCTGCCTCCCCCAGCGGTCGTCCAACTGCTGCGCTATGGCGCTCTTCAGGGCGTAGAAGTCCGCCACGGCCGCCATGCGCCGCGCCGCGTCACCGGTCCGGGTCTCGTGGCTCACCGCTAACGACTCGATGCGGTAGCCGGGTCCCGCCCCGTAGGGAACCGGCTCGCCGTCCGCCGCGGTCAGGTCGCGGGCGCACAGCGAGTCGATCGCGGCGAGGTACTTCGCACTGTCCATGTGATCCAGTAAACCGGCCGCCACTGACAATTGGCGGGGCGTCAGGCGACTTGGGGTCAGGCGTCCCGGTGTCGCACGCTCCAGGCGCGCGCGGCCAGGGCGGCGAGGGGCCAGGCGGCGGTCACGGCGAGTCCCGTCCACGGTCCCAGCGGACCCTCGTGCGTCTCGTACAGGATGATCTGTCCCGCCCGGTCCGGCATGAAGCCGGTGGCGCCACCGGCCCCATCGCCGATCACGAACGAGACGACCAGAACGAACGGGATCAGGAGCGAGAGCGCCGCCACCCCACTGCGCAGCGCTGCCGCGAGACCGGCCGCCGGCAGTGCCATCGGGGTGAGGTAGATCCCGCAGCCGACTACGAGGCGCTGTGGGCCGGTGCCGACGGGTTTCTGCTGAAGCGGGCCCGGCCGGCCGAGATCGTGCACGCCGTGCGGCTGGTCACCGAGGGCGAGTCGCTGCTGTTCCTTGCCTCGGTACGGCAGCCGGCCGCCCAGTACGGCGACAAGGCGGCAACCGGTCGGCCCGGGCCGCGATGGAGCGGGCCCGGCTGACCGAGCGGGAGGCCGAGGTGCTGCGGCTGATGGTGCGCGGTCTGTCCGGCGCGGAGATCGCCGCGCGGCTGGTCGTCGGCACCGAGACCGTGAAGTCGCACGTCAGCGCCGTCCTGGCGAAGCTGGGGGCGCGGGACCGCACCCAGGCGGTGATCGCGGCGTACGAGTCGGGGTTCGTGGCGCCGGGCTGAGCCGAGCGGCCCGCCTGGGCGTGTGACGTATCTCCCGGCCCGGCACTGCCGACGGGGCGTTCGGCCGAGTACGATCCGCCCAACACGCGCACGAGCTGGGAGGACGGACGTTGGGGCGACTGACCGGCGGGGACCCCTCGCTCCTGCGAAGGATCAATTCCGCGGTGGTGCTGCATGCCCTGCGTGCCACGGACTGCGCGACGCTGACCGAGATCACCCGGGTGACGGGCCTGTCCCGGCCGACGGTCGAGGGGGTCGTCGAGGGGCTCATCGAGGGCGGCCTGGTGGTCGAGAAGGCGGCGGACGAGAGCGTCGCCCGACGACAGGGGCGGCCCGCGCGACGGTTCCGGTTCCGGGCCGAGGCCGGGCATCTGCTGGGCCTCGACATCGGGCCGCACCGGGTCGCCGCGCTCCTGTCCGACCTCGACGGCCGGGTGCTCGGCGCCGTCGCCAAGGACGTCGACGAGACGGCCCCTGCCGACGAGCGCCTGGAGCGGCTGCGCACCGCGGTCGCCGAACTGCTGCGCCGGGCCGGCGTCGCGCGCGACTCCCTGTGGGCCGTGGGCGTCGCCTCGCCGGGCATCGTGGAGGCGGACGGCACCATACGGCTGTGCGCGGCGCTGCCCGGCTGGACGGGGCTGCGGCTCGGCGAGCGGCTCAGCCGTTCCTTCAAGTGCCCGGTGCTGGTCGAGAACGACGCCAACGCGGCCGCCGTGGCCGAGCACTGGAAGGGCTCCGCCACCGAGTCCGACGACGTGGTGTTCGTGCTGGCCGGGCTGAGCCCGGGGGCGGGTTCACTGATCGGCGGGCGGCTGCACCGGGGGTACGGCGGGGCGGCCGGGGAGATCGGCGCGCTGCATCTGCTGGGCAGCGAGGTCAGCCCGGAGACGCTGCTGTCCACCACCGACGAGCCCTTGCACCCGCTCGACGAGCAGGCCGTCGCCGAGGTCTTCGCGCAGGCACGCGAGGGCGACCAGCGGGCCCGGGCGGCCGTCGACCGTTTCATCCAGCGACTCGTCCACGACGTGGCCGCGCTCGTCCTGGCCCTCGACCCGGAACTCGTCGTGGTCGGCGGCTGGGCTGCCGGTCTGGACGGCGTACTGGAGCCGCTGCGGCGCGAGTTGGCCCGCTACTGTCTGCGTCCGCCGAAGGTCGCCCTGTCGCTGCTCGGCGAGGCGGCCGTGGCGACGGGTGCGCTGCGGCTGGCCCTGGACCATGTGGAGGAGCAGTTGTTCGCCGTGGAGGGCACGGTCACGGCACGGCGCTGAGCGGTCCGGTGCCGGCGTCGCGGTGCCCCGGACACACGTCCGGGACACCGCCGTATCGCTCAGGAGGCCTGGCGTTCGGGGTTCTCGTGGATCTCCACCGCGCCGGAGTCCCCGAAGGTCAGCCGGCAGGTGTCCGCGCGGTAGGTGGCCACCGAGACCGCGGCGGTGCGGCCCCCGGCCAGGTAGCGGGTGGTCACGACGAGCACCGGGGCGCCGGGCAGTCGGTCCAGTTCCTTCGCGTCGTCCGCGCGGGCCGAGCCGAGTTCGACGGCGTTCTCCCGGCTCTCCAGCTCCAGGCGCTGCAGTTCGCGCAGCACCGCACGCGCGCGTGCCGCGCCCGACGGCGCGTCTATGGCGGAGAGCTCCGGCACCGACGCCTCGGGGATGTACAGCAGTTCGGCCGCGACGGGCTGGCCGTGGGTCATCCGGGAGCGGCGCACGGTGTGCACCGGCTGCTCGCGGTCGGTCCCGAGTGCGTCCGCGACGGACGCGGGCGGCACCGCGGCGGCACAGTCGACGGTCTGCCAGTCGTCGCCGGCCGCACCGGGCCAGGCGTGCTGCTCGGAACCGACGGCCACGCCCACCCGCGGCGGCGCGACGGTCGTCCCGACACCGCGGCGGCGCTGCAGCCTGCCTTCCAGCTCCAGCTGCTCCAGGGCCTGGCGGAGCGTGGCGCGGGCGACACCGAAACGGGCGGCGAGATCGCGCTCGTTGGGCAGGATCTCGCCCACGGAGAATTCGGAGTCCAATGCCTCACTGAGCACGGTCTTGAGATGCCAGTACTTCGGTTCCGGCACCGATTCGAGCTGCGTGGTCCCCACCCTTGCCTCCGCAATCGCCGTGGTCCGGCGGCGTTTTAGCGCCCTTGTTTATTAAAGGTTGTTGCACTTCTCTGCGACCATAGGGCGGCACCCCCCCTTGGTCAAGACCAATCCTCGATCCCCTGCAGGCCGCGCGGACGTGATGCCACACAGCGTTCATGAGGCTGTCAGACAACGGACAGGGCGCGCAGCTTGTCCGGGTTGCGGATGATGTAGACGGACTGGATACGGCCGTCCAGGATGTCCAGCTGGAAGACGGAGTCGGGCTTTCCGCCCGACAGGACGAGCACCGCCGGCCCGCCGTTGAGCTCCAGGAAGCGCCAACCGAAGTCCGGGACACCCCTGTTGGCGACGCCGACGATGAAGCGGCCCACGTGGTCGGCCGATTCCAGGACCCGCAGCGGCGCCTTGGCCTTGCCGCCGCTGTCGCCGACGAGCCGGACGTCCGGGGCGAGCAGCGACATCAGCCCCTCCAGGTCGCCTCCGCCCGCGGCGGCGAGGAAACGCTCCGTCAGAGCGCGGCGCCGCGCCGGGTCCACGTCGTAGCGCGGCCGTCGTTCGTCGACGTGCCTGCGGGCCCGCCCCGCGAGCTGCCGTACGGCGGGTTCGGCACGGTCGAGCATGGCGGCGATGTCGGCGTAGGGGTACCCGAAGGCCTCCCTGAGGACGAACACCGCCCGCTCCAGCGGTGACAGCGACTCCATGACGACCAGGACCGCGAGGGAGACCGAGTCGGCGAGGACGGCCTGCTCGGCGGTGTCCGGGACGGTGTCCCCGAAGTCGGTCACGTACGGCTCGGGCAGCCAGGGGCCGACGTACGTCTCGCCGCGTGCCTTGACCTGGCGCAGCCGGTCGATCGCCAGGCGCGTGGTGACGCGGACCAGGTAGGCGCGCGGTTCGCGCACCTCGCTCCGGTCGGCCGCCGACCAGCGCAGCCAGGCTTCCTGCACCACGTCCTCGGCGTCGGCGACGCGCCCGAGCATGCGGTAGGCGACGCCCAGGAGGACGGGACGGTGCTCTTCGAAGACATCGGTCTCGGTGTCAGTGGCCACGGGTTCATCCCAACGCAGACGCCGGGTGGTGTCCAGGCGGTTATGAGCGCGTGGCGGACCCGTGGACCGGCAGGGTCTACCCGCCAGTAGCAATTGCTGACAAGCTGTCTACGGCGCGGCCGCCGCGCGTCATCGCCCCAGCCCCCGTGAGTCGCCGTCAAGGAGCCCTCATGTCCGCCACCGTCTCCTTCAAAGTCCCCTCCCCCGAGGGGCCGCAGCCCGTGACCGTCTCCTACGCGCGCGTGGGCCGCGGTGAGCCGCTGCTCCTGCTGCACGGCATCGGACACCACCGGCAGGCCTGGGACCCGGTGGTGGACATCCTGGCGACCGAGCGCGACGTGATCGCCGTGGACCTGCCCGGGTTCGGGGCGTCGCCGGGGCTGCCCGAGGGGCTGTCGTACGACCTGGCCACCACGACGTCCGTGTTCAAGGCGTTGTGCGAGGCCCTCGAACTCGACCGCCCGCACGTGGCGGGCAACTCCCTGGGCGGGCTGCTGGCCCTGGAGCTCGGCCGCGCACAGCTCGTGCGGTCCGTCACCGCGCTGGCTCCCGCGGGGTTCTGGTCGCAGGCCGAGCGGCGCTACGCGTTCGGGGTGCTGCTCGCGATGCGGCGCATCTCGCGGCGGCTGCCGCTGCCGCTGGTCGAGCGGCTGTCGCGCAGCGCGACCGGCCGCACGCTGCTCACGAGCACCATCTACGCCCGCCCGGGCCGGCGTTCACCCGAGGCCGTGGTCGCCGAGACGCTCGCCCTGGCGCAGGCCACCGGGTTCGACGAGACGCTCCGGGCCGGTACCGCCGTCCAGTTCGGCGACGACGTCCCGGGGTTGCCGGTCACGGTCGCCTGGGGCACCAGGGACAGGGTGCTCGTGCGCCGGCAGGGTGTGCGGGCCAAGCAGATCATTCCCCGGGCCCGGCTCGTGCGTCTGCCCGGCTGCGGCCACTGCCCGATGAACGACGACCCGGCCCTGGTCGCGCGGGTCATCCTCGACGGCAGCCGCTGAGCCGTTCGGCCCGCGGCTCAACGCCCCTGATCCGAGGGCGACTCCGGCGCCGACCAGGGCGCTGCCCACGGCCTGGGCGGTGCCGTAGGAGCCGGTGCCGACGAGGGGCGCGGTGGCGGCGGCCGCGACCGGGATGAGGCCGGAGAACAGCGTGGCGCGCTCGGCGCCGATCCGCTGCATGCCCATGTACCAGCACACGAAGCCGACGACGGTGACGACCGCCGCCTGCCACAGCAGCGCGGCGGTCTCGGTGGTGTCGGGGCGGCGCAGCCACGCGGTGCCGTCCAGGAGCACTCCGGCCGCCGCGGCCTCGACGGCGGCGACCGCGCAGACGGTGGCGGACAGCAGCCGTGGCCCCAGGGGCCGCAGCACCGGTACGGCGAGCACCGCGAAACCGACCTCGCCGGCCAGCGCGCACACCGAGAAGGCGAGACCCGCGCCGTCGGTACGGCCCCAGCCCTGGACGGCGAAGGCGCCGACGGCCACGAACAACGCGCCCCGCAGGACACGGCGTCGGGGCCGGCGTCCCTCCAGCAGCGGGACGAGAACGGCCACCAGGACGGGGGCGCAGCCCACGAGGACGCCGGGGACGGCCGGTTCCGCGGTGCGTTCGGCGGCGATGACGGCGAGGTTGAAGCCCACCATGCCCACGGCGGCGAGCAGCGCGAGACGCGTCCACTGGCGGGACGTGAGGGCGCGCAGCCGTGCCGCGGCCCCGCTCGCGGCCAGGGGGACCAGCAACAGCGCGGCGAGGCCGTAGCGCAGGGCCTGGCCGCCCGCGTACGGGTAGTCGCCGAGGAGGCTGTTGGCGGTGAAGGACCCTCCGACGAGGACGCAGGCGAGCGCGGCGAGGAGTGAGCCGCGCGTGGTGGTGGCGTTCATGGGGACGACGCTAGAGAGCGCCGCGGCCCGGTTTAAGGTCCAGTGGCATGACGTCATCGGGGACCAATCCGCAGCAAGGGCCGCAGGACGACCGCGTCGGCTCGGCCGCCTGGGAGCTGCTCCTGCCCGCCGTCTCCGCGCCGGCACGCACGCGTGGCCGTTCCCTTCAGGCGGCGCTGAGGGAGGCGGTTCGGTCCGGGCGGCTCGTGCGGGGGACCCGGCTGCCGTCGAGCCGGGACCTGGCCGCCGACCTCGGGGTGTCGCGCGGGCTGGTCACCGAGGCGTACGAACAGCTGACGGCGGAGGGCTATCTGCGCAGCGGCCGCGGGGCCGGCACCTGGGTCGGCGGTGCCGTGCGGGCCACCCGGCCACGCGCGCGTGACCTGGCCCCGCGCACCGCGGGCACCCGCGCGGACTTCGTCGCGGGGACGCCCGACCTGTCGTTGTTCCCGCGCACCGCCTGGGCCACCGCCCACCGGAGCGTGCTGGCGGAGCTGCCGCACCAGGACCTCGGCTATCCCGATCCGCGCGGGCTGCCCCGGCTGCGCGCCGCGCTGGCCGAGCTGCTGACACGCCGCAGGGGTGTGGTCGCCGATCCGGAGCGGATCGTGGTCGTCTCCGGCGTGGCCCAGGCGACGACGCTGCTCGGATTCGCGCTCCACGCGCGCGGATTGCGGACGGTCGGCGTGGAGGATCCCGGGAGCCCCCAGCACGACTCCCTGTACGCGGCGGCGGGTGTCACCACCGTTCCCGTACCGCTGGACGAGGACGGGATCTGCGTCGGGTCCCTGCGGGATTCGGGCGTGCGCGCCGTCGTCACGACGCCCTCCCACCAGTTCCCCACCGGTATCGCCTACTACGCGCGGCGGCGCACGGAACTGCTCGACTGGGCGCGCTCCGTCGACGGCTTCGTGGTGGAGGACGACTACGACGGCGACTTCCGTTACGACCGGGCGCCCGTGGGGGCGCTCCAGGGACTCGATCCGGACCGTGTCGCCTACGCGGGATCGGTGAGCAAGTCCCTCGCTCCCGGGCTGCGGCTCGGCTGGCTGCTGGTGCCGCAGACGCTGGCCGACGAGGTCGTCGAGCGCAAGCGGACCATGGATCTCGGCCATCCCACGCTCGACCAGGCGCTGTTCGCCCGGTTCGTGGAGCGCGGCGACTACGACCGCCAACTGCGCCGCTGCCAGCGCGCCTACCGGGAGCGGCGCGACACGCTGGTCTCCGCGCTGGACGAACACCTGCCCGGCACGGAGGTGTCCGGGATCGCAGCGGGGCTGCATGTCATCGCCGCGCTGCCACACCGGTACGGCCCCCAGGGGACGTTCCTCGCCCGCCTCGGCGCGGCGGGCGTGGCCGTCCGTCCGCTGACGGACTACGCACACGCGCGTGCCGAGCCCGACGACGAGAAAGGCGTGCGGCTGGTCCTGGGATACGCGCACCTGCCCCCGACGCGCATCCGGGACGGCGTACGACTGATGGCCGAGGCCGCCCGCGGCTGAGCCGCGCCCTCGGGCACACGGGTTCCCCTGTTCCCGCGGCCGGTTGTTCACCTGGGGTTCGCGTGTGCGCCGCGATGGCCCCGTAGTTGTGGCAGCGCACACCGGCCGGATCCCGTCCCTGGAGGCGCCTCCATGTCACACCGTCCGTTCCCCGGCCGCCGCGGCGTGCTGCGCGGCTCCCTGGCCGCGTCGGCCGCCCTCACCCTGCCCGCGATGTCCGCAGCCGCACCTGCCTTCGCCCTCTCCGGGCGCCCCGGGGCGGGCTGGGGAGTGCAGACGGGAGACGTGACCTCCGACTCCGGTCTGGTGTGGGTGCGTTCCGACCGTCCGGCCCGGATGATCGTGGAGACCTCCGCGACGGAGTCGTTCCGCAACCCCCGCAGATGGCACGGCCCGCTGCTCGGCGCGGACACCGACTTCACCGGTACGACCCGGCTGCGCGGTCTGCCGTCGGGCGAGCAGATCCACTACCGCGTGCTGCTGGCCGACCCGGACGACCCGCGCCGCACCGGCGAGCCGGTCGCCGGCACCTTCCGCACGGTCTCCCCCAAGCGCCGGGACGGGGTGCGGTTCCTGTGGTCCGGCGACCTCGCCGGGCAGGGCTGGGGCATCAACCCCGACTTCGGCGGCTACACGATCTACCGGGCGATGGCCGAGCTCGACCCGGACTTCTTCCTGTGCAGCGGCGACAACATCTACGCCGACGGCCCGATCGCGGCGACCGCCGCCCTGCCCGACGGCAGCACCTGGCGGAACATCACCACCGAGGAGAAGTCCAAGGTCGCCGAGACCCTGGCCGAGTTCCGCGGCAACTTCCGCTACAACCTGCTCGACCACCACCTCCGGACCTTCAACGCCCAGGTGCCGTCCGTCATCCAGTGGGACGACCACGAGGTGCGCAACAACTGGTACCCGGGCCAGACGATCCTCGACTCCGACGCCCGCTACACCGTGAAGAGCGTCGACGTGCTCGCGGGCCGGGCCCGGCGCGCGTTCAGCGAGTACTTCCCGGTCTCCACACTGCGGCCGGGTGCCCGGGAGGGCCGGGTGTACCGGGTGCTGCGGCAGGGGCCGCTGCTCGACGTGTTCGTGCTGGACATGCGGACGTACCGCAACGCCAACTCGCCCGACGACCAGACCGTGGACCCGCAGGGCATCCTCGGCCGGGAGCAGCTGGAGTGGCTCGAGCGGGAGCTGTCGCGCTCGCGCGCGGTGTGGAAGGTGATCGCCTCCGACATGCCGCTCGGCCTGGTCGTGCCCGACGCCACGGAGGGCAGGGCGAACATCGAGGCGGTGGCGCAGGGCGATCCGGGCGCCCCGCTCGGACGTGAGCTGCAGATCGCCGAGCTGCTGCGGTACATCAAGCACCGGCGGATCACCGGCACGGTGTGGCTGACCGCCGACGTCCACCACACCTCGGCCCAGCACTACCAGCCGTCGCGGGCCGCGTTCACCGACTTCGAGCCGTTCTGGGAGTTCGTGTCGGGGCCGCTGAACGCGGGTGCCTTCCCGGCCAGTGCGCTCGACGGCACCTTCGGCCCCGAGCGGGTGTTCGTGAAGGCCCCGACCGCCTCGAACGTCTCCCCCGCGGGCGGCTACCAGTTCTTCGGCGAGGTCGACATCGACGGCCACAGCGGTGAGCTGACGGTACGTCTGCGCGAGCAGGACGGCACGGTGCTGTTCACGCGGGTGCTCCAGCCCGGCCGGGTGGGCCAGTGACCTCTCGCCGACATCGCTCACGACTGAACCATTGAAAATGGTACAAAAAAGCGCAGAACCACGCTTAACCGATCAGTCACAAGGCGTTCGTGATCACGCAACACCGTTCCTCCACAGTGGCTGTATGACTCGAGACATGTCTGATGTGACCCGTGCGAAACACGGTCGCCCCGTGCACCACTGGCGGCGCGACGTCATCGAACTCGCCGCCCTGTTCACGGCCGTCGCGGTGGCCGACACCGTGGCGAACCTGATCGGGCACGGCCCCGACGGCACTGCCCTGCTGGTGATCTCGGCGGTGGCCCTGGCCGCCACGGCGGGCTTCCACACCTGGTGGGCACGCCGCCACGGTCACGCACCCCCGACGGGTGATACCGGCGCCGGGCCGCTGCCCGAGGGGGAGCGGGCCGGGCCTGCCGACCGGCCGCCGGTGACCTCGGACCCGGTGGTCACGGAGAGCACGCTGTGGCGGATGCGCACCACGGTCAAGGACGAACCGGGCTCCCTGGCCGCCCTGTGCACGGTCCTCGCCGGGCAGCGGATCGACATCCTCAGCCTGCAGACCCACCCGCTGGCGACGGGCACGGTCGACGAGTTCCTGCTGCGCGCCCCCGGCACGCTGGAGGGCTCCGAGATCACCCGGGCCGTCGCGCGGGCCGGCGGCTCGGACACCTGGATCGAGCGGGCCGACACGCACGATCTGGTGGACGCCCCGACCCGGGTGCTCGGCCTCGCCACCCGCACCGCGCTGGACGCGGCGGAACTCCCGCTCGCGCTCAGGCAGTTGCTGGGCCGCAGCACGATCCGGTCCCTGCCGGCCACTTCGACGGGAGGGGCTCAGGGAGTGCCCGTGGAAGGGGTTCTGGAGGACACCGTGATGCGGTTGCGGGCGCCGGAGGGCGGAGTGATCACCGTGGAGCGGCCGCATCTGCCGTTCACACCGACGGAGTTCGCCCGGGCCCGGGCCCTGGTCGAGCTGGACGCCCGGCTCGGTCCGCGGGTGCCGCGCAGCCAGGACGTGATGACGCTGCCGGAGGGCCGGGACATCACCGTCCGGCGTGCCGACACCGGTGACCTGGAGGCGGCCCGGGCGATGCACGAGCGGTGCTCGTCGCGGACGCTCACCATGCGGTACCACGGGCCCGTCCGGGACGCCGACCGGTATCTCAACCACCTGCTCAGTCCTCGTTTCGGCCGCACCCTCGCCGTGCAGACCGCGTCGGGGCGGATCGTGGGACTCGGGCATCTGCTGTGGGACGGCGACGAGACCGAGGTGGCCCTGCTCGTCGAGGACGCGTGGCAGCGGCGGGGCATCGGGAGCGAGCTGCTGGAGCGGTTGGTCGCGCTGGCTGTCGAGGCCGGGTGCGAGAGTGTGTACGCCGTGACCCAGTCGTCCAACACCGGGATGGTCGCGGCGATGCGGGGGCTGGGACTCCCCCTCGACTACCAGATCGAGGAGGGGACCCTGGTGATCACCGCGCGTATCGCCCGGCAGCAGGAGGCAGAGCCTGCTATCGGAGTCGCCGAGCCGCAGGCCGACACAGCTCGGCGTCCCTGACCGGGCGCTCCAGTGCTGCGTCCAGATCCGCCCACAGGTCCTCGACGTCCTCCAGCCCCACCGACAGCCGGAGCAGTCGATCGCCCACGCCCGCGCCCCTGCGGTCGTGAGCGTCCACGACGCGGTGGCTGATGGAAGCCGGATGCTGGATGAGGCTGTCCACACTGCCCAGGCTCACCGCCGGGGTGATCAGGCGAACCCGGCTGATCACCTCGTGCGGATCGCCGTCCACCTCGAAGGCGATCATCGCGCCGCCGATGCGCGGGTAGTGGACCCGGGCGACACGCGGGTCGGCCGCCAGGCGGCGGGCGAGTTCGGCGGCGTTCGCGGACGCCGCCCGCACCCGTACCGGAAGAGTGGCGAGACCTCGCAGCAGGAGGTAGCCGGCCAGCGGATGCAGGACGCCCCCCGTGGCGAAACGGACCTGCCGCAGGTGCCCGGCGAACTGCTCGTCGCACGCCACCACCCCGGCCATCACGTCCCCGTGGCCGCCGAGATACTTGGTGGCGCTGTGCAGCACGAGGTGGGCGCCGAGCTCCGCGGGACGCTGGAGCACCGGTGTGGCGAAGGTGTTGTCCGCGAGGAGGGGCACGGAGCCGCAGGAGTGCGCCAGGGCCCGCAGGTCGATCTCGGCGAGGGTGGGGTTGGCCGGGGACTCGACCAGGACCAGGCCGGTGTCCGGGCGCAGCGCGTCGGCGACTCCCGCCGGGTCGGTCCAGGTGACCTCGGTGCCGAGGAGTCCAGCGCTCAGGAGGTGGTCGCTGCAGCCGTACAGGGGACGTACGGCCACCACATGGCGCAGGCCCAGGGAGGCCCGTACGAGGAGGACCGCCGTGAGCGCGGCCATGCCGCTGGCGAAGGCGACCGCGGCCTCGGTGTTCTCCAGGCGGGCCAGGGCGGTCTCGAAGCGGGCGACGGTCGGGTTGCCGAGGCGTCCGTACACCGGCGGGCCCTCCGGCTCGGCGCCGGTGGCGGCGAAGGCGTCGATGCGGGCGGCCTCGCCGCGGCTGTCGTAGGACGGGTAGGTCGTCGACAGGTCGATGGGCGGGGCGTGCAGTCCCTGGCGGGCGAGGTCGTCGCGGCCGGCGTGGACGGCCTCGGTGGCCAGTGCTCTGACCGGCGTACGAGAGGCGGTGGAGGTGCGCGCTGAGTCCATGCCCGCAAGGGTGAACACCAACCGGCTTCTACGGGGAGAAGCCCGTGCTACGTTCGACCGATGGCCGAATCTGTCGTACTGGACCCGGTGGACCTGCATCTGCTGCGGCTGCTGCAGAACGACGCCCGGACCACCTACCGCGATCTCGCCGCCCAGATCGGTGTCGCGCCGTCGACCTGCCTGGACCGGGTGACCCGGCTGCGCCGCTCGGGCGTCATCCTCGGACATCAGCTGCGGCTGGATCCGGCCAAGCTGGGCCGGGGTCTGGAGGCGCTCCTTTCGGTGCAGGTGAGGCCGCACCGGCGGGAGCTGGTCGGGCCGTTCGTGGAGCGGATCAGGGCGCTGCCGGAGTCGCGGAGCGTCTTCCATCTGACCGGCCCCGACGACTATCTCGTGCACGTGGCCGTGGCGGACATGGCGGATCTGCAGCGGCTGGTGCTGGACGGGTTCACCTCCCGGCGCGAGGTGGCCCGGGTGGAGACCCGGCTGATCTTCCAGCAGTGGGACTGCGGGCCGCTCCTTCCGCCGGCCACGCCGACAGCGGAATCGGGGTGACGCCCGCGAGGTCCGCGTATGAGGATGGACCGCATGTCTGAGACTCAGAGCCCGCTGCCCCGTCAGGTCGCCGACGCCTACGTCGACGAGCTCATCGCCCTCGATCCGATCACCGGTACCTACCTGGGTGTGAAGGAGAGTTCGAGCAAGCTGCCCGACACCTCACCGGCGGGCCAGGAGGCGCTCGCGGAGCTTCGGCGGACCACGCTCGTCAGGCTCGACGAGGCCGAGCGGCAGCCCGGCGCGGACAGCGACATCGAGCGCCGGTGCGGCCGACTGCTGCGGGAGCGGCTGACGGCCGAACTCGCCGTGCACGAGGCCGACGAGGGGCTGCGCGCGGTCGGCAACATGGCCACGCCCGCGCACGAGATCCGTGAGGTCTTCACCGTCACCCCGATGGAGACGGAGGAGGACTGGGCGGCGATCGCCGAGCGGCTGCGATCGGTGCCGACGGCGTACGCGGGCTACCGCGAGTCCCTCCAACTCGGCCTGGACCGCAAGCTGTACGCGGCGCCGCGTCCGACCGCCACCTTCGTCGAGCAGCTCACCGAGTGGGCGGACACCGACGGCAACGGCCGTGGCTGGTTCGAGGACTTCGTCTCGGCGGGACCCGAGTCGCTGCGCGCCGAGCTGGACGAGGCCGCCCGCGCCGCGACCGCCTCCGTGGTGGAGCTGCGCGACTGGATGCGGGACGTGTACACGCCGACGATCGAGGGTGCCCCGAACACCGTGGGCCGGGAGCGGTACGCCCGCTGGGCCCGCTACTTCAACGGCACGGACCTCGATCTGGACGAGGCGTACGCGTACGGCTGGTCCGAGTACCACCGGCTGCTCGGCGAGATGAAGCAGGAGGCCGAGAAGATCCTGCCGGGCGCCGAGACGCCGTGGGTGGCGCTGGCCCACCTCGACGAGCACGGCACGCACATCGACGGCGTCGACGAGGTCCGCGACTGGCTCCAGGGCCTGATGGACCAGGCGATCGACTCGCTGGACGGCACCCACTTCGAACTCGCCGAGCGGGTGCGGAGGGTGGAGTCGTGCATCGCCCCGCCCGGCGGCGCGGCCGCCCCGTACTACACGCCCCCCTCGGAGGACTTCTCGCGCCCCGGCCGCACCTGGCTGCCGACCATGGGGCAGACCCGCTTCCCGGTCTACGACCTCGTCTCGACCTGGTACCACGAGGGCGTGCCGGGCCATCACCTCCAGCTCGCCCAGTGGGCCCATGTCGCGGAGAACCTTTCCCGCTACCAGGCGGCGGTGGGCGGGGTCAGCGCCAACGCCGAGGGCTGGGCGCTGTACGCGGAGCGGCTGATGGACGAGCTCGGCTTCCTCACGGACGCGGAGCAGCGGCTCGGCTATCTCGACGCGCAGATGATGCGGGCCGCCCGGGTCATCGTCGACATCGGCATGCATCTGGAACTGGAGATCCCGGCGGACTCGCCCTTCCACCCGGGTGAGCGGTGGACCCCCGAGCTGGCGCAGGAGTTCTTCGGCGCGCACAGCAGCCGGCCGGCGGACTTCGTGGAGAGCGAGCTGACCCGCTACCTCACGATCCCCGGCCAGGCGATCGGCTACAAGCTCGGCGAGCGGGCCTGGCTGCTGGGCCGGGAGAAGGCCCGCGAGCGGCACGGCGACGCCTTCGACCTCAAGGCCTGGCACATGGCGGCGCTGTCGCAGGGCTCGTTGGGACTCGACGACCTGGTGGACGAACTGGCGCAGCTCTGACGCTCGGGTGCAGGTGACCGACTCGGACCCGTGATCCGGGTCGGTCACCGACCGCAGCCGTCAGTCCGACAGCCGCCGCAACTGAACCAGCCCCAGCCAGGTCTCCGGCCCGGGCCGCACATTTGCGGCGCGTACCGCGTACCGGCCGGGGGCGAGCGAGACCTTCAAGTGGTCGCTGTCGACCGACTCCTTGCCGGGCCAGGCCGCGTCGAAGAGGACGACCGGGCCGGGCACCGTCCAGCTCACCTCGTCCTCCCAGACGGCGGTGGCGAGGGCGGCGGGGACCGCGGCGAGGAGTTCGTCCTCGGAGTCGGCGGCGCCCCACCGTACGAAGGTGTCGTGGTCGGCGAGGTAGGAGGTGGAGGCGGGCTCGTCCCCGAGGACCAGTGCGGCGGAGTCGCCGACCGGCAACAGGCCCACCAGGCGGTCGACTTCGCAGGCCCGGTCGTAGTCCGAGACCGTCTCGTCGCCGTCGGCACCCGCCCAGAAGGGCAGCACCGTCTCCGGCACCGCTATGAGCGGGCCGCCGCCCGACTCCACCCACTCCACCGCGCCCGGCTCCGCGTATCGCACCATGGGCCAGAACCTACACGCACCGGAACCCCACGGTTGCACCTGCACAGGAACCCCACGTCGGTCTCCGGAACTCAGCAGCCGCAGTCCTGCGAGTCGGCCGGCGCGGTCAACGTGTCGGCGGCGCGCCGCTCGCGGCCCTGCCAGGTCTCGAACGCGAAGCCCTCGCGCACCCAGTACTCGAAGCCGCCGAGCATCTCCTTGACCCGGTAGCCGAGTTCGGCGAGGGCGAGTGCGGCACGGGTGGCGCCGTTGCAGCCCGGACCCCAGCAGTACGTCACCACGGGGACGGACCTGTCGAGGAGTTGTTCGGCCTGCTCGGGGACGAGGGCGGTGGGCAGGTGGACCGCGCCCGGGATGTGGCCCTGGTCCCAGGCGGCGGTGGAGCGGGAGTCGAGGACCACGAAGCCGGGGTCTCCGTCGGCGGCGAGCGCGGCGGCGACGTCGGACACGTCGGCGTGGAAGGCGAGGCCGGCGCGGAAGTGGGCGGCGGCCTCGGCCGGGGCGGCGGGGGCGACGCGCAGGACGGGGTTCACGGTGAGCGAGGCGGTTGTCGTCATGCCGGAAATCTACGGTCGCCGATCACCGACCTGAAGGGGGATTCCACGGCGTGCACCTTGCCCGGCCGGGGATTGCCCTGCTATCCCTCGGACATGACCGTGTATTCCCCGGACGCCACCGACTGGCGCATTCTCGATGTCCTCCAGCGGGAGGGCCGGGCCAGTTTCGCCGAGCTCGCCCGTGCCGTGTCGATGTCCGCGAGCGCGGTCACCGAGCGGGTGCGGCGGCTGGAGGAGGCGGGCGTCATCCAGGGGTACGCCGCCGTCGTGGACCCCGACCGGCTGGGCCTGCCGATCCTGGCCTTCGTCCGTCTCCGGTACCCCAACGGCAACTACAAGCCCTTCCACGATCTGGTCGCCGTGACGCCCGAGATCCTGGAGGCGCACCACGTGACAGGCGACGACTGCTTCGTCATCAAGGTCGCCGCCCGCTCGATGCGGCACCTGGAGGAGGTGTCGGGAAAGATCGGCACGCTGGGCTCGGTGACCACGAGCGTCGTGTACTCCTCCCCGCTCCCCCGGCGGCCCCTGGGGCGCTGACGTCAGTCTCCGCCGGTCTCAGCTTCCGCCCCGCTGTTTCAGCACCGACCCGGAGCGCCCCTTCACGACCTCCAGCTGAGCGTGGATCCGCCGGCGCAGGTCGGCCACGTGGCTCACGATGCCTACGCTGCGGTCGCGTTCCCGCAGTGCGTCCAGGACGTCGAGGACCTCGTCCAGGGTCTGGTCGTCGAGGCTGCCGAAGCCCTCGTCGATGAAGAGGGTGTCGAGCCGGACCCCGCCGGCCTCGTCGGTGACGACGTCCGCGAGGCCGAGGGCCAGGGCGAGCGAGGCGAAGAAGGTCTCGCCGCCCGACAGGGTGGCCGTGTCCCGCTCGCGTCCGGTCCAGGCGTCGACGACGTGCAGTCCGAGTCCGCTGCGGCCGCGGCCGCTGCGGTCGTCGGAGTGGACGAGGGTGTAGCGGCCGGACGACATCCGTTGCAGACGCGCCGTCGCGGCGGCCGCCACCTGCTCCAGGCGAGCCGCGAGTACATAGGACTCCAGACGCATCTTGCGTTCGTTGTCCGCGGAGGTGCCGGCGGCGAGCGCGGACAGGCGGGCCACCCGGTCGTACTCCTCGCGCAGCGGTGCCAGCCGTTCGAGGCCGGTGGCCGAGCGGGCGGAGAGCCGGTCGAGTTCGGCGCAGCGCCGGGCGGCCGCGTCCCGCGCGGAGGCGGCCTCGCGGACCCGGCGGCCCGCGTCGGCGGCGGCCCGCTCCGCCCGCGCCACGTCGGCGGGCGGCTGCTGGGCGGCGTCGGAGGTATCGGTCTCGGCGAGTACGGCCCGTACGGCGGCCTCCTCGGCCTGCCAGGCGTCCAGCCGGTGCTGGAGGTCGCGGTGGGCCGCCTCGTCGAGGAGGGCGGCGGCCGCGGCCTGCGGGGTGTCGAAGCCGGCCCGGAAGGCGGCGTCGGCGAGCCGGGCGTCGGCGTCCTTGAGCCGCTGGGCGGTGTCCTCGGCGACGCGCGCGGTGTCGGCGGCGTCGGTGAGCAGCGCGGCCTGCCGCTCCAGCTGGGCGGCGCGGGCGGCCACACTGTCGGCGGCACCGCGCGCCTGGGTCAACTCCGCTTGCAGGGTGGTGCGTTCCCGGTCCAGGGCGTCCCGGCGGGCGCCGCGGGAGGCGGTGCGCACGGCGGCCTCCTGCTGGGCGGTCAGCCGCTGTTCGCGCTCCCGCTCGGCCTGCCGCAGCTGTTCCGTCGCGGTGTGCAGCGCCGAGGCGGCGGTGCGGACCTGGGCGTACTCGCGCTCCAAGTCCTCCGCCTGGACGGTGAGTTCCTCGGTGGAGGTGTCGCCGGCCTCGCCCTGGGCGGCGGCCAGCGCCCGCTGGACGAAGGCGAGTCGCCGCTCGGCCTCGGCCCGCTGTTCGTCGGCGTGCTGCGAGGTGGCGAGCGCGCGCTCCTCGGTCTCCCGGTCGACGTGTCCGGCGTCCTTGCGGGCGGGGGCGGGGTGCTCGGTCGCGCCGCAGACCGCGCAGGGCTCGCCGTCGGTGAGCTGTGCGGCCAGCTCGGCTGCGATGCCGTTCAGCCGCCGCTCCTTGACGTCCAGCCAGTCGGCGCGGGCCTTCAGCGCCCGGTCCGTCGCCTCGACGACGTGCTGCTGGGCGTCGTCGGTGTCCCGGGCGAACTGGTCGCGCTGGCGTGCGGCGGCGAGTCGCCTGCGGGCGGGCTCCCGCTGCACGGCCAGCTGTTCGGCGCGGGTGGCCGCTTCCTGGGCCGACTCGACGGCGTGCTGAAGACCCGCGCGAGTCTCTTCCCACCCGGCCAGCCATGCCTCGGCCTCCTGGAGGATGTCCTCGTCGGAGCGCTCCTGGCGGTCCAGGCCGGCACGCTCGTCGTCGAGTTCGGCGAGCCGCTGCTCGGCGCGCCGGGCCGCGTCCAGGCCGCCCAGCTCCTCGGCCGCCCGGCGTGCGGCGGTGGCGAGTCCGGGGGCGCCCGCCCCCGCGTAGGTCTCCGGCAGCAGTCCACGCGCGTGTGTCTCGGCCGCGACCGCCCGCCGGTGCTCGGCCTCGGCCGCTTCCCGCAGTTCCAGTGCGGGCGCCACCGCCTCCGCCTTGCGGGCCCGCTCCATCCGGGCCTGCGCCTGGTGGTAGCCGTCGGCCCGCTCCTTGAGCAGCGCGGCCCGCTCGCGTGCCTCGGCGAACCGGCGTTGCAACCGGTCGACTTCGCGTACCTCGGCCAGGTCGCGCTCGGCGGCGACCTGGGCGGACTCGGCGGCACCGAGCCGGCAGTGGGCGATCGTCAGCTGTTCGCGGGCGGTGCTGCGGGCGACGGCGGCCGCGCTCAGGACGGCCTCGGCCAGCCCCGGCTCGCCGGGCGCCAGCTCGGGCAGCTCCATCGCGTCACCGGCGGCCTGCTGCATGCGGTGCGCGTCGGCCAGCAGCGCGGCGTCGCCCTCGCGCACCTGCGCCTCGGCGGCGCGGCGCCGCTCGGCCAGCCGCTTCTCGACCTCGGCGAACCGGTGGGTGTCGAAGAGCCGTCCCAGCAGCTTGCCGCGCGCCTCGGCGTCGGCCCGCAGGAAGCGCGCGAAGTCGCCCTGGGGCAACAGCACGACCTGGCAGAACTGCTCGCGGCTCATGCCGAGCAACTGGGTGATCTCCTCACCGATCTCCTGGTGGGACCGGCTCATGTCCTTCCAGGACCCGGCGACCGCGTCGTACTCGCGCAGCCAGCTCTGTGCCTTGTCGAGCGTCGTGCCGGTACCGCGCTTCTTGGGGCGCTCCCAGGGCGGCTGGCGGGTGACCTCCAACCGGCGGCCGGCGACGGTGAGTTCGAGGCGGATCTCGGTGCGGTTGCCCGGGGCGGCGTGATCACTGCGCAGCGCCGTCCCCTGGCCGCTCTGCCGGGCGCCCGGCACCGAGCCGTACAGCGCGTAGCAGACGGCGTCGAGCACGGAGGTCTTTCCGGCGCCCGTCGGCCCGTGCAGCAGGAACAGCCCGGCCGCCGACAACTCGTCGAAGTCGACCGTCTGGGAACCGCCGAACGGTCCGAAGGCGGTGATGTCGAGCCGGTGCAGCCTCACCGCGCCACCTCCCGCACGGCCGCGTCCGCGCGCACGGTGTCGAACGCGTCCCGCAGCACGGCCTGTTCACGCTCGTCCGGACCCGCGCCGCGCACATGGGCCACGAAGTCCTCGGCGATCTCCTGGTCGCTGCGGCCGGCCAGCCGCCGGGCGTACGACACCTCGGGGTCGTCCGGCGCCCGCTCGGGATCGAACACGAGGCTGAGCGTGTGCGGGAAGCGCTCACAGAGCCGGGCCATGGGTTCCGCCGGGCGGACCGGGTCGGTGAGGGTCGCCTCCACCCAGGCCTCCTCCTGCGGCACGAGCCGCGGATCGGCGAGCAACTCCTCCAGCGTCCCCCGGATCCGGGCCAGCGCCCGCGGCACCGGGCAGTCGACGCGCTCGGCGGTGACCGCGCCCTCGGCGCCCAGGTCGACCAGCCACATGCTCTTGCGGTGGTCGGTCTCCGAGAAGGAGTACGGCAGCGGGGAGCCGGAGTAGCGCACGCGCTCGGTGATGGTCTGGCTGCCGTGCAGATGCCCGAGGGCCGCGTAGTCGACCCCGTCGAAGACCCCGGCGGGTACGGCGGCCACTCCGCCGACAGTGATGTCCCGCTCACTGTCGCTGGCCTCGCCGCCGGTGACGAAGGCATGGGCGAGGACGACGGACCGCGTCCCCCGCGCGCGTGTCGCGAGGTCGGCGCGGACCCGGTCCATGGCGGCGGCGAGCACGGCCTCGTGGCCCGCCTTCTTCACCCCGAACTCGTCCTTCACCAGGGCGGGTTCGAGATAGGGCAGGCCGTAGAAGGCGACGTCACCGTGGGGGTCGGAGAGGACCACGGGGGTCCCGCAGGCTGCCGGCTCGGTCCGCAGATGGATGCCGGCGCGCCCGATGAGTCCCGCGCCGACGCCCAGGCGGCGGGCGGAGTCGTGGTTCCCGGAGATCATCACGGTCGGCACGCCGAGGTCGGCGAGCCGGTGCAGGGCGTCGTCGAACAGCTCGACCGCGGCGAGCGGCGGCACCGCGCGGTCGTACACGTCTCCCGACACGAGCACCGCGTCCACCCCGTGCTCCCGCACGGTCGTGACGAGGTGACCGATGAACTCGGCCTGGGCCCCGAGCATGTTGACCCGATGGAACGCCCGGCCGAGATGCCAGTCGGAAGTGTGCACAATTCTCATGACATACCCCCGTCCAGCAAGATTGCCCCCTATTGCACCTCTAGGACCAGTACGAACCAGCACGGGGTCCGCCGTCAACGCTCGCCACGCTAACGCATGTCACCCCTGATCCCTCACTCACCTCAGATCACCGCAATTGTGGTTCGGTTCAAAGAGCGAGCGTCACTGACGGCCGCTGGACGGGAATCTTGCTGCGGGGGCTCACGAGGCCGTTCCACCGGTACACGCGGCTCCCGGCTCCGGAGTCTGCCCACCCTGGACGTACTTGGTGAGGAATTCGGTCACCCGCGGGTCGGATTCCCTCTCCACATCGAGTTGGTGGCCCCACGCCGTCAGTGAAATGGGCGACGACTGGCCTGGATACGGACTCATCAGCGTGTAAGGCGTCCTGGACACCTTGGCGGCAAGTGCCTTGAGGTCCGTTCCGGTGGCCTTGGCGTTGTAGGTGACCCAGACCGCGCCGTGCTCCAACGAGTGGACGGCGTTCTCGTTCCGGATCGGCTGACTGTAGACGTCGCCGTCACAGTTCTGCCAGACAGGTGCATGATTGCCGCCCGCAGGCGGGGTCATGGGATAGTCGACCTTCGTGTCGACATGGGTACGACCCAGCTTCGACCACGTCTTCTCACCCAGGACAGGCGCCTCGTCAGCCTTGTCCTTGTCGCGGGCGGCATCGACGAGATACCAGCCGCCGCCTGTGACTGCGGCGAGGATCACAGCGGACATGGTGACGGTGACGACGCGCGCACGATGCTCGCGGGCCTTTTCGGCTCGGCGCCTCTCCTCTATTCGAGCACGACGGGCCGCGGCCCTGTTCCTGGCATTGGCAGTACTCATGGTGAAGTTCCTTTGCCGACAGCGGAGTCCTGGGGATCGCGGCATTTGTCGCCCGCCGGAGTGCTGGGTACCTCCGGCGGCCGACAGACGAGCCTCACGCCCCTAAGGGGTCAGCCTTCGTCGAGCACGCTCTCGGCGTAGGGACGCAGCGGCGGTTCCGCCGTGGTGCGGGGTCCGCCGAGACCTCGTGTATAGGGCGTCATCACGTACATGAAGTAGTTTTTCTCGAAGGACTTCATGTCGATGCCAGGTATCACGAAGCCGGGCATCCCTTCCCGGTCGCACACGGATGCCGGGACACGTTCGGGTACGGCCGCACCGCGATGCTTGATCGCATCCTGCACGAGTGCGTACACGACCGAGTCTGCCGACAGCATGTGGTGCTCCATCATCCGGCCGGGGCACACGCTCTGCAGACCGATGTTGGCCGCGCCTGCCAGATTCGTCGCCACGCCGGCGGGCTGCACGAGCTGGTCGGCCTCACCGTAGATCACAGTGTAGGACGGCCCCTCGGGAAGCGGCTTCTTGTGCAGGGCCCGGAGGAAGCGGGAGCCCTCGCCGTTCTGCCAGAGAGCCGGCTGGCAGCTCGGCTGAGCCATGCAGAGTCCCTTGTTCAGCAAGGTGCCCTGGAACGGTGTGCCCATGCTGATCACGTCGTCGACCTTGCCGGCCATGTCGGGCCAGAAATGCAGGGCCCAGATCGGCAGCACACCGCCGATGCTGTGCGAGAGCGTCGTGACCTTTGAGTGGTGGCGTGCCGCCATGGTGCGAATACCGTGGATCACGTACTCGACGTTGGTCTGTTCGTCTCCGTGCTGGTACTCCGGGAAGTCGATCATGCAGACGGGATGCCCCTGAGCGGGCAGGAGCTTCCAGTAGCTCCAGGAGAAGTCCTCTCGGGGGTCGGTACCGAAGCCGGTGATCAACAGGACGGGCCGCTGCGTGACCCGCTTAGGCGTTCGACAGACGAGTGACTTGTCCAGTTCCTTCGTCGACGTGACAAGCGCGGGGCCACCGGACTCGCCGACCGTGCCGGACGCCGCCTGACGGGCGGACACCGGTTCGTGGGAGGACTGGGCCGAGGCTGAGGGTTGGATGAGGACGAACAGCAAGGACAGGAAGGCGGTCAGGGCACTACCCAGCCGCAAGGCACTGCGCCATTGGGGTCTCACGGTCTTCTCCTCCGGTCGGAAGGTGATGGCGATGGGGGCGATTCGGGTGTCTCAGGGGCGTCAGTCAGGCGCGGTGCCGGTTGCCCGTGGTCATCAGCGGTCGAGGTCTCGTGCGGTCCACTGGGCGAAGGACTCGGACTCGTCCTTGCGGTCTGTGAGATAACGCCGGACCAAGTCCTCCACGAAGGTCGGGAGTTCGGCTGCGGGTGTCTTCAGCCCTCGGGGTTTTCTGCCGAACTCACTGCTCTGGCCCTGTGCCAGGGCCAGGCCGCCACCGAGATGGACCTGGAAGCCCTCGGTCTGCCTACCCGACGCGTCGGTGACGAGCTGACCCTTGAGACCGATGTCGGCGACCTGGGTGCGGGCGCAGGCATTCGGACACCCGTTCACGTGGATGCTCATGTCGACCGGCGCGTCGGGCAGGCGCCGTTCCAGTTCCTCGATGAGCTGGGCGGCCCGCTGCTTGGTCTCGACGATGGCCAGCTTGCAGAACTCGATGCCGGTACAGGCCATGGTGTTGCGCCGCCACGGTGACGGGTGGGCCTCGAGCCCCAGGCCGTGGAGGTCGCGTACCAACCTGTCCGGCTCCGCCACGTCGAGAACCAGGAGTTTCTGATAGGGCGTGAGTCTGATCCGGTTCGTTTTGTGCGCCTCCATGAGATCGGCGAGTGCTGCCAGACGGGTGCCGGACAGTCGGCCGACCACGGGCGCGGCGCCTACGTAGTACAGATCGTCCTTCTGCCGGTGAACTCCGATGTGGTCGATGGGCGTGCCCGGCAACTGCGGGGCCGGTCCATCGACCAGAGCGCGCCCGAGGTACTCCTGCTCCAGTACCTCGCGGAACCGCTGCACCCCCCAGTCACCGACGAGATGCTTCAGGCGTGCCCGGTTGCGCAGCCTGCGGTAGCCGTAGTCCCGGAACAGCCGGGTCACCGCGAGCCAGGTTTCCGGCACCTCCGCCAGTGGCACCCACGCACCGACCCGGTCGGCGAGCCGTGGCGCCGTGGACAGACCACCGCCCACCCACAGGTCGAACCCGGGGCCCAGCTCGGGATGGGTGGCCCCGAGGAAGGCGATGTCGTTGGTCTCATAGGGGACATCCGGCAGCCAGGAGATCACCGACTTGAACTTACGCGGCAGGTTCGACAACGTCGGGTCGCCGACGTAGGAGTCGACGATCGAGCGGATCGCCGGCGTGGGGTCCAGCACCTCGTCCCGGGAGACGCCCGCCACCGGACTGCCCAGCACGACCCGCGGGCAGTCTCCGCATGCCTCGGTGGTGGAGAGGCCGACGGCTTCCAGCCGCCGCCATATCTCCGGCATGTCCTCGATGCGCACCCAGTGGAATTGGATGTTCTGCCGGTCGGTCAGATCGGCGGTGTCCCGGGCGAAGGCCTTCGACAGCTCCGCGACCGTCCGGAGCTGCTGAAGATCCAGTTGGCCGCCGTCGATGCGGACGCGGAGCATGAAGTACTCGTCGTCGAGCTCCTCAGGGGGCAGTACCGCGGTGCGCCCGCCGTCGATGCCTGGACGGCGCTGGGTGTAGAGGCCCCACCACCGGAACCTGCCCCGCAGATCGTCCGGGTCGATTCCGGCGAATCCCGTGCGGGCATAGACGTGCTCGATCCGTTCGCGCACTCGAAGGGGATCCTCGTCCTTTTTCATCCGCTCGTTGGCGTTGAGCGGGGTCCGGGAGCCCTTGGCCCACTGCCCTTCGTCACGAGGCTGTGTCGCACGGCTGCCCGGGACACGGCCTTCCGCCGCAGATGTCATCGCTCGTCCTCTCTCGGTCCGCGCGCATGCCGACGCGGGTACGGGCGGTGCGTCACGACGCCCTCAGAACCCCGGAGACCGGCGTGATCAGCCCTTCCGGCAACCAGTCCGCGCGGGCCGTGCCGTGATGTCCGCCGGTGCCGCTGCTCCCGGGAATGCGCGCCACCGACGCGGCGTACAGGAGAACCGGGGACCGGTGCGTGGTCTCGTCGCGCGCACGCAGCCAGGACTCGTAGCCGGCCGACGTGGGAGCGGCGTTCGGCCAGAGGCGCGCCAGATCCGCGACGTATCGCATCGGCTGGTCCGAGCGCGGTGCGTACCGCAGTGGAAGAACCTGTCCGGCCGCGGGCTGAAGGAGCGGCGTGGTCAGCAGCCACGGCGCCAGATAGGCGCCACGCGCCTTGTAGCGCCCCGAGGCCACATCCCGGAGCGCCGGGTCCGCGCCCTGCCAGCCCGAGACGATCACCAGCGGATGTCCGGCCCGGCGGGTGGCGGAGACGGCGATGCCCTCCTGGTCGGCCGCGGCACGAACCACCGCGGCGGCCGCGGTGCCTCGCGGCGACTCGTCCGCGACCAACGCGAGAGCGTGCTCCCCACGCTCGGCCACGAACTTCACCGTCGCGCGCAGGGCCTCGGTGTCCGCGGTCGAGAGCCGATCCGCGGGGCATGCCGTGAGAGGTCGGGCCACACCGGCTGCAAGGGTCCCCAGGGCGCTGCTCGCGCACTCGGGGCCGTCCGCGCCGCGCAACGCGGGCAGCGCTCTGCCCGTGTCGTCGCCCGTGTCCAGCGCCAGCGAGCCCGAGAGCCCGTCCGCGGAGATCCACAGACTGCTGCGGCCCGCGGGCAGCGTGACACCGACCCAGGTCTGTGTGCTGCCCGGCCTTCGCTCGCCCGGCGTGAGCCGGTCGCGCGCGGTGCCGGCCGACACCTCGTCGGCGTCCACTGCCACCAAGTTGAAGCCGGGGCGGTTCGGCACCACCAGGACCGGAACCTGGCGGGCGCCGAGCTGCACCGAACCCCGCACCGGCACTCCGGCCTCAGCCATGTCCTTCGCAGAGCCGCCAGGGCGGACTGCCATGCCCGCGAGCGCTGCGCAGACCAGAACGGTGACGAAGAAGACCGCGCTCGTCGACCTGCGCCGCAGCCGTCCGTTGCGCAGCAGCATCACGCCGGCGAACAGGCCGGCCACCAGGACCAGCGTGCCGAGCAGCACGCCGGCCACCGGTACGCCGTACGATGCTGCCGTGCTCACCGCAGGACTTTGTCACTGACGACGAACAGGACCCCGTGCGCCCGAGCGTTTCCGTATGAACCGTGCGGCCAGGACTGCCGGTTGAGATTGACGCAGGGCTGTCGCGTCACCTCGTCACGGAACGTGCGGTCCAGCTCGGGTTTTCCGTTCTCGGCGAGCGTGAACATGCACACCCGGTGGTCACCGCCGCCGCCGAACGAACCAGCGATGAAGTAGTTGGACGTCGCGAACCGCTTGACGGACTTGGTCTCGCGGTACCTGCCCTGCGCGTCCCGCGCGAAGTTGTCCATCGCCCCCCAGTGCGGACCGCCGTCCGTGGTGTCCCGGATGGGCACCGCGCCGGCGAGCTCCGGGCAGTCCTTCTCGGCACCGCCCGCGGTGACCTCTCTCAGCTCGTCGACGGAACAGCGCACCTTCGTCCCGGCCTTGAGGAGCTTTCGGATGTCGAGCACGTAGACCATGCCCGTCGTCTTGTCGAGGGGCGTGCCGTACGGCGTCGACTGCCCCATGACGGTGTGGAACAGGTAACGGTCGTCCGGGCTGACCGCCAGCCAACTGGAGTTGTCACCGCCGCCCGTGACCGATTCGTCGGAGGTGAACGTACGGTAGGCGGTGGTGTCGTCGAAGACCTCACGCCACTGCGGCTTCGGCGCGGTGATGTCGGGCGTGTAGAACACCGCCCCGCCGGACATGGAGGAGACGAAGGCGCCGCGTTGGTGGTGTCCGTTGGTCATGGCGGTCTCCATGAGGACACGCGACTCGCCAAATGCGGGATGGTCCTCCTGCGCGGCACGCGGCCCGTCGTGCACCTTGCTGACGGAGAGTAGCTTCGGATCGTCACGGTCACTGATGTCGAAGACGCGCACACTCTGCCGGGCGACCTTCTCACCGCCCTCGGGCAATGGCTCGCCGGGCGGCGGGACACTGCGTGACTCCGTGAAGTCACTGGCCACCAGGATGTCGAGGTCCTCGCGCAGGGCAAGACCGTGCGGGTTCGCACACGTCGCCTTGGAGATCACCGGGCTGTTGGCGCACTGTTCCGGATCCTCGGCCTCCTTGTTGGCGGCCGGAATCTCGGCAATGGTCCGGCCGTCGGTGCCGATCCGGACGATCTCCCCCGGAGATCCAGCAGCACCGTTGCCCTCGCGCACCTCGCCATTGGTGTAGGTGCACGGGCCCGCCACGTTGGGACCGCCGAGCATGGTGGCGTAGGCCGTTCCGTCGCCGAGGACCTGATAGGCGTCCGGCAGAGTCCCGCACGGAGTGTCGGTGGGGGCGTTGACACCGCTCAGCCGGATGGCCGGCAACGCGCTCGTGTCGAAGACGAAGGTGGTGTCGGACATGATTCCGCTGGCGTAGAGCCGATCACCCTTGTGCCAGGTGTACTGCATGTGGTGCGGTTCGTTGCCCTTGCCGGGCCCCATGGTCACCGTGTTGACGACCTCGCCGTAATGGCGGGAACCCGGTGTAGCGTCGATGACCGCGAGGAAGTCGGGCGCCGAGGGGTCATCAGGACCGCTCCAGGCGAGCAGCCACTCGCGGCCCGCGCCTCCGGCCGCCTTGGTCAGGTGGTTGGTCGCGGTGTAGGTGATGCCGTCGGACGCGGTGAACCGTGACGTGCTGGTGGTGACCCGTCCGTCGGTGGTCCTCTCGTCGTCGGCCTGACCGGCTCCGGTCATGAGACCTGTGGTCAGTCCGGCTGCTGCGAGACAGACCGTCAATCGCCCGACGGGCCTCCCGCGCCGGGATCCGATAGCTCTCATGCGTGCACATGCCCCTCTCGTGGACCTGCTCGGAACTGCTTGATCGGCCTGTCAGGGATGAAGGCGTACAGGGGTGGATCACATTGCTTCCGCACCGTCCCAGACAGCGCTGACTGGGGACTGATGATCGGCTTGCGGAGTGCTGACGGCCGCTCCGTAGCGCTCCAGTAGCACCCGGGCCACCTCGGGCGCGGGTCCCAGCACCTCGGCCAGGACGTCCGCCTGTGCCGCGCCGCGCGCGATGCGGTCGGGCAGGAACCCGGGGGCGAGGACGTACGGCGCCACGGCCACCGTCGCGCAGCCGAGAGCCCGCAGTTCGCGTACCGCGTCCTCGGTGCGGGGCAGGGCCGCGGAGGCGAACGCAGGCCGCACGGCGCACCAACCGGTGTGCCGCCACTCCCGCGCGATGTCAGCGATCACTGCGATCGCCTCCGGGTCGGTGGACCCCGCCGAGGCCAGCACGACCCCGGTCGAGGACTTGTCGGCGGGCGTCAACCCCGCCTCGTACAGCCGTCGTTCGAGCGCGGACAGGAGAAGCGGGGACGGGCCCAGCGCCTCCGCCTGCCGGATGCGCAACCGCGACGGCGCGTCCCTGAGGACCTCGGGGATGTCCGCCTTCGCATGGAACGCGCGCGTCAACAGCAGCGGCAGCGCCACGACGTCACGGACGCCCTCCGCCGCCAGGGACTCCAACACCCCCTGCACGGAAGGGATGTTGAAGTCCAGGAAGCCTGTCTCCACCCGTACGTCCGGGCGCAGCGAGCGCACCCGGCGGACGAGAGCGTGCACCGTCGCGGCGTGCCGCGCATCGCGGCTGCCGTGGGCGATGACCAGAAACACCATGGATGCGAGGGACTCACTCGTGCAGGAGCAGGCCGCGGGTACGCAGCATCCAGCGTTCCAACGGACAGAAGATCACCAGATCGATGGTCACCCCCACCAGCAGGATGAGCAGGACGGCGAGGAACACCATGGACATACTGCTGTTGGTGCGTCCCGCCTCCAGTAGCTGCCCCAGCCCCAAGCCGAGTTCGGGTGAGGAGGCAATGATCTCGGCTGCCATCAGGGAGCGCCAGGAGAACGCCCAGCCCTGCTTGAGGCCCGCCAGATAGCCGGGCAGCGCGGCCGGCAGGACTATGTGCCAGGTGCCGCGCAGGCCCGTCGCGCCAAGGGTGCGTCCCGCGCGCAGGAACAAGGGCGGCACCTGGTCGACGCCCGACATCAGACCGTTGGCGATGGACGGGACCGCGCCGAGCAGGATCACCGCGTACATCATCTTGTTGTTCAGGCCCAGCCAGATGACGGCCGGCGGCACCCACGCCACCGACGGCAGCGACTGCAGCCCCGAGAGCACAGGCCTAACGGCGGCGCGCAGATATCTCACCCGGGCGACCAGAAGGCCCAGCGGGGTGCCGATCACCAACGCGAGTGCGAAGCCCAGCAGACCGCGCGAGACGCTGGTCCAGATGTAGCCGAGGAGCGTGCCCCGCAGCCAGGCTGCGCGGATCTCGCCCCCCACGTCGGAGGGGGCGGGCAGTTTGTAGGGGTCGGTGACCTGCGCCCAGACCAGGAGCTGCCACACCGCCAGCACCAGGAGCGCGGCAGTGAGAGGGGGCGCGGCCCTGCGTGCCAGCCGACCGAGCAGGGGCGCCTTGACCGCAGAACCGACCTCCAGGGCGTCGAGCCCCGCTTCCAGACCGGCGAGGTCGCTGTCGTCGTTGCTGGTGGTTTCAGTACTGGCCATGGCGACGGATCTCCCCACGCAGTGCTTCGGTGATCTCCGCGGACAGGTCCGCCACGGCGGCGTCCTCCAGACGGCGCGGCTGCGGAATGCCGACCCGCCACTGCCGGATCACGCGGCCTGGGCGCGAGCCGAGCAGGATGACACGCTCGGCGAGGCGCACCGCTTCCCGGACGTTGTGGGTGACGAACAGCACCGACAGCCGGGTCTCGCGCCAGATGCGGGTCAGTTCATCGTGCAGCACGTCGCGGGTGATGGCGTCGAGGGCCGCGAACGGCTCGTCCATCAGCAGCAGGCTGCTCTCCTGGGCGAGCGCGCGGGCCAGCGCCACCCGCTGGCGCATACCGCCCGACAGCTCGTGCACCCGCTTGCCGTACGCGCCCTTCAGACGGACCAGCTCGAGCAGCTCCTCGGCTTTGCCGCGCCGGTCGGGCTTGGGAACTCCCCTGAGCTTCAGGGCGAGTTCGATGTTCTTGCCCGCGGTCAGCCACGGGAAGAGGGCGTGCTCCTGGAACATCAGGGCGGGACGGCCGTCCCTGGTGATGGCACCCGTGCTGGGCCGGTCCAGCCCCGCCACCAGGTTAAGCAGCGTGGACTTGCCGCAGCCCGAGGCCCCCAGGAGGGTGACGAACTCGCCCGGCGCGACATCGATGCTGACGTCATCCAGGACGAGGTGCCGTCCGACAGTTGTGGTGAAGGACTTCGAGACATTGGTCAGGCGCGCGGCATACCCTGTCGACACATCGGTGTGTGGGGCCTGAGTGGGGGCGGTTGCCATCGTCGAGTGCTCCTGAGGGCTGGCGGGGGCTACGGGACGGGGGCTCACTGCACACCGAGGCCGGCATCGTCGACTGGACTCCTGCCCATGGCGTGGAGGATCTTGTTCAGCGGCGCCAGATCGTAGAGGCCGGTGAGCTCGGGTTCCTCCAGGAGCCCGACGCGTACGGCGTGCTCGGTCTGCGCGGCAAGCGTCCCGGACAGCGGGTCGTCGGTGAAACGCAGCGATGACCATGCGGCCGCGATCACCCCACCGGGCAGCGGCTTGCCGGTCAGGGTGGCGAGCTTCGCGTTGGCGACGGCCTTCGCCGCCGCCGGGTGCGAGTTGATCCACTCATTGGTTCCGATCGAAGCGCGCAGCACGGCCTCCACGACGTCCGGATGCCGGTCGAGGAACGGCTGCGACACGATGATGTTCGTGACGGCGAACTTCTTGGCCGGCCACAGCGACGACTCGTCGAGCAGCACCTTGGCACCCTCGGCGACCAGCTTCGACGCGGTCGGCTCCGGCACCCACGCGCCGTCGATGGAACCGGATCTGTAGGCGTCCGGCGTCACCTTGTTGTCCGTACGGAACACCGAGACGTCGCCTTTGCCACTCAGCGCGTCGACCTTCCAGCCCTGGTCGGCGATCCAGTTGAGGAACGCCACGTCCTGCGTGTTGCCGAGCTGCGGCGTCGCGATCTTCTTGCCCTTGACGTCCTTCAGGGACTTGATCTTGTCCGGATCGACCACGAGCTTCACGCCGCCGGAGACCGAGCCGCCGACGATGCGCAAGCTCTTGCCGCCGGACTTGATGTAGCCGTTGACCGCCGGGGACGGGCCGATCCAGCCGATGTCGATCGATTCGGAGTTGAGGGCCTCGATCTCGGACGGGCCGGCGTTGAACGTGGAGAACCGCACCTCTGTGCCGCCAAGTTCATTCCGGAAGAAGCCCTTTGCGTCACCGACGAGCACGGTGGCGTGCGTGAGGTTGGGAAAGAAACCGATGCGGACGGACTGCGCGGACAGGCGCGCGCCCTTGGCGGCCACGTTGCCGGTTCCGTTGCCCGGCGCCTGCGAGCCGTATCCGCAGGCCGTGGCGACCGATGCCAGGACCAGTACGGTCGTGAGCAGTCGTCGTACCGCACGGGGCACGACATCGACGTCACGTCGCGTGAGCATGTATCTCTCCGGCTGGTCCGATGACGGATTCCGCCATGCCCGCGGTGAGGGTGGTGCCGTCGTTCGGGTCGATGAGGATGAACGAACCGGTGCGCCGCGAGTCGGAGTAGGAGTCGACGGGCAGCGGCTCGGCGGTACGGATCTTCACCCGGCCGATGTCGTTGGCGACGAGCTGTCCCGGGTGCGGGTGCAGGGACAG